>JAFXVJ010000019.1 GCA_017524615.1 Clostridia bacterium | reverse complement strand
GCAAGGATGAAAAAAGAGCAAAGGGACGACGGGGTATTCTCTTTAGCCCGAAAGAGAACCAGAAAGGGCACTATAACGGCGGTGGTCATCGTATAGCTTCTGGCCCGGCCGCTGAAAGCGGCCAACCCGGATGCAAAGCATCCGGGAAAAGCCGGGGGATCATCCCAAGGGAAAAGCTCGCTTTTCTCTGAGGATGATCCCGGCTTTCATTGGGCCAGAAGCTCTCAAACTTTCCGTAATCCCAGCGTAACACGCGACGATTTCTTGGGTCTATCGATCAAGCAGCTTTGCGAGGAGTGGGTCCAGGGGATCATCCCCTGGCGCGGGGTTCAGGGGCCGCGAAGGCCCCTGCCTCGTCCTCCTGTTCTTATGTCACTCTTTGCGATTTTTGTTTTAGAACGCGAATCGTATGAACATAACGGAAAAACATGCCCGGAGCGGCTTCCGTCGCCCCGGGCTGTTTTCATTCGCGCAGGATGCGCCCGCCTTCCCGCGTGATTTCGACCGTCAGCCTTTCGCCGGCCACGGTGATGGGAAAGCGCAGGCGGAACAGCTGGCGGGGCAGGTTGGGATGGATTTCCGGCCGGCCGTTCCGCACGCGCAGCCCGGCAAAGCCCAGCGCAGCGATCATCCAGGCGCCGCCGTTCGCGGCAGGATGCGTCCCGCCGATATAGATTTCCCCCGCCCACTGCTTGCCGCCCCCCAGCACGTCGATCTGGGCGGTTTTCATAAACAGGCGCCATGCCTCGTCCATGTTGCCGATACGGCAGGCGGTGAGGGCGTACATACAGGCGGACAGGCTGGAGCCGTGCTCCGTGCGGGGCTCGTAATACGACCAGTTGGCGGCCACCTGCCGATCGGTAAACTGCTCCGGGAACAGCGCCATCATGGCGATCACGTCCGCCTGCTTGATGATCTGGGTGGTGCCGGCCACGCCGTGGTCCCCGCCCCAGTATTCCCGGGGATCTCTCAGCCGGCTCCGCACTTCATCCAGCGAACAATCCTCCAAATCAAAATACCCGTCGAACTGCGCGATCACGCCGTTTTGCTCCGCGGCCCGCGCGATGCGTCCGCGCACGTCTGCCAGCAGCTGCCAGTCCGCCTCATAATGCAGGTCGGCCAGCAGGGAGGCGAGCCATCCCGGACGATCCGCGAAAATCTCCTCCAGCGCCAGGGCGCTTTCCAGGCAATGCCGGATCATCTGGTTGGTGAACGCGTTGTTCGTCACCCGTTCATGGTACTCGTCCGGGCCGATTACGTCGGCAAAGTCCACCGCGCGTGAATCCACATGGCCGTTGGCCCGGGAGAGATAGAATCGGGCGCACTCCAGGATCACCTTGGCCCCGCCTTCCTCCAGCAGGGAGCGGTCCCCTGTGATGTCGTAATAGCTGCGCAGGGCGTAGGCGATATCGCCGCTGATATGGATCTGCTTATCCCGGAAATAAGTGCGCACCGGACGGTGGGTAAACACATCCACCACGTTGAAGTTGGTGCAGCCCTCCTCGCCGCCCTCCTGGCTTTCCCAGGCGTAGAACGCGCCGCGATAGCCGTATTCCGCCGCTTTTTTCAGCGCGCCGGGCAGGGTTTCTATGCGGTAACGCAGCAGGGATCTGGCTATTTCGGGCTGGGTGTAGACGAACATGGGGAAGAAAAAGATTTCCGAATCCCAGAAAACGGCGCCTTTGTAGGTCTGCCCGGACAGCCCCCGGGCGGGGATGGACATGCTATGTGCGTGCCTTGGCGCGATGGCGTTCAAATGGTACTGGCTGACGCGCAGGGCCAGGGCTGCCGCATCGTCGCCTTCCAGCGTCATTTCCGAACGCGCCCGGATCTGTTCCCAGGCGTCTTTGTGCACCTGCAGGCAGGCGGAATAACCTGCCGCCTTTGCCTTCCGGCAGCACATCCGGGCCGCGCTCAGCGCATCCGGGACATCCAAAGAGGTATATACGGCAAAGAAAGCCGACAGGGTCAGCGTTTCTCCTTTCCGGACGGCGCGCCGGAATACACGGTACACGCCCGATGCGTCCCGGCATTCGCTTTCGTCTGCATCAAAATCGCGCGCTGCTTCCTGCGCGGTGGCCACGGTGATTTTCTTTTCGCCGGTGATCGCGTCCACCGTCAGCGTTTCCCCCGTCTGGAAGAGGAAATTGAACAGGTGGGGGCCGTTGATGTCCCAAATGTCGGTGGAAATGCCCACCTGCAGCGTCATATCGCCATCCTGCCGCACCTGTATCCGGTACTGATCCGCCATCAAGTGGCAATCCGCCATGGAAACGAAGCGTTCGCTGCGGACCTGCACCGGGCCGAAATCTGTTTCCCGGCGATACAAGCCCCAGCGGCAGTCCAGCTCCGCGGCGTGCTTTTCCGGCGTATCCTTCAGCGCCAGTGACTGCCCGTCAAAAAACAGCCGGATGAACAGCCCCCTGGGCGCGTTTACCGGCTCCCGCCAGCGATGCTGATACTGATCGTATACCCCGGCCAGGGTGACGGCGGGAAAGCAGGCGCTGCTCGCTTCTTCCGGCATGCCCCGAAGGCCCATGTACCCATTGGCGCAGAGAAAACGGTTGCCGTCCGACGCGGCATCCTGCTCATTCCATCCGTTTTTTTGCAATAGCCAGTTGTTCATCCGGCGATCCTCCCCAAAGCCGCCCGCGCATGGCAGGCGGTCGGCGTATTACTGGCAGGGGACCCGCGTTTCTTCCCCGCTCAGCGTATAGGGCCTGCCATACACCTGTACCTCCAGACGATCCCCCTGAGAAAGCAGGAAGCGGGTGCCGTCCCGCTCCATGCAGAGCTGGATCACCCGGCCCCGGTACAGCACCGAGAAACGAAGCCGCTTCCAGCGGTCCGGAAGCCGGGGAGCAAAACGCAGCCCCTCTCCGTCGCTGCGGAGGCCCGCGAAGCCATAAACGATGTTGGCCCAGGCCATGGCGATGCTGGTCACGTGCAGCCCTTCCCGGGTGTTTCGGTTGTAGTTGTCCAGATCCAGGCGGGTGGCAAAGCCGAAGAAGCGGATGGCCTCCTCCATTTTGCCCAGCTCCGCCGCCAGGATGGAATGAATGGCCGGGGACAGGGAGGATTCGTGGATGGTACGGGGCTCGTAGAACTCATAATTCACGCGTTTTTCCGTTTCGGAGAATGAGGTGCTGTACAGATACAGCATCATCAGCACGTCCGGCTGCTTGATCATATCCGAGCGATAGATCCGGTCATAGGACCAATGCTCGTACAGCGGGAATTCGCTGATGGGAATAGCGTTGATGTCCGTATGGGGCAGATTGAAGAAATCGTCATGCTGCTCGATCAGGCCGGCGGCGTCCTGGGGGATGTACATCTGATCGGCGATTTCGCGCCAGCGGAGGATCTCCCCCTCGTTCAGCGCCGTTTTGTCCACCAGGGCTGCATAGGCCAGCGGCCGTTCCCTGCGCATCCGGTCCAGCGTTTCCACGGCGCAGTCCAGCGTGCGCTTGCCCATATAGTTGGTGTAGGCGTTGTTGTTGACCATCATGTGGAATTCATCGGGGCCCATGACGCCGAAGAAGCCGTATTTCCCCGTCCGCCCACCTTTTTCTACCCGGCTGGCCAGGAAGCGGGAGATTTGCAGCAGCATTTCCGCCCCGTAATCGTACAGAAAATCCCAATCCCCCGTCACGTGGGTATAATGCCAGACGCCGTACGCCACGGCCGTGCTGGGCTGCAATTGCAGGCTGGCGTGCTGCCACAGGGAGCAGGCCTCTTCGCCGTTCAGGGTGGCCAGGGGATAGCAGGCCCCTTGGCAATCCAGCATTTTGGCCCGCTCCAGGGCCAGAGGCAGCGTATTGTAGCGGAACAAAAGCAGGTCCCTGGCCGCCTGGGGGTTGGTGAACAGATAGAAGGGCAGGCAGCACGCCTCGGTGTCCCAGAAAGCGTGGCCGTTGTACGCTTCTCCCGTCAGGCCCTTGGCGCCGATGTTGTGGCGCATGCTGCCGCCGTTGTAGATCTGGGCCAATTGGAAGCTGCAGAAACGGATGCCCTGCTGCTCCATGGCCACGGCGGCCGCGCTGCCCTCGGCGGCTTCGATCTGCACATCCGAGGTGCGCCAATAATCCGCCCAGTAATCCTTTTGCGCCTGCAGGGCTTCCTCCGGGGGGACAGCGTCACAGGCCGCCAGCGCCTCCCGGCCGCTTTGCCACAGGCTTTCCCCCTCCCGGCCGTCAAACAGGATCACCACCCGCTTGTCCACGCGGGTTTCCTTTCCCTCCTCCAGGGACAGGGACGCGCGGAGAAAAACGGTTTTGTCCGTCGGGTGCGCCGCCGCTGCTCCCGGCAGATTCAGCAGCGCCCCGGCGAATACCTCCTGGCCGGACAGAGCGGTGCGCGCCTGCGCCATCAGCCTGCCGTTCTCCGCCTCCACCCGGGCGCTGTGCCAGAAGCATTTACGGTACCCCTCATGGACTGTATCGAAGGACAGGCCGGAGGAAAATTCCACCGTGCCCGAGAAATTCAGCGGCTCCATCACGATCCGCTGATAGGCCCGTTCCCGATGCGTCATATCCACGAAACGGAGAAAGCGCAGCCGAAGCTCCTTGCCCGTGGACGTCCGCCAGATGAAGCTGCGGGTCAGCGTGCCGTCGCGCATATCCATTTCGCGCCGGAAATCACGGAAACGCACGCGGCCCAGATCCAGCTTTTCTCCGTCCAGCGTTATCTCCGTCATCAGCCATTCGGCGGCGGGAATCATGAAATGGGTGCGGTCGACAATACCGCGGTAGGAGCGGCCCAGGCGTTCGATGTCATACACGCCGTTGACATACGCGCCGCGGAGGGAATCCACGCTGCCGCCCTCGTCGAAGCAGCCGCGCACGCCCATGGTTTCATTGGCCAGGGAAAACACCGATTCGCTGACCCGGGAATAGGCGGGATTGAAGCCCTCCTCCACGATTTTCCAGGGATCGACGGAAAAATAAACGTCTGCTGCCTTTGCCATAGGTATTTCCTCTCTCGCTGAAGATTTATCCTTTGATGCCCACGGATACCGCGTTCTCTGTCAGCTGCTTCTGGAAGATGAAGAACAGGATGATGGGCGGGATCATGGAGAATACCACGGAGCGCATCATCGTATCCTCGTTCACGGTCTGCTCCGTGCTGAACACGAACAGACGCACCATTACCGTTTGCAGATTGCCGCCCCGCAGCACCAGATAGGGCAGCAGGAAATCGGACCAGGCGGCATTGACGGCAAAAATGGCGATCACGGCGCAGATCGGCTTGGACAGCGGCAGCACGATGTGGAAGAAGGTTTGCAGCTGGCTGCATCCGTCGATCCGGCTGGCCTCCACAATGGAGCGCGGCAGGGATTCAAAGAACTGCACAAACAGAATCACATACATGGCATTGGCCCCGTAGGACAGCCACAGGGGCACGAAGGAATTGCCCAGGCCCAGATTCTGAATGTTCATGAACAGGGGCACGATGCTGATGGTGGTGGGCATCAGCAGGGAAAGCAGCACCAGGCGCTTGACGGCTTTATGCCCCTTGGGCTTCAATATGCCCAGGCCATAGCCCAGCAGCCCGTTGAAAATCAGCGCGCAAATCACGCTGCCCACCACGAAGATCAGGGAATTCAGGTAGTTTTTGGCGATGCCCAGCTGGGACCAGGTGGTGGCGAAGGGTTGAGGGCTGAAGTATTGGGGGACAATGGACGTGCTGGACACAAATTCCTTCAGATCCTTGAACCCCGCCAGCACCACCCACAGCAGCGGGAACACCGCCAGAATCACCATCAGCCCGCAGAAAAACAGGATCACGCCGTATCCGATCCGGACAGACAGGGAATGCATATCGTAATCACGGATCACGCCGGTGCGCTGCGCGTTTTTCATATGCTTTCACACCTCCTTTAGTCCCAATCGGATTCTTTGCGGTTGAAATACGAATAAACGGCTGTCATTCCCAGCAGGATCAATGTCACGATCACGGCCACGGCGGAAGCCTTGCCGTAATTCATGGACCCGCCGAAGGCATACTGCCACATGAGCTGCATCAGCGAAAGGGAGGCGTTGTCCGGCCCGCCCTTGGTGAGCACCATGGGCTCGTACATGATCTGGAACACGGAGATGATTTGCAGGATCAGCAACGTGCCGGCCAGCTTTTTGATGGAGGGCAGCAGAATATGGATGATCCTGTGCCACACGGTGGCGCCGTCAATGGCCGCGGCCTCGTACAGCTCAGGGCTGACGCTGGCCATGCCGGCCATATAGATCAGCGCCGTGGCCCCGGCCCCCTTCCAGGTGGCGATCAGAATGATGATGGGGACCACCCATTCGGAGCGGGTCAGGTAGCTCTGCGCCGGCACGCCCAGATGGCCCAGCAGGATATTCAGCACGCCGGATTCTTTTCCGGAAAAAAAGGCGGACCACAGGATGATCACGGCCAGCCCGGGCAGCATGTTGGGCAGGTACACCGCCGTGCGGAAGAATCCCTTGCCCCGCCGCGTTTCTCCGATCAGCATGGCCAGCAGCACCGGCAGCGCAAACCCCAGCAGCAGGGACCAGACGGTGTAGGAGAAGGTGTTCGTCAGCGCCTGGACAAAGTCGTCCTTCCCGATGACGCTGATGAAATTATCCAGGCCGATCCACCGCACCAATTCCACATTCCGCGTTTTGTACAGGCTCATGCGGATGCTTTCAAACAGGGGCTCCCAGACAAAGAACGTCATCAGGATCAGGCCGGGCAGCATGATCAGCCAGGATTTCAGGGTTTCCCCTGTTTTTCCCGGGAGGCCGCTTTTTTGTCCGCTCATGATGATTCCTCCTCCAAAAAGCGTATCGGCAAGAAAACATGCCGGCAAGGCAAACCGTGACCGGCATGTTTTCCGTTTTTTACGCGTCAGATATCGTTGATTTCGTCATCCAGGTATTCCTGGAAGGATTCCTCGGCCTGGCGCAGGGCCTTTTCCACGTCCGCCCCTTCCCGGGTGATCACCCGCTGGATCACGGCGGTGAGCTCGCGGTACAGCTGCTGGGCGAACACGGGCTCCTCCGATTTCAGGGTGATGGTGCCCTCGGACAGAGAATCGAAGAAATCGGCGTACAGACGCATATCCACATTGCAGTATTCGTCCACGATGGCCTGCTTGGCGGCGTTGTATTCCTCGTCGTTCCAGGCGCTGATGGCGGGCAGCACGGGCGCGCCACGGTCCCGCTTGGCGGCGTAGTCGGCGCGCATGCCGGCGATGATGTCATCGTCCAGGAAGGGCAGCTTGCCCAGGATCTTCAGGTACGCCATCAGGGCAATTCCCTGATCCGCCGTGATATCCGGCGCGAACATATAGCAGGTGCCGCCGGCCAGGGCGTAGCGGCCCGCATCCCCGGCGGGGAAGGGGATCAGGGCGAAATCCTCCACAGGCAGGCCCTTGTTGGAGGTGGGCTGATCCACGGAATCGTCCGCGGCAAAGTTCATGGCCGCCTCCCCGGTGCCCAGCAGCGTGTGGGCGCCGGCCCAGTCGGTGGTGGTGGCGTCCGCGTTGAGGATATCGTATTTCCATTTCAGATCGCGCATGTATTCCATGGCGGCGATGCACTCGGGCGAGGTGAAGTTGCACACCCAGCGGCCGTCCTCATCCCGGTATTCCAGGGCGCTTTCGCCCACGCATCCGAAATTCCAGGCGATGTTGGTGAACAGCCATCCGCCGTAGGTTTCGCTGGCGGGGAACACCAGGCCGGCCTTGCCGGTCTTTTCCCGGATGATCTGGCCGTATTCCGCCAATTCCTGCAGCGTTTTGGGATAGATGGGCAGGCCGTTTTCATCCATCAGACCCGCTTCCCGGAACAGCTGGATATTGATGTGCATGCCCAGCACATAGCCATCCCGCGGCAGGCCGTAAATGCGGCCGTTTTCATCGGCCAGCATCTCCACATAGGAAGGGCTGAACTGCTCCAGCACGCCGAACTGCTCCAGCGCGTCTGTCACATCGCCCACCAGGTGCTGGCTGATCAGCAGCTGCGGATCGGTGAAGGGAGGCTGGAAGATGCTGGGCGCCGTGCCGCCCTTGGCCATGGGCACGTAATTGCTCAGAGAATAGGAGTAGTAATCGGGCACCAGCGTCACATTGGGGTACTGCTTCGCCATCGTGGCCTTGTAGCCCTCAAACAGGGCCTTTTCCGCCTCGGCGGCCGTGTCCGGCGGCCAGTTGCCCAGGGTGATGGTGCAGGTGAGATCCGCGTCGATGACCTCGCTGGATTCCGCGAAGGCCAGGGGCACGGCAGCAAGCAGGAGGCAAAGCGACAGGAGCAGCGATACCATTTTCACAGGCGTGTTCATTTTCAGACCTCCTTGATGATGATTCCATGCGTTTCCGATCGATGGGGTTTAACGCTAAACTTGTTTATATTATAGAATGTTTCTCCCGTTTTGTCAATGCGTAAATTGTTTTTTCTGGAAATTCTCCTGCATCGCGGGCGGCCGCCCGGCCTTCGGCCGGCCGGAAACGGCGGAGAAGGGAGGTGGGATCTCCCGCCGCGGCGGAATTTGTCTGTTTTTTTCTTATTTTGCCGGGAAAGAACAACCTTTGACGAAAGCGGCATGGGCGCGTTCATCCTCGCATATGCTAAAAAAGCGCTTCAAGGCAGCGCGGCACCCTTCGCTTCTATTCTTTCTTCGTTCCGCATACGCTGGCGGCATGAGGAAGGAGGCTGGAAACGCCATGATCAAACGGGTAGAGCAGGCCGCGATGACGCGCGTGGAGCGCAGGAGAATCGCTGCGGCATCCCTGGCCGCCCTGATGCTGCTGTGCGCGGTGGGCGCGGTATATGCCGTTCAGGCGCGCACGGCGGAGGTGGTGGCCAGAAAGCGTGAACTGCCGGTCTATTCTGTGGAGCGCAGTGACCCCGTCATCGCCATCAGCTTTGACGCGGCCTGGGGCGGGGATAAGACCCTGAAGCTGCTGGATATCCTGGATGAATACGGGGTGAAAACCACGTTCTTCGTGGTGGATACCTGGGTGCAGCGGTATCCGGAGCTGGTGAAGGAGGTGGCGGCCCGGGGCCACGAAATCGGCAATCATTCCACCACCCATCCCCAAATGACCAAGCTGAGCCGGGACGGGATCCGGCAGGAACTGAGCACCGTGGCCGGGCACATCGAGGAATTGACAGGCTCGCGCCCCACGCTGTTCCGGCCGCCCTACGGGGATTATAACAATGATGTCGTGCTCATCGCCCGGGCGGAGGGGTATCAGGCGATCCAGTGGAGCGTGGATTCCCTGGACTGGAAGAACCTGGGCGTCCAGCCCATGATCGACCGGGCCACCCGCAGCGTGCACAGCGGCGATATCGTGCTGTTTCACAACGATTCCAAATATATCCTGGATGCTTTGCCCGCGATCCTCAAAAGCTATCAGGAGCAGGGGTTCACGGTGATACCCGTGTCCCAATTGCTGCTGACAGGAGAAACCACCATTGACGCGCAGGGCCGTCAGCGCCCTGCCGCAACAGTACCGGAGGTGTAAACATGGATACGGAAAACAACCAATTGACCCTGTGCGGCGTCATCGAATCAGCGCCGGTATTGGATCACGAGGTGTTTGGCGAACAATTCTACCGCATGGATGTGCGGGTGCCCCGGCTGTCCGGGACTCAGGACGTGCTGCCGGTCACCGTGAGCGAACGGCTGATGAACAGTCAGGTCACGCCGGGCACGCGGCTGACCATCCTGGGCCAGCTGCGATCCTACAACAAGGTGATGGGCGGCGCCGGACGGCTGCTGCTCACCGCATTCGCCCAGCGCCTGCTGCCGCCCGACGATGAGGAAAACCCCAATATGATCCGCCTGACCGGGGCCATCTGCAAGCCGCCGGCCTTCCGCACCACGCCCTTCGGCCGGGAAATTGCCGACCTGATGCTGGCGGTGAACCGCGCTTTTGGCAAAAGCGATTATATCCCCTGCATCGCCTGGGGCCGTACCGCCCGCTATGCCGCTCAGCTGAGCGTGGGCGAGCGGCTGGAGGTGCAGGGCAGGTTCCAGAGCCGGGAATACCAAAAGCAAATGCCCGACGGCACCGTCATGAACCGCATGGCCTATGAAGTGTCCATCAGCCGGCTGACCTGCCTGAAGGACGTACCCATGGCCCCCGCGCCGCTGGAGAGGGAAAGCGCAATACCGCAGTGATGTAGTACTGTTCTTCTAAAATCTTACAACTTTGGGCGTCTTTTTCGTTCTGGCAGCGCGTCCCTGCGGTGAACGCAGCGCTGCTGCGCCACCCTTCGTTCCGCTTTGGCAGAACAAAAAATCCATCCCAAATCTGTTAAGGTTTTAAAACACAATTCGCAAAGAGAGAGATAAGAAGAGGAGGACGAGGCAGGGGCCTACGCGGCCCCTGAACCCCGCGCCAGGGGATGATCCCCTGGACCCGCTCCTCGCGAAATTGCTTGATCGATAGAACCAAGGAATCGTCGCGTGTTACGCTGGAATTACGGAAAGCTTGAGAGCTTCTGGCCCAATGAAAGCCGGGGAAATCCCCAGGGAAAAGCGAGCTTTTCCATGGGGATGGTTCCCCGGCTTTCCCCGGATGCATTGCATCCGGGATGGCCGCTTTCAGCGGCCGGGCCAGAAGCTATACGATGACCACCGCCGTTATAGCGCCCTTTCTGGTTCTCTTTCGGGCTCCGAAAGAGAACGCCCCGTCGTCCCTTTGCTCTTTTTTCATCCTTGCCAATTTGGATCTTAGAACGCGAATAGTATAAACCAAATAGCAGGAGACAGCAGGAGAGGCAAAAAAGCGAATCCTCACGGGATGTCAGGGTGAAAGAAACGGCCTTTCCTGTCATCTTGAGCGGCGGGGAGCGAGAGCGGAACGAAGTCGAAAGATCTATATGCCGGATTCATGCAGATCCCTTGACTGCGTTTCGCCTCCCGGCTTCGCTTTGCTCGGGATGACACCGAGGTGTTTTTGTTTCCCACACAATCCGTGAAGAACCAAAAAGCCGTGAAAAAACGCGAGGGCATATTCCCCCGCGTTTTTGGTGTTCCCGGATAGATCGCAAAAGCGCGATGCCTCCGGGACGTCGATTTCCTGATATGAATCCGTACCGGCAAGCGATGAACGGACAGCATCAGAACAAGGCGGCGTCTCAGATATCCAGCAAATCGCTGTACGCCTTCAGCGCGCCGTCTGTCTCGTGAGCCAGCACCCGCTTGGCCAGCACCTTGCCCAGCTGCACGCCCTCCTGGTCGAAGCTGTTCAGGTTCCACACGAAGCCCTGGAACATCACTTTGTTTTCAAAATGGCTCAGCAGCGCGCCCAGGGCCTCGGGGGTCAGCTGATCGCCGATGATGATGGAGGAGGGCCGACCGCCGTCGAAATTCTTATTGGGATTGGCGTCTTGCTTGCCGCAGGCGAAGGCCATGATCTGGGCGGCCACATTGGCGCACAGCTTCTGCTGGCTGGTGCTGCCCTGGATCACCACATCCATGCCCGCCTGATTGCGGCGGAAGCCCACGAACTGCAGGGGGATGATGTCCGTGCCCTGGTGCAGCAGCTGATAGAAGGAATGCTGGCCGTTGGTGCCGGGCTCACCGAAGATGATGGGGCCGGTCACGTAATCCACGGGCTCGCCGAAACGGTTCACGGATTTGCCGTTGGATTCCATATCCAATTGCTGCAGATGGGCGGGGAAGCGGGAAAGGGCCTGGGAATAGGGCAGCACCGCCGTGGCGGGATAGCCCTGCACGTTGCGCTCGTATACGCCGATCAGGGCGTCCAGCAGCGCGGCGTTCTTTTTCACATCGGCTTCCCGGGCCAGGCTGTCTTCCGCCGCCGCGCCCTGCAGGAACCGTTCAAACACTTCGGGCCCAAAGGCCAGGGACAGCACCGCGCCGCCCACGCAGGAGGTGGAGGAGTAGCGCCCGCCGATATAGTCGTCCATGAAGAACGCGGCCAGATAATCCCGGCTCTTGGCCAGGGGGCTGGTTTCGCTGGTGACGGCCACCATGTGCCTGGCGGGGTCCAGGCCGGCGTTTTTCAGCGCGTCCTTCACGAAGGATTCGTTGGTCAGGGTTTCCAGCGTGGTGCCGGACTTGCTCACCAGCACGAACAGGGAACGGCTGACGTCGATGCCCTTGAGTACGCTGGCGGCGTCGTCCGGATCCACATTGCTGATGAATCGGGCTTCCATGCGCAGACAGCCCTGCTGCCTGGCCCAGTTTTCCAGGGCCAGATACATGGCCCGGGGGCCCAGATCGCTGCCGCCGATGCCGATTTGCACCACGGTGGTGAATGGTTCGCCGGCCGCGTTGGTGATTTCGCCTTTATGCACTTTGCGCGCGAATTCCCCGGCCTTCAGGCGCTGAGCCTCATAGAATTCCCGCTTGTTGACGCCGTCGGCCACCACGTCCTGGCCCAATTGGCCTCGGGTCAGCTGGTGCAGCACCAGGCGCTTTTCGCCGGTGTTGATCACCTCGCCGTTGTACAGCGCTTCGTATTTTTCCGTCAGCTGCATTTCATCCGCCAGGGCCTGCAGCGCGGAGAGCACCTCGTCGTCCACCTGCTTGGCAGCGTAATGGTAGCTCAGGCCCGCGGCCATGGGCGCGGCGTAAGCCTTCACGCGCTGAGCGCCCGCTTCTCCCGCCATGACGGTTTTCAGGTCCACCTTGTTTTTCAGTGCGTTCAATCTGCTCCACGCGGCGGTGGTATCGGGATTCTTCCAGGAAATCATGAAATTCTTCCTTTCTGTATAAAAATCGCCATCAGTTTTCCGGCGCCTGCGGCCGGCAGCCTTATTATACATGATACGCGGACCGGCTTGCAACAGGCCGTGACAAAAAACCTCGGATCGGGAGCCTTTCCTGGCTTCCCGTCCAGGGGGGATCCGTGCGTCGCCGCCGCGGCAGCACGGAAGCGGGATCCGCAAAGAAAAACACCCGTCGATGAATCCTTCGGGTGTTTTTGCTGTGCCGGATTATTTGGCGTATTCCGTGCTGCGGGTTTCGCGGATCACGTTCACGCGGATCTGGCCGGGATATTCCATTTCCTTTTCGATGCGCTTGGCGATTTCCTTGGCCAGCACCTTGGTGCCCTCGTCGGTCACATCCTCGGGCTTGACCATGATGCGCACCTCGCGGCCGGACTGGATGGCGAAGCACTTTTCCACGCCGTTGAAGGAATTGGCGATCTCCTCCAGCTTGGTCAGGCGCTTGATGTAATTCTCCAGCGATTCGCGGCGGGCACCGGGACGCGCGGCGCTGATGGCGTCGGCGGCCTGCACCAGCACGGCTTCCACGGTCTGGGGCTCCACGTCGTTATGGTGGGCCAGGATGGCGTGGATCACGTCGGGGCTCTCATGATACTTGCGGGCCAATTCGCCGCCCAGGGACACGTGGGTGCCCTCCTGCTCGTGGTCGACGGCCTTGCCGATATCGTGCAAAAGGCCCGCGCGCTTGGCCAGCGCCACGTCGGCGCCCAGCTCGGCGGCCATCAGGCCCGCCAGGTGGCTGACCTCGATGGAGTGCTTCAGCACGTTCTGGCCGTAGCTGGTGCGGAACTTCATCCGGCCCAGCAGCTTGACCAATTCGGGATGGATGCCGTGCTGACCGGTTTCGAACACGGCCTGTTCGCCGGCCTCCCGGATCTGGTTTTCCACTTCCTTCTTGGCCTTTTCCACGCATTCCTCGATGCGGGCGGGATGGATGCGGCCGTCCATGATCAGCTTTTCGATGGCCAGCCGGGCGATCTCACGCCGCACCGGATCGAAGGCGGACACGATGACGGCCTCGGGGGTGTCGTCGATGATCAGGTCCACGCCGGTGGCGGTTTCCAGGGCGCGGATGTTGCGGCCCTCGCGGCCGATGATGCGGCCCTTCATATCGTCGTTGGGCAGGTTGATGACGGATACGGTGGTCTCCGCCACGTGATCGGCGGCGCATTTCTGAATGGCCAGGGCGATGATGTTGCGGGCTTTCTTTTCGCCCTCCTCCTTGGCCCGGCTTTCGATTTCCCGTACCGTGGCGGCGGCGTCGTGGAACGCCTCCTTTTCCACCCGGTCGATCACCATCTGCCGGGCTTCATCCTGGGTCATGGTGGCGATGCGTTCCAGCTCGGCCACCTGCTTTTGCTTGATCTCCTTGGCTTCCTCTTCCAGCTTTTGCACATCGGCGTACTTCTGGTTCAGGCTTTCTTCACGCTCGCCCAGCTGATCCTTGCGTTTATCCAGCTGCGCTTCGCGCTTGTCCAGGGTCTCTTCCCGCTGCTCCATGCGGCGCTCGGAGCGCTGCAGCTCCGTGCGGCGGGCGCGGCTTTCCTTGTCCAATTCACTTTTCAGCTGCAGGATCTCTTCCTTGGCGGCCAGGATCATTTCTTTTTTATTGTCCTCCGCCTTCCGGGTGGCGTCATCCAGCAGCTTTTTGGCATATTCTTCCGTGCGGCCGATTTTCTTTTCAGCCACGTTGCGGCGGTAGGTATAGCCGCCCCAAGCGCCGATGGCCGCAGCCGTCAGCGCAATCAGAATCCAAATGATTGGATGCATTTTTCAGCATTTCCTCCTTTCTATGTTTCTTTCTCTTCAATCGTCAATTGCTCTGTTCAGCGGCCAAAATCCATACGACAAAAAGCCGTTTTATCGCACGGCCAAGCTGTATTCTGATACCGCGTGCTTGAACACGCAAGCATACACACACCCACACGCACCGGGACGGGACAGACGGATATATAAGCCCGCGCCCCTATGGAAAAGCGGCAAACGCCTGCAAGAAGGAACGAAGAAGCAACCTGTATCCGAAAACAGCTTCCCAACGCCGTCCGAACGACGTCGGTTTTCAGCCGATCAAAATTATTTTACACATATGTTACAAATTTGTCAAGGTATTTTCAACAGATAATTGGAAAGAAAAATTGCAAATTCTGTCCTTTCCTTGCAAGTGCGGAAGGGACCTATGGAAAATCCGGCGTTCGGCGAGGCAGCCGGGGGTATCCGAGAACAGGTCATCCTGCAACAAACGCACTGAAAAAGATTCTTCACGGGAAGAGCTGGAAAAAAAGGAACGGCCTTTCCTGTCCTCTTGAGCGGCGTGGAGCGAAAAGCGGAGGGGAGTCGAATGATCTGTTTACCGGATGCTCGCATGGATCCCTCGGCTGCGCTTCGCCTCCTGGCTTCGCTGCGCCCGGGATGACGCCGAAAGGCTTTCGTTTCCCTCACGATCCGTGAAGGACCGAAAAAAACCAGGGAACGCGACAGGCGTTCCCTGGGATGGCAGACGGCCGATGAACCCCGAAAGAGCCACGGCCGAATCCGCAAGGCCGGTTTTACCAGCCGGAGACAGCAGCACGTGCTGTCGGCCGCGATCACATCACCACGGTGATCCGGTCGCCGTCGGCGAGCATATCGTCGGTCAGCACGTCGGTGTCCACCTGCCGGCCATTGACCAGCAGCTTCTGCACGCCGCCCTCGTGATGGGCGCTGTTGTCCACGGTGATGTGCAGCCGCTTGCCCCGGAAGGTTTTATCCATGGTAAAGCTGTTCCATTCGGCGGGAATGGCGGGGGAAATGCGCAGGCCGTCCGGCGTGGGCCTGAGGCCCAGGATGCCTTCCACCATGCCCACCATGACGGTGGAGGCGGTGCCCGTCAGCCAATGCACGTGGGCGCGGCCGGGCTGGGGCGTTTCGTGGCCTTCGATGAACTGGGAATGCACATAGGGCTCCACCTCGCGGATCTCCGCCCGGTCGTTGTAGGCGGCGGGGCAGGATTCCTTGAAGTACTCAAAGGCGCGTCCGCCGTGGCCCAGCAGGGCTTCCGCCAGGATGGCCCAGCCTTGGGGCTGGCAGAAGATGCCGCCGTTTTCCTTGGTGGTGGGGTTGAACAGCAGCATGGCCGCGCCGTTAAAGGCGTGATGCTTGTAGCAGGGGGCCATCAGCTCGATGCCGTTGGGGGTGTTCAGCAGGAGATGAACGGATTCCATGCTCTTTTCGGCCTGCTCTTCGGTGGCGCCTCTGGAAATGACGCCCCAGGCCTGGGGATTGAGCCACATGGCCGCCTCGGGATCGTTCTTGCTGCCGATCACCGCGCCTTCCTGGGTGTAGCCCCGCAGGAAACGGTCCCCCTCCCAGAAAAACTCATTGATCTTTTTCAGCTGATCCGCCGCAGTGTCCTTCAGCCACTGGCTGTATTCCGCGTATTCCGCCGTCTTGGGCAGCAGCTCATCCAGCTGATTCAGCGCCAGATAGAATTGGAAGGCCACGAAGCTGCTTTCGCCCTGGCCGCCCAACTTCAGGCAGTCGTTCCAGTCGGCATGGAGGCCGGCGGGCATGCCGTGGGCGCCTAAATGATGCATGGTAAAGTCGATGGCGCGCCGGAGATGCTCGATCACCGTGCCCTCGTCATGATCCGCGAAGGGGATCACTTCCATCAGGAAATCCCGGTCGCCGGTTTCGGCCACATACTTATACACCGTGGGGAACAGCCACATGGCGTCGTCCGCTCGGTAATGGGGATGGCCGGTGGCCTTGACGTAGCTGTCCTGCTCCGGGGTATCCTCGTGGCCCGCGTTGTGGGTGAATTTCACCAGCGGCAGCCCGGCGCCGTGATGCACTTGGGCGGACAGCATGAAGCGGATGCGCTCCTTGGCCATTTCGGGATCCAGGTGGATGATGCCCTGAATGTCCTGCACGGTGTCGCGGTAGCCGTAGCCGTTGCGTTCGCCGCAGTAAATCAGGCTGGCGGCGCGGGACCAAACGAAGGTGGTGAAGCACTGGAAAGCGTTCCAGGTGTTCACCATGGTGTTCAGGTCATCGTCAGGGGTGTGGATGGACAGGTGATTCAGCTTGCCGTGCCAATAGTCGATCAGCTCCCGCAATTCGGCGTCCACGGTGTAAGCGGTGTCGCGATAGCGGCGGATCAGGGCCTGGGCTTCCTTTTCGCCCTTCTGGCCCAGCAGGAAGGCGACGGTTTTGCTTTCGCCGGGCTGCAGCTCGATCACGGTGTGCAGCGCGCCGCAGGGGTTGCCGTTGAAATTCAGGGAATCGTCCAGCCTGCCGTCCGCGACGCCCTTGGGGGCGTTGAACCGGCTGGTGCCCAGGAACCGCTCCCGGCGGCCGGTGTAGCTGCACACCTCCGCGCCCGCCAGGCCGAAGAACCGCTCCCGGCCGTTTTCGCCCTCCGCGTTCAGGTCGCAGAACTGGTTGATGCGCTGCAGAATATGATCCTTGTGGAACTCGGTGACGGTGATGAACTGGGTGTACTGCATGTTCACCAGATCCTGGGTGTAGAAGGATTCGGTGGTCAGCTCGCAGTAGCCGAACACGCCGATTTTTCTCGGCGCGTCGCCGGTATTGGTCACGGTCAGCCGCCACACCTCATGGGTGGCTTCCTGGGGCACATAATACAGGGCTTTGGACTGGATCTCGTCATAGGTGGATTCGATTTCGGTGTAGCTGGTGCCGTGGCGGGTGACGGTTTCAAACTGGTCCAGGGGCTTTTCCACCGGCCGCCAGGAAGCGGACCAGAAATCGCCGCTGTCCTCATCCCGCAGGTAAATGTACCGGCCGGGCTCGTCAAACTGGTTGAACATATAGCGCAGGATGCGGCCCGCCGCGCCGGACTGGACGAAGCTGTACCCGCCGGCGTTCTGGGTCACGATGGCGCCGTATGCGGGGGAACCCAGGTAGTTGGCCCAGGGCATGGGCGTGCGGGGGTCGGTAATCACGTATTCTCGTTTGGCGTTGTCAAAGTATCCGAATTGCATGGGGGATGTCCTCCTCTTTCGTCGTTACCGGATTTTGCTACTTTCTATATTCGGCGCAAACTTTCATTGTCCTGTCAGATCGGAAAAAAAATGGGCGTTACGGGTTCCTTTGCAAAGCGGATGATCTTTCCGGCCTCCCGGCAGCCCTGTTCCCGGGCCCGGCCTTCGCAGGCCTGCAGCGGCGCCAGGGCCTCCCGCTTTTCCGCTTTGCGGATCATGCATGCGCCCGATACAAAACCGGCCCGGGGCGGTTGCCCGCCCCAGGCCGATCCGCGTTTCAATTACTTGGCCAATACTTCCTTGGCGGCCTTCACCGCGTTTTCCACCGTGAAGCCGAACTCGCGGAACAGCACGGCATAGGGCGCGGAGGCGCCGTAGCGGTCGATGCCGATGGCCTTGCCGTCCAGGCCTGTAAAGCGATACCAGGGCATGGTGACGCCGGCTTCCATGGTAACGCGGGCGCGTACGCAGGGCGGGATCACCTGATCCTGATAATCCTTGGGCTGCTTGAGGAACAGTTCCATGCAGGGCATGGAGATGACGCGGGCGTCGATGCCGTCTTTCTTCAATTCTTCCTTGGCGCCCATCATCTGCTCCACTTCGGAGCCGGAAGCGATCAGCAGCACATCCGGGGTTTCCTTGTCGGAATCGGCCAGGATGTAGCCGCCCTTCATGGCCTCGCACCCGCTGTTTTCATACTGGGGCAGGTTTTGACGGGTGAGCACCAGGCAGGTGGGCAGCCCGGCGGTGAGAGCCGTCAGCCAGCCCGCGGTGGTTTCCTTGCCGTCGGCGGGACGGAACACCAGCATATCGGGAATGGCGCGCAGGCCGGCCAATTGCTCGATGGGCTCGTGGGTGGCGCCGTCCTCGCCCACGCCGATGGAATCGTGGGTGAGCACATAGGTGACGGGCAGCTTCATGATGGCGCTCATGCGCATGGCGTGCTTCATGTAATCGCTGAACACGAAGAAGGTGCCGCAGAACACGCGCAGTCCGCCGTGGAGGGCGATGGCGTTGCAGATGGCGGCCATGGCGTGCTCGCGCACACCGAAGTGCAGGTTGCGGCCGGCCCGGTTTTCGGCGGAATAGTCGCCGCCGTCCTTGATGTTGGTTTTATTGGAGGGGGCCAGGTCGGCGCTGCCGCCCACCAGGTTGGGAAGCAGCTTGGCCAGGCGGTTGATCATTTCGCCGGAGGTGGCGCGGGTGGCCATCTTGGCGTCCCACTGCCACAGGGCGTCGTTCAGGGCCACTTCGTCGGGAAGCTCCTGGCTGTGCCAGGCTTCCCATTCCTCGGCCAGACCGGGATACGCCTTGCAGTAGGCCACGAACAGATCGTTCCATTCCGCCTCGGCCTTTTCGTTCTTTTCCATCTGGGCGCGTACATGCTCATACACCTCGGGCAGCACGCAGAAATCGTCCTCCGGCATGCCCAGGTTCTGCTTGGTCGCCTTCACATTGTCCACGCCCAGGGGCTCGCCGTGGGCGGAGGATTTGCCTTCCTTGGCGGGGCACCCGAAGCCAATCTTCGTGGGGCACACGATGAGGGTGGGCCGCTCGTCCTTTTTGCCTTCCTCAATGGCGGCGATGATGGCGTCCACGTCATTGCCGTCCTGAAGACGGATCACCTGCCAGCCGTACGCTTCAAACCGGGCGGGCACGTTTTCGCGGAAAGCGATGTCGGTGCTGCCCTCGATGGAGATTTCATTGTCGTCATAGAGCAGGGTCAGCTTGCCCAGCTTCAGGGTGCCTGCCAGGGAGCAGGCCTCGCTGGCGATGCCCTCCATCATGCAGCCGTCGCCGCAGAAGGCGTACACCCGGTGATCCACAACGGGGAAATTGGGGCGGTTAAAATGGGCGGCCAGCATGGTTTCGGCGATGGCGAAACCCACGGCGTTGGCCACGCCCTGGCCCAGGGGGCCGGTGGTGGTTTCCACGCCCACGGTGTGGCGGTACTCCGGATGGCCGGGGGTTTTGCTGCCCCACTGACGGAACTGCTTCATATCGTCCAGGGTCAGGCCGTAGCCGGTCAGGTGCAGCAGGCTGTAGATCAGGGAACTGGCATGGCCGCTGCTGAGCACGAAGCGGTCCCGGTCCGGCCACTGCGGATCCTTGGGGTTGTGCTTCATGGCGCTCATCCACACGGCGTAGGCCATGGGGGCCATGCCCATGGGCGCGCCGGGATGGCCGCTGTTGGCCTTCTGCACGGTGTCCGCCACCAGGGTGCGGATGTTGTTGATGGTGGTTTGACAGATGTCCATGGTAATCAATCCTCCTGTTCGATGAATTGCTTCAGTTTACTGAGGTCAATGCCTTCCACAGCGGACAGCACATCCTGCAGCGCTTTGGCCATGTATTGAACGCCGCCGGGCACGTCGCTTTCGATGTTCAGGGGCAGCACCGGGTCGTGAACGGACAGGCGCAGCAGGAACCAGCCGTTGTTGAATCCCTCGTCCAGATCGAAGTTGATGCGCACGCCCTCCCGGTTGTCCGGCGCGATGTGCCAGCCGGGAGAGAACGCCGCGTGATCCACCACTTTTTCGATGGCGATCAGCCCGGCGGAACGGAAATCCTCGGCCGGGATATCCAGGCGGATCTCCACGCTTTCCACCGGCTCCCTGAGATCGGCGATCAGATCAGACAGATCCTTGCCCGCCTGCTTGAGGCGCATAGCCTCGCAGATCAGCACCGTCACCAGGTACATGCCGTCGTCCAGGAAATGGTTTTCCCGCAGGGCGGCGTGGCCGCTGGTTTCGATGGCCAGGGGGCAGTCGATGCCCGCCGCGTTGAGGCGCTTGGCCTCGTTGATCACGTTGCGGTAGCCCCGCTTGTAGCGGTAATGCTCGCCGCCCCATTCCATGATGAACTGGTTGAGGCCGGAGGAGGTGACCGAATCGGTCACGATGGTGCAGCCCGGCTTTTTATCCAGCAGGATCGCGGAAATCAGGGCGATGAGCCGGTTGCGGTTGATTTCCCGTCCCGTGCGGTCCACGATGGCGGCCCGGTCGCAGTCGGTATCGAAAATCACGCCCAGATCGGCCTCCGCATTCACCACCGCGGCGCTGATGGAGGCCATGGCCGTTTCATTTTCGGGATTGGGGATGTGGTGGGGGAACATGCCGTCCGGCTCCAGGAACTGGCTGCCCTCCACCCAGGCGCCCAAATCCTCCAGCAGCCCGGCGTAAAACCCGCCCGCGCCGTTGCCGGCGTCCACCACCACGTGCAGGCCCAGCAGCGGCTTTTGCACATCGGTGTCCAGGCCCTGGCGGATGCGATCCTTGAGCTGCTCACAGTAAACGGGCAGGAAATCCCGCCGCATCACCGGGCCGGCGTTGCCCAGCAGCGGCGCGTCCGATTCGGCGATGTCCAGGATCGCGTCCAGATCCCCGCTGTCGATGCCGCCGTCTTTGGTAAAAAACTTGAGGCCGTTCCGATCATAGGGGTGATGGCTGGCGGTGATCATGATCGCGCCGTCGCAGCCGTAGCCTTCGGTGATCAGGCTCATGTACATGGCGGGCGTGGTGCAAAGGCCGTAGGTTTCCACCTGGGCGCCCGCCTGATGGCACCCCTCCGCGCAGGCATTCAGCAGCATTTCGCCTGTGATGCGGGAATCGCGGCCCAGGGCGATCCGTGGATTGTCCACCCCCCGTTCCTTCAGCCACTGCACGAACGCCGCCCCGATTCGGCCGGTCACCGCCGCCGTCAGGGGCGCATCATCGCCCAGCGCCCGTCCCCGCACATCCGTGCCGCTTTTGAGCCCACGCAAACCAGTACTCATACATTCCCTCCCTGTTCGTCCAATTGGTTCATGGCTTCCTCCACACAGCCCCGGAAGATCCAGTACAGGGGAGCAAGCGCAATGTAATCATCCATCACCCGCTTGACAATGCCGGGTGCATGAATCCATTCCAGCGACGCGCCCATCCGCTGCGCGTACACGTTTTTCTTGAGATACCAGGGCCTCAGCGCTTCGGGCAGCCCCTCCGGCGGCTGCATCTTTTTCCAGGCGTCTCCCGCCAGAACAAACCCGCGCCGCTTCAATACGGGCAGTATCCGAAGAAAATCGTCGGGATGGGCGGCCATTTTTCTGCGCATGGCGTCCATGACCGCGCGGCTTTCGCCCCATACACCCACGCCCCAGTTCACATTTTCGGGGCTGATTTCAAACCAGTAAAAGGGCGTGCCGTCGTTGGGCGTGCCGCTCTGGCGAAAGGAGACCCACAGGTGATCGCGGTAAGGGGACTTGTCCTTGGAAAAGCGGGTGTCCCGGTTGATGCGGCTGAGGCATTTATTGGGCCGCACCTCCATATCCTCGCATATTTTCTGCATGCCCGGCCCCATGGCGCCGATAAAATCGTAAAACGGCTGGCGCACGTCCCGAAGATACCTTTCCCGGTTGGCGTCCATAAAGGATTTGTCGTTGTGAAAGCGTAAATCCAGAAAGAAAGGAATCAGTTCCTTCCCAAAGCCCTGAAACACGATCGCTCCTCCTGCCCATAATATGCCGTATACATTATAAACGAAAATCGCCGTTTGTTCAACCCGGTTTTCGGGAAGAAAAACGGCGAAATGGGGAAAAAGCAGGATTTCCTTCAAGGATTCGCGGGAACTGTTCAGCCATGAAGCAGAGAAGCCGGGCGAAACGCGCCGGCGCCGGGGTCGAGTTCCGCGCTTAAGGCACGCAGCCGTCCCATCGGAACGTCATGGGCCCACGAAACGCCCCGGCGTCAAGCAGGACGGCAGGGGCCCGGTCGTCCGGGTTATAAAGCCGCATGGCGTTTGCACGGAGGAAACGCCGGAAATATCAGGGCGTATTGCTCTTTTCCAGGCTCGGCAGCTCGTGAATATCATAGGTTTCATAATAGATTTCAAAAGCTGTTTCCACGTCTCCTGACAGCTCGATCAACGCTCCGGCCTGGAACATGGCGCTCAGGGTGCCGCTGGGCGCGTGCCAGGATGCGTTGCTGACCACCGTCACAGGGCTTTTCCGGAGAATGGCTTCCGCGCCGAACAGCAGCGTGCCTGTCGCGATGTGGTAGTCGCTGGAGATGATGGCGATCTGCCGCACCTGTGGATGCTGCTGCTCCAGCAGATCGAAGGTGTAAATGGCATTCTGCGCCGTGGTCAGGGAACGATCCTCCACGATGATCCTGGCGGGATCAACGCCGTTTTCTGCCAGCCATTCCGCCATTTTGCCAGCTTCCGTGGCGGTGGGATTGTCGGCCGCCGTGCCGCCGCCCGTGCAAACAATGACAGCGTTCGGGTATTGTTCGGAGGCCGCCCGCAGCACCCGCAGGCGTTCTGTCAGCTCATCCCGCATGGTGCCGTCCGGGTTCAATTGGAATCCCAGACCGATCAGGCACAGGGTATCATCCTCTGGCAAACTGTCCGGCAGCTCTGCGTTCACCGTGACAGGCGCTTCCCAGAGATCCATGATGCGTGACCACTGCTCGGCCAGCGCAGGGTCGGCGGCGGCGAGCTCTATCAGGGCCTGCCCGTCTCTCGTCCCGTATGCCGCATAGCCAACCACCATCCGCTCAATGAGCGCCTGCGCAGGCGCGGCGTCCTCCGCGAAAGCGGTCAGACAGACGCAGGCCAGCATCAGCACCAGAATCCAGCTCACAGTTCTTTTCATGGTGGATTCATCCTCCCAAATGTTTTTTAATGGTATTCCCTTTGCGCGTCTCTCCTTCCGGTCGGCTTGACCGGGATGAAGAGGACATCGAAGATTCGTTCATTTTGTCATACAGGGCTTTCTTCAGGAACAGGATATTGCCCCGGCCTGACACCGATAGCGGACGTCGTCCGTGGTTTTCTTCACCAGGAAGATGCCCAGCCCGTCAACGGCCCGTTTATCCGCCCCAAGAGAAGGATCGGGGTCGCTTTGCAGCAGGGGATTGAACGGGATCCACTGATCCGAACACGTCATGGAAAACAGCCGTGGCGCCGCGCCAAAACCGTATCGCACGGTCACGGCGCCCGCTTAAAGGGGATAGGCGCAGCGGGCGATGTTGCTCAAGATTTCGCCGATGGCCATATCAAGCTGCATTTGGGCTTTCATGGGGCAATGGAGCTTTTCCGGCGCTTCGCCGATCCGTGCGGTCAGAGCGGGAATGCTTTCGATCAAGGCGGGCAGCGTCATTTCTTCCGTGGGCCATTCTCCTGTCCGGCGGCTTCCGGCCCCTTGTATTCCAGGCACATCATGGTCAGATCGTCAAACTGCTCGGCGTCCAGCACGAAACTGTCCACCGCTTTGCGCATGTTTTTCAGCAAGTCCAGGGGCGCGGCGTCTTTTGTCCGGTTCAGCGCCTGGATCATGCGTTCCGTGCCGAACAGCTCCTGCCGGTCGTTGGAGGCCTCCGGCACGCCGTCGGTATACACGAACAGCTTGGCGCCGGGCTCCAGCTGCATCTCATATTCGCGATACTTTGCGCTTTTCATGCCGCCGATCACAAAACCGTGGCGGTCCTTGTAGAGTTCAAAATCCCCGCCGGGGCGCTTAAACACCGGGTATTCATGGCCCGCGTTGGCGCATGTCAACTTGCCGGTGGACAATTCCAGAATGCCGAGCCACACCGTCACGAACATCTGCGCCTCATTGTTGGAGCAGATGGCCTCGTTGGTCCTGGTGAGGATTTCCGCGGGGGTTCCGCCCAGCATGGCCACGCTTTGCAGGATGATTTTACTGGCCATCATGAACAGCGCCGCGGGCACGCCCTTGCCGCTCACGTCCGCGATCAGCATGCACAAATGATTGTCGTCGATCAGGAAATAATCGTAAAAATCTCCGCCCACTTCCTTGGCAGGGTCCATGCTGCCGATGATATCGAAATCCGCGCGGTCGGGGAACGCGGGAATGATATGCGGCAGCATCGCTTCCTGGATCTTCGTCGCCAGGGACAGCTCCGTGCTGATGCGCTCCTTTTCAGCGGCCACGCGCTTCACCGTATCCATGTATTCCAATGTCTTGTGGGAAAGGGCGGCGAAGGATTCCGCCAGCGCCTGCACCTCGTCGCCCGTGCGGTAAGCGTCGTCCATCTGGAATTCCAGATTGCCTTCCCTGAGCTCCGATATGCGCTCAGTGATGGTGTTCAGGGGCTTGACGATGCGCTTGCCCAGCGCCAGCGCGCAGCCCAGCGTCAGCAGGATCATCAATGCGAACAGGATCTGGGTGGAGACGCGGGTTTTTGCCATTTTATCCTGATAGGTGGCGGTGGCTTCTTCCTGAAGCCGGGAAACACTGTCAATGAGCGTTCTTTCATGCTGATTGGCAATGGATTGATCGAAGGCGGACAGCAGCACCCAGCCCGTGGACGGAATAGACGCCGCGGCCATGTAGTAATCCCCGCTGTTCAGCCTGCCCAGGGCAATGCCGGTGTTTTTTTCCTGCAGCGCGTCGCTGACCGTCGCGGACAGGAATTCGTTCTGAGACGCGCGCAGGTCGCCGTCCCGGTCGCTTTCCGCCATCGGAAAAGCTTCCGCCTGCATGGGCAGCACGGCCCGTCCTTTTTGCGTGATCAGCAGATGGTATTCGCCCTCCACCAGATAGTCGGTCAGCGCCGCTTCGATGTCGTTCAGGAACAAGTCTGTGCCGACAACGGCCTGCAGACTGCCCTCCGGACCGAAAACAGGCATGGCGCACTCCACGCAGTATGCGCCGGTGGCGGCGTCCCATTCGCCGTCGGTAAAGATCAATCCGCCCGCTTGCGCCGCCTGCTGATACCATCCGCGCTCACGGGGATCGTAAGAACGTACTTTTCCGTCCGTGAGCCAGCCGGAAGAAAGGCTGCTCACGTAGAAGTGAACGCCCTCAGGCAGGGCCACGTAAACCGCGGCGGTTCCGAAAGCGGGGCACAGGGAAATCATGGTATCGGCCAGATTGGCAGTCAGCCCCACCTTGGCGGCGACGGCGGGATCGCGCCCGTCCACGCCGTCGGCGAAGAGCGTCTTGGCGGTCCAGGCGCCGTCGTCCGCCGGATCAGGGGGGGCAAAGGGCTGAAGCGCGTAATCCTCCGCATGCGCAAACAGCCGCGTGGCGCAGTCCGCCAGGAATGTCACCCGGGCCGCCGCCGCATCGAACACGTCATCGGTCATGCGGGCCGCCGCTTTGTTTGAGCGCAGCAGCGACTGGGTCACCACCTGATCCATGGCGGAAGATGCGATTTCAGAAATTGTTTTCTTTTGATTCTCACCGGATTCGGCGGCCAGCTGCGCAAGCATCCTGCCCTGATATACGGACACTGCCGTGAACGCAGCCGTGAGCAGAATAATCGTGAGCAGGATCAGGTTGAGGACCTTATTCTGGATGCCGCCGATGACCAGGTTTCTGAAACGTCTCATACGCTTTCTCCTGACGCTTTGCGCAGATGATTCCGCCGTGGCGGGATCGGGCCGGATCAGCACCGCGCCGGCTGAGGGCTTCAGCCGGCGCGTCTGCCGCGGCATGGGCAGCTTCTTCAGCAGGATCGGAATGGCAGTTCGCCGGGGCATTCCCTGCCGGCCGTTTCGCCGTCCGCCCACGGCTTTCCGGAGGATGCAGCCGCCGGAACATATGATAAGAATAAATCCTTTTTCTTTGTCGAGTTTATCGGGCTTCTGCCGCCCCTGCTTTCAGAGGCGGAGGTCCTGTGCAGCCTGGCGTTTATGCCAGTTTTTTGAAGATGGTCATTTCCACGGTGCGCCCGCGGATAGCAACCTTCACGTCGTCGGCCACCTTCGCCACCACGGATTTTTCCAGCTCGTCCCAGGCTTCCTTGGCGGCGGAATCGTTCTGCTTCACCCGATGGGACAGGGCGTCCTCGTATTCCATCATGGACCATTCCCAATCCAGCGTGGGCGTGGTGGAGTATTCATACATGCCGGGCAGCAGCAGGGGGCTGGTGAAGGAAGAGATGTCTTCGTCCGCGCCCCGGTCGAAGAAGTCCCGCAGGCGGCCCATCAGCCCCTTGGCGGATTCGTTTTTCCCCGAGCTGGACGCCGACAGTAGCTGATCCCGCTTGCCGCTGTCCATGCGGGTCACCACCTGCAGATGCAGCTGATAAACGCCGTCCGCGTCTTCGATCCAGAAGCTGCCCTTGGTTTCGCCGGTGATGGAGCGCATCATGCCCATCATTTCTTCGGTCAGCAGCCGCAGATGCAGGGCGCTCTTTCCGGTCAGTCCCTTATATGCCGCCGTCTTGTCCACCTGGGCCAGCGCAGCTTCCATTTGGCTTCCTTTGCTGGAAACCGTAATCACATCCGTTTTCATGGTTTCACCTCATTCAATGGTGAGAATGTCGGAAAAGCCGGTCACTTCAAACACTTCTGCCACGAGCTCGTTCACGTGGGTCACCTTCATCCCGCCCTTGTCGCTCATGGCCTTGTGCGCGGCCAGAAGCACCCGCAGCCCGGCGGAAGAAATATAATCCAGCTTGCTGAAGTCCAGGGTCAGGGTATCCGCGGCGTCCAGCGCGGTTTTCAGTTCTGCTTCCAGCTCCGGGGCGGTCACGGTGTCCAGACGGCCTTCCAGGGCGATCGCCAGGTTGGCTCCGTTTTGCTGCTTGGTGATGGTCATTTGTTTTTTTCCTCCTCATCTTTCTGGCTGATTCAAGGTTCCTTTGATTCAAAACGAACGGGTTTCCCATGCTTCGCGCCCGGCGCTGCCGGCCGCCGTTTTCGGCGCGTTTGCGGTCCGTGTTATTTCTTCACGACGCTGTCGCCGTAAATGGTGGTCCAGTCGTCCCTCATGGAAATGGGCACCCAGCCGAAGTTCTCGCACAGAGAGAACATTTTGTCCGCCTTCCCGATATTGCCGTTTTCACGCTCGGTATCGTCGCAGCAGAGCATGAACGCTATGCTGGGATAACGGTTGTTGCTGGTGACGTATTCCGCCATGCTGGCGTCGCCCGTGCTGTTGCCGAAGGAAAGCACCGGCTGCTGGCCGATCTCCTGGATGATGACCGACACCTTGTTCATCTTCAGGTTTTTCACAATGAAATCGCCGCCCAGGATCAGCACGTCGTCATTCATGAAAACGTAATTCAGCCCGTCCGAGTCTCCCTGCTTGCTGGCGACCACCGTTTCATCGGAGCCGATGATATTCCGGGGCGGCAGCTGCATCGGGGAATTGCGTACGATGCCGCGGACGATGAACCGGTCGGTGCCGCTGACCACATACACGGTGAAATCGTTGGCCTGCAAATATTCCACCACCTGCAGCATGGGCAGATACCAGCCATCGCCCCGCAGCATGCCCTCATAGCTGGGCATGGGCAGCTTTTTGAATTCCTGGATGTATGCGTCGAAATCATCCAGCGTCATGCCGGCGAAAGAGGAAGCGATGCACTTGCCGTGATCGATCTCCAGCCCGGGAAAGGATTCGCCGGTCTCGTTCTGCTGCACGATCTTGAGGGCGGTTTCCTTTTCATAATCGCTGGCCCGGTCGCGATAATCCGGATCCTCCAGCACACGGTGGACGAGCAGGGTATAATCGAAATAATTGGGATCGGTCTCGCAGAAAAGCGTGCCGTCAAAGTCAAATACGGCGATCCGGTCGATGGGCGGGATGTAGTCCTCGCTGCCCTCCTGGGTGATCGCCTGCATGTAGGTCACCAGCATTTCCTTGACGAAAGAATCCGCCGTCCAGAGGGAGAGCGCATCCTCGGCTTCCTCCGCCGCCGGGGCGCTTTCTTCAGGGGCGTGGACAAAGCGCAGCCCTTCCCCGGCGTTTTCCTTTTCATCCTGCCAGATCAGGCAGCCTTCCTCATCCAGGGAGAACACCGCCTCGCCGTCCTGATATTTGATATCCGCGAAGGACGCGGTGCCGTCCTCGTTATACACATAATCCGTACGCGTGCCGAAAGGCATGGACACCAGGGTGTTGCTGTCCTCGTGATAGTAGCAGGCGTATTCCCATTCCGATTGTTCCCAGGCGCTGCTGCTCCAGGTGATCAGAACGCGAAATCCTTCTTCCTCCCAATACAGTTCCGCGTTCGCGCGGTCGCACATCCATACGCCTTCAAAAGCGCCCGCTTCGGCGGGCATCGGGATGCTTTCGGCAGCTTCCTCCGCCCAAGCGCTGCCCGTCAGTCCCAGTGCAAGCAATACCAGCAGCAGGAACGCGATTGTTTTCTTCATGTTTGTTTCCTCCTCGCCAGACCCGTTTTTATGCCAGGCGTTTTCTGCCTGTATCCGATCCATTATACCATCGGTATCCTGCGGATGTCCAGTGGAGGAAGGCATGTTTTCCGTTTTTTACTTTTTCCGTGTTTTCTCAACATACCGTTTGATCTCCGACAGCGGCGTTCTTCGCCATCCATCCATCAAAATCATCGCCGACTATGGCGGTGGCGGAAGAAATATGCTATACTGAAAAAAATGCGCGGGAAAGGAAGCGGGGCGGATGGCGAAACAGAGCATCATCGGACTGGCGGCCCACGTGGACGCCGGAAAAACCACCCTGTCGGAAGCCATGCTGTTTCTTTCCGGCGCGGTGCGCAGGCAGGGCCGGGTGGATCACGGCGACGCCTTTCTGGACACGGACAGGATGGAAAAGGAGCGGGGGATCACCATTTTTTCCAAGCAGGCCATGCTGAACTGGAACAAATCCGCCCTGACGCTGGTGGACACCCCGGGGCACACGGATTTTTCCGGGGAAACGGAGCGGGTGATGGGCATCCTGGATGCCTGCGTGCTGGTGATCAGCGCCACGGACGGCGTGCAGAGCCATACCCGCACCATCTGGAAGCTATTGGAAAAATCCCGGGTGCCGGTCTTTGTATTCGTCAACAAAATGGACCGTTTTCAGGGAGACCGGGAGGCGCTGCTGGCGGGGCTGTGCCGTCAGCTGTCGGACCATATCGTGGATTTCACCGATCCCGATTTAGAGAAGATCGCCTTGTGCGATGAAGCATGCCTGGATTATTACCTGCGGGACGGCGCCATTCCGGATGGCCGCATGCAGCAGGTGATCCGGGACAGAAAGCTGTTTCCCTGCTTTTTCGGCGCCGCGCTGCTGAACGACGGGGTGGAAAAGCTGCTGGACGCCCTGGCGGCCTTTGACCCCGGGAAAAAGTATCCCGCGGAATTTGGCGCGAAGGTATACAAGGTGGCCCGGGATGCCCAGGGCGCGCGGCTGACGTTTATGAAAATCACGGGGGGAGAACTGAAGACCCGCGATCTGCTCACCCTCCGGGATGAGGCAGGAGACACCCTGTGGGCGGAAAAGGCGGCGGAGATCCGCATGTATTCCGGGGCGCGCTACACCCAGGTGCCTTCTGCCGCGGCGGGGCTGACGTGCTGCGTGGTGGGGCTGAGCAGGGCTGTGCCGGGGGATGGCCTGGGCGTGGAGCGCACGGACCGGGCCCGGATGATCGAACCCTGCTATTCCTGCCGCCTGACCCTGCTGGATCAAACGGATCTCCACAAGGCGCTGGATTATTTGAAGGCCCTGGAGGAGGAAGAGCCGCTGATGCAGGTGGAATACATCGAGCAGAAGCGGGAAATCCACATCCATTCCATGGGCGACGTGTATCTGGAGGTGCTCAAGCGCCAATGCAGGGACCGGTTCGGCATGGAGATCGGCTTTGCGGACGAAAGCGTGCTGTATCGGGAAACCATCCTGACCTCCGCCGAAGGCGTCGGCCACTATGAACCCCTGCGGCATTATGCCGAGGTGCATCTGCTGCTGACTCCGGGGAAGCGGGGCAGCGGCCTGACCTTTGATTCGGCGGTATCCACGGATGATCTGGCCCTCAACTGGCAGCGGCTGATCCTGACCCATCTGCGGGAAAAGGTGCACGTGGGGGTGCTGACCGGTTCGCCCATCACGGACATGCGCGTCACCCTGGTGGCGGGGCGGGCGCACCTCAAGCACACCGAGGGCGGCGATTTCCGCCAGGCCACTTACCGGGCGCTGCGCCAGGGCTTGATGAAGGCGCGGAGCCAGCTGCTGGAGCCCTATGTGCAGGCGGAAATCACCGTGCCCGGGGAATTCATAGGCCGGGTGATGAGCGATATGACCCTGATGGGCGGCGAATTCGACGCGCCGGAGGACGCGGAGAACGGCATGCAGACCCTGCGGGCCCTGGCCCCGGCGTCGAAATGCGGGGCGTATGGCCGGCAGGTGAGCATTTTCACCAAGGGCCGGGGACACATGACGGCGGAATTTTCGGCATATCTTCCCTGCGCGGAGCAGGACGCCGTCGTGGCTGCCCGCGGCTACGATCCCCAGGCGGATTTGTTCAATTCCCCCGATTCGGTGTTCTGCGCGCACGGCGCGGGGTTCACGGTGCCCTGGGATCAGGTGGAGCGGTATATGCATCTGCCCCTGCTCAAGGAGAGCCGGGAGCCATCCCTTGCCTCCCTTCCCGCGCGGACCGGCAGCGCGGCGTATCATGGCACGCAGGAAGAGGATCAGGAACTGATGGCGATTTTTGAGCGCACCTACGGCCCCGTCAAAGCGCGGCAGCTGTTTTCCTCTGTGCGGCCTGCCGCGGCCCCCTCCGCTGCGGCGGGAAGCGGGCCCGTGAATATCCGGCGGGAAATCCTGCTGGTGGACGGCTACAACGTGATTTTCGCCTGGGACGAACTCAAGGCCTTGGCGCGGGAGAGCCTGGCCGACGCCCGGCAGCAATTGCAGGACATTCTGTGCAATTACAGCGGCGTCACCGGCCGGGACGTGATCCTGGTGTTTGACGCTTACAAGGTGCCCGGCAGCGCCGGGTCGGTGGAAAAATACCTGAACATTTTTGTGGTGTACACCAAGGAAACGCAGACCGCCGACGCCTATATCGAAAAGACCACTTATGAAACCAAGGGCTCCGCCCGGGTGCGGGTGGCCACCTCTGACGGCCCGGAACAGATGATCGCCCTGGGCAATAACGCCCTGCGCGTTTCCGCCCGCGAATTCAGGCGGGAGGTGGTGGCCGTGCAGGGCAGCATCGCCGATTTTCTGGAAAAAAATAACCGCGTCCATGGCGCACCGGCCCTGGAAACGGCATATAAGCAGGCCTGGCGTCAGCAGCGGGAAAAGGAGGCGGAGCAGCCGTGAAGCGGGAATTCACCTTCTGCCAGCAATTGGAGCGGGATCTTCTGACCGCGTATAGGGAGCGATTGTGGCAGCCCTTCTGCCGGGCCGTCCGGCTGTATCGGCTGATTCAGCCGGGCGACAGGATCGCCGTGTGCATTTCCGGCGGCAAGGATTCCATGCTGCTGGCCAAATTGATGCAGCTTCTTCACCGCCACACCGCCTATCCCTTTGAGGTGCGGTATCTGGTGATGGATCCGGGCTACAGCCCGGCGAACCGACAAAAGATCGAGGATAACGCGCGGCTGCTGGAGATCCCCTGCACAATATTCGACAGCGACGTATTCGACGTGGCCTGCGCCCAGGAGAAAAACCCCTGCTTCCTGTGCGCCCGCATGCGCCGGGGCTGCCTGTACGGAAAAGCCCGGGAACTGGGCTGCAATAAGATCGCGCTGGGCCATCATTTTGATGACGTGATCGAAACGGTGCTCATCAGCATGTTTTACGGCGGGCAGATCCAGGGCATGCCGCCCCGGCTGAAATCCAAAAACTTCCCCGGGATGGAACTGATCCGGCCCCTGTATCGGGTGCGGGAGGAGGATATCATCACCTGGAAGGAACAAAACGGCCTGGAGTTCCTGCAATGCGCCTGCCGCTTTACGGAAAACGCCGCCCGGGCTGGCCGGGAGGGAGACAGCAAACGGCAGCAGATCAAGCGTCTGCTGAAGCAGCTGCGGCAGGACAATCCCGTGCTGGAGCAGAACATCTTCGGCGCGCTGCATAACGTGCAATTGGACACCCTGGTGGCCTGGAAATACCGGGGGAAGGCGCACAGCTTCCTGGATGCGTTTTCCCCATCCGGAGAGGAGGAGCCTGATGGAAATCCGTGAAAACACCCGGCTGGCCGATCTGCTGGCCGCGTATCCCTGGCTGCCGGAGGCGGCCGTGAAGATCGATGACCGGCTGAAGATCGTCAATACGCCGCTGGGCCGGATGCTCATCAAAAAGTATACCATCGCCGACATCAGCAAGCGCACCGGCTATGCCGCGGAGGACATCATCCGGGAGATTCAGAAGGTGATCGACGAGCATGCGGCTCCGGCGGCGGACGGGCAAGCGTAGCGTTCGCCGCGCTTGCAAAAGAAAGGAAGAGATCCCATGAGCAATCTTCATTCCCGGCCTTTGCCCCTGGAGCAGGTGCAGGTGACAGACGCGTTTTGGCGTCATGAAACAGAATTGATCCGCCAGGCGGTGATCCCCTATCAGTGGGAAGCGCTGAACGATCGGGTGCCCGGCGCGGCGCCGAGCTGGTGGGTGCACAACATGAAGGCCGCGGCCCGGGCGGTGGCGGCGAAAAAGGCGGGGGGCGCCTATGTGCCCCGGCATCGGTCCGACAGCATCGTGACCCAGCCGCCGGAGGGCACGGCCCCCGATCCGGACGCCTTTTACGGGTGGGTGTTTCAGGACAGCGATGGCTACAAGTGGATCGAGGCGGTGGCTTACCAGCTGATGATCCGGCCCGACGCCGCCCTGCGGGCCCGAGCCCAGCAAGCCGTGGACATGATCTGCGCCGCCCAGGAGGAGGACGGATACCTGGACACCTTCTATACCCTCACGGGCAGGGAGCGGGCCTTCACCTGCCTGAAGGACCACCATGAACTGTACTGCTTTGGCCATCTCACCGAAGCGGCGGTGGCCTGGCATCAGGCTACGGGCCAGGACGATCTGCTCAACGCCGCCCGGCGCTTTGGCGATTGCATTGCCCGCAGGTTCGGCCCCGGCAGGGAGCGCGGCTGCCCCGGACACGAAATCGCCGAAATGGCGCTGATCCGGCTGTATGAGGAAACCGGCGAGGAAAAATGGCGGCACCTGGCCGACTTTTTCCTGGATGTGCGGGGCGTCGACCCCAGCACCTTCGCCCTGGAGGAAAACGCACGCCGTCAGGCGCAGGGGCAGGCGCCTCTGCCGGTGACGGCGGAAAGATACGCCTATTACCAGGCCCACATGCCTGTGCGGGATATGCGGGAAGCCACGGGCCACGCTGTGCGCCAGATGTACCTGTGCAGCGGCATGGCGGACGCGGCCCGGATCAACGGGGACGCGGAAATGCGCCGGGCCTGCGAAGCGCTGTGGCGGTCCGTGGTCGATGAAAAACTGTATATTACCGGCGGCGTGGGCGCCACCCATGTGGGCGAGGCCTTCTCCCGGCCCTATGACCTGCCCTCCGACACCGCTTATTCCGAAACCTGCGCAGCCATCGGCCTGGCCTTCTATGCCCGGCGCATGCTGCAGCTGGAGCTCCGCGGCGAATACGCCGACGTGATGGAGCGCGCCCTGTACAACACGGTGCTGGCGGGCATGGCCCAGGACGGAGAGCACTTCTTCTATGTGAACCCGCTGGAGGTGGATCCCGCCGCCTGCGAAACGGATACCCGGCTTTCCCATGTGAAGGCGGAGCGGCAGAGGTGGTTCGGCTGCGCGTGCTGCCCGCCCAACATCGCCCGAATCGTGTCCTCCTTAGGCCAGTACATCTTCACGCAAACGGAGGATATGCTCTGCGTTCATCTGTTCATCGGCAGCACGGTCCGGGCCCGTCTGAACGGCGGGGAACTGACGCTGCGCCTGGACGCGGATCTGACCCGGGACGGCAAGGTGACGCTGACCGTGCTGCGGGGCGAAGCGGAAGGCGCCATCGCCCTGCGCATCCCAGGCTGGTCAGCGGGCGGCGGTTTTCAATATCCGAAGACGGCGCAGGCCCGGGAAGAAAACGGCTACTGTCTGATCCGCGGTGTCTGGCAGCCCGGCGACACGATCCAGGCGGATTTTGCCATGCCGGTGCAGGCGGTGACCGCCTCCCCGCGGGTGCGGGAAACCATGGGCCAGGTCTGCTTTGCGCGCGGGCCCTGGGTGTACTGCGCCGAGGAGGCGGATAACGGGAAGGACATGCACCTGCTGCGCGTCTGCCCCGGGGAAGCCGCAAACGCTCAAATCATCAAAAAGGAGATCGGCGGCCTGACGGTGCCGGCGCTGTGTGTGCCGGGAAAGCGCGTACGCGTGCCTGCGGACGCGCCGCTTTACGCGCCGTGGGCCCCGCCCGCCTCGGAGGATGCTGTGATCACGCTGGTGCCCTATTTCGCCTGGAATAACCGGGGGAAGGGCGAAATGCGGGTATGGCTGCCGGTGACGCGGTAACATTATTCGCGTTCTAAAACACAATTTGCAAAGAGAGAGATAAGAACAGGAGGACGAGGCAGGGGCCTTCGCGGCCCCTGAACCCCGCGCCAGGGGATGATCCCCTGGACCCACTCCTCGCGAAGCTACTTGATCGATAGAACCAAGGAATTGTCGCGTGTTACGCTGGGATTGCGAACGTTTGGGGCTTCTGGCCCAATGAAAGCCGGGATCATCCTCAGAGAAAAGCGAGCTTTTCCCTGGGGATGATTCCCCGGCTTTCCCCGGATGCTTTGCATCCGGGTTGGCCGCTTTCAGCGGCCGGGCCAGAAGCTGTAGGTCAACGCAGCCATTATGGCGCCCTTTCTGGTTCTCTTTCGGGCTCCGAAAGAGAACGCCCCGTCGTCCCTTTGCTCTTTTTTCATCCTTGCCAATTTGGATTTTAGAAGAATCGTATCAGGTGAATCATGATCAGATTCCGAAATACGCCTTGGCGTTATTGTAACTGATATCCCGGATCAGGCCCTTGAGGAATTCCATATCCCGGGGATATTCGCCGTTTTCCACCCACTTGCCGATCAGGTTGCACAGGATGCGGCGGAAATACTCATGCCGGGGATAGCTGATGAAAGAGCGGCTGTCGGTGAGCATGCCCACGAACGCGCCCAGCACGCCCAAATTGGCCAGGGTGCGCATTTGCTCCTCCATGCCGTCCCGCTGATCCAGGAACCACCAGGCGGAGCCCATTTGGATCTTGCCCTTGACGCCGGACTGCTGGAAATTGCCCAGCATGGTGCCGATGGCGTGATTGGCGGCGGGATTGAGGGTATAGAGGATGGTTTTGGGCAGCTGGCCCTGGGCATCCTGCAGGTCCATCAAACGGCTCAGGTGCTGGGCGACAGGCTGGTCGATGATGGAATCGAAGCCCACGTCCGGCCCGTAGCGGTGGAACATGGCAGTATTATTGTTGCGCATAGCGCCGATGTGGTACTGCTGCACCCAGCCCCGCTGCGCATACATGGCGCCCAGGCCCGCCAGGATCACGGTGCGGTAGCTGTCGACGTGCTTCTGCTTCATTTCCTCGCCGTTCATGGCGGCATGGAAGGCCTTATCGGCCTGCTTGAAGGAGGGCTCGCCCCACGGCACGGTGTCCAGGGCGTGGTCAGAGATCCGGGCGCCGCAGGCGTGGAAGTATTCCACCCGGCGCTCCAGGGCGGTGAGCACGTCGGCGGTGGAGCTGATTTCCATGCCGGCCACCTGGCTCAATTGCCTGATGTATTCCACGAAACCGGCCCGGTCAATGTTCATGGCCTTGTCGGGGCGGAAGGCGGGGTACACCTTGGCCTTCATGCCGCCATCGGCCGCGATGGTCCTGTGGAAGGACAGATCGTCCACCGGGTCGTCGGTGGTGCACAGATAATCCACGTTGAATTTGTCGATCAGGGCCTTGGCGCGGAAATCGTCGCCCTGGAGCATTTCGCTGGCCTGATCGTAGATTTTCCCGGCGGTATCCCGGTTCAGCGGGGTGTGAATGCCGAACACCCGCTGCAGTTCCAGATGGGTCCAATGATACAGGGGGTTGCCGATGGCGTGGGACAGGGCGTCGCCGAACGCGATGAATTTTTCCCGGGGATCGCCGTCGCCGCGGATCAGGTTTTCATCCACGCCCCAGCTGAGCATGGCGCGCCACTTGTAATGGTCGCCGCCCAGCATCAGGTGGCTGATGTTGTCAAATTTGAGGTTCTGGGCGATTTCTTTGGGGCTCAGGTGGCAGTGATAGTCGATGATGGGCATGTCCTTGGCCGCCTCATGAAACAGGGTGCGCGCTGTTTCTGTGGACAGCAGGAAATTTTCATCCATAAAAGGCTGCATACGGGTATCCTCCTCTATGATATTCACCGGCGCTCACCGCGGGAGAAACCGGCACAAATGCTTGGCTTCATTATAGGGCGAATTCATGAAAAAGTCAATCCTGCCCCCGCAGGGTGGATTGCAGGTAACCGGCCAGGATGGACACGATGCGCGTGTTTTTGCCGCCCTTCATCACCACCACGTCGGCATCGTGGATATAATTGCGGATGTAGCGGTCATACATAGGCTTGACGGTGGCCAGATACTGCTCGGCGATGTTGTCGATCTGGCGGCCGCGGTCCTTGATATCCCGGGAAATGCGGCGCAGCAGGCAGATATCCGGCTCCACGTTGATATACAGCTTCAGGAACATTTTATCCCGCAGGCGCGGGTCATAGAACGCGTGAATGCCTTCCACGATGATCACCGGGGCGGGATGAATGAGCTGGTCGGTATCACAGCGGCAATGCTGGGAAAAATCGTAGGCCTTGCGGGTGATGCTTTTGCCTTCCAGCAGATCACAGATGTCCCTGTACAGCAGATCGTGATCAAAGACGCTGGGCTCGTCGTAATTCAGATGGGTCCTTTCCTCGAAGGTCAGATCCGGATGATCCAGATAGTAGGCGTCCTGATTGATCACCAGGCTTTCCACGCCCATATCCCGCACCAATTCATCCGCCAGCGTGGTTTTGCCCGAGCCGCTGGCGCCACAGATTCCGATAAACAGCATTGCCGCTTTTCCCCCTTGCGTGTTTTCACCAAAATACTGCATTTTTATCGCCGCGTCAATAGCGAATTGCGGGATCGGACCGGGAAAGGCGGCCAGATATTCCGAAGCGGCAGAAAATGGGTGCGCGCCGGCCCGGTTTGTGGTATACTGGAGAAAACGGAGGTGGATATGCATGCGGATCGGACTGAGCTCCTATTCCCTGGACGGAGAAATGAAAAAAGGACGCATGACGCTGGAGCAGGTGATCGACTGGGCGGCGGCCCATGGGGCGGCGTGCATGGAACTGGTGCCTTTCGCGTTTCGGCTGGACGATCCGGCCACGGGCAGGATCGACACAGGCCGGATCGGGCAGATCCGGCGGCGGGCCCGGGACGCGGGCGTGCCGCTGTGCAATTATTCGGTGCTGGCGGATTTCTGCCGGGAAGGCCAGGCGCTGGAGGATGAAATCCGGCGGGTGTGCCACGAGGTGGATATCGCGGCGGAGCTGGGCGTGCCCCGGATGCGCCATGACGTGAGCGGCTTCCGCAGGCCCCAGGCGGAAAACGGCGTCCGGGATTTTGACCGCTGGCTGCCCGTCATGGCGGAGGCGGCGGCCCGGGTTGCGGAGCACGGGAAAGAGCGCGGGGTGTTCACCCTGATCGAAAATCACGGGTTTTTCGCCAACGGCAGCGACCGGGTGCTGCGCATCCTTGACCGGGTCCGTCATGAGAATTACGGCCTGCTGCTGGATACGGGCAACACAGTCTGTGTGGATGAGGACGCCGCAGCGGCGGCGAAAGCCCTGGCGTCCCGGGCACAAATGGTGCATTTGAAGGATTTCTACATCCGTTCCCGGGATCCCGGCGACAGCACCCAGTTTGACTGCGCGGGCAGGTGGTTCCGCTCCCGGGGCGGCAAATACCTGCGCGGCGCCATCCTGGGGCAGGGCGATCTGGATGTATGGGCGGTGCTGGGGGCCCTGAAGCAATCGGGCTACGACGGGGACATCGCCATTGAGTTTGAGGGCCTGGAGGACGCCCCGTACGCCTGCGCCGTCAGCCTGCTGAACGCCCGCCGGATCTGGGATGCGTGCGACGCCTGAGCGCCCGGGATCTCCCCAGCGCAAATGGAAACATTTTGTAAATTTGCCCAGCGCGCTCCGGTTTCCGTACCTTTTTCTATTGAAGAAAAAAAGAGAATCCTGTATAATTTTTCATACAGCACAGCGCGGCATCCGGCTGCGCGGGAAGGGAAGGGAATGCTATGTCCATGCGAGCGGGCGGACATATGGGGCGCGGTTTTTTGACGGAAGAGGAAAAGGCCAATCGGCCCAAGGTGACCAGCGCGCTGCTCAAGCGGGTGTTTTCATATCTGAAGCCTTATTGGAAGCAGTTTTTGCTGATCCTGTGCGCCATCGCCCTGTCCTCGCTGCTGGGGCTGTATCCCTCCATTTTAACGGGCCGGATCGTGGACGTGCTGGCAGGGAAGGCGCCGGTGGGGGCCTTGGCGGGCAAGGAGCCCGTCGAGGCGCTGGTTTGGCTGATCGTGCTGTCCCTGACGGTGACGCTGGGCAGCAACCTGATCGGCGTGGGGCAGAATTATCTGAACGCCTGGATCGCCCAGCACATCACCTTCGACATGCGCAACAAAATGTATGCCCACCTGCAAAAGATGAGCCAGCGATTTTTCACCACCAACAATCAGGGCGATATCATCACCCGCATGACCAGCGATATTTCCGGGGTGCAGTCGGTGATCACAGGCACGTTCACCTCCATCCTGTCCAACTCCATCACGCTCATTGCCGCGCTGGTGGTGATGTTCGGGCGCAATCCCATTCTGGCAGGGCTGGGGGTGCTGGTGATCCCGCTGTTCGTCATCCCCTCCCGCTTCGCGGGCAAAACCCGCTGGAGCCTGACCCGGGAATCCCAGGCGTGCAACGATGAAATCAACGGCATCCTGAATGAAACCCTGTCGGTCAGCGGCCAGATGCTGGTGAAGCTGTTCGGCAAGGAGGATTATGAATACGCCCGGTATAAAGAAGTCAACGGCCGGATGATCAAGCTGAACATCAAGGAAAGCATGGCAGGCCGCTGGTTTTTCATGATCATCTCCACGTTTTCCTCCATCGGGCCCATGCTGCTGTACCTGGTGGGCGGCCTGCTGATGATGAAATACGGCCATACGGAACTGACCGTGGGCGACATCACGGTCATGGTGGCGCTGCTGGGCAGGATGTACGGCCCGGTGAATCAGCTGCTGAATATCCAGGTGGAATGGATCCGGTCCATGGCCATGTTCACCCGCATTTTCGAATACTACGACCTGCCGGTGGAAATCGAGAACGCTCCGGACGCCGTCACCCCCGCTTCCTGCGACGGCAGCGTGGAATTCTCTCACGTGGATTTTTCCTACGACCCGGAACGGCAAATCCTGCACGATATTTCCTTCACCCTGAAGGCCGGCCGCAGCGTGGCCATCGTGGGGCCGTCCGGCAGCGGAAAGAGCACCATCATCAACCTGATCCCCCGGCTGTATGATTGCCAGGCAGGCCATGTCACCTTCGGCGGCACCGACGTGAAAAAGCTGGATCTTTCCTTCCTGCGGAAAAACGTGGGCATCGTGAGCCAGGAAACCTACCTGTTCAACGGCACCATCCGGGAAAACCTGCTCTATGCCAAGCCGGACGCCACCGAGGCGGAATTGATCGCCGCCTGCGAAAAGGCCAACATTTACGAATTCGTCCAGAAGCAGGAGCTGGGCCTGGACGCCATGGTGGGCAACCGGGGGCTGAAGCTCAGCGGCGGCGAAAAGCAGCGGCTGAGCATCGCCAGGGTGCTGCTGAAGAATCCGGCGCTGCTGGTCTTTGACGAAGCCACCTCCGCCCTGGATTCCATTTCCGAGGCCAAGATCCAGGAGGCCATCGAGCCCATCATTCAGGAGCGCACCAGCATCTTGATCGCCCATCGCCTCAGCACCATCCTGGCGGCGGATGAGATCCTGGTGGTGAAGGACGGCCGCATTGTGGAGCGGGGCGTGCATGCGGAGCTGGTGAAAGCCGGCGGTGTGTACACCGAGCTGTACGAAACCCAGTTCAAAAAGGCCCTGGAGGCGGAAAGCGCCAGGCAGTGACCCGGTTGACAAAAAGAACGGAAGAATTTACAATAGACGTATCTGTTCGGCGGACTGAACAGATATGTGAAAAACGAAAAAAGCACGAAATACGCGGAATACGTGAAAGACGTGAAATCCGCGCGGGCGGGCATTGCATCCCCCCGCAGGCGCGCTTTGCCCTGCGTCCCGATTCCGCGCCTGAACAGTTGCCGATGGATAAGGATCAATAAGCACCCGATGCAAGGAGCGTGTATGAAAGATTTTCCCCTGACCCGGTCTGCCCGGGCGGCGGTGATTTGGTCTGCCGTGCTGGTGATACCGATTTTGCTGTTGTCCCGCTCGCTGGTGGGCGGGCTGTATGCGGCGCTGGTGCTGATATACCTGGCGCCTGTGCTGCTGTGCACCGCGGGCCTGTGCGCCGGCGCGCTGCCCATGGCGCTGGGCCTGACCGCGGCGCTGGTGAGCATGCATATGCTGGCCGGGGAAAAGGGCCTGATCGTGGGCGCGGTGTATCTTTTGCCTCTGGTGGGGGCCTTCGTATGGATCATTCTGCGCCGTATTCCCTTCTGGAAGGGCTGCGCGGTGATGATCGGCGTCCATGTGGCGTGCTTCGCCGCCCTGTACGCGCTTTTGCAGGGCTGGACGGAAGCCAGCCTCTATCAGGCCGCGGGCAAAGCGGCGGAGGATGCCCTGCGCCAGTGGGAGCTGGGCGATTATTTGCTGATAGAGCTGTACGACCGCATCGGCGTGATCCAGCTGACCCAGGAGCGGGCCCAGCAATTGCGGGATGCGATGGCGGATTCCCTTCGCTCCGGCGTGTTTTCCATCCCGGAGGAGGTGCGCAAGGACATGCTGCTGTCTGTGAACGCGCTCGTCTCTTCCCAGCTGGAGAGCATGGTGCCCGGCCTGATCGCCGGCCAGAGCGTGCTGGGCGGCGTGGGCTGCCTGCTGCTGCCGCTCAGGTTCGGGTATCTGGCGGAAGAGAAACGCCAGTTTTTGCGCCAGGACGAGGAAGCGGATGAAACCGCCAAACGCACGATGAACTTTCCCGACCTGGGCATGCCGCCCCTGAGGACGTGGTTCATTCCCCGGGGCATGGGCTGGCAGGTGGGCGTAGCCCTGGCTGGGGGATACCTGCTGCAGTACAGCGGCACGCCCGCGCTGGCGGTGGCGGGAATGATCCTGTATTCCGCCGCCTCCGCCGTGTTTTCCCTGCAGGGCCTGGCGCTGCTGAATTATATCCAGCATATGCGGAACCGCAAGCGCACGTGGCGGATCATCGTGCCGCTGCTGCTGATGATGACCAGGCTGCTGATGATCCTGGGCGTGTTCGATCAACTTGTCAATTTGCGCGGATTGCGCAAGCCGCGTGAACCAAAGGAGGGTATATAATTATGAAAGTGATTTTGCTGGCCGATGTGAAAAGCGTGGGCAAGAAGCAGGAGATCGTCAACGTCAGCGACGGTTACGCCCGCAACTTCCTGTTCCCCAAGAAGCTGGCCGTGGAGGCCACGCCCGGCGCCGCCAAGGAAGTGGAGCGCAAGCAGGCCGCGGCCCGCGCCCGGGAAACGGAGCGCCGCCTGGAGGCTGAAAAGAAGGCCGCTTCCCTGCGGGGCAAGGTGATCCATGTGATCGCCAAGTGCGGGGCCCAGGGACGGCTCTACGGCTCCGTCACCGGCGCTGAAATCGCCGAGGCCCTCAAGGCCCAGCACGGCGTGGACATCGACAAGCGCAAAATCGATTTGAGCGAGCCCATCCGCACCGTGGGGGAAACGGAAGTGATCGTGAAGCTGTACCCCGAGATCAACGCCAAAATGCTGGTGCGCGTGTCCGGCGGTGAGGCATAATGGACGCGCCTGCCTCTGCCGGGTTCGCCCCGGTGCCGCCTCACAGCACCGAAGCGGAACGCTCGGTGCTGGGCGCCATGCTGCAAAGCGGCAACGCGGTTTCCTCCGCGGTGGAAATGCTGTCCGCCGATGATTTTTACGTGCCCGCGCATCGGGAAATTTTCGACGCCGCCAAGGCCCTGGCTCTGAGCCACATGGCCGTCGACCTGGTGACCATGGATGCGGAATTGGGCCGGCGCAACACCCTGCCCGGCGTAGGCGGCATTGAGTACCTTATTGAATTGACCCAGTTCGTGCCTACCACCGTCAACGTGAAGGATTACATCCGCATCGTGTCGGAAAAATCCACCCTGCGGCGGCTGATTGCCGCGTCCGGGGAGATTTCCCAGATGAGCTACGCCCAGGAGATGGATCTGCCTCAGGTGCTCTCCCAGGCGGAAAAAAAGATTTTCGATATCGTCATGCGCCGGGACGGCGGCGACAGCCTGCAGCATATCCGCGAGGTGCTCACCCGCACCTATGAGCAAATGGAGGAATTCGCCCGGCTCAAGGGCGGCGTGTCCGGCATCACCACGGGCTATGCGGGGCTGGATAACCTGCTCACCGGCCTGCACGGGGGTGAGCTGGTGCTGGTGGGCGCCCGGCCTTCCATGGGCAAAACCTCCTTCGCCATCAATATGGCCACCCGCGCGGCCCGGAAGGGGGCCAAGGTGGCCATCTTCTCCTTGGAAATGCCTCGGGAGCAGATCGCCATGCGCATTCTGTGCGGCGACGCCCGGGTGAACATGCAGTCGGTGCGCAGGGGCCTGCTCAAGGATGAGGAATGGATGAAGCTGGCCCGCACCCTGGCCCCTTTGGCCAAGAGCGAAATGTATATCGACGACACCTCCGGCCTCACCCCCGGCCAGCTGCGCTCCCGCTGCCGTCGGCTGATGATGGATCATGGGCTGGACCTGATCATCGTGGACTACCTGCAGCTGATGGGCTCCGACGAGCGGGCGGAAAGCCGGCAGGTGGAGGTCAGCGGCATTTCCCGAAGCCTGAAAGCCATCGCCCAGGAGCTGAAGGTGCCCTTGGTGGCCTGCGCCCAGCTCAGCCGCGCCAATGAAAAGCGCGGCGCCGGCGGATACCGCCCCATGCTCAGCGATTTACGCGATTCCGGCTCCATCGAACAGGACGCCGACGTGGTCATGTTCCTGCACCGGGAGGCTTACTACCAGCGGAACAATCCCGACGCGCCGGTGGATAATATCGCCGAGGTCATCGTGGCCAAGCAGAGGAACGGCCCCTTGGGCACAGTCAAGCTGGCCTGGCTGGGCGAATATACGCTGTTTGATAACCTGGCGGCCGATTATTGATGAAAGGAATGTCTCCGGGGCGCTGCCCCGGGGGCGCCCCCCCTATCCGGCCCTCTCCGTCAAAAACCGTTTCCGACAGTTGGGACGGTTTTTTGTATTTTTGGGCAAAAATGTATAGCGGCGGAGGGAGGAGGCATGCTACACTGTTCCTGCGTCAGGGGAAAAACCTCCGCAGGACGCGGAGGCAGGACGCGAAAAGCATTCCCTCCATGGAAGGACGATCAAAAAACCATGGAAAATCATGGACTTCCCATCGGGGATATGCTATAATCCAACAGGTACGGTCCCATTTGTATCATGCGTCTTTTCCGTGGCAGACAGACGCGCTGCCTCCGGACGGAGCATAAAAACGGAACCGGAAGGAAATGAAGAAAGAGGAGTGTTTTTCATGAATTTGAAAGGCTTGACCGCGCAGCAGGTGGAAGACAGCCGGAAGAAAAACGGTTCGAACACCTTGACGCAAATCCCCCCGGATCCCCTGTGGAAAAAGATCCTGGAGGGGTTTAAGGATCCCATGATCATGATCCTGCTGGTGGCGCTGGCCATTCAGGTGGTGCTGTGGATCATGAAAAAGGCGGAATGGTACGAGCCCGTGTGCGTGCTGATCGCCATTCTGCTGGCCAACGGCGTCGCCTCCGTTTCCGAGCACAGCCAGGAGGGCAAGGCCAGCCTGCTGAAGGCGGAAGAAGAATCCAAGGAAATGACCAAGATCCTTCGCGACGGGCAGCTGCATGAAATGCACGTGAGCGAAGTGGTGGTGGGCGATATCATCTACCTCCAGGCCGGCGACAAGATCCCCGCCGACGGCGAGATCGTCGATGGCGAAGTGATGGTGGACCAGGCCGCCCTGAACGGCGAAACCGAGGAAGCCCAGAAAGCGCCCAACCCCAACGGGGAAGAATACAACATCAAGGATCTGCTGAACACCCATTACGCCTACCGGGGCACCGTGGTGGTGTCGGGCGAGGCATACATGGAAGTGAAGGTGGTGGGCGACAGGACGCTGTTTGGCGAACTGGCCCTGGAAGTGCAGGAGGACACCCGCGAAACGCCCCTGCAGGTGAAGCTGGGCAAACTGGCCAAGCAGATCTCCACCTTCGGCTACATCGGTGCCGCCGCCATCATCCTGGGCGTGATCCTGATCAACGTGTTCAACGGCACGGTGTCCAGCCCCGAATTCCAGGCGGACGCCCTGTCGAACTGGATCAAGCTGAGCATCGAGGCCGTCACCGTGGCCGTCACCATCATCGTGTGCGCCGTGCCGGAAGGATTGCCCATGCTGACCAGCATCCTGCTTTCCTTCCAGTCCATCCGCATGATCAAGGACAACGTGCTGGTGCGCAAGATCAACGGTTTGGAAACCGCCGGCAGCCTGTCCCTGCTCTTCACCGATAAAACCGGCACCATCACCGAGGGCCGCCTGTCCGTGGTGGAGCTGGCCACGGGCAACCAGCGCATCTTCACCAAGCTGACGGAGCTGCCCGTATCAATGCGCAGCGACATCATCACCGGCATCGGCCTGAACAACTCCGCCACGGTTTCCGGCAACGAGATCATCGGCGGCAACTCCACCGACCGGGCCATGATGGCCTTCCTGATGGGCGAAAACGCCGTGGCCCAGATGAACCGGGATGAGGTGATAGGCTTCAATCCCTTCAACTCCACCAAGAAAATGTCCGACGTCACCGTGACCAGGAACGGCAAATCCGTCACCTACCTCAAGGGCGCGCCGGAAAGGATCATTGAGCGCTGCTCCAAATTCATTGATGAAAACGGCGAAGAAAAGCCCCTGAACCATGAAACCCAGTCCTCTCTGCTGATCTACATGGACGCCCAGGCGGGCCGCTCCATGCGCCTGCTGGGCGTGGCTAAGACCGAAGGCGATCCCGAGGGCAGGGACCTGACGCTGGTGTGCGTCCTGTCCATCCGCGACAACGTGCGCAAGGAAGTCATTCCCGCCATCAAAGAAGTGCAGGACGCCGGCATCCAGGTGGTGATGGTGACAGGCGACCGCAAGGAAACCGCCGTGGCCATCGCCCGGGAAGCGGGCCTTCTGCGGGAGACCACCGACGTGGCCCTGACCTCCGCCGAAATGGCTGAGAAGAGCGACGACGAGCTGAAAAGGATCCTGCCCAACCTGCGGGTGGTCGCCCGTGCCCTGCCCACCGATAAGAGCCGCCTGGTACGCATCGCCCAGGAGATGAACCTGGTGGTGGGCATGACCGGCGACGGCGTCAACGACTCCCCCGCCCTCAAGAAGGCCGACGTGGGCTTCGCCATGGGCAGTGGCACGGAGGTGGCCAAGGAGGCCGGCGACATCACCATCCTGGACGACAACTTCACCTCCATCGACAAGGCCATCCTGTACGGCCGCACCATGTTCAAGTCCATCCGCAAGTTCCTGATCTTCCAGCTGACGGTGAACGTGGCTGCCGTGCTCACCTGCTTCCTGGCCCCCTTCTTCGGGGAGAACGAGATCCTGACCGTGGTGCAATTGCTGCTGATCAACCTGGCCATGGATACCCTGGCCGCCATCGCCTTCGGCTCCGAGCCGGCGCTGAAGGAGTACATGAAGGAAAAGCCCATTCCCCGGGACGCCTCCATCGTATCCAAGGCCATGCTCACTGAGGTGATCGTGACGGCGCTGTTCATCACCGCGGCCTGCCTGTGCATCCGCTTCCTGCCCGTCATGTGGAATCTGATCGGCACGTCCGCCACAGGATACACCTGGGAAATCATTTCGGAGCAGATCGGCAAATCCGAAATGCAGCTTTATCTGAACTCCGCGGTGTTCGCCACCTTCATGATGGCCATCACCTTCAACGGCTTCAACGCCCGCACCGGCCATATGAATGTGTTTGAGCATCTGGGCCGCAACAAGAATTTCCTGCTGGTGATGGGCCTGATCTTCATTGCGCAGTTCGTATTCGTCACCATCGGCGGCGACGTGCTCAGCGTGCGGCCTCTGACGGCCACCACCTGGCTGGTATGCGCGGTGATTGCTTTCCTGGTAATCCCGGTGGAGATCATCCGTCGGTCGATGATGAAAAAAGAAACGGAAGAATAATCAGAAGAACATTGGCAGCAAGCCGGAATATGAAAAGGAGGAAAAACGCATGGCTGTGAATCTGAGAAAAGGCCAGAAGGTAGATCTGACGAAGGGCAACCCCAGCCTGAGCAAAATCACGGTGGGGCTTGGCTGGGACGTGAACCGGTACGACGGCGGCTTTGAATTCGATCTGGACGCCTCCGCCTTCCTGCTGGGGACCAGCGGACGGGTCACGCGGGATGAGGACTTTGTATTCTACGGCAACATGACCCATCCCTCGGGCGCCGTTATTCACGGCGGCGACAACCGCACCGGCGCGGGCGAGGGCGACGACGAGCAGATCCAGGTGGATCTGAGCCTGGTGCCCGTGAACATTGAACGCATTGCCATCACCGTTACCATCTACGACGCCGACGTGCGCCGCCAGAATTTCGGCATGGTCAGCAACGCCTTTGTGCGCATCGTGGACGACGCCACGGGCAGCGAAATCATCCGCTATGACCTGGAGGAGGATTTCTCCATCGAAACAGCGGTGGTGGTGGGCGAAATCTACCGCCATAACGGAGAATGGAAATTCAACGCGGTGGGCAGCGGCTTCCAGGGCGGCCTGGCGGCGCTGTGCGCCAACTACGGCATTGAAACCTGACGGAAGGAGGACCGGGGCATGTCTGTCAATTTGCGAAAGGGCGAAAAAATCAGCCTGACCAAGGAGGGCCTGGGCCTCAGACGGGTCATGGTGGGCCTGGGCTGGGATGAGGCGCAGCCCGCGGCCAAGGGCTTCATGTCCCTGTTCGCTCCCAAGCCGCAGGATATCGACTGCGACGCTTCCTGCATCCTGTGCGGCGAAAACGGCAAAGTGATCAGCCAGGACGTGAAAAGCTGCTGTGTGTATTTCGGCAACCTGCGCCACGCGAGCGGCGCCATCATCCACCAGGGAGACAACCTGACGGGCAACGGCGAGGGCGATGATGAGCAGATCATGGTGGATCTGAGCCTGCTGCCGCCTCAGGTGCAGAAATTGGTGTTCGTGGTGAACATTTACGACGCCAATGTGCGCCATCAGCATTTCGGCATGATCCGCAACGCGTTCATCCGGCTGGTGGATATGAGCAAGAACAGCGAGATCTGCCGCTTCAACCTGACGGAGGATTACAGCGGGATGACCGGCATGGTGGTGGGCGAAATCTACCGCCGGGGCAGTGAATGGAAATTCAACGCCATTGGACAGGGCGTTGCCCAGGCCAGCCGCCTGCAAAGCCTGATCAAGCTGTATCAGTGAATCGCCGCGGGCCGTCCGACAAAAGGGCGGCCCGCTTTCGCTTCCCGACGCGAACGTTTTTCTGGTCGGGCAGCCTCAACCGGGGCGCTCCCCCTGTGTGAGTCGCACCGGCATGTGCGCCGGGAGGCCCGAGGAGCTCGACCGACCCTATTCCCGGAAAAGAAACAGATCTCTGCGGCTTATCCGAGAACAGCATGAACAGATCCCGCAATCGCTTTTTTTGAAGGAAGGAGAGGAGTGCGCGTGAACGGCAGCAAACGGATCCGGATCGTCTTCAACGCCCCAGCGGTGCTGGGGTTCGCCCTGATCTGCCTGGCGGCGCAGGTGCTGAACGCGGTCACCGGCGGCGCCAGCAACGCGGCGGTGTTCAGCGTGTACCGGTCCTCCCTGCTAAATCCGCTCACCTATCTGCGCCTGTTTTGCCACGTGTTCGGCCATGGGGACTGGAATCATCTGCTGAACAACATGATGTATCTGTTGATTTTAGGGCCCATGCTGGAGGAAAAATACGGCGCCAGGAACCTGGTGATCGTGATGGCGGTGACGGCGCTGGTGACGGGCATCCTGCACATGCTGCTGTTCCCGGCCACGGTGCATCTGCTGGGAGCCAGCGGCGTCATATTTGCCCTGATCCTTTTATCCTCCATTACCGCCGCGGAGGAAAACACCGTTCCCGTCACCTTCATCCTGGTGGCGGCGCTGTATCTGGGCCAGCAGATCTACCAGGGAATCACTTCCAGCGACCATATTTCCCAGCTGACCCACATTGCCGGGGGCGTGGTGGGCTCCGTCCTGGGCTTTTCCATGAACCGGATGCGGAAACATTCATAACCGGGGGACGCAGCAAATGATGCAAAGAGCGGAAGCAGCAGAACTGAAGGACGTACTCCTGCCCCTGAGCCGTCGGCGGCAAGCGGGGCCGTATTTCCTGCGGGTGTGCGCCTACAGCGCCGCCCTGGGCGATTGCATTTGGCAGGTGCACGAAGCGGCCCGGCAGCGGGGCGTGATCATCGAGGGACAGATCGCCAATCCCGATGAAGGTCAACTGCGTTATTTATCGGATGTGCTGGGCACGGCGTTTGAACCCACCCGCGCCTTCGTGGAGGCCGCCCTGCAAAAATGGGTGCCCCAAATGAGCGAAAGCAGCAGGCGCTCCTTCGCCGAGGCCCTGTGCGCGCAGATGGCCGAGATGAAAAAGGACGGAAAAAGCGACAGCATCCTGAAAAACGTCTACGTCAAAATGATGTGCTGGCTGTATTACCGATTCCTGCGGCTCATGCCCCTGCTGGAGCAGGAGCAGCTTCCCAAGGTGCTCTACGAGGGCAGCCGTATCACGGCCCATGAGCTGATGCTGCTGCGCATGCTGTGCGGCATGGGCGCGGATATCATCCTGCTGGAAACGCAGGGCGACGGCGCGTACCTGAAGCACGACCCGGAATCCCGGTTCAGCCAGTGCTGTCCCGTGCCGGAGGGCGGCCCTTTCCCGGCAGGGTTTTCCCTCAAATCCCTGCGCCGGGAGCGCGCGGCCCGGCCGGCCCCCGCGGGGCGGCCTGCGTCGGCTTCGCCCGCCGTCCGGCCACCCTCTCCGCCTGCACCGCCTGTTGATCCGGAAAGCCGCTTTCCCGCTCCCCGCCGCGCGCCCTGCACCAATGCCTGGATGCAGGCGGCGGATTACTCCCAGCTCCTCACGCCCCCGGCCAAGCGGGGGCAGGACAGCGGGCTGTTTTACAATGCCCTGATCCGGCTGACGGGGGTAAAGGACAAAACGACCTATTTGAACGGGCTGTATCAATTCTATCAGGCCCTCTCTGCCCACCGCCGGGTGGTGGTGGCGGATGGCGGCCTGACGCCGCCGGGCCCGGAGGAGCTGCAGCGGATCCGGCGCGGAACATACCGCTTGCCGGAAGAAATGATCGTGGATCTGGCGGGCAATCTGCCCTCCTCCGCCCACGTGGAATTGCAGCGGATGATGCAGCGGGCCTTTGCGCGCACGATGAAGGAAGAGGCCCGGACCGAGCCTCAGATGAACCGGCTCACCGTTACGGCGGCGTATGTGCTGTGCTGGATCTGGCGGTATCAGGCGGCGCTGTTCGGCGGGTGGAAGGAGGAGGACATCCCCGTCTTTATCAAAACGGGCGGCTGTGAAACCCGGGCGGAAGCGGCCTATCTGCGGTACCTGTCCCTCCTGCCGGTGGACGTCATGATCCTGGCGCCCGATTTGGGCAAGCCCTGCCTGTTTTCTTCCTCTCAGCTGCTGGAGATCACCGGCACGGAATCGATGGAACTGTCCCGCTTTCCCCGGCAGAGCGGCGCGCAGATGCGAACCCTGGCCGCCCACGCGGAGCAGGACATGACGGACATCCTGTACACCGATTCCGGCCTGTACCGCAGCAGGCAGTTCCGTCGGGCGGATACCATCATCCTGCGCACCACCTACGATGAAATCTTCATCCTGTGGGATCAGGAATTGAAATACCGCCCCAATTTCAGCACGGCGGATGAGGAAGCGCACCTGCCGGTGATTTTCGCCAAGGTATCGGGCGTGGAGGGCGGCAACGTGGCCGCCTACTGGCAGAAGGTGAAAAAGCTGGCGGAGGCGGACCATACCCTGCTGTTCCGCCAGTTTCCGCTGAACGTATCCGGCCCGGGCAACCCTTTCCGGTCCCTGGCGGTGCAGTGGATCCGGGACGGACGGCTGCGGCGGCAGGAAATCCAATCCAGCCGTCAGTATCCCTTCGGTCTGCTGCGCCCGGAAATGCAGGAGCATATCCTGGATAAGGTGCAGCAAATGCTGGATCAACGGGTGATTCGGGGCACCTTCGTCAACGGAACGGAGTACACTGTGCTGGCCACCGCCCTGAACATGGGCAAGGAACTGATCCGGCTGATTCAGGGGTTCGATTTCACGCAGAAGAATCCCAAGCTGGTGGCAGTCAACGCCGGGGATTGCCAGGCCACCCTGGAGGACGCCATCTGGCTGACGCTGCTCAGCAGGCTGGGCTTCGATGTGGCGGTGTTTGTGCCCACGGGCTATCAGACGGTGGAGCGGTATCTGGACGGCCCCGTTCTGGTGGAACATCAGGCCGGGCCCTATGTGTATGATTTGATTGTGCCGGATTTTTCAGCCATTCAGACCGGCAAAGGATCCGGATGGCTGAGCCAGCTGTTAAGGAGGGGAAGATAGCGTGACCCTGTCGCAGAACGGAAAGGACGCTGCCCCGGGCGTGGATCTGGCGGAGGTGAAGCCCTATGACATGGCGGCCGATCGGGAGGCCACCGGGCTGGCTTTGGCCAACTCCCCGGAGATGGAGGCGCTGACTGCCCAAATCGACGTGAACGACCTGGAAACCATCGTCACCTTTGGGGCCCGGGCGGCTGAGGAGATCTCCAAGGCGTCGGATCTGGTGCTGCGCAGCATGAGCGCCGCGCCCCTTGATGATACCAACCGGATGATGAACGCCCTGGCCCGGGTGATGGGCCAGTTTGACATGAATGAGGTTCGTGACAATCCGTCCTTATGGGGCAGGCTGTTTGGCAAGGGCCGGGTGCAGATGGACAAAATCCTGGACAAATATCACACCCTGGGCGACGACGTGGACAGGATTTACGTGCAGCTGCGGCAATACGAAACGGATATCCGCAAGTCCAATCAGCAATTGGAAGCCATGTTTCAGTCCAACGTGCAGTATTATCATGAACTGGTCAAATACATCCTGGCCGGGGAGCAGGGCTGCCGGGAAATCGCTGATTATATCGGGGAATTGCAGCAGACATTGGAGCGCACCGGCAATCAGGAACTGAAATTTGAAATCCAGTCCCTGCAACAGGCCCACAGCATGCTGGAGCAGCGCACCCAGGACCTGCGCACCGCCGAAATCGTGGCCATGCAATCCATCCCCATGCTGAAAACCATGCAGTTCAACAACATGAACCTGGTGCGCAAAATCAATTCCGCCTTCATCATTACCCTGCCTGTGTTCAAGCAGGCCCTGGCCCAGGCCATCCTGCTCAAGCGGCAGCGCCTGCAATCCCAGGCGTTGGCCGCGCTGGACGCGCGCACCAATGAAATGCTCATCAAAAACGCCCGGAATACCGTGGAACAGGCGAAAATCAACGCGCGCCTGGCATCCGGAACGCCCATTCAGCCGGACACCCTGGAGCAGGCCTGGCATACCATCTTAAACGGTATCGACGAAACCCGCAGGATCCAGCAGGACGCCGTCCGCCAACAGGCCCAGGATCAGCAGAAGCTGGAACAGATCAAGCGGGAGTATCGCGAAAAGCTGGGCGCGGGGCGGGAAACCGAATGATCCCGTTCCCCATTCTCAGGCTGAATCAATTTATTTAAGAATTTCACGGAAAGCCAGGGAGAAAGAAACGGACTTTCCTGTCACCCTGAGCGGCGTGGAGAAAAAAGCGGAACGGAATCGAACAATCTGTTTGCCGGATCCGCGCGCAGATCCCTCGGCTGCGTTTCGCTTGGGATGACACCGAAAGGCTATCGTTTCCCGGCAATCCGTGAAGAACCTGTATTTCTCTGAAAAAAACGGCTAATCGCCGTCCGGGCTGCGCCCCGTCTGACCGCTCCTGCTCTTTCCCGGCCGCGGTATTTCCATGAGGCTTGCTATGATCATTGATTTTCACACCCACACGTTTCCCGATGCCATCGCCTCCGCTGCCATAAACCGGCTGCAGGCCGCCTCCCACACCCATCCCTTCACCGACGGCACCGTGGGCCAGCTGCGCGCCTCTATGCAAAAGGCCGGCATCGACGCATCCCTGGTGCTGCCGGTGGCCACCAACCCCCGGCAGGTGGAGAAGGTGAACGACGCCTCCATCCGCATGCATGAACAGGCGGCGGATACCGGCGTTTTTTCCTTTGGCTGCATGCATCCGGACTTCGAAAACCCCAAAGCCGAGCTGGCCCGGATCGCCCGGGCGGGCATCAAAGGCATTAAACTGCACCCCGTCTATCAGGGGGTGGATTTTGATGATCCGCGTTTTCTGCGCGTTCTGGCATGCTGCGGGGAGCTGGGCCTCATGGTGCTGATCCACGCCGGGCTGGACGTAGGCTTCCCCAACCTGGTGCACGCTTCGCCGGCCATGATCCTCCATGCCCTCCGGGCGGTGGGGCCTGTCACCCTGATCCTGGCCCATATGGGCGGCTGGCGCTGCTGGCAGGAGGCCGCGGAGACCCTGGCGGGCCAGGGCCTGTATATCGACACCTCCTTTTCCCTGGGCAGCATGGTGCCCAACGGCGACGGCTACTATCAAACGGAGGAATCGCTGCAATTGCTCTGGGAGGATGCGTTCGTTGCCCAGATCCGTGCCTTCGGAGCGGATCATACCCTGTTTGGCACCGACTGCCCCTGGGGCGATCAGGCCGCCTGCCTGCGGCAGTTCCTCGCGCTTCCGCTGACGAAGGAGGAACAGCGCGCGATTTTGGGCGGCAACGCCTGCAAACTGCTGGGCTTGAAGTCTGAATAATCCTGTTCTTCGTCTGAAGCCGCGCTCAGGGAGTTTGCCATTTTGATCTGATCTGCTTCTGCGCCATCCAGGCTTTTCTGCATCCGTGCGGACCGCCGGTCAGCGGAAGGCCCGCAGCCACGCTATGGAACTGCATATGTCTTTCAGTACGAAGGCCGGATCGCAGCAGTACAGTTCCACGATCACATTGCCCTGATACTGCCGGGCCTTGAGCCGCCTGAGGATTTCGGCCATGCGGATGCTGCCGCTGCCCACGGCGCAGCAGTACACCCGCTGTCCGTCGGCGCAGGTCAGGGCATCGTCTCCGGGATGGCGGGGCTGCGCGGTGCGATCCTTCAAATGCAGGGTCTGGATGAGGGGCGCAAACAAGTCGAAGGCGGCCAATTCATCCTCGTGGAACATCACAAAATTCCCGGTGTCAAAGGCACAGCCCAGGCCCGGCACCGCATTCAGAAAGTATTGCAGCCCGGCCATGCAGTTGTAGGGGGCCAGCAGCCCATCATAATCCTCCATCAGGATGGGCAGGCCCTTTTTCTGTCCGTAGGCCACCGCCCGGCGCATGCCCTGCACAATGGCGTTCAGGTCCCGGACCGTGTGGCCGGTGGACAGCATGCCGGGCACGATCAGCAGGTTTCCCGCGCCGCTGTCGGCCGCCATGTCGATCCTGCCGCGATACAGGGCGGTATCCGGATCCTGGGGAAAATCAATGCGGGTGTGCATGCCCTCGATGCCCAGGTTCAGCCGGTTCAGTATGCCGCGCAGTTCCCGCCGGTCCTGCTCCCAGGAATCGGTGGACAGGTAAATGAGGTCCATGCCCGCGTCCTTCAGCCGGGCCAGCGTGTCTTCCATCGGCCTGCCTTCCGCCCGGGCCCCGGCGGCAATGTTTTCATAAAATACAGCGATTTTCATGGGTGCTCATCCTTTATAATCCGTTCCCGGAGGGCACGGACGCACCAGACGAAGGCGTCAGCCGTGCGCTTCTCCGGTTCGCGGAAATGATTGCCCGGGTTCCATTGGAGGGTGTGGATGCGGGCGGGATCCCCGTCCAGGATCGCCGATTGCCGGCGGATGCAGTCTCCCACCGCGGCCATGACGGGGTTCCGGGTCTTTTCCTCCCGGTCACCCAGGCTGAGGTACACGGCGGACGCCTGCACAGGATGCGTTTCCGCGAAGGAGATCCAGCCGGGAAACCACACCGAGGGCGACGCGGCGGCGCAGCCCTGAAAGACCGGCGTTCGGCTGGCGGCCCACAGGGCGAACAGCCCCGCCAGGGAGTACCCGCCGATGATGAAGCTTTCGGCCCCGGGCCGGAGCGCTTTTCGCGCCGCGGGAAGGCCGCTTTCCAGTAAAAACAGCAGCGTTTGTTCCGCGCGGCCCGGGAAGGGCTCGCTTCCGAACGCGGGGGGCGCGGGCCAGGGGGACAGATCCCCGTTCCAGTCCGTTACCTGAAAAGCGAACAGCGCCACGGACACATCCGTGATTTGCTGGCGGATGCAGGCGTATTCCGCGTCCAGCCGGGCGGCGTCACGGCTGTCCACCGCCTGGATCAGGCAAACATCCGCGTTTGTATCTCCCAGCAGCAGGGTACGCATACGCGCTTATCCCTCCCTTTTCCGGCGGCGGAGAAGCAGCGGAAAGCGCTTTTTGGGGGGCGCAGCCTCCGCCGGGGGCTCTATTTCGATCACGTGCCAGCCCACCGCGTTGTATACCGTGGTGACCCCGTACTGCATGGATCGGGGCAGCTGATGGCCGTAGCTCTGGTGGATATGGCCATGGATCAGGTAGCGGGGGTGGTGCTGATCCATCAGGGGCAGGAAGGCGGCAAAGCCCCGATGGGCAGGGTCCGGCGTGTCGCCGCAGCCTTTGGGCGGGGCGTGGGTGATCACGATATCCACGCCGCCCGCCTTGCGGATCTTTTTTTCCGCGCGCTTGACCCGGGCCTCCATTTCCTTTTCCGTGTACTGGTACGGCCCGGGATTGTAGCGGCTGCACCCCCCCAGCCCCAGGATGCGCAGGCCGCGGTAAGTGACCACCTGATCGTCAATGCACTCGCACCCCTCGGGGGGAAAATTCACAAAGCCCTTATCATGGTTGCCCGGCACGTAATACAAGGGCACATTGCCCATGGTGACCAGGAATTCCAAATACTCCTGCTTCAGATCCCCGCAGGCCAGGATCAGATCAATGCCGTCCAGCCGCCCGGGCTGATAATAATCCCACAGATATTTGCTTTCCTCATCGGCAATCAGCAGGATTTTCATTTTACCGGTTCCTCCGTCAGGGGCGGGATGCTTTTGCGGTACAGGCCCAGCAGCCGCACCAGGTTCTGGGAACGGGGAAGCAGCTCCTCAAAAGCGGGGATGCTGCCCTCCACATGGCTGCACAGCCAATCCATGTGCATCAGCTCTTCGGGCGAAAAGCGGCGGGTGCCGTCGCTGATCACCAGGCCCTGCTGATCCTGAATGGGACAGAGGAAGGGATCGATTCTCTCGCTGACGATGCCGTCCTTCAGAATGCCGGACAGGATCTTCATTCCGTCAGGCAGATCGGGGTCAACATCCACGTTCACCACCCCGGAGGAAATGCCCCACCAGTCGTTGATGGCATGGCGGCTGTCCCGCAGGGAATCGATGCCGCCATTGAGCAGGGACCGCACCGTTTTTACATAGTAGCTGCCCCAGTTCCACCGGGTGGAGGCCAGGGGCTGTAGCCCGCCGTCCGGATGCACCATGTAGGTGCCCAGGTCCCAGGCCAGGCGGGTGTCCGACCCATCCTCGTCCCGGTTGGAAATGACGGTGATGCCGTCGTTTTTGAATTCCAGAATGGGATTGCCGGGCAGGCAGCTCCACTTCAGGCGGATCTTTGCCCGGGGATTGGTCAGCTGAGCGCCCAGGGCGAAGGCGTTGATGGCCGCCGGCACGCCCATGATGGGATAGTTAGCCACGTAGCCGATCACATCCTCCCGGGCCATGGCGGCGGCAATGGCGCCGGCGATGAACTTGCCCTCGTAAATGCGGCAGTAGTAGCTGCGCACCCCGGCGTAGGGCATGGTGAGGGAGCAATTGAAAACCGCGATGTTTTTGTGTTGGGCGGCGATCCGGCGGCAGGCGTCAATGAGGGTGGGGCTGGTGGCGAAAAGCACGTTCACTCCCTGCTGCACGGCCGCCCCCATGGTGTCGGCGGGATTGTCCCCGCACACGTAATCGCTGATTGTAACGGAGGCGCCCAGCTGCTCCTCCAGGTATTTCCGGCCCTGGGCATGGGCGGAGGCCCAGGCGCTGACGGTGGGATCCGTGTCGTAGAAGAAGGCCACGTGCAGGCGGGGCTCCCCCAAAATGCGGGTCAGGATGCTTTTTTCTTTTTCCTCCGGCTCGGTGCTGACGGAAATGGGTTCCCCCTGGGACAGCAGCCGCACGTCGGGCCACAGCTCCGTCAGGCAGCTTTGTATCCTGTCGCTGGTCTGCTTCTGCAGTTCGGCGTAAGGGTGTACCTTCAAATAAACCAGCAGCGCGTCGCCCGCGGTCAGATTCAGCTTTTCAGTATTCAGACGGTCAAAAATGGCTGAAAAACGATGATAATCGCTGTTGAAGATGCGGCCGGCGTCCTCCGGCCATTTCTGGTCGGGCGCATACCCCAGGGCGGCCTGGAGCTTCATATAGCCGCCGGGCTGGGTGAAGGAGACCGCATACGAATTACTGGCCTTGTAAAACCGCAAGAATTCCTGATACCGCTGTACCTCCGGCGCATCCGACGGGGCGGGCAGCACGCGGGTGACAAGGCCGGGGATGGTGGGCGCGTCATAGCTTTTCAATACGCTCACCCGCTTATGGCCTTCCTGCACATAAAAATCCCCCAGGTATTCGTAGCAGGTGATGGGATCGGTGATGCCACCCTCGTCCAGATGCGCCTCGCACAGATTGATCCACTTGCTGCCGAATTCCGTGGCCATATCCAGCAGCGGCATGAAGTTGCCGGCGAACGCTGCCATGCGTCCCTTGGCCCAGGTGCCGACGATGCGGTTCGTGGGGATATCCACCAGACCGATCCTGACGGTGCTCAGGGAGGTGATGTTGACCGTTTCATCCAGCACCCTGGGATAGGGGGATTCGCCGCGGCCCACGCAGGCGCTGTAGTATTTCTTGCCCAGTTTGAGGGCGTTGGCATATTGTTCAATGGCTTCCGCTCTGCTCATATTTCCTCCTGGCCGGGACGGAATCAGGAAAACTCCCGGCGCGGGCCCATTATAGTGGATATTGGCGGGAATTGCAATGCTTTTCACCCGCGTTTTTCCGGCAACGCTTTAAAGAATCGGCGGGAAAAAGAATCGTGCCGCCATTCCGGATTGACAAAAACTGCCGTTTGTGATATTTCTGTTGAGAGAAAAAACCGGCTCCGGCCGATGGTGATGCGTTATCGGCCCGGCAGTGCCGGGGACGTATGGAACGGATGTGACAGCGGATGAAAAAACGGTGGATGCAGTGCTGGGTGTGGGCGCTGTGCATCCTGCTGATGGGCCTGTGCCGGGCGCAGGCAGAAACCGGATGGCCGGGGGAAAACCTGCTGCGCGGCAGCATGGCGGAAGGGACCGCCGATGAAAACGGCCGGGTAACCCTGACCGTGGGCGACGCCCTGGCCCCGTATGTGGGCCGTACCGTAACGGTGAGTTTCGATATCTCCGCGGACCGGGAAGGTACGGTGCTGGTCTACGCGGGCCCGGCTGGCGGCGTCAGCATCGGCAACAGCCAGGCGCAGGGTCAGGCCATGGAGGTGCGCAGCGGGGGCTTTTCCCGCGGATCCTTCACCACGCAGGTGCGGGATTATTGGCCCGTAGGCATGCCTGCGGACGGCGAAATCGTGTTTTCCGCCGATCAGAGCAGCGGAATGAAGTTTTCCATCCGGCGGGTGAAGATCGAGCTGGGCGATCAGGCCACCGCCTGGATGCCCGGGGAGGACGACCGGATCCTGGGGGCCAATCTGCTCGTCGACAGCGTGCGGCCCCGTCATGCGGACCATGGCCGCCTTCAGATCCCGCTGTCAGAGGAATGGGCGGATTATGCCGGGCTGCCGGTCACGATCAGCTTTGACGCGCAGGGCACGGCCGGGCAGACGGTTCTCCTGGACGGTGAAACCGGCGGGGCATTCACCCTGCTGGATGAAACGCCGGGAGAAATCACCCTGCAGGGGGATGATTATGCCCGGTACACCGTGCATGCCGTTATGGGGCGCGGTCAGGGCAGCATGGAGTTCCGCGGCGGGGAGTTTTCCGTCCGGCGGATCAAGATCGAATTGGGCCTGCGGGGCACCGCCTACACTTTGCATGATGAGGACCCCATGCTGGGGGAAGAATTGTTCGTCCTGGAGGATGAGGTGGCCAGCACGGCCTATGGCAAGGCGGAAATCCCCCTGGGAGAGGCGCTGCGCGGCTACGAGGGGTTGCCCGTGTGCGTGCGGTTCCTGATTGCGGGAGAGGTGGATGGCACCGTGCAGATGTACGCCAGCCAGAATGGCGGCGCCAGCATCGGCGTGCATATCGGCGGCAAGGTGGCCGTTCCGGTGCAATCGGACCGGACGGGCGCGTATTTCGTGGAAACAGACGTGTGGGATTATGGCCAGCCCGCGAATGCCGGCAGCATCATTTTTCAGGATGAAACGGCCAATCCGCAGCCCTTCCGCGTGCTGCAGATGATCATCACCTTGGGCAAGGCGCCCGCGGAACTGATCCGGTCATCAAACTAAAATAATCACCCTGCCATTTGCTTTGGATCCGGCAATAGGATGAAAAGCGTTTCCGGACGCCATGGAATGGCAGATGAGATGCTTTATACGATTCGCGTTCTAAGATCCAAATTGGCAAGGATGAAAAAAGAGCAAAGGGACGGCGGGGGTGTTCTCTTTCGGAGCCCGAAAGAGAACCAGAAAGGGCGCCATAACGGTGGTGGTCATCGTATAGCTTCTGGCCTGGCCGCTGAAAGCGGCCAACCCGGATGCAAAGCATCCGGGGAAAGCCGGGGAATAATCCACAGGGAAAAGCTCGCTTTCCCCTGGGATTTCCCCGGCTTTCTTTGGGCCAGAAGCTCTCAAGCTTTCCGTAATCCCAGCGTAACACGCGACAATTCCTTGGGTCTATCGATCAAGCAGCTTCGCGAGGAGTGGGTCCAGGGGGATCATCCCCTGGCGCGGGGTTCAGGGGCCGCGAAGGCCCCTGCCTCGTCCTCCTCTTCTTATCTCTCTCTTTGCGAATTGTGTTTTAGAAGAAGAACCGTATTATTAGCCGCTTTCGCTTTTTCCATGCCGGAGCCCCGGGTGAGGCTTTTTCAAGCGCGAATCCCGGACGCTTTCTGTTTGAACAGCAAATCAAAAACCACTTGCGTTTGAAATCGGGAAGAGCGAACAAACAAGGGTGGTTTTTTTCAAGAAAGCGCGCATTGAAACAACCGCCGGTTTCTGCTATGATGCGATTGCCCGGGCAGGAAAAACGAAGGAGGGTCATTCATGGAAGCGGCTTTTGATCTGAAATCCATTCGCAAAGAAAAGGGCATGAAGCAGGAGGAGCTGGCCGCCATCGTGGGCGTGTCGCCCCAGGCCGTGAGCAAATGGGAGCAGGGCGGGATGCCGGACGCGGCGCTGCTGCCCGCCATCGCGGACGCGCTGGGCGTATCCATCGACGCGCTTTTTGGAAGAGCGGGAGACGAACCAACCTTCTACGACCGGTTTTTGCAGCACATGCACGGCGTCCCATGGCACGAAAAGATTCGCGAACTGTATCGGATCGGGCAACTGTGCGGCGCATCGATGTGCTGGGTGAAGCGTTACAGCGCGTCGCTGTTTGACGACATATCGGAACACCAGTATACGGAGGCTACCCTGGACGAAGGGTTCTTTCAGGGCAGGCTGAACGAAAAGCAGCCGTATTTTCTTTTGATTCCCGAGCCGGAAGCGGGCTATGAGAGCGCGGTGCCTTACGACGAAGCGCTGGTGCAGCTGTATGAGACGCTGGCGCAGCCAAACGTGCTGCGGGGCCTGTATTACATTGAAAACAACCCCAATAGCTATTTTAACGCGGAAGCCATGGCCGGGGCGCTGGGCATATCCGCCCAGGAAGCGCAGCAGATCATCCAGCGGCTGCTTGACATCAACGCCGTGGGCCAGGCCAGCTATTCCAGCGGGAGCCAGAGCAAGCTCATCTACCGGGGAAAGCCCTATATCGAATTCATCGCTTTCCTCTATTTTTCCCGGATGCTGCTGAACCGGCCGAACAACTTTTCCTGGCAGACCAACAGCCGGGAGAAGCCCTGGTTCCGCGGAGAAACCTACAAAAAGACCGACGGATGATGAAAGACCAAGCAACAGCGCGGCCGCACGGCTGACCGCTTTCCCGGCCCCTGGCAAGGGCTGCTCCGAACGCCCCGCCGCATACAATCTGCCGGGTTTGGATTCTTGGGCATTGACACGCTGTGCCTGCGCCCGGATCCTGCCGGGTTGTACGAGCGCTGCGGTTGGGAATACCTGTGGACGCGCCCCGGATCTACGTTCACCGAGCGTAAAAATATAAAAAGCAAATGAAAAACTGACACGGCAGCCGTTGATTCTGCCGTGTCTTTTTTGCCGGAAGCGGTTTTGTGAGGCTGTGATCAGCCCCGCGCTTCCTCCGCTGCGGTCAAAGCCAGAAAATCCTTATGCGCTTTCAGCGGCGCATACGCGGAATAGTCCAGTAGCGCGCAGAACTGCTCCAGCATCGTCCGATTGCCCGTACGGTATGCCGAGGCGGGACGGATGAGATCAAACAGCGGTGACGTAAACGCAGGCGGGTTTTCTCCCTCCAGCGCGTCGTATGCTTTCGCGTGTTCGCATCACAAAACGCGTAAACTCTCACCTGCGATTGCTGCTCACCGAATCCGCTCAATGCTACAGCCGGGGACAAATCGGAAAGAAATCCAAGGCCCTGAAAGCAAGGCAGGAAGGAAACGCCCCGGAAATCATTGCCTATGCCGACAAAGCCAATGAACGGCTCAAACGCAAATTCAGAAAGAGCGCCTATCGTCGCCCACATAACGTCGCCGCCACTGCTGTCGCCCGTGAACTCGCCTGCTTCATCTGGGGAATGATGACCGGCCACATTGCCTGATTCCCATTTCTTTGTTCCCTCAGGAGGTGAAAAAGAACGTACATTGAAGGAGCCAAAGGAACTGTTTTCGGTTCAGCTACCTGTGCTCATACTATGGTGACACCCCTCGGTGATTCACGTAATTAGATAACAGGGCTTCCCGGCGATCCATGATCCTGCGGTATCCAATCCGCGCATAACAGACTGGTCATTGCCGCGAGCCTTTTTCCTCTGCCTCTTTCAATGTTCGCTCTTTTTTCCTCTTGACAAATGGGCACTACATAATAGTATTATATTATTCCGTGTTTTTTTCTATATGCACATTCCGGAACGAAAGCCGGAAGAAAACACCATCAGGATTGACGCGGGAAAGGAAGGATCGCGATGTCTGTTTTAGCGGCGTATATGGTGCCGCATCCCCCGATGATCGTGCCCGAGGTGGGCCAGGGAAGCGAAAAGCAGGTAGAGGCGACCCGCGCATCCTATGTTCGGGTGGCGGAGGAGATTGCGGCGCTGAAGCCCGAAACCATCATCATTTCCAGCCCCCACGCCACCATGTACGCGGATTATTTCCATATATCGCCGGGCAGGGAGGCGGAAGGCTCCTTCGCCCGGTTCCACGCGGCCCAGGTGCGTTTCCGGGAAACGTATGACGACGCGCTGGTGCAGGCCATCGAACGGCTGGCGAAGGAAAGCGGCTTCCCCGCGGGGACGCTGGGGCAGCGGGAAAAGGCGCTGGATCACGGCACGATGGTGCCGCTGTATTTCATCCGGCAGCAATATACAGCCTTCAGGCTGGTGCGGATCGGGCTGTCCGGCCTGCCGCTGGAAGATCATTACCGGCTGGGCCAGATGATCCGGCGCGCCGTCCAGGAAACCGGCCGCAGGGCCGTGTACGTGGCCAGCGGCGATCTGTCCCATAAGCTGCAAAGCTACGGCCCTTACGGCTTCGCCGCCGAAGGCCCGGAATATGATAAGCGCATCATGGATGTGTGCGGCCGGGCAGCGTTCGGGGAGCTGTTCGATTTCGACGAAGCCTTCTGCGAGCGTGCCGCGGAATGCGGACACCGGTCCTTCGTCATCATGGCGGGGGCGCTGGACGGCCTGGCCGTGGAAGCGAAACGCCTGTCCCATGAGGACGTGACGGGCGTGGGCTACGGCATCTGCGCGTTCCACCCGCTGGGCGCGGATGAAGGCCGCCGTTTTCTCGCCATTCGGCAGCAGGATGAAGAAAAAAGGCTGGCCGCGGAAAGAGAGCGCAGCGACGCCTGGGTCCGTCTGGCCCGGCAGTCGGTGGAAAGCTACGTGCTCCGCCGGCAGATCATGGATGTGCCGGAAGGACTGCCGGAGGCGCTTACGCACCGCCGCGCCGGGGCGTTCGTGTCCATCCACAAGCAAGGGCGGCTGCGGGGCTGCATCGGCACCATTGCGCCGACGAGGGCCAGCCTGGCCGAGGAAATCATCCGCAACGCCGTCAGCGCCGCGGCCAACGATCCGCGCTTTGATCCCATCCGGCCGGGCGAGCTGGAATGGCTGGAAATCAAGGTGGATGTGCTGGGTGAGCCGGAGGACATTCCATCCGAAGCAGCGCTGGACGTGAAGCGCTACGGCGTCATCGTGACAAGAGGGCATCGCCGGGGGCTGCTGCTGCCTGACCTGGACGGCGTGGATACGGTTGAGCAGCAGGTGGCCATTGCCCGGCAGAAAGCCGGCATCGGTCCCCGGGAGGAAGTGGCCCTGCAGCGGTTTGAAGTGGTCCGGCACACCTGACGGAGGCAAAGAATGGCAACATGTGACGTATGTTTCCGGCATTGCGCGATCAGGGACGGCGGCAAGGGCTTTTGCGGAGCGCGGACCTGTGAAAACGGCGTGATCCGTCCGGCCAATTACGGCAGGATCACCGGATTGGCCCTGGACCCCATCGAGAAAAAGCCTTTATCGCGGTATGATCCCGGCAGTACGATCCTGTCCGTGGGCAGTTATGGGTGCAACCTGCGCTGCCCCTTCTGCCAGAACCACGAAATCTCCTGGTCGGCGGAGGCCTTTTCGTATGCCAACAGGGCGGAAACCGTGACGCCGGAGGAACTGGCGGACGCGGCAGTCCGGCTGAAAAGCCGGGGCAGCATCGGCCTGGCGTTCACCTACAATGAACCGCTGATCGGGTGGGAATTCGTGCGGGACACGGGTAAGCTGATCCATGAAGCGGGGCTCAAAAACGTGCTGGTCACCAACGGTACGGCGGAGCTGCCCGTGCTGGAAGCCCTGGCGCCGTATATCGACGCCATGAACATCGACCTGAAAGGGTTTACCGAGCGGTACTACGCCAAGGTGCTGGGCGGCAGCCTGGACACGGTGAAGGCGTTCATCGCCCGGGCAGTACAGTTCTGCCATGTCGAGCTGACCACCCTTATCGTGCCCGGGGAAAACGATTCGGAGGAAGAGATGCGGGCGCTGACCGCCTGGGTCGCCGGCCTGACGGACGCGGACGGAAACGTCATCGGCCCCGGCATCCCGCTGCACGTTTCCCGCTTCTTCCCCCGCTTTCACATGACCGACCGCCCGCCAACGGACGTGAAAACCGTCTGCCGCCTGGCGGATACGGCGCGGGAACGGCTCCGGCACGTCTATACGGGGAACTGCTGAAGGGAGGGCGGAGCCTTCTTTTTGTTATTTTCCGTTATGCAATGCCCCATCGGCTTCAAAAACCGACAAGCGCTTGGAAGAAACGGAGCTTCCGATTCGTTATATCCATGAACCGACCATAACGATAAAGAAGGATGATGAGCATGAAGAAACGATTGGCATTGCTGGCGGCGGCACTCATGATGATGGCAGTATGCGCAGGCGCTGAAAGCGCGTCCTCGGATCTGTTTGCGCAGATCAGCGGACGGACATTTGAATTTTGCAGCGGCGTCGGCGCCTGGAGCACCGAACTGACCGTTTGGGAAGACGGGACCTTTACGGGGAATTTCCATGACAGTGAAATGGGAGAAACCGGAGACGGATACCCGGACGGCACGTTATATGGATGCTCGTTTCATGGGCAGTTTTCCGATCCGGAGCCCGTGGACGAATACTCCTGGAAGGCAGCAATCACGGTGGAGCAGGACGAAGGACAGGTGCCCGAGGCGATCGAGGACGGCATCCGGTATGTGACCGCGGCGCCTTACGGGCTGGAAGAGGCGCAGACGGTGGTTTTCTTCCTCCCGGGGACGCCCGTCGACCGTCTGCCGGAAACTTTTCTCATCTGGTCCCATCTCTGGGAGATTGACCCGGAAGCAGAGGAAATCCCATACTATGCCATCTGGAGCGAAAAGGATGAGTCGGGATTCATCGCCATCCCGCTTTCCGAGGAAGCAGATCTGCCGGCATACGCATACACGGGTGAAGACCCCTTGGAGGGCGCCATTGCGAATATGCTGGCGTCCGACAGCCTGGCCGGGCAGTATTGGACGGAGCCTGGCTGCGTGACGATTCCCTGTCCGATCATCCATAAAACAGAGAGGATGAATGACGCCCAGGCGAAAGTATACGGCACATTCTGGATTCTGAACTATGTGAAAAAGGGCGAGGTGCTGGAAAGCATCTCCGGCGGGGAGCATGCGGCCGTGATCCTGCTCGGGCTTGCCGATGGCGAATGGCGGGTGATCTCCATGGAGGAAGCCGGCGCGGGCGACGAATACGCAGCAGATATCCGGCGCTTTGCCAACGGCGACCCGGCATTGGAAAAGCAGTATTTTGCCGCAGCCGACCTGAACGCAAACCGGGAGCTTCGGACACGGTTCATCAAGGCATATGTTGAGGCCAATCACCTGGACATTACCGCGTACCGGGATTATGGCTGGGAACCGGTTGAATTGAAAGAATAACGCCGTTCTGTTCCCCGCGTGTGTTTTTCCCGGTTTTTCACAGTATTTCACGGTTTTCCGCCCGGGAGGTCCGAAAGGCCGGGCAAAAAAACGGGCGGGCATAGTGTGCCCGCCCGCGCGCTTTGACGGCATCGCCGCGTCAGCGGACTGTATCCCGGCAAGGCGTGTTTTTTTGCGTCTGTTCATCCCGGGAATTGAACAGGACGGAGGCAAGCGCCGCAGTTAGCAGCAGGCCCCCGGCGATGGGATAGATGATCGCCAGCCGGTTGGTGGTGCCGTAGACTTCCAGCGCGCCCTGAAAGGCGCAGCCTACGCTGAACGCGGCGATCGCGGCGCTCCACAGCCGCAGGAATGCTCTTTGGGGGAACTTCCTGCGGATCAGCAAAACCGTGTAAGGGATCACGCCCAGCATCAGCGGGATGGCGAAAGCGTAGAGCATCCAGTAGGAATACACCCCGTGGCTGAACATCTCGTACACTGCCCCGAACAGCGCCAGGAAAACCGTTCCCGCCAGGTTTCCCAGCAGATGCGTTTTAAGAGTCTTTTCCGATGTACACAATGTCGCTCACGCTCCTTTCCTGAATGCGGCCCGTGGTGGTGGGATTGTTGACCACCCGGCCGTTGAAATACAGGGTGGACGAGCCGCCGCCGTCCAGGTTGTAAGCGGTCTGCACGCCCAGGCCCTGCATGAACTGGGCCAGCTCATACAGCGTCAGCCCTTCGCTCTCGTCGGTTCTGCCGTCGGATACCACGAACACGTAGTGGTTCGCGTCGACGACGCCGATGGCCGTCCGGGGGTTGCTGGCCATGCCCCGGCCCACCTCGGTACGGACGCCCACCGTGACGGAACCGTCTTCCACTAGTGCTGGACCGAAGGAAAACGCCTGCCAGACGCCCTTTTCCACCAGCTGATCGGCGGTGAACTCCCGGTCGTTCACGATTTTCATGGTGCCGTCGGCATAGACGCACAGCACGTCCGACCCCGTGGCGGTGCCGCGGTAAACGATGCCGTTCCGGATCACATAGCCGGCCTCCCGCGCGCCGTAGTAATCGCCGTTGACGGCCAGGATGGCGTTGTTGGCCTGCGCGATGGAAGAAGTGGTGGCGGTGACGTTTTTGCCGTAGGTGTTATTGGCGAAGGCCGTTTTGAGGTACTGGGCGGAAGTGACCGTTATGTCGGCCACATAGATTTTCGTGTTGTTTTGCTCGTATGTGGTCAGGGTGATGGCGACGTTGCCGTCCTGATACGCGGTATCGCCGGTGTATGCCGTGGAAGGATCGGCGCCGGACGCCGAATCGCTTTCGGAGCCGGACGGAGCCTGATTGCCCCGGGCAGAACGCCCGCCGGAGGGGCCGAACCCATGATTGCTCCTGCGTTCAGGCACAGAGCGGCTGCTGTATACGTCCCGTTCGGGGCTGTCAGAAGACGCTTCATCCGGCTGTGGGGTGGCCGTGCGGACAGAAGGATCCACTCCTTCCTGGCGCGCTTCCGCCGTAGCCGCGCTGCCTTCGGCTTTCTTTTCGTTTTCCGCGGCAGCCAGATTGTCAAACATGGCGGTATTCATTCCCACGGCGTCGGTGTCATAGCTTCTGCTGATCACAAAGGTGTCCAGGGAAATATACACGGTAAAGGCGATGAGCGCCAGGGAAAAACAAAGGGGCCAGAGACAGTTCCTGATGCCTTTCATGGGCATTCCCTCCTTTCGTTCGTGGGCTTAGTGTATCCTCCAAAGATGAAAATACTATGAAGAAAATGAAAAAAGATGCCAGCGTGACGAAAGACGCGGATGCCCTCTATGCCGCCATGGACGCCGGGATCCCCTGGGCCGCGGCCTTCACGGAGATCGCAGGCAGCAGGCTCCTGCTTGAAATGGCGGACGTCAACGGCATGCCGCAGGAAAGCACGGAGCCGGAGTACGGTATTCTCGGCCCGGAATCCTGATCCCAACGCCGCTATGGGGCTTTCTCAAAACTCATGTTTCGATTCTTCACGGAACGCGCATGGATCCCTCGATTGCGCTTCGCCTCCCGGCTTCGCTTTGCCCGGGATGACACCGAAGGGGTTTCATTCTCCTGACAATCCGGGAAGATTCAAAAAACTCGTGCATATCCCATTTCCTTCCCGGACCGCAAAGAAAGCCGCCGGCACGATCTTCCTGATCCCGCCGGCGGCTGTGTCGTTGATAGGGTGTTGATGGTTTCATTTGAAGGTGCTTTCCTCGGCCCGATACCGGGCACTGCGCATCCTGCCGGCCCCGCCCGTGCGCATGAGGATCAAACGTCTCCCCTGTGCAAGGACCGCGGAGCTTCCTCCGGGTTTATTCACTCAAGTGTCAGTCGGAGCGCGCCTTCACTGACCTCGATCAGCAGGGTGCCGCCTTTGACCTCCGTCCGGGCGTAAAGGATGCCGTCGTCGGTATAATCCGAGTCATAATCCTCTTCAATGCAGGTATAGATATCCATTTCCATATCCGGGCTGTACGCCAGATCAAAGCCGCAGCTGAGATATTCATACGCGATATCGTACGCGCAGAACATATCCACCATCACTAACTTGCCGTCCGGGCTGCCGTCGTCTGTCCTTGCGTAAAAGTAATTGCCTTCTTCCGTCACCTCAAAGCAGAAACGCCCGTCGGCCGTCTTCGTCCAGGCCCAGCCGTTGTTCTCAAAGTCCCGGATGGTGCTTTCGCCCAGGGTGTAACAGCCGTCCTCGATCAGGATGATCCGTTCAAAGAGTTCATCATCGTCGTCCTGATTCCAGGAAGGATCCGGGGCATCGGTCAGGAATGTTACGCTGTCCAGCACCCGCTGCAAAAACCGGGCGTTGCCTTCCGCCGCTTCCTGCGCGTATTCGCCGATGGCGCAGAGATACCTCCCGTTTTCCCCGATCACGGTCAGGAAATAGTACCGTCCGTTTTCAAGCTCGTTATACACATCCATCTGCACACGTGATTGGGCCGCCAGCCCCACAATATCCAGATCGAGATCCTCGGCGTATTCCTCCGCGTCCTCTTCCGGAATCATGGAGAGGATCATATGGTCATCTGCATAGAGCGCACAAATATACACGCCGTCTATGTTCCCCACGACGTCGTTATATGCCTCCAGCCTGTCGTCCGCATACCAGAAAGAAAAGCCCTGCGGACTGACGAACAGCGTTTCGCTGATGGTTTCTTTCATCCCTTCCAGGACGATCTCCCCCCAGCGCGTCTCGGCCGATGCGGCAGGCAGGATCATCAGAAGGCAAAGCGTGATCAGCAGCAATCCTGTAAGCGTTTTCTTTTTCATGGTTTTCCTCCTTGTTTGTACGGTGTTCCTTCATAGAAAGCAATATCCGTGTTTGCGAAGCATTTCCACTCACAGTATAATGGATAATCAGCACAGCGTCAACGAAAAGATACAAAACCCGAAGGCAAATATGCCTTGCAAAAATCCCCGGCAAGCGATACACTATAGGCAGCTGAACCCCCCGTAAATGGATACCGCGCACGGCGCGCTCGCTTCACAAGCCGCAGCAGTTCAGTCCCGGCACAGGCTTGCGGGGGATCAGGGGATGCAATCCCCGCCCGCGCGTATATGACGTATCATCCATCGCAGCCGCATCAGCAAGGAGGACATGATGACAAAACCGAATTTCCTGCCCAACGAAGAGATCACCTACATTCCCAATGCCCACGCGGCAAAAAATCCCTTCCTTTCCCGGGAGGCGGAAACGGGGGCGCTGCCCACCTATGAGGGGAGCCGTTCCCTGCTGCCCAAGCCCTATTGGCAGGGCCATGACCCTGTGATCGCCTGCCACGAAAAGGTCTGGCAGATCGCCTTTTCCAACCTTCGTTTGCCAAAGAAGGAGAGCGGCTTCGTATCCGCTTTTATCGATACGGCCTTCAACGGCATGCTTTTCATGTGGGATTCGGCGTTCATCCTCATGTTCGGCCGATACGGCAAACGGGCCTTTAACTTCCAGAAAACCCTGGACAACATGTACGCCCGGCAGCACAGGGACGGCTATATCTGCCGCCAGCTTCGGGAAGACATCGCCGGCGAATGCTTCACGCGCTTTGACCCCTGCTCGACCGGCCCGGAGGTGATGACCTGGTGTGAATGGGAGTATTACAAAACCACAGCGGACAGGCAGCGTCTTCAGGATGTGTACTATCCTCTGCTGGCCTACCACGAATGGATGGCGGAGCATCGCACCTGGCGGGATGGATCCTACTGGTCTTCCGGCTGGGGCTGCGGCATGGACAATCAGCCCCGCACGCAGCCCGGCCGCAATGTTTCCCATTCCAACGGGCACATGGTCTGGGTGGACAGCACGCTGCAGGCCATTCTGGACGCCCGCTGTCTGGTGAATATGGCCTGGGAGCTGGGCCACGCGGAGGATGTTCCCGCGCTGCAGGAGGAGATCGACCTGCTTTCGAAGCTCGTTAATGACCGCCTTTGGTCGGAGAAAGACGCCTTCTACTTTGACGAATGGCGCAACGGGCAGCTCAACGGCGTGAAATCCGTGGCGGCCTATTGGGCATTGATCGCCGGGGTCGTCCCCCCGGAACGCATGGACCGTTTTGTTGCGCATCTGGACAATGAAAAAGAATTCAAACGCGCCAACCGCGTGCCCACCCTTTCCGCGGACAGCCCTGATTACTGCCCGCGCGGCGGGTACTGGCGCGGCTCCGTCTGGGCCCCTACCAACTATATGATTCTGCGCGGTCTGGCGCAAAACGGCTATGATGCTCTGGCCCATGACATCGCCCTTGCCTGCGTGGATCACGCCACCCGCGTCTTTAACGAAACCGGCACCGTCTGGGAGAATTATGCCCCCGAGTTCCCCGCTCCCGGCGTGGTGTACGACCATGTCGCCGCCAAAGACTTCGTGGGGTGGAGCGGCCTTTTCCACACCTCCATCCTGTATGAATACATCATGGGCATCAAGAGCGACCCCGTGCACGGCAAGCTCCGCTGGGATGTGCGCCTGACCGACGCGCACGGGATCGTGGATTATCCGTTTGGCGATGTGCCCATTGCCCTGCGCTGCGAAGCCCGCGCTTCCGCGAAAGACGCACCGGTCATCACCATCGAGGCTCCCTGCCCCGTTGAGGCGGAAATCATCTGGGAAGGCGGCAGAAAAACCGTCTCTGTGAACAAGGCGCCAAAGTTGTAAGGTTTTAAAACACAATTTGCATAGAGAGACATAAGATCAGGAGGACGAGGCAGGGGCCTTCGCGGCCCCTGTACCCCGCGCCAGGGGATGATCCCCTGGACCCACTCCTCGCGAAGCTGCTTGATCGATAGACCCAAGAAATCGTCGCGTGTTACGCCGGGATTGCGAACGTTTGGGGCTTCTGGCCCAGAGAAAGCCGGGATCATCCTCAGAGAAAAGCGAGCTTTTCCCTGGGGATGATTCCCCGGCTTTCCCCGGATGCTTTGCATCCGGGTTGGCCGCTTTCAGCGGCCGGGCCAGAAGCTGTAGGACATC
>JAFXVJ010000018.1 GCA_017524615.1 Clostridia bacterium | reverse complement strand
CAGTCGCCGCGATTCGGTCGATCATCCCATCGTCTGAGGAGAAGCATGACGACGGAGAAATCATGGAATTTCTGCCGGAATAGGAAGTTCCTTTGATCACTTTTCTGCCTGATCTCTGACGGATCATCACTTGCAGGCCATATAGACGTCCATGCTTTCTCCGTCCGTTTCAAAGCATGGGATGGCCTCGTTCTCCACATGGATCAGCCCGTTCGTCCGCATATAATCCCCCAGCGTATGATAGGCGCCCGGGATGGTGGAAAACGGATTGTCAAAGGGACGTTCAATGTGGATCGCCGCATACCTGTGCCCGGCCTGCTCTTTGACTTCCAGCCCCTCGGGGTTTACGCCATCCGGCAGGATCCATGCGGCTGTGTATCCGTGCATCCTGAACACATTGATCTGCTCCACAGACAGCCTGGGGAAATCCCAGCCGATGACCTTCGGATTTTCATCACCGTGCTCTTTTGCATATTTGTATATTCTGTCCATGGCGTCGCTTTCCGGCTCCGTGCTGATGACGGTATGCTCCACATACCGGAATCCCGGAACATCTTCAACGCGAAGGTTTGTGTAAGCGCTGCTGCGCTGGTCCATTTCATCCCTGAAAAGATTGTCCAGGGAGCAGTTGAACACCTTGCAGAGTTCAAGCGCTTTATCCATCTCAGGGTTCGCTGCGTCCATTTCCCATTTGGAGATCGTCTGGCGGCTTACGCTCAGTCTTTCCGCCAATGCTTCCTGCGTCATGCCTGCGCTGAGCTGCCGCAGGTATTGAAGGTTTTTTCCAAAGCTCATGGCTGTCCTCCTTCAAATCATTTTTTCGTAAAGACCTTTTGCTCCGCGGTGCAGGAACAGATTACCAGAAAAAGCCTTCATTTTCCACCAACCTGCAATTGCGTTTTCTTACACCAACGCAACCTATGGTTGCACTGGCAACGGCCCCAAATACTATCATCATGGCTCTCGCAGCATGGCCGCGCCTGCCATCCTTGCCACGCCTGTCCTCTGGCTTCCAATCCGCCGCCGGATGGTTCACAGAAGCAATCAACGGTGAATGGAAGGACCGTGCATCGACCTTGTAAACAAGGAATACCGATATTCAAAATACCGGACATGACCTGCATCCGGATGGCCTGGCCGATAAGACGGTTTATATCCTTCGTACAGATTTGAAATAAAAGCCAGCCGGGCAGCCGACACGGGATGCGTCAACAGCCCGGTTCTCCTTTTCCGCTCATTTCATCCCGAATCGGTCCGCGGTATCCATCAAAGCGAGGCAGAATCGCTCCATCCGTGTCCATCCCATCAGCACGGGTCACCCTCGCGGATTCTCAGCGTTCTCCTGATTTCCTTTGGAATGACCACCCGCCCCAATTCATCTATGGGTCTGACAATGCCTGTCGCTCTCAATGCTCCTGCGCCTCCTTGACCTTTTTCAGCCACAGGTTTTCCATGAAAAGGCGTTTTATGCCAGAAAGGAAGCGGGAAGATATGGAAGCAAAAAACGGGCTGGCCCGAACAAAACAGCGGGCCGGCCCGAAAACTAACCGGATCCTTCCGATAGGTCACGTGGTTCGCTTGCCAAATTTCAGCCATTCAGGCAAGCGCATCTTCCCTTTTCCGCGGGTGGAAAGCACGATGCTCTGCAGCACGATGAACAGCCCCAGCATAGCGCCGCTGGCCATTTCCTGAATGTACGATACCTTGATCGCCGGGTCCAGCTTGATCACCTTTTTCAGCGTCACCAGGATCATTGTACCAAAGAAGGAGCCGATCACGTTGCCTACGCCGCCGGTCAGCAGCGTGCCACCAATAATGGAGGACGCGATGGCGTCCATTTCATATCGCACGCCGACGCTGGTGATGTTAGCGGATGCATCGTGTATCAGGTATGCAAATCCGGCCAGACCGGCCAGCATCCCGCTCATGATATAGGAGAAGAACCGGGTCCGCTTTACGTTGATGCCCAGCATCATAGCGCTTTGCTGATTGCCGCCCACAGCATAGATATGCCTGCCCTTTTTCGTATACCGCAGCATCAGGAAAACGCAGATCACGACGACCACTGCAATCACCGCGCCAATCTCGATCTTGGCGGGAATCAGTTTACCGTTGTTGGGCGAAATATATCCAAGCCATGGGATTTCGATTTTCAGGTTCTTCAAGGCTTTGAATCCTTCATGCAACACTTTCGGGTTTGTAATATTCCGCGCTCCCTGCGCTTTCTGCAGCACTTTCCAGTCCTCGAACAGCATGCTGGCCACGCCTTTGGCCAGCACCATGCCGGCCAGCGTTACGATAAACGGCTGGATCTCCAGATAGCTGACCAGAGAGCCTTGCAGCAAGCCGAAGGCAAGGCCGATCCCCAGTGCCAGAAGCAGCGTAACGATCACACCCAGCGTTTGATCCGCGATCTGGTTTTCGTTCAGGAACCGGGCGCAGCTCATCACCGTCAGCATGATCACACCGCCAACACTGATATCGATCCCGCCGCCGATCATAACGATGGTCAGGCTGCAGGCGATAATGATAATCGGCGCGTTTTCATTGATCAGGTTCAGGAACATTTCCGGCTTATCGAAGCCCTGAATGTTCAGCACGGCATAGATATACAGCGCGATAAAAATCACGATGCTGATGGTCATCAGCAGCATGGTGTTGGTCATTTTTTCCCGCTTTTTCCGCGGGGCTTCAAGGATCTGCGACATCAGCGGATCGCCTCCTTCGACGTGCCCACGAAGACCTGTTCGCGAATCTTCTTCCACAGGTTCGACGCCAGCGCCTTGATCACAGGCGATCCGGCTACCACCACCGCGATGATGGCCAATGCTTTATAGGCCTTTATGCTGGATGTATCCACATTCATGGAGCGCAGGGTTGTCATCAGCGTTTCAATTACATAAGCACCCAGCACCGTTCCGCTGATCCGGAATTTCCCGCCGCCCAGGCTGTTGCCGCCAATGGCCACCGCCAGGATGGCGTCCATTTCGATATCCGCCAGCATGGTATTCTGGGTCAGGGAGCCAATGCGCCCGATCTGGATCACGCTGGCCAGGGTAACGCACACGCCCAGCACACCGAAGCACAGCAGCTTCACGACAATGGGATTGATGCCGTTCAGCCGGGCGGCGCCCTGGTTGATCCCGACGGTCTGGGTATACAGGCTCAGGTTGGTCAGCTTGAAGATCAGGACCAGCACCAGCCCCATGATTGCCGTAATGAAAATAGGCGTGGGAATGGGGGACCCTGGAATGGTCATGCCGATATAGCGCACAAGCGGATCCTCGATTTTGGTGGTGGCGTCCACGATGATCCAGGAGGCGATGGACCGCCCGGAGGAATACAGGATCAGCGTGGCGATCATTGGTTGAATCCTGAACACCGCCACCAGCACGCCGTTGAACAGCTTGAACAGGATCGTGACCAGGATAGCAACCAGCACCGAAAGCAGGATCGTGGGGATCGTGATCACGGTAAATGCCTTCAGCAGCATCTTGGCAAATACGGCGCCGGCTATGGCGCTGACCGTGCCCACAGAAATATCCTGCCCGCCGCAGGACGCCGTCACCAGTGTCATGCCCATACCAATGATGGCCAGTTCGCTGGCGCTGTTGATAATACTGACCAGGTTGCCGCTCAATACCCCTTTGTCGTCCAGCGTGATTCTGAAGAAGCTCACATCCCGAAACAGGTTAAACAGCAAAAGAAGAAACAGCGCGACCAGCGGGATCATCAGCGAGTTGAGGGATGATGCAATTTTCTTCAGTGTGTTTTTCATCTTATTGCCCTCCTCCCGCAATGGTCTTCATGACCTTCGCCTGGGTCAGATCCTCCCCGGTCAACTCGCCCACGATATTCCTGTCTCTCATAACGATCAGCCGGGAACACGTCCGCAGCATTTCCTCGATTTCGGAAGAGATAAACGTCACGCTCATGTTCTCCTCCGCCAGTTTCAGCACCAGGCGCTGGATCTCCAGCTTGGTTCCCACGTCGATGCCGCGGGTGGGTTCGTCCAGGATCAGATAGTCGGGATGGGTCAGGAGCCATCGGGCCAGGATGACCTTCTGCTGGTTGCCGCCGGACAGGGATTTGATGGGCGTATCCTGGCTGGCGGTTTTGATCTGCAGTGCATTGATGTATTCATCCGCGAAAGACTTCATTTGCGCTTTGGTCATGGGATGAAAGAACCCTTTCATCACCTGCAGCGCCAGGATGATGTTGTCCCGCACGCTCAAATCGGCGATGATGCCGTCGCGCTTGCGATCCTCCGGCAGATACCCGATGCCTTGTTTCATGGCTTTGTGCGGATTGGTCACTGTCTTACGCAGGCCTTTGACCTTCACCGTGCCGCCAGTCACCCGGTCTGCCCCGAAAATCGCCCGCACACTCTCGCTGCGGCCGGAGCCCAGCAGCCCGGTGAAGCCGTTGACCTCGCCCCGGCGGATCCGGAAATCAAAGGGCTTGCATTCCGTGCTGGCAAGGCCGGTTGCCTCATACACAATCTCGTCGCTGCCCTGGCTCTTTTCGCCCACTGCTTCCAGGTCCACCATATCATCCAGATCTTTGCCCATCATCCGGGCCACCAGTTCCACCTGGGGCAGGTCTTCCACCAAGTATTCGCCCACAAGCTCGCCGTTGCGCAGCACGGTGATCCGGTCGCTGACCGCGTACACCTGCTCCAGAAAGTGGGTGACGAAAACGATGCCCACGCCCCGGTTCTTCAGGTCCCGCATCAGCTCAAAAAGCATCTGCACTTCCTTCTCATCCAGCGAGGAGGTAGGCTCGTCCAGGATCAGCACTTTGCAATTCATATCCACCGCCCGGGCGATGGCCACCATCTGCTGCACGGCAAGAGAGCACCGGGACAGTTCCTGCTTGGGGCGCGCGGGAATGCCCAGGTTATTCAGAATCTCTCCCGCCCGTTTTTCATATTCCTTCCAGCGCACGCCCACACCGCGATCCCTGCCGATGAACATGTTTTCCGCCACCGTCAGGTTCGGGCAAAGGGTGATTTCCTGATACACCGTGCTGATCCCGATGTTCTGCGCGTCCTGGGGGGAATGGATCTGCGCTTCACCCGCTACGCCGTCGATCCGGATGCTGCCGCTGTCCTTCTCATATACGCCGGTGAGCACCTTGATCAGCGTGGATTTTCCCGCGCCGTTTTCCCCCATCAGTGCGTGGATCTCGCCCTTTCGCAGGGTAAAATCCACATTATTCAGCGCTTTCGTGCCCGGAAACTGCTTACAGATCCCGCGCATTTCCAATACCGTTTCGTTTGGCATCTGGGGCTGCTCCTTCCATGCCGTCTGCTGAAAAAAACGTCCTTTTGCTTGAAAGAAGGCGCGGTATGAACGCGCGCATTACCGTCCGTTCATACCGCGCCCAAGTCTTGCCTAAGGATTACTTCAGGCCGTAGCGTTCAACGTCTTCCGCGGTGATAGTATCAGCCGCAAAGTAGGTTTCGTCATTGATGATCTGATTCAGTTCATTCAGGCCTTCGATCTCGCCGCCGGCTTCCAGGATCTTGATCAGTTCGTCGATCTTATTGGCCTGGAAGGGAGAGCACTGACCATCATAGTTCCATTCGCCGGCCAGCACCTTTTCCAGCGCCCAGGCATTGCAGTCAAAGCCCATGATGATAACCTTGCCGTTCACGCCGTGGCTGATGCCCTTCGCGTCCAGAGCAGCCACAACGCCGTCAGCCATGCCGTCGTTCTCGGCGTACACGATGTTGAAGTCTTCACCGGCATCGATGGCAGCTTCGGCGATCTTGCGGGCTTCGTTGGGATCCCAGCTGTCGCCGCCGGTGCCTTCACGGACGATGGTCCAGTTGGCTTCGGCTTCGCACTTTTCAACCAGGGGATCGCTGCGGCCGATCTGCGCGGCAGAACCCAGCTGGCCCTGAATATGCAGGATCTTGTATTCTTCCAGGCCCAGGCTCTCCAGCCAGGCAACGGCCTTTTCGCCCTCAAGGCGCATGTCGGACACGACGGCAGCCGTATACAGTTCGGGATCGCAGTCGATCATACGGTCGAACAGGAATACCTTCACGCCAACTTCCTTGGCATTCTCCAGCACTTCATCCCAGCCAGTGGTATCAGCAGCGGACACCAGGATGTACTTCATGCCGGCAGTAACGAATCCCTGGAAAGCGTCCAGCTGATCCTTGCCGGTGGTGGCAGTCGCGAAAGTTGCGTCGTAGCCATTCTCCACAGTAAAGGTTTCCTGCAGATTCTTGACGTTCGCGGTACGATAGCCGGATTCAGCGGGGTCCAGGTTGATGATGCCGACCTTGATCAGTTCGTCGTCAGCCAGAGCCATGGCGAAGCAGGACAGCACCAGCGCCATCGTCAGCAGCATTGCGATAAATTTCTTCATGGTTTTACCTCCCCGATTTTTTCAGCCCTATCCGGGCTTTTGATATTATCATTGTATATCGTAATTCTCCGGAAAACATTCATTATCTTTTGAATTCAATAGCAATATTTTTTCCAATTAGCTGAAGTGCAGCGGAAAGAATGAAACTTTTTTTCGATTCCTGATACTTTCTTTTGAAACTGGCTTTTCTTCCTGTCCGTTCACCGGGAAATATGCTATAATCCATTCATTCTATTTCTGTTTTCCTTGGAGGTGCCCATGCCCAGCCCGTCTCTTCCGGGACCCCGTACCGTGCAGCAGCAGATTCGCAGGCTGTTGATCATTCTGTCTGCCGCGATGGGGGTCATTATCGCTGTGCTGACGCTGATGCTGGTTTCCATCAACCACCAGTACGCGGGGGTGCTGGCCTGCGCCAACACGGCGGCAGATTTCAATCAGGAATTCAAAAGCAACCTGGATCTGGAAATGTACAACCATGTGATCCGGCCCCGCACCGATCATTCCGTGGATGATCTGCCCATGGAAGAACTGGATAACGCGGAAAGGGTGCTGAACCGGCTTGCCACCGAAACCACCCTCAGCGACAACCGCTGGCGAGTGCGCAGCATGCTGGATATGTGCAGCAATCTGCGCGCCTATATGATCGAAATCGCCAATACCGATTCCTATGACCTGCGCATGGAGCTGCTGGAGCGCAATATCCGCGGTGAAACGGGATTGACCATGCTGATCGAAAACTATATGCACGATTTTCTGGGCGACGAGGTGCGGGAGCTGGCGCGCCTGCGGGGCGAAATCAGCCGGCAGACCACCCTGCTCATCGTCTTTACCGTGATCGCCATGGGCGTGCTGTTCATGGCGCTGCTTACCTATACCCTGCGCGTCAGCCGCAACATCACCGGCCCCATCCGGGCGCTGACAGAGAAAGCCGAGCGTTTCGGGGCGGATGATTTTGCCAGCGTGCCCGTAAAAACCAATATCACGGAAATCAGGACCCTGGATCGGAACTTCGATAAAATGGCGGGCCGCATTTCATCCCTCATGGAGAAGCAGCGGCAGGATCAGCAATCCCTCCACCGGGCGGAGCTGGAATTGCTTCAGGCCCAGATCAATCCCCACTTCCTCTATAACACCCTGGATTCCATCGTGATCCTGGCCGAGTCCCAGCGGGAGGAAGACGTGATCAACATGGTCACCAGCCTGTCCACCTTCTTCCGCAATTCGCTGAACCGGGGCGAGGACGTGATTTCCCTGCGGGCGGAGCTGATCCAGGCCAAATCCTACCTGGAAATCCAGCAGATCCGGTACAGCGATATCCTCAACTACAGCATTTCCGTGCCGGAGGAAATGCAGGATACGCCGGTGCCCAAGCTGATTCTGCAGCCCCTGATCGAAAACGCCCTGTACCATGGCATCAAGAACCGCCGGGGGCGTGGCACCATTGAAATCACGGGCTTTACGAAGGATGAAGACATCTGCCTGCAGGTCCGGGATAACGGCGCGGGCATGACGGAGGAGCAGCTTGCCCGGCTGCAATCCGGCTCCTACGAGGAGCATCACAGCGGACTGGGGCTGAAAAACGTGCACCAGCGCATCCGTCTTTACTGCGGCGAACCTTACGGATTATCCTTTGAAAGCGAGCAGGGAAAGGGCACCACGGTGACGGTGCTGCTGCCCCGGCGGGGCGTAAAAGCCCTGGATCAGGAAGGAGCGGAAGCATGAAAAAGGTCATTCTGACAGCGCTGCTGGCGGCGCTGTGCATCGTTTTCTCCGCCTGCGGCGGTCCCGGCGCGGTGTCCACGCCCAAGGATGAAAAGGACCTGATCGTTGTGGGCTTTTCCCAGGTGGGCGCGGAAAGCGACTGGCGGAACGCCAACACGCTGAGCATGCAGACCGCCCTCTCCCCCGAAAACGGCTATCGGCTGATCCTGGACGACGCGCAGCAAAAACAGGAAAAGCAAATCACCGCCATCCGCAATTTCATCAATCAGGGGGTAGATTACATTGTGCTGGCCCCCACCACCGAACGCAGCTGGGATACGGTGCTGGGCGAAGCAAAGGCCGCGGGCATCCCGGTGATCATCGTGGATCGGATGATCGAAATCGAGGATACCGGCCTGTTCACCTGCTGGATCGGCAGCGATTTCCGCCGGGAGGGGGACACCGCCGTGACATGGATGGACAGCCGCTTTGGCAATGCGCCTTTGCGTATCGTTCACCTGCAGGGAAACATCGGCTCCACTGCCCAGATCGGCCGCACAGACGGGTTGGACGCCGGATTGGCTGCCCACGACGGCTGGCAGCTGGTTTTCCGTTCCTCCGGGGATTTCACCCAAGCCAAAGGGCAGGAACTGGTAGAGGCCCTGCTGGAAGAGGGACAGGGCTTTGACCTGATCTATTCCGAAAACGACAACATGGCCTACGGCGCCATTGACGCGCTGAAAAAAGCGGGGCTGCGGCCGGGAGAGGATGTGAAAATCGTCTCCTTCGACGCCAGCAGCACCGCTCTGCACATGATCCTGAATGGGGAAATCAGCTTCGACGTGGAATGCAACCCGCTGCACGGGCCCCGGGTCCGCGCCATCATTGAGCAATTGGAAAAAGGCGAAACGCCGCCCAAATTCACCTATGTGGAGGAAACCTCCTTTGAAAAGGAAGGGCTGTCGGAGGAAATCATCTCCGCCCGGGGTTATTGACCGCCTTCCCGGGCCCGGTATTCCTTGGGGGTGATCCCCTCCGTTTTGCGGAATACATGGCTGAAATAATTGGGCTCGTTGTAGCCGATCTCCAGCGCGATGTCGGACAGACGCATGTTGGTTGTGCGCAGCAGCTCTTTGGCGCGCTCCATGCGCATGGCGGTCAAATAACTGATGAAGGACCGGCCCAGATTCTGGGAAAAAACCGTGCTGAAGTGGGCGGCGCTCATGCCCACGTGCCGGGCCGTGGTGATCAAGGAAATATTGGGATCACAGAAGTTTTCGGCCACATACTTTTCCGCCCGGCTGATCACATGGCCGTATTTCACGTCCCCCACCGCGTCCTGCCGCGTGGACAGAGCGGCGGTCAGCAGCTCTTCGGCCGTTCTGCGAAAGGTCTCCTTATCCCCGGACGCGGCAAAAATATCGTATTTTTCACTGAGCTGAGCGGCAATATCCTTGCCGTCCGTTCCGGGCGCATGGCGCGCTGACAGCTGCACAGCCATTTTCAGGATGTCGATCAGTGCGTAATACCGCATCAGCATGCTGTCAAACTGGGCGCCTCCGGGCCCGTTCAGGGCCTCCTCCAGCAGCCCGGACACCTCCTGGGACGACGCGCGCAGGACTTTCTGACGGAATTCCTCGTTGAACGGGCCGCTGTAATTCACGATATCGGCGGTGATCTGCGCCGTATCAGCGGCATTGATCACCTGCCCAGGCGACACGCTGCTGACCTTTTTCAGCAGATCGGCGGCGGTTTTGTACGCATCCGCCAGGGCGCCCAGCCGCCTGACCACGCTGCCCACCGCTACCGTAATGACCGGGCACAGTTCCCGCATCTCATGCTTGAGGATGTTGATCAGCCGGTACGCCCGCTCGTTCAGGGCCTCCTCGCCGCTGCCAAACAGCACCAGCGTCAGCTGATCCGCCGCCGTAAAATCAAAGAGGAGATCCTCCTCTCCGGCCAAGGCGGCCTGCGCGGCGGCACGCAGGTGCTTCCCGTCCAGGTTGGGCGCGTCAAAATAGCTGACCGCCACCAGGTAATGGCTGCGCACGATGTCCACGTTCAGCGTCCGGGCCTGCTCCAGCAGCGCGCCGGTATCCGCCCCGTCGAACAGCATCTGCCGCAAAAAACGCTGCCGCAGGGCCTGATCCACTTCATCCCGGCCCAATCCCAGCGCCGGCGCAGAGGTCGCCTTGCTTTTTTCGATGCGTTCGGCCATTTCCTCGATGACCCGCGTCAGATCCGCGGGCCGCACAGGCTTGAGCAGGTACTGATCCACCCCCAGCGCAATGGCCTTTTGGGCGGATTCAAAATCCCCATATCCGCTGATAATCACGATTTTCAGCCACGGCATCATGGCCTTGGCGTGGCGGATCAGCCCGAAGCCGTCCAGGAAGGGCATGCGGATATCCGTCAGCAGGATATCCGGCATCAGATCCTGCATCATCGAAAGGGCCATCTCCCCATCCGACGCTTCGCCGCAAAAAGCATACGGCCCCTGCATCTTTTCTATGGCGTTTCGTATGCTCTGCCGGATCAGCAATTCATCTTCCACAACAAAAATCTGAAACATACCTATCCCCTGCGTCTGCTGTCGCTTTCCTCCGTTTCATCTGTCCGTATTATACCACAAAATTTTCCACTCGGCAAATCCTATTTCATCTTTCCTTGCGCAAACGGACGGGGCCGCAGCCGCCCGGATCAAAACGGACGGATGCATTCACATTTGTGCAAAGCGTCCGTCCGGAGGGCAAAGCCCGCGCCTTTGGCAGCCTGGAACAGAACGCAAAAGAAGGAGGATCATCATGGAAATCACGAAAGGATAATGGATTGCCCCGGCAGTTGATGGGGGCCTGTGCTTCCCGACTTCTTTTGAAAAGCCGATAAGCCCGCGCACGGTGTCGGTGCGCATCGTGCGCCTCTTTTCTGTGAAGGAGAAAATGGAAAATGAATCAAACGTTAAGGCGTCATGCCGATCAGATCATCCGCGGGGCGATAGCCGCCGTGCAGCCGGATGCCGCCGTGCAGCGCGCGCTGGCCGAAATGCGGTTTCCGGGGCGTGTGCTGCTGGTGGCTGCCGGAAAGGCCGCATGGCAAATGGCCAAGGCCGCCAGCGATTGCCTGGGCAGTCGGATCGAAAACGGCGTCGTGATCACGAAATACGACCACGTCATGGGCCCCATCGCCAACTTTGCCTGCTTCGAGGCTGGGCATCCCGTTCCGGATGAAAATTCTTTTCGCGGCACGCAGGCGGCCTTGGATCTGGTATCTGACCTGGCCGAAAAGGATACCGTGCTGTTTCTTCTGTCCGGCGGCGGCAGCGCGCTGTTTGAAAAGCCGCTGGTGCCGGCGGAGGAACTGCGGGATATTACCGGACAGCTGCTGGCCTCCGGGGCGGATATCGTTGAGATCAACACGATCCGTAAGCGGCTCAGCGCCGTCAAAGGCGGCCGCTTTGCCCAGTGGTGCCGGCCGGCTCATGTGGAGGCCGTGGTGCTCTCCGACATTCTCGGCGATCCGCTGGACATGATCGCTTCCGGCCCGGCCTGCCCCGACACAGCCACGGCAGAGGATGCCTGGCGCATCCAGAAAAAATACGGAATAAAAATGTCAGAGGCCGCTTTGAAGCTGCTGGACGCGGAAACCCCGAAATCCCTGGACAATGTGCATACCCAGATCAATGGCAGCGTTCGGGAGCTGTGCCGCGCAGCTGCCAGGGAGTGCGAGCATCTGGGCTATGAGCCGGTTTTGCTGACCGATCAAATGTGCTGTCAGGCAAAAGAAGCCGGCAGCTTCCTCGCGTCTGTCATAAAGACGCATATCCGTGACGGAAAACCGCTGGCATTCATTGCAGGCGGTGAAACGGTTGTGAAGCTCACCGGCCATGGCCTTGGCGGGCGCAACCAGGAAATCGCTCTGGCAGCGGCAGCCGGGATCAGCGGCTTCCGCAATGCAGCCGTCTTTTCGGTGGGCAGCGACGGGACCGACGGGCCTACCGATGCGGCGGGCGGCTATGCGGATGGCGATACCTGCCGGGAGCTGGCAGATCATGGCCTGTCCATAGACGCAGTATTGCGGGAAAACGACGCCTACCATGCGCTGCAGAAAACAGGCGGGCTGATCATGACAGGCCCTACGGGCACCAATGTGAATGACGTGGCGGTGGCGCTGCTGGGAACAAACGAAGAAGCAGTGGAAAAATAACAGGATGGCCATAGCACGCACAGCCGCTATGGCCATCGTATGTTTATGCCGTCTGTTCCAAGCGATCGGATTGCGGGTTTGCGTCTGAAGGGCCGATGGCTTTTTTCTCCAGCCCTTGCCCCTTTTCCCGCTTTCAGGCATCTCCTCTCCCAATACGGCGATGCTGTGATCGCTTATACTATTCTCAGTATAAAAGATGATCAGATTTTGGATGAGTTTTTCGCCCTGGCTAAGCTGAATGGAGGGAGGCGTAGCACCGCTGCGTTGACCGGAATGAAGCAACGCCAGGGCGGAAAAGACACCCAAAGATGATAAGATTTTAGATTGAGAATAGTATTATATGACTTTGGCTTTGAGCGCCTTATAGACCTGTTTTTGAACGGGCAAACGATCCCAGGGACGGTACCGCTTGCCATATTCCTGGCAGAGCAGCGCCGATCTCTCCTTCTCCAAATAAGGAATCAGCGGAAGCGCGTGGCGCTCTACCGCGCGCAGCATCCATTGCGCTTCTGTGGGCCAGGCCTTTGTCCCCTGATCGAAAAGAAGCAGCCGGATTGCCCGCTCCGCTTCCCCGGGAGAAGGCTGCAAGACGCATAACGCCTCCACCGTCTGTCGGATGCGCTCATCCAGCCGTTCATTGCAGGGATCATCTCCCAATGTGCGTCCAAATCCCAGCAGCCCATCGGTGGGTTTCCTTTTGCGCTGAAAGCCTTCCAGGTCCTGGCGATAATCGGCAAACGCCTGCTCCAGCGCCGCAAACAGCTCGTCCATTGGCAGATATCCTCCTGAGCGCAATACTGGCCGTTATTTGAGTGATTCATCCTCTTTTTCCGGCGGTTTTTCCTCTTCCCGGCTGCCCTGCTTCCAAATCCGATAAGCATATACCAGCAGCGCAACGGAAACCACCCCAAAGAACACAATACATATGATCCGTACAGCGGGCGTCATGGTGGTTTTCGGATCATTCCGACCCTGATAGAGTTCATACGCGATGTAAATCAGGTATGCCGCCACCAATCCAATCAGGCCGGATCTGGATTTCCCACTGTTCAAAGCCAAGCATCTCCTTTTGGCAGACCCCCGTGACCAAGGTCACGGGGGTCGATCTGGGTTCCATGCCAATGCTTACTTTTGACGTTTTTTGGACAGGATATCGAACACAACGGCGGCCAGCAGCACGAAGCCCTTGACGATGTACTGGAAGTGCTGGTCCAGGTTGACCGCGATCATACCAAGGTTGATGACGCCGATGAGGGTTGCACCGATGACCATGCCGATGATGGTGCCCGCGCCGCCGCTGGCGGACACGCCGCCCACCACGCAGGCCGCAATGGCATCCATCTCATAGTTCAGGCCGGCATTTGGCATGGCGGTCTGGAAACGCGCCATGTTGATCATGGTAGCCAGGGTAGACAGGATGGCCATGTTCAGATAGGCCAGGAACATGATCCGGCGGGTGTTGACGCCGGAGAGACGCGCGGCCTCCATGTTGCTGCCCACCACATAGAAATGGCGGCCGATGGTGGTCTTGCTGGTGATGAAATAGTAGATCAGGATGATGCCCACCACCCACAGCAGCGGTGCCGGAAGGCCCTTGTCCATGGCCAACTGGGTCATCAGCAGGATGATCCCGGCGGCGCTGAGGCCGCCCTTGAGGCAGGTCATGTACATGGGTTCGACTGAATAGCCCTTCTCCATCCGCTTTTTCCGGCTGAAGAACAGCAGGAAGACGACCGCGCCGGCTGCCAGCAGGCCAATGACAAAGCATGGCCAGTTGAACCCTTCGGTCGGGAAAAGGACACCTTTGTAGAAGGTCTGCAGGAAGGATTCCGGCAGGTAGGCGAGGGTTTTATCGGTTGGATTGGCCCAGTTCAGAAGCGCCGTGCCCAGACCGCGGAAAGCCAGGAAGAAGGTCAGGGTAGCGATCCACGGCGGGATCCGCACATAGGCGATCAGGAACCCCAGCAGCGAGCCATAGGCAAAACCGATGGCCAGCATCATCAGGATGGACAGGGGCACGCCCAGATTCAGCACGTTGATCGGATTTTCCAGCGTGCCTTTGTTGGTGGACATGAAGAAGGCGCCCAGCGCACCGAACATGCAGACCGTCGAGCCGCAGCTCAGGTCAATGTTGCCGCCGGTCAGCATGCACATCAGCATGCCCGCGCCGAGGATAAAGACGTAGGCGTTGTTCTTGACCAGATCGGTGAAGGTGTTCGCGCTGAAGAAGCCGCCGTGGGTGAGGATCACAAACAGCACAAACACAAGAACCAGGACAATGAGCATGACGTTCTTTTTCAGAACGGCAAAAACCGATTTGCTTTCCATTGTTTTGTCCTCCTTCCTGTGTCAGCGCTTGCGCCGCTTCGAGAGCACGTCGAACAGCACGGCTGCCAGCAGAACGAGGCCCTTGACCACTTTCTTGTAGGGGTCTTCCACACCGTTCAGGTCCATGCCCTTGTTGATGACGCCCATCAGGATGGCGCCGATGATCATACCGGACACTTTGCCGGTGCCGCCGTAGGCGGAAGCGCCGCCAATGAAGCACGCGGCGATGGCGTCCATCTCGTAGCCCTCACCGTATTTGGGGTCAATGCCCTTGTTGAGGCCCGCCGTCAGGGCGCCCGCCAGGCCGGCCAGCAGGCCGATGTTGGCGTAGGCGAACCAATAGACGTTCCGGGTCTTGATGCCGGAGAGCGCGGTGGCCTTTTCATTGCCGCCCACAGCGTACAGGTGACGGCCCATGGCGGTCCGGTTGGTGATGTAGGCGTACACGCCCAGCACCAGGAGAATCCAAACCAGCACCATCGGGAAGCCCTTGTAGTAGCTCAGGGCAAGGCTCAGCCAGACAATGGCGAGGGAGACGATCACGGTGGTGATGATCTGCCCCGGGATGGACTGCTTGATGCCCAGTTTCTTCTGGACGATGATCTTGCGGATCATCAGCACAATGAAAATCAGCGCGGCCGTCAGGCCGATCAGGAAGCTGATGACATCAAAACTCTTTGTGTTGTTGACGCCGAACAGGAACGACTTGAACAGCGCGTTCTCACTGGTGAAGATTTTCTCCGTATTCGCGATCCAGCCGTCTTTCGCCGACTGTTCCAGGGCCGGGAACCAGCCCTTGAGAACCGAGGACACATAGCTGTTGTTGTAGCTGCCGAAATACTTGATGAACGCGGAATCCTTGTCGATCATACCGACGTGGGACTCACCCTTCATGATCCAGGAAGCAATTCCGCGGTACGCATAAAAGCCTGACAACGTTGCAATGAACGCCGGCACCCGGATCTTGGCGATCCAGAAGCCCTGGAACACGCCGATGACCAGGCAGATACCCATCATGGCCAGTACAGCCAGCCACATGTTCATTTTGGCTTCCAGTATGATGCAGCCCACTGCGCCGGCCAGACACACCACCGCGCCGACGGAAAGGTCGATGTTGCCGCCGGTCAGGATGCACAGCAGCATACCGGTTGCCAGGATGAAGACGTAAGTATTTGCTGTGATCAGGCTTGTCAGGTTCTTGTTGGAAAGGATGCTGTTCTTGGGATCCACCAGGACGCCGAAGGCGATGACCACCGCCACCAGCGCGAGGACCATGGTGTATTTACGGAGAAAGCTGCCCACCTTCGGGCCGAAGCTGAGCGGCTCTTTCAGCGGGGACTTTTTTACTTGCTCACTCATCGTTACGCCCCCCTTCCGGATCGGATGATCGCTGCCATGATGCTCTCCTGGGACGCCTCCGAAGCCTTGACCTCGTCGATGATTTTGCCTTCATTCATGACGTAAACGCGGTCGCTCATGTTCAGCACCTCGGGAAGCTCGGAGGAGATCATCACAACGCTCTTGCCGGCTGCGGCCAGGTCGTTAATGATGCAGTAGATCTCATACTTGGCGCCCACGTCGATGCCGCGGGTCGGCTCGTCCAATAGCAGGATATCCGGCTCGGCAAACATCCATTTGGCCAGCAGCACCTTCTGCTGATTGCCGCCGGACAGGTTGCCCACCAGCTGCTCCACGGAGGGCGTCTTGATCTGCAGCTTGCCGCGGTATTCCTCCGCGGCCGCAAACTCCTTGTCCCCGTCGATGACAGTGTGGCTGGAGACGGCGTCGAGATTGGCCAGCGTCGTGTTGACCGTGATTGATTTACTCAGGATCAGGCCGTTGCCCTTGCGGTCCTCGGTAACGTAGGCAATCTTGTGCTTGATGGCGTCCGCGACGCTCTTGCGTATCTTGACGGGCTTTCCGTCAAGCTCCAGCTCGCCGGAGAAGCCAACGCCATAGCTCTGGCCGAAAATACTCATGGCCAGCTCCGTCCGCCCGGCACCCATCAGGCCGTAAATGCCGATGACCTCGCCCTCGCGGACATATACCGATACGTCATCCACCACCTTGCGCTCCGGGTAAAGCGGATGGCGCACGGTCCAGTGGCGGACCGACATCTTGACGTCCCCGGGAACAACGTGGGGGCGCTTGGGGAAACGGTTGGTGATCTCGCGGCCAACCATGCCCTTGATGATCCGCTCTTCGCTGACCGGCTCCGCACCATGATTGTCGATGGTCTCGATGGTGGCGCCGTCGCGAATAACCGTAATCTTATCCGCCACATAGGACACTTCGTTCAGCTTATGGGTAATGATGATCATGGTCATTCCCTGCTTCTTGAAGCTGAGCATAAGGTCCAGCAGTGCGCGGGAGTCTTCTTCGTTCAGAGACGAGGTCGGCTCGTCCAGAATCAGCAGCCTGGCCTTCTTGGCCAGCGCCTTCGCGATTTCGACCAGCTGCTGTTTGCCGGTGCCGATCGTCTTGATCTGCTCCTTGGAGCTCTCTGTGAGGCCTACCATTTTGAGGTACTTGTCGGCCTCCGCATAGGTTTTGTTCCAGTTGATGGCGAACTTGTGCCCCTGCTCATTGCCGAGGAACATGTTTTCGCCGATGGTCATCTCCGGCACCAGGGCCAATTCCTGGTGAATGATGACGATGCCTTTTTTCTCGGAATCCTTGATCTTCGAAAACTTACAGACTTCTCCGTCGTAAACGATGTCTCCCTCATACGTCCCATGGGGATAGATCCCGCTCAGCACGTTCATCAGGGTAGACTTTCCCGCGCCGTTCTCACCGACCAGCGCGTGGATCTCGCCTTCCTCCACCTGCAGATTCACGTTGTCAAGCGCTTTGACACCCGGAAAAGTCTTGGTGATGTTTCTCATCTCAAGCAGAATCTTGCCCATGGCGTTCCTCCCACTTTCCTTAAAGATGGGAACCAATGTCCTCTTCTGAAACGATGCAGGTGAGCATGGCCCACCTGCATCGCCTCAATGGTGCCGGTCAAAGACCGGCGTTTGAATGATTACTGCAGCTGCTCAGGGGTGTAGTAACCAGAATCGATCAGCAGCTCGGTGTAGTTGTTCACATCAGCGAACACGGGCACGCACAGGAAGGACGGAACGGTGATGACGCCGTTGTTGTAGGTCTCGGTATCGTTCACTTCCACTTCCTCGCCGTTGAGGAGCTGGGTAACCATCTTGACAACCTGAGCAGCCAGGGTCCGGGTATCCTTGAACACGGACATGCTCTGCTCGCCGGCGATCATCTTCTTGGTGTTGGCGATGTCGCAGTCCTGGCCGGTGATGATGGGCCATTCGCCGTCATAGTTGTCTTCCAGCGCGTTGATAACGCCCAGAGCGGTGGAGTCGTTGGAGCACAGCCAGGCATCGATGTTGGAGCCGTCGTCATAGAAGGCGATGATGCTGTTGGCGCGGTTCATGGAAGTCTCGGTCTTCCAGGCGGGAGTCGCAACTTCGGAGAACTCGATCTGGCCGGACTTCACAACCAGCTTGCCGGACTCGATGTAGGGCTTCAGCACGTCGATGGCGCCATTATAGAAATAGCCCGCATTGTTGTCGCCGGGATCGCCAGCGGTGATCTCCAGGTTGAAGGGGCCTTCCGCATTATCAAGATCCAGCTGGTCCTTGATGTAGGAGCCCTGGATGGTGCCGACGGCGTAGTTGTTGAAGGTGGCATAGTAGCTGACCCAGTCATGGGCCATCAGCAGACGGTCATACGCGATGACCGGGATGCCCTTTTCTTTGGCCAGATCCAGGGCGGAGCCCAGGGAGGTGCTGGTGATCGCGGCGATGATGACGACATCACAGCCGTTGTTAATCATGCTGGTCACCTGGTTCAACTGAATCTGCTCGTCGTTGGCGGCATACTGCAGATCCACCACAAAACCGGCTTCTTCGAACATCTTCTGCATGTTCGCGCCGTCCTGGTTCCAGCGCTGCAGGTCCTTGGTGGGCATCGAAATGCCGACCTTCTGGCCTTCGGCCATCACGCTGGCACAGCCGCATACCATCAGTACGCACAGCAGGATCGCGAGAATCTTCTTCATACAAGTACACTCCCTTTTTTATTTTTGTGGGCTTTTTTCACCCACTATTTACATGTTTTTTACCACGGAGATAAATACCTGTCAAGCAAAAATCCTCGAATTCACAGAATATTCGTAACTGCCCGGAGAAGCCTGGCAAAACGCACTTGTGATGGCAAATATCAGGCGACGCTCCCCATGATCGTTCAGCACAGGCTGCGTCTACGCCGGACGGACGGCATATGTCCGTCGGGAGGATAGAGGCACCAGAGAAGCTGACGCATTGTGAAACCAAATTTCCGCCATCTGTCGCGCCCAACGCCGCCTGCTGCGATCCGTTCCCAGGGGCATCAGCGCGCAAAAAAAGGACTGCCGCTTTCGCGGCAGCCCCTTGTTGATTGAGCGAAATCATTCGTTATAAATGCCCTGAGCCGTTACTTCGATGTCATGGTTGTTCCAGTTCAACTTCATCGGGATGAAGGTCTGGGCAGGAATCTTTTGATTGTCGCCAATCGTGGCGTCCATGCTGACCAGGCAGCCGCCCTCGACCCGAGGATCAAGCGTAATCACATACTCATTGATCACATCGTTGGTCGGATACAGCTCGTCCTTCAGATCGTCCAGCGCGAAGACCAGGGAAGCGCCTTCATTCACATACTTGACATACTCGAAACCTTCGCTGCGCATATCAGCGATGATTTGCTTGGTCAGATACATGCCGATTTCGGACACCCATTCAGGATTGTTCTGATCGATCGTGGCGGTGATAACCAGCACTTTGTTGTCAGCCGCATCCATCTGAGCGACATAATTCACATCTTCGCCCAGAGCGTTGCGCAGGATGCTGCCGTACAGGTTTTCGATGGCCACATTCGCATCCATGTACATGACGTCGCCGCAGCGAGCGCAGATGTACTTCTTGCGGGTCAGGGATTCAGCCCGCTGAGAAATATACATATGGCCCAGCGCGGGGATTTCTTCCTGTTCCTTGGTGATCTTGCCGCAGACGGAGCACTGCTCGCCTTCGGTCAGACCGGTCGTGGTGCAGGTGGGCTCTACAGCGGGGATGACTTCAGGCGTATGGCCCAGCGCGGGGATCGCCACATCCTTGGTCAGGTTGGGATCATTCTTGCTGGTATAGGTCCGAATGCCTTCTTCCTCGCAGGTGGGTTCCTTGGTCACAACGCCGTCGTCCCAATCTTCGCCCAGCGCGTCGATTTCGCGGGTCTCGATATGGGATTCGTCGTTCTTGCAAACGCGGGTTTCTTCACCCTTGACGCCAACGCCGGGTTCCTTGGTGACTTTCCATTCGCCCCAGTCATGGCCCAGAGCGGGAATGGCCTGCTGCGCTTCGATGATCTCGTTGCACAGGCTGCACTTGATGCCGGCGGTGAGACCTTCCTCGGTGCAGGTGGGCGCTTTGGCTTCGCCGGCAGCCACCAGACGGTGCACATGGAAGGTCAGGGTGTTGCTCCGCAGAGCATACATGGAATCGTATACCATCACGGTATAATCACCGGGAACCAGCGCGTACCGGACGCTGACACGGCCATTGGCAGACGCGGTGCCGGCATTCTGATCGGATACCCAGATCTCGCCCAGGCCGTTCAGCTTATCCAGGTCGAAGCTCAGGGTGCCGTTGGCATAGCTGACATTGGAAATCACCGGGTTTTCGGGAGCCTTCACCACGATGATGTCAGAAGCGGTTTCGCCGTTGCCGTGAATGGTCAGGGTGTAGGTGCCTTCCTTCAGGAAAACGGTGATGGTGTTCACACCGTTGTACACGGTGATGCCGGTGCTGACGCCATCGATCCAGGCTTCGCCGGGCATGGGAGCCAGATTGCTGACCGAGAAGGTGAGCTTGGAGGCTTCATAGCCGATTACGGACACAGCCAGAGGGCCGTCCTTGGGGCCAGGCGTAGGAACGTCGGTGGGAGCAGGAGTGGGTTCTTCGGTGGGTTCCTCAGTGGGTTCCACGGTGGGAGCAATCGTGGGCTCTTCCGTGGGTTCCACCGTGGGTTCAGCGGTGGGAGCTTCGGTGGGTTCTTCAGTGGGGGCATCCGTAGGAGCAACACCGGCCACGAAAGAAGCGCTGCCGCCAGTAGCACCGAAGTAGGCAATGGTGGTCACAGTGTGACGCTGCCCATCCTCGGGAACGGAAAAGACCTGGGAAGGGCTGGTATCGCCAACAAATTTCCCGGTATCTTGACCATCAATCAGGATCATATTCATACCCTCTGTATCCGTGGTAGATACAGTGAGTTTTCCATCCGACCATGAAACTGAAATTTCAGCCAGTGCAGAACACGCCATCAACAGCATCACGATCGAAATCAGAAGGCAAATCAATTTCTTCATTTATTCTCCTCCAAATTTCTCTCAAGCAGCCCCTGAACGTCAAAGGGTAGCAGCTGTGGTTAGCACGTAAGCTTTGCATCGGCTGCTCATTTGCCTGTCCACAAACTGCTACCCTAAGACTTGACTTTTCTTACTTATCGTAAGCAGTTATAGGTTTTCTTAGTCCTTGTAGTACTCGCCCCAGGAATCGAACACCACGAGGTCATCGCCGGGAACAACGTTCTTGGTGGCGGTCAGTTCAACAGACACAGCCAGAACGGTGCCATGCACTTCGATGCTGATCACGTCGTCCTCGATGTAGTCAGCGAACACAGCGTAGGTGCCGCCCACGAAGAACACGGTGACGCGAGCATACAGCTTGGAAGCTTCCACGGTGGTGGGATCATGAGCCACGGTACCGGTGATCATGTTGTTGCCGTAGGCCATGTCTTTCAGTTCGTAAGCGGGATTCTCGTTGAATTCGAAAGCAACGGGTTCGGTCTTGGTTTCGCCACAGGCCTTGCAGGTGAAGGTCTTTTCGCCATCGGCTTCGGGAGTGGCTTCCTTGGTGATTTCGCCTTCGTCCCAATCATGGCCCAGAGCGGGGATTTCTTCCTGGGCAACCAGGACTTCGCCGCACACGGAGCAGACAGAACCTTCGGTCAGACCAGCCACGGTGCAGGTGGCAGCTTTGCCTTCCACAGCCTTGGGAGTGTGGCCCAGAGCGGGAACTTCCTTGGCCTCAACCAGCACATCGCCGCACACGGAGCAGACGACGCCTTCGGTGTTACCGGCAGCGGTGCAGGTGGGAGCAACAGCTTCGACCTTCTTGTAGTCATGAGCGCCAACAGCCTTGATGACTTCCTGCTCAACCAGGACTTCGCCGCACACAGCGCACACAGAGCCTTCGGTCAGGCCATCTTCGGTGCAGGTGACGGGAACAGCAGGCACCACTTCAGGAGTATGAGCCAGCTTCGGCAGCACTTCGGTGTATTCATCACCGCAGTTCGCGCAGGTCAGCAGCTGCTTTCCGGCCTTGGAGCAGGTGGGCTCGGCCACGACTTCAACTTCGTAGTTGTGTCCGAGAGCGGGGATTTCTTCGGTCTTTTCGGTGCCGCACTTGGAGCAGGTGTAGGTGATGCTGCCAGCTTCGGTGCAGGTGGCGTCAACGATTTCGGTTTCCAGGAAATCGTGATTGTCGCCGCACATTTCGGCAGGCTGCTGCTTGGCAATCTTTTCCTCGGTCTTATGGCAGCGCTCGCACTCACGGAGCCAATAGCCATATTCGTTATCGCCGGCGCCGGGGGCATAGCGCTCTTCCCAGGCAGACCAGTCATGGCCCAGGGCGGGGATCACCACGTAATCGTAGGTGTCTTCGTCATGAGGAGTGGCATTGATGGCGTTTTCGCCGGTGGGGATAGCGGCGAGGGAGTCGTCATAAATGCACTTGTAAGCGATGTAGCCGTCTTCTTCACAGGTAGCGGCCTTGTATTCGGCAAAGGTGGGCTCAGCCTTCTTGGCAGCCGCTTCGCTCTTATACAGTTTGTCGCTGTGATCGTAGATATGGGAAGTCACATCACGCTGGAAAACAACGGGATCATGGCCAGGCGCAAATTCTTCGGTGCCATCAGCGTTGAGCTTGTAGCAATTCTTGCAGGTGAGGGTCACTTCTTCGGTGAAGCAATCCACCAGGCGGGAAGTGGAAACATACACGGGAGCGAGCCGTCCATCATCCATGAAATCTTCGATGTCATAGCCGAAGGCCCACAGCTTGTCATAATCATCCAGAACTTCTTCCTGCTTGTCGCCGCAGATCTTGCACCAACGCACATAGCTCATGGGCTGGTAGCAGGTCGCCTCGTCGATCAGCACCCAATTGTCCCAATCATGACCATCGGGATCAGCGGGAAGCGTGAAGTAAACACTGTCATACCCAACCGTAACGCTCATGCCGGTCGGGAGTGTGATGGTGAGTTCGCCATCATCGCCATTGCTCAGATCGTAAGTGCCATTGTCAACATCCGCCTGCTCGGGGATGAAGCCGCACCACACGCACTCGAAGTGGCCCCAGCCTTCGTCTTTGCAAGTGGGATATGCGTCAATCACAGCAATAAAGAAATGGGGGACTTCATCAATGATGCGGGGATCATGCAGTTCCCTGATCACGTCGCAGCGCTTGCAGTAGTCCAGCGCTTCGCCCTTTTCGGTGCAGGTGGGTTCCTTGACCACTTTGCCCCACTGGGTGCCGTCTTCATCAGAAGACCACAGATGGCCCAGCGCCTTGATGGGCTCAGTCTTGGTATCGCCGCAGCGTTTGCAGGTTTTGGTCAGAACGCCAGCTTCGGTGCAGGTGGGTTCCTTGGTGACTTTGCCGTCGTCCCAATCATGACCAAGAGCAGGAGAATACACTTCATGGAAATGAGTGGGATCGTCTTCGCAGTCATAGCGCCAGAGGCCCTTTTGGGTGCAGGTGGCTTTCCGCATTTCTCTCGCGCTATCAGTGTTAACTTCGTGTCCATCCACTTCGTGAATACGGGTCGGGTCGAAATAGCTCTCGCCGCCGTCTTCAGAGTCCGTGTCAGCCATCGCTACGCCACACAGCATACACAGTGCGAGCAACAAGGCCAAGATCGCAAGCAACTTCTTCACAATCAATTCCTCCCAAATACTTTTTTGTTTATCGTAAAACCCTGATCACCGTGCGTCAGGCACACAGTCGGGTCTCGCGAACGAAAATGCTTATGAGTCATGGAAGCATCCTCCTTTCCCCAACTCATTCTCTATGCGAATCCCTTGCCGGGATTCTGAGACATCATCATGCCGCCACCGGAAAGCACATCGCCGGGGATCGCCGGGGACGCACCTCCGATTTGGCATTTCCTTGCAATCATTCGCTCAAATCGGGCGTATCCGGGGTTACCTTTATAACGCCATTAAGCGTCGGTTGAGAAACCCACACGGAATGACAATGCCATTATAAACCAACAGCCTGTTTTTTTCAACCTTTTTTTTTACTTTTTCGAAAAATTTTCTTCATCTTCCATTCTTTATGATCATACAAACCATAGTTTGTTCGTTTTGATCGGTTCACGCCCTTCATTTTTTGGTTTTCTTCCTTATTATATTATATATAGTCATGCACGGCATAAAGCACGCAGCCGCTCCCTCCTGTCTTCTGCCGATGAGAAGCCGGGAGAGCGGCCGCGCGCGACCCATTTGCATCCCGTATTTTATAATATGAAAGAAAATGCGCGAATGTTTCGTCACGGAATGTACACAGAGAAGCCGGACAAAGAGTGCTTGGAGGCGGCAGGGAGGACGGGCGATTCCCGTCGGATGGTCCGGATCATCGGCGCGGATGACGCCCTGCCTGCGCGGCCCAGGAGGGTCCCGCTTCCGTTCCCTCCCCCATCCGGCACGGTGCGCCCGGGTATCTGTACCGATTTCCGACCGGATTCTATCACGCTGATACCAATTCCGGACAGACTGCCGGATCGTTGCGGCCAGCCGCGCGAACAAAATCGTCCTCCATGCCTTCCTCCCATTCAGTCAAACATGGATAATTGCTTCTGCCGCTCCGGAAACGCAGCGATATAGGCAAAACATGCGTCCGGATCGTGCAGCACCCCGTATTTTTCGCACTCATCCCGGAATATGCGCATCAGGGCGGCGCAATGGGGGCTGGGCACCTCGTACGCGCCGCCGTACCGTTTGCGGTACATATCGCTGAGCCCGGGAAAATGACGGTCCAGGGCACGATAATAATACTCACGGTTGCCCTCCCGCAGCGTCATGCCGGCGTTGAAACAAATAATGCCCTTCACCCCGGCGTCAAAGCAATAGGCCAGAATGCGTCGGAGATTATCCTCTCTATCGGTCAGGAAGGGCAGCAGCGGCGTCATCCACACCACGGCCGGGATGCCCCGCCGCTGAAATGCCTTGAGCACCTGATAGCGCCTGGAGGTGGTACACACGTTGGGCTCCAGGATCCGGCTCAGCGCGTCGTCCGACACCGTCAGGGTCATCTGCAGCACGCTCTTGGCCTTGTCATGGATGCTGGCAAACAGGTCGATATCCCGCAGCGCCAGATCCGATTTGGTGATCACCGACGCGCCGAACCCATATCGGTCGATCAGCTCCAGGCAGCGGCGCGTCAGGCCCAGCTTCTTTTCGCAGGGCTGGTACGGATCGCTCATGGAGCCGGTGGAAATCACGAATTTGCTGCGTTTTTTCCGCAGGATCTCCTCCAGCAGCTCCGGCGCATTCCGTTTGACCTCCACATCCTCAAAATCATGGGTAAACTGGTAGCAGGCACTGCGGCTGTCGCAGTAGACACAGCCGTGGGTGCACCCCCGGTACAGGTTCATCCCCTGCCACCTGTTCAACAGAGCTTTTGCTTCCACCTCGTGCATCGCGTTTCTCCATCCCTCATCTGCCGGCCTGCCGCCGCGGCGCGCCGGATGCCGTGCCATGATCCATCGCTTATTATCGCTCATTCTTCAGGGAATGTCCAGCCTTTTCCTCCTGATGGACCGGATTGCGTGGATGACGGAAAAACCCGCGAAAAACTCTCATCTTCGCTCAGGAAAGGCTTGACACGGCCATCCTCCGGGCGTATAATACATCCAATCCCCGGAATGACGGAGAACACGTTTCCTTTCTCCCGTCCTTTCAGAGAGCGCGCGGACGGTGCAAGCGCGCAAGGACGCCAAGGAAATACCGCCTCCTGACCGGCGGCGCGTCGCGCCCGATACAGCGCGTCATCAAGCGGTCCGTTTTGCGTAAACGGGCAAAAAGGGTGGAACCGCGGGCGAAGAAACGCATTTCACGCTCGTCCCTTCATTTCATAATGAGGGGACGGGCGTTTTTGATTGCCCTCCCCGTAAGGAGGATGGAGACAGGAAGCAGAAGGCAAGGGGATTGCCTGCCGGACAATTTCGGCATGCCGCGCCGCCCTCTGCCTATCCCCCCTCCACCCTCAGCACACAGCACGCGTCGCCGTGCCATCACACAACAGAGGAGGAACACCATGAAAATCATCTACAACGACGGCCACGTGGCCGAATGCCCCGAGGAACTGGAACTGGAAGTGCTGCGCCACAGCACCGCCCACATCATGGCGCAGGCCGTGAAACGCCTGTATCCCAACGCCCACTTCGCCTACGGGCCCGCCACCGAGAAGGGCTTCCACTATGACATCGACCTGGGCGACGTGAAGCTCAGCGATGAGGACCTGCCCGCCATCGAGAAGGAAATGCAGAAGATCGTGAAGGAAAACCTGCCCTTCAAGGTCTATCCCCTTCCCCGGGATGAGGCGGTAAAGCTGATGCAGGAGCGGGGCGAAATCTACAAGGTGGAGCACATCGCCGACCTGCCTGCCGACGCCGTGATCACCTTCTATCAGCAGGGTGAATACATCGACATGTGCGTGGGCCCGCATCTGTGCTACACCAAGGCGCTCAAGGCCTTCAAGCTCATGAGCCTGTCCGGCGCGTACTGGAAAAACGACCAGAAGAACAAGATGCTCACCCGCCTGAACGGTACCGCCTTCCGCAACCAGGACGAATTGGCCGCCTACCTCAAGGAAGTAGAGGAGGCCAAGGCCCGGGATCACCGCCGCATTGGCAAGGATATGCAATTGTTCATGACCGACGACCTGGTGGGCCGCGGCCTGCCCATGTTCCTGCCCAAGGGCTATACCCTGTGGCAGCAGTTGGAGAATTATATCCGGGACAAGGAAGTCATGCTGGGCTATCAGCACGTGCTGACTCCCTGCGTGGGCACCGTCGATCTGTACAAGACCAGCGGCCACTGGGATCATTACAAGGACAACATGTTCCCCGCCATGGAGGTGGAGGGCGAAGCCTTCGTGCTGCGTCCCATGAACTGCCCCCACCATATGCGCATTTTCGCCAATCGCCCCCATTCCTACCGGGATCTGCCCATCCGCATCGGCGAAATCGCCCACGATTTCCGCTTTGAGGCCAGCGGCACCCTGAAGGGCATCGAGCGCGGCCGTCACTTCTGCCAGAATGACGCCCACCTGTTCGTCACCCCCGAGCAGATCAAGGACGAGGTAAGCGCCGTGTGCGACCTGATCTTCTCCACCTACAAGGATTTCCACATCACCGATTACCGCTGCGTGCTGAGCCTGCGGGATCCTGAAGACAAGGTGAAATACCACCAGGACGATGAAATGTGGGAAAAGGCCGAAAGCGCCCTGAGGGAAGTGCTCACCGAGCTGGGCATCCACTTCACCGAGGAAATCGGCGAGGCTGCCTTCTACGGCCCCAAGCTGGACGTGAACGTGAAGCCCGCCGTCGGCGCGGAATACACCCTGTCCACCTGCCAGCTGGATTTCTGCCTCCCCGCCAAATTCAACCTCAAATACATCGACAAGGACGGCGTCGAAAAGACCCCCGTGGTGCTGCACCGCGCCATCCTGGGCTCCCTGGATCGGTTCATGGCCTACCTGATCGAAGAAACCAAGGGCATCTTCCCCGTGTGGCTGGCGCCCGTGCAGGCCAAGGTGCTGCCCGTTTCCGACAAGAGCATGGATTACGCAGAAAAGGTGTATCAGCAGCTCAAGGAAATGCGCTTCCGGGTGGAATTGGATGACCGCAACGAAAAGATCGGCTACAAGATCCGCTATGCCCGCCAGGAGGACAAGGTGCCCTACATGATCATCATCGGCGAAAAGGAAATCGCCGAGGGCAACATCTCCGTCCGCGACCGGGAGACCGACCAGACCACCGTGTATTCCATCGCCGATTTCGCCGCCAAGCTGGCGCAGGAAATCAAGGAACGGAAATAATCGCTCCAAACCGCCAAGCGGGAGGGCCGTTGCGCCTTCCCGCTTTTTATGGCGGCAGAATGAAAGCATTGAAAATCCGCATCTGTCCGGCCGGACATCGAACAGAAACAAAATTCTTCATTTTCTCTTTACAATCGGCCCAAAACCGGTATACTGAACCCTGGCGGGGCTGTCCCCGCAATCCATCCCAGAAAGGAAACCGCTGGAACCCATGAAAAAACTGCTTGCTTTGCTGCTGATCGTCCTGCTGGCGCTGCCCTTGGGCGGCTGCGGCGCGGAAACAGAAGAAATCACCGTGGTGGCCACGTTCTATCCCGTCTATATTCTGGCGAAAAACGTGCTGGACGGCGTCAGTGGCGTCAGCCTCACCTCCATGACCCCTCCCTCCACCGGCTGCCTCCACGATTATCAGCTGCTCACCGGCGACATGCGCACCCTCAGCACGGCCCGCGCCCTGATCATCAATGGCGCCGGCATGGAGGACAGCTTCCTGCCCGTCATCAAAAGCCGTTTCGCCGGCCTGACGCTGGTGGACTGCGCCCAGGGCGTACCCCTGCTGTCCGCCGATGAACACGCTGACGAAGACCATGGGGAATACAATGCCCATATCTGGCTGGATCCCCACAACGCCATGCAGATGGTGGAAAACATCCGGAGCGCCATGGTGGAATTGCTGCCCGGCCAGGCGGACAGGATCAACGCAAACGCCGCCCAGTACACCCGGCGGCTGACCGACCTGGATGCGGAGCTGGCAGCGGCCATTTCCGCCCTGCCCAATAAAAAAATCGTCACTTTCCATGAGGCGTTCCCTTACTTCGCCCGGGCTTACGGCCTGGATGTGGTCGCCGTGGTCACCTCCGATCCGGACACGCCCCTATCCTCCCGCATGCTGTCCGACGTGATCGCGGCGGTGAAGGAAGCGGGTAATCCGCCCCTGTTCTCTGAGCCGCTGTATGGCGACACGGCCGTGCGTACCGTCGCCCGCTCCACGGGCGCCAAAGTGTATGAACTGGATCCCCTGGTGACCGGCGACGGCGCGCTGACCGCCTATGAAGACGTGATGCGCGCCAATCTGGCCGTGCTGCAGGAAGCCCTGGGGCAGTAAGCGCATCCCCTGATCAGGCAGCGCATTTCGGGGAAAACCGTATGGGGGGAAGGCCAAACGCGCTTTCCCCCAGATTTCTTTCCGGGAAGGCCGGCGGATAGCCCCAGCCGTCGGCGGACTGCCCGGAAACGCCACCTTGCATCCGTCCTCTTAAAAACGCAATAGAAAATTGATGGATTTGTGATAAAATCCGCTGCCGATTCACCGGCCGATCCGGATAGAAACGGTGGATTTTGGGCGCGGTATATGGTAAAATAGGCTGAATGGATATACATACAGGCTGACACCGCAGAAACTCCGGCTGCTCAAAGGCAGGGGAAGCGGAAAAGGAGGCGGGATCATGGATTTTCAAAGCATGCTGCAGGCGCAGTGGCCGGAATGGCGGCTGATGGAAACGATCGGCCGCACCGCGTATTCCACGGTGTTCCGGGCAGAAAAGAATAAACAGGCCGGCAGCGAAGCGGCCATTCGCGCGGTGGTGATCTCGGGCCGGAACGAACAGGCGGATGCCGCCGTGAATCGTTATGTACAGGCCATCCGGGCGCAAATGCGTCTGGGCGCATGTCCGTATCTGCTGCTGCCCGAGGATGTGACCGTGTGGCAGGATCCGGAGGGCCGGGGATCGGTGATTTTTGTCCGCACCGCGCTGCTGCCCAGCCTGATTTCCCAGTGGGGCCGGCTGCCGCACGGGGAAAGCGAAATGCGCCGTCTGTTGCGCGACATTACGGCGGGGCTTTCCTATTGCCATGAAAACCGCCTGTTCCACGGCGCCATCAGCCCGGAGCGGATTTTTATGGGCCGCTGGGGTGAATACCGTTTGGGCGGTTTCCCCGTGCGGGACAGTCTGGGCGAGGTGATCCCCGACCCCGCGGACAAGAGAAGTCTTGCCGCGCCCGAGCAGAGCGCCCTTCGGCCCAATGACGCGGAAGCGCTGCAAAAGGCGGATGTGTTCCTATGGGGCATGACGGCGTATCAGATCATGAACAACGGTTTCCTGCCGCCGGAGGCGGGCATCCTGATGCATCCGCAGCCCGATCAGCGGCCGCGGGATTTGCGCAACTGCATATTGCCCCGTCCCATGCTGGCCTCGGACGCGCTGGCGGCGCTGCTGCGTCCCGCCTGCGCCTTCCGTCCGGGAGACCGGTATGCCGGGGCGGGCGCGATGCTGCGGGCGATGCAAGACGCGGCGATGCGGGAACGGCCCGCCGCTCCCATGCCGCCGGTTCAGCCTGTCCCCCAGCCCGAAAAAGAACCCGCCAGGCCGGAGGCGCCTGCGCCGTCCGTTCCGGCAGTGCCTGCGCCTCAGCCGAGTGAGGAGGATATTCCTGCCCTGCCGCATGACAGCACGGAAGCGGATGCTCCCGCGGTCAGTGCGCCCATGGAATGCCCCCCGATGGACGCGCCGTGCGGCCAGTCCGTCCCGGATGAACCCGCGCCGGAGCCGGATATACCAGCGGAAGATACATCGCTTCCAGAACAAGAATCAGCCGCGCCGGACGCTGGCGATGACGGGCAGGATCCGGTGACGCCCGCGCCGCCCCCGGCGATGCCCGCGGAGCCCTTGGCCTCCTTTCAGGCCCGGCCCGTGGATGAGTGGCCGGAAATCGACGATCTGGACAAAACGATCAAATGAAGCGGCGAACGCGGAAAGCAAACAGGAGGCGGCGGACAAGCGGATGGAGCTGAGCTATGCGTATGCCAGCCATCAGGGAAACGTGCGGCGGATGAATCAGGACAATTTGATCTGCCTGGGTCATTATCTGCCCATGGGCTCCATGGGCACGGAGGACGTGATCAGCGGCGCCGTTCAGGATCAGGCAGGCGCGCTATTCGGCGTTTTTGACGGCATGGGCGGCGAACAGCGGGGAGAGGCTGCCTCCTTTCTCGCGGCGCAGCATGCGTCGGTAACGGATCCCGGCGGGAAAGGGCAGGCCCTGCTGCAGTGCTGTTTGGAAGCCAATCGGGCCATCTGCGCCTTTACGGCGGAAAACGGCTTGAAGATCTGCGGCACCACCGCGGCCATGGCGCTGTTCCGCGCCGGACGGGCCTGGCTGTGCAATGTGGGCGACAGCCGCATTTATCGCCTGCGCCAGGGCAGCATGACGCAGTTGTCCGTGGATCACGTGATGCCGGGATATCCCGGCATGAAGCCGCCGCTGTTTCAGTTTCTGGGCATACCGGAAACGGAAATGCGGCTGGAACCCCAGATCACAGAAACGGAAGTGCTGCCGGGGGATGGATATCTGCTGTGCTCCGACGGGCTGACGGATATGGTGGAGGCGGGCGGGATTCAGGCTGTCCTATCCTCCATGCCGCCACGGGAAGCCGTGCGGCAGCTGATGGCCCGGGCGCTGGAAAACGGCGGGCGGGACAATGTGACGGCAATTTACGTGCAGGCGGCGTCGCCTGACAGAAAACGGTTATTCCGGTTCTTCTCTTCATAGAGATCAGCCGGCCTCTCCCTGCCGGATGCGGTGGGAAACGGGATACACGAATGAGGGAGGAACCTTGCGATGGAAAAGGAACAATGGATCGTGCGTCAGGTCTGGCCCGATTGGGAGATCACGGACAAGCTGGGCGGCGGCGCGTTCGGCACGGTGTATAAGGCACGCCGCCAGGATCTGGCCGGCACTTCCTATGCTGCCATCAAAATCACCCAGATCCCCCGGGACGAAAGCGAAATGGAGGAGCTGCGGGCCGAGGGCATGACCCCGGAGCAGACCTTTGATTATTATAAAGAAGTGGTGCGTGATTACTCCTCCGAAATCAAAATGATGGATTCCGTCAAAGGATACACCAACATCGTGGCCATTGACGATTACAAGATCCTTTACAACAAGGAGGAGCAGGCCTGGCGCATCCTGATCCGCATGGAACTGCTCACCCCGCTGATGAAGCATATGGCTGCCGCCCCCATGGACGAGCAGGCCATCATCAGGCTGGGGGTGGATGTGTGCACGGCGCTGGATATCTGCCGCAAAAAGAATATCGTACATCGGGACGTGAAGCCGGAGAATATTTTCGTCAACGAAAACGGCGTTTTCAAATTGGGCGATTTCGGCGTGGCCCGGAACCTGGATCGCGTGACCAATGGGATGTCCCGCAAGGGAACGCCCAACTATATGGCGCCGGAGGTATACACCTCTGTGCTCAAGGAGGCGGATATGGACGCCGCCGCCCGGGTCGACATTTATTCCTTGGGCATGGTGCTCTATTGGCTGGGCAACGGCAGCCGCCTGCCCTTCCTGCCGGATGATGGCACAGTGCCTTCCGCGGAACAGCGCAAAGCCGCTTTCAGCCGCCGCATCAACGGCGAGCCGCTGCCCCCGCCCCACCGGGTGTCGCCGGCGTTGGCAAAAGTGATCCTGCAGGCTTGCGCGTATCAGCCGGAGCGCCGCTTTGCCAGCGCCGCTCAAATGCGCGAGGCGCTTTTGTGGGCCCAGCAGGGCGGCGCAGGGCCTTATCCGGCCGATCAGGAAGCAGCCCGGCCCATTCAAATGCAGCAGCCCATCCGGCAGCAGATGCCGCCCATGCCCGTCCAGCAGCAGCCTGTTCCTCCCATGCCCAGCCCGCAGCAGCCCGTTCCCCCCATGCCGCCTCAGCGGGAAAAAAAGCAAAAGCCGCCCAAGGAACCCAAGCCCCCCAGGCAGCCCAAGCAGCCCCGGGGTCAGGCCCCCGCTCCCGTCCAGCAGGAAAGCTGGATGAACCCGGGCACAGCGGCGCCGCAGGAAAGCTGGATGCAGCCCGCTTTCACAGCGCAGCAGAATGATTTTGCCCCCTGGGATCAGCCGGTGCAGACGAATCAGCGCACAGAGCAGCCCGCCAGGGGCAGGAAAAGCAAAAAGAATCAGCCACAGCAGCGGGATGCCTTTGATCCCATGCCGGCGCCCATGCCCAAAGAAAAGAAAAAGGGAAAGGCATGGCTGTGGATCCTGTTAGGCGCGCTCATCGCCGTGGGCGCGGCGGCCTTCCTGCTCTGGCCACAACTATCCGGCTTGCTGGGACTGGGCGGGCAGGCACATGCTCCTGGCTTCAGCCTGACGGAGCAGGAGCTGAGCCAAAGGATGGATGATTTGAACGAGAAAGGCTGGGATTCCCTCATTCAGCCCGGCCAGATCCCCCAGACGCTCAAGGATTTCCCGCTGCTGCCCACGGTGGACCTGACGGAGGGCTTAGGAGGCAGCCTCACGCAGACGCCTACTTCGGAAAACGGCAAGGCGCGGTATACCGTTACCTATACTCCCGGCACGTATTCGGATTTCTCCATGCAAAGCGCGACGGTACAGGGCATGAAGAACGGGATCCCATGCACAGTCAGCAGCCTGGATCCAGACGCGGAAGCGCTCATCACCCCTCCCCGCGGGGAACAGCCGGGCAGCATAGCGTTCACGGGGGATGTGCTGGATGCGATCACATACTACGCGGTGGATACCGCCGCCAGCGCGGAACCGCAGGATGGATTGACCGTGCGGTGCATGCGCGTGGGCAGCGATGAAGGGGGCCTCCGCTCCGTGAGCGGCAACGCCGTGACGGTGAGTAAGAACGGCGCTTCGCTCACCTGGCGCTACACCAATCAAACCGAGAAAATCCATGTGTTTTCCACGGGATCGGTCAGCAGCGGATACTATACCTACGATGCCGGGAGCCAGGAATTCCTCGGCATAGAGTAAAGGCGGGCAATCCCCGCACCAGAAATCAAGGCGCGCTGTCCCCTTTCCATGCATGCTTTCGTGAGGCCGGAGGCAGTTCCGAGCCATCAAGCATATCCGGATCGGCAGAAAACCGCCGCCTGGGGCTTTTCCCGGCGGCGGATTTTTGTTATAATAGCATGGTGATATAACCATGCTTGTATGCGGAGGAGCCCATGAACATTTCCAAGAAGGACGCCCTGACCTGGTTTGAATTCTTTGCCCAGCTGCCGGAGGATGAGGATCTGATGCCGCAGCAGATGGAAATCGCCCTGTCCGTTTTTGCCCAGATCGAGCGCGCGGTGAACGCCCGGCGGGAGCGGATGATGCGCGCAATCCCCGGCCTGCAATCCCTTCAGGATCGCACCTATTACGTGGGCGATTTTTCCCGCTTTCCCGGCGGGTGCAAATCCTGCCTGCTGGGCACGGGCCTGAGCGCCGTGCGAAAGACAAACCGCTGCAACGCGAACTGTCCTTTCTGCTATGATTACGGCTGCCTGGACGCCCAGCCTCCAGTGGGCGATGGCATGTGGGAAATCGGCGGCACCAAGTTTTACGAGGAGGATCTGCCGCTGTTATTGTCCATTCACAAAAAGCCCACCGGCATTTCCTATGTGTACCTGGAGCCCTTCATGGAGATCGAAAAGTACTACGGCGCAGTGCGGATCTTCCATGAGGCGGGCGTCCATCAGCACCTGTACACCAACGGCCTGAACGCCAGCCGGGAGAATCTGAAGGCGCTGGCGGAGGCAGGCCTGGACGAAATCCGCTTCAATCTGGGCGCTTCCCACTGCGCGGACCGGGTGATCGAGAAAATGGCCATCGCCCGGGAATACTTCCCCCAGGTGGGCATCGAAACCCCCATGACGCCGGAGTTTTATGATCTGTTTCTGCAAAAGAAGGCGCAGATTTTCAAAACCGGCATTGATTTCATCAACTGCGCCGAGCTGCATCTGAACGAAAACAACATCGACAATTATGCCGGGGAAAACCTGTATATGTGCCGGCAGGGCTACATTTCCCCGATCTGGAGCCAGGATCTGACCCTGACGCTGATGAAGCAGGCCGATGAGGAAAAATGGCCCCTCCTGGTGCATGATTGCTCCAATCGCACCAAGTTCGCCCGGGATCTGCATTTGAAGGCCGTGGAAGGCGGCTGGTTCGGTCAAAGCAGCTATGGCTGCGAATTCACCCGTCTGCCCTTTGCTTATTTCTTGCCGCTTCTGCGGGATGAGAGTTTTACTTTTCTCCGGGAAGAGCCCATGCCCCGCGGGTTCGGCGTGGGCGATATCGTGCTGTAATACGAAACTCCGATGAAAAGGAGATAAGATTTTCGAGCCGTTTTTTGTTCTGGCAAAGCTGAATGGAGGGAGGCACAGCAGCGCTGCGTTGACCGGAATGAAGCGCAGCCAGGCGAAAAAGGGCCGAAAAGATGGCTCCTTTTCATCAGAATTCTGTATAAGGAGTGAAAAGCATGTATACCCTCTGCCACGGCGCGCCTGCGGATGTCCGTCCGGATCCGGAAGGCGCGGTGTACCGTTATTTGGACCGTCTGGCCATTCCTTTCGACCGCATCGATCACGGCCCGGTGCACACCATGGAGGATTGCCGGGCGGCGGATCAGGTGCTGGGCGGGATCATTTGCAAAAACCTCTTTCTGTGCAACCAGCAAAAGACCGTCTTTTATCTGCTGATGATCCGGGAAGACAAGCAGTTCAAAACCAAGGATGTGTCCAAGCAGCTGGGCGTCAGCCGCCTGTCCTTCGGCACGCCCGAGCACATGATGCAGCTGCTGCACATTGCCCCGGGGGCGGTGAGCCCCATGGGCCTGCTGTTTCCCAGCGCCCGGGACGTGCATTTGGTGCTGGATGACGATCTGCCCGCAGGGGAATTCCTGGGCTGCCATCCCTGTGTCAACACCGCTTCCATCCGCATGAAGATGGAGGATTTTCTCCACGTCTATTTGCCTGCCACCGGCCATGCCCCTGCCTTTGTCCACATTGCCGCCGCATGCACTGCATGATTCCGGCCGCAGGAGGATTCACGGCCCCGTCATCTGTTCATCCAGCCGGATGATCTGCGCGCCCATCAGCGCCGCTTCTTCCGCATCGTGCACCGCCAGAATCATGAGCGGTGCTTTTTCTTTGATGCGCTCCGCGATCCTTTTCCGCAGGTCTGCATCCAGCCCCTTGAAAGGCTCGTCCAGCAGCAGCATATCCCCGCCAAAGGCCATGCAGCGCGCCAAGGCCACCCGCCGCTGCATGCCGCCGCTCAGGGCGTCCGGATACTGGCCGCCATCGAGTATTTCCATTTGTTCCAGCCAATACCGGGCCTTTTCCGGATCGTCACACACGATTTCCACGTTTTTTTCCGCCGTCAGCCAAGGCAGCAGCCTGTCTTCCTGAAACATAAACGCGGTCCTTTTCCCCGCCAGCCCGGCGATGCTTCCGCTTTCCGGCCCAAGCAATCCGGCCAGCAGCCTCAGCAGCGTGGTCTTGCCAAAGCCAGAAGGGGCCATCAGCGCCACAGCGCCGCGGTCGGGAAGCTCCAGATTCAGGTCCGACAGCACCCGTTTGCCCGGATACCCCGCCGTCACATGGGACAGACGAATCATTTCTTTTTTTCGCCTCCCTTTCGCAGCGCCCGCTTCAGCGCCGCCTCCAGCGCCATGGACAGCGCGATCACCGTCAGCGTCCAGGCGAACAGATCCGCCGATTCCAGATAGATTTTCGCGTCATACAGTTTTCCGCCAATGGAAAACTGCGGCAGGGCGATTACCTCCGCCGCAATGCCCGATTTCCACGCGAAGCCCAGCCCCGTCACGCAGGCGGCCAGCAGGGCGGGCCGCACGGAGGGATAATAAAAATACCGCAGCCGTTTCCAACGGGAAAAGCGGTACATCTTCGTCATTTCCAAAAGACCGGCGTCCAGGCTGTCCAGCGCCTCCTGCAGCCCCATCCACACGATGGGCAGCACCATCAAAAAAGAAATGAACGCGGGCACCGCCTGCCTGCTCAGCCACAGCAGCACCAGGATGATGAAGGAGGAGACCGGCGTGGCCCGGATGACAGACCGGAGGGGCGATAAAAACGCGTTGGCCGCCCCCACCGCGTGGCACAGCACCGCCAGCAAAACGCCCGCCAGGACGGCGCAGCCATACCCCGTCGCCACCCGCAGCAGGGTCGTGCCGGCGGAACGCCAAAAATCGCCGGTCTGCGCCAGGCGTATCCATGCTTCTCCCGTTTCCAAGGGCCCCGGCAGCAGCAGCGGCAGATGAACGATCCCCGCGGCGATCCACCATATACCGATCCACAAAAGCAGGACCAGCAGGCGGGATACTTGCTTCTTCATGGCGTCTCCTCACAGAAAAGGAATCATATCCGAAAGCCGGCCAAAGGTCAGATCCGGCTGAATGGGCGATGCGCCGGCCATCTCCCGGGTAGTTTCGCCGCTCAGCACCAGGATGCTCAGCATGCCAAAGTTTCTGCCGGTGGCGATGTCGGTGTACAGTCGATCTCCCACCATGGCCATCTCTTCTTTTTTCAGGCCGGTCACCCTCAGGGCTTCATCCACGATCCCGGCATAAGGCTTGCCGATGATCACGTCGGGTTCCCGGCCTGTGCTGGCCTTCACATAGGCGATGGTGGCCCCGATATCGGGAATGAAGCCCGTTTCTGTGGGGCAGTTGAAATCAGGATGCGTGGCGATATAGGGCAATCCCGCGCGCACGTGATCGCACAGCATGGTCATTTTTTCGTAATTCAGTTCCGTATCGAAGGCGATGAGCACATATTCCGGGTGCGCCTGATCGATGTTCACCCCCAGCGTCCTCATTTCCTCCGTTTCTATTTCATTGGCCAGCAGGAAGGCTTTTTGGCCGGGAAAACGCCCGGTGACATATCGGGCAGCCGCCTGACCGCTGGTGAGCACGCGACGGAACGGCGTTGGCACCCCCATTTTTTCCAGCTTTTTTTCATAAAACGCCGCTGATTTGGAGGAATTGTTGGTCAAAAACAGGCACTGGCGTCCGGTGCGCTCCAGCGCCGCTAAAAAATCCAGCGATCCTTCGATCAGTCGATTGCCCAGATAAAAGGTGCCGTCCATATCCAGCAGAAAGCAGCGAATGTCCGCCAGTCTTTCCCGTATGTCCATGCGTTATCCTCCCGTCAGTCCCACGTCAAAGCGGATCACCGTGCCATCCCGGTGCCCCACGCCCAGCAGCTCCTCCCCGGCATAGATGCGGCACTGTTCATTCTGCTGAAGCTGCGCTGTCTCCGATGGCAACTTTCCGCCATTCCGGCCCAGCTTCCAATACTTTTCAGGCAAATCGACCCGCGGCAGCGTCAGCAGAGGCGCGTCCAGGGGCAGCAGCAGTTTTTCGAACCCGCCCTGAGCAGCGGCCTCCTGGACTTCCTCCAGGGTGACGGCATTCTCTATGGAAAACACGCCCGCCCGGGTGCGCAGCAAAAAACGCATGTGGGCCGGAGCGCCCAGCGCCGCGCCGATATCGTGGCACAGGGTGCGGATATAGGTGCCGCCGCCGCAGTCCACATGCAGCATGTAGCCGTCCGCGCCCGTTCTTTCCCCCAGGGTCAGGCTGCGGATCTCCGTTTCCCTGGCCTCGGTTTCCACCTCCTGCCCCTTCCGGGCCAAGGCATAGAGGGGAACGCCGTTTTTTTTCAGCGCCGAATAGGCGGGGGGACGCTGCAGGATCGTGCCCCGAAAAGCGGAAAGCGCGCGTTCGATTTCCGTGCGATCCGGTATCCGCGTCCCCGGCGTCCGGATCATGCCCTGGGCGTCCTGGGTATCGGTGGCGCCGGAGAAGGAGATTTCGGCCACATAGCTCTTGCTTTTATCCGTGAAATAGTCAAGCAGCCGGGTGGCGCGGCCGATCATGATGGGCAGCACCCCCGCCGCCTCCGGATCAAGGGTGCCGGCATGGCCCACCCTTGCCCCGGCCAGCCGTTTGATCACCGCCACCGCAGCGCCGGAAGACATGCCCGGCGGCTTGAGCAGATTCAAAAAACCGTTCATTGTTTCGTTTCTTTCTCCAGCATCGCCAGCATGTCCGTTTCCAGCAAGCGGCGCAATTCCTCCAGTGTCCCTTCATACCGGAGCCCCGCGGCGCAGGCATGTCCGCCGCCGCCGTATTTCCGGGCAATGGACGCCACATTCCACGGCGGCAGGGACCGCAGGCTGGCCTTCACCTGCCCGTCCTCCCTTTCCTCCGCCAGGTATGCCATTTCCACCCCGGGAATATCCAGGGCATAATTGATGATGCCGGTGTTGTGCTCCGGCAGCGCCATTGCGGCGTGATAATCCGCCGGGGTGAGCAGCATGCCGGCGCATTTGCCGTCGGCAAAGAAACGCAGGCTGTTCAGCGCCCGGCCCAGCAGCCGCACATGGGGCGCTTCCCGCAATTGATGCAGCGGGCGGGCCACCCGGGGCAGGTCCAGCCCCGCTTCCATCAGCTCCGCCTGAATGGCAAAGGCCTCGGCGGATGTGTTCTGGAATCGGAAATTGCCGGTGTCGGTGCTGATGGCGCAGTACAGGCACTCCGCGATTTCCAGGGTCAGCGGCATGCCCATTTTCCGCATCATCCGGCGCACCACGCAGCCGGCGGCGGAAGCCGTCCCATCCACCCAGTTATAATCGGCATACAGGGGATTGTCCGGGTGATGATCCAATTGCAGCCGCACGGGGGCGGCCAGGAAGGCCGTCTGGCAATCCCCGATCCGGCTCAGGCTGGCGGCATCCAGGGCCATAGCCACGTCAAAGCGTCTGTCCTTCAGCGCATCAGCCCCCACCACGTCCTGAGCGGCCGGCAAAAACAAAAACTGCCCGGGCACCGGATCGGCGCAGGCCATGGTCACCTGCTTGCTCATCCTCCGCAGCGTCAGGCCCATGGCCAGCAGGGAGCCGATGGCGTCCCCATCCGGGGCGATATGGGTGCATAACAAGATGCTGTTCGCATTTTGCAATGCGGACAGCATTTCGGGGCAGAAATCATTCTGCTTCATCGGCATTCTCTTCCTCCTTGGGGGCCACTTCCTTCAGCACCTGGGCGATGTGCACGCCGTAGGCGATGTTGCGGTCCCGCTCAAACAGGATTTCCGGTGTATAGCGCAGGTCTACCCGCAGGCCCAATTCGTGGCGGATATACCCCGCGGCCTTTTTCAGCGCCTTGATCATTTCATCCGCCTTGTCATCCTCCAGCACGCTGACGTACACCTTGGCGTACCGAAGATCCCTGGTCACATCCGCGCGGGTCACGGCGTAGGTGCCGGTGACGCGGGGGTCGTTCATGCCTCGGATGATGGCGTCAATGGCATGGCGCACCTCTTCCGATATTCTGTCAATGCGAAAGCTGCTCACTCGATTTCCTCTTTCATATGTTTTGGGTCACTGTTCCGTTATGGAACAGAGAAGCAGGGCGAAACGCGCCTGCCGGGGCACGGGGCGTTTGAAGCAACGCCAGTGCGAATACGCTTAATAAAGATGATTTGTTTTCAGGCCTGAGAGCTTCCCGCGGCGTAAGAATCCGCGGCAACGCCCGCAATCCTGACGAAAGCCCACTTGCGTGGGCTTTCATCGGTGAATCCTCAGCGCTCAATTTCTTCCATCACGAAGCACTCGATCACGTCGCCTTCCTTGACGTCGTTGTAGTTCTCCAGGCCGATGCCGCATTCGTAGCCCTGGGCCACCTCGCGCACGTCGTCCTTGAAGCGGCGGAGGGAGGAGAGCTTGCCCTCGAACACCACCACGTTATCCCGCAGCAGACGCACGGAAGCGTTGCGCTGCACCTTTCCGTCGGTGACATAGCAGCCGGCGATGGTGCCCGCGCCCGTGATCCGGAACGTGGAGCGCACCTGGGCGTGGCCCAGCAGGCTTTCCTTGAATTCCGGCGCCAGCAGGCCCTTCATGGCCTTTTCGATGTCCTCGATGGCCTGGTAGATGATCCGGTACAGCCGGATATCCACGCCTTCCTTTTCAGCGGCGTCCCGGGCGGTGGAATCAGGTCGGATGTTGAAGCCGATGATGATGGCGTTGAAGGCGGAGGCCAGGTTCACGTCGTCCTGCGTCACGGCGCCAACGGCACTGTGCAGCACGCGCACCTTTACCTCGTCGTTGGAGAGTTTCTCCAGCGCCTGCTTCACAGCCTCCACGCTGCCCTGCACGTCGGCCTTGATGATGATGTTCAGGTTCTGTACCTTGCCCTCCGTGATACCGGCGAACAGGTTATCCAGGCTCACCTTGGTGGTGTTGGCCCGGGCCGCCTTCAGCTTGTCGCGGCGTTCCTGCGCCACCTGACGGCTCAGGTGATCGTCCGCCACGGCGAACATTTCATCACCGGCCGAGGGAACCTCATTGAAGCCGGAAATCTCCACCGGCGTGGAGGGCCCGGCGCTCTGCACCCGCTCGCCCCGGTCGTTGACCATGGCGCGGACGCGGCCGGAAGCCATGCCCGCCACGATGTTGTCGCCCACACGCAGGGTGCCGTTCTGCAGCAGCACGGTCGCCAGCGGGCCCCGGGCCTTATCCAGCTTGGCCTCGATGATCACGCCTTTGGCCATGCGGTTGGGATTGGCGCGCAGTTCCATGGTGTCGGCCTGGAGCAGGATCATTTCCAGCAATTCATCCACGCCCTGGCCGGTCACGGCGCTGACGGGCACCATGATGGTTTCGCCGCCCCAGTCCTCCGGCACCAGATCGTACTTGGTCAGATCCTGCATGATGCGGTCGGGGTTCGCCCCCACCTTATCCATCTTGTTGATGGCCACCACGATGGGCACATTGGCGGCCTTGGCATGGTTGATGGCCTCGACGGTCTGAGGCATGACGCCGTCATCCGCGGCCACCACCAGCACGGCGATGTCCGTGGCCTGGGCGCCGCGCATGCGCATCGCGGTAAAGGCCTCATGGCCGGGGGTATCCAGGAAGGTGATTTGGCGGCCGTCCAGCTTCACCGTATAGGCGCCGATATGCTGGGTGATGCCGCCCGCCTCGGTGGCGGTGACGTGGGCCTTGCGGATATAGTCCAGCAGGGATGTTTTGCCGTGGTCCACGTGGCCCATGATGGTAATGACCGGAGGACGGGGCTGCAAATCCTCTTCGGCGTCCTCCACGTCCGCTTCGGACAGGGCGTCCTCCGCCGTTTTATCCAGCTTCATTTCCAGTTCCACCCCGAATTCGGAGCAGACCAGGGAAGCCGTATCGTAATCCAGTTCAGAGTTGATATTGCTCATGATGCCGAGCATCAGCAGCTTTTTGAGGATCTCGCCGGCGGGCTTGCCGATGCGCTCGGTCAGGTCCTTCACGGTGATGGTTTCCGCCGTCATAAAGGCTTTTTCGATCTTGATGGGGGCCATCATCTGCTGAGCGGAAGGGGCCTTTTTGGTGGAGCGGGCCTTCTTGCCGCCACGGACGGTTTCATCGTCGTAACCGTTGAAGGTTTCCTTCTGCAACTGCTTCCGGTTTTTGGCCACATGCTCCGGATCATGCTGGCGGATATACTGCTTCTTGTTGGGATCGTAATTGCTGACCCGTTCCTTCTCCACCACCGGCGTCAATTCAGGCCCGCGGCTGCGGCCGCCGCCCATTGGACGATTGCCCCCCTGGGAACGGCCAGCGCCGGCCGCGGCAGGACGGCTGCCCCCCTGCCCACCGGCAGCGGGACGGCCAAATCCCTGTCCGCCCTGCGCCGCATTGGCGGGACGGCCAAATTGCTGGCCTCCCTGGGGATTGGCGGGACGGCCATAGGGGCCTTGCGGGTTCGCCGGACGGCCATACGGCTGGCCCTGCTGCGGATTCGCGGGACGGCCATAGGGGCCTTGCGGGTTCGCCGGACGGCCATACGGCTGGCCCTGCTGCGGGTTGGCGGGACGGCCATAGGGGCCCTGCGGATTCGCCGGACGGCCATACGGCCCCTGGGGACGGGGCGCGCCCTGGCCGGGGGCACCGGCAGGACGGTTGGCCGCCGCGGGCCGGCCGGCCGCCGGAGCGGCAGCGGGCTTGGCGCCGGGCTGACGGGACGCAGCCGGAGCCGCGGGCTTATCCGCGGCGGGTTTGGCCGCAGGCGCCGCAGGCTTCTCCGTCCGGGAAGCAGCGGCGGGCGCGACTTTCTCCGGTTCCTTGGCCGGGGCTTCCTGCGCGGCAGGTTTTTCCGCGGGTTTTTCTACGGTTTTTTCCACGGTTTTTTCCGCGGGTACCGCCGGCGCTGCTTTTTCCGCTTCCTGCGCGGTGGGCTGCTGCGCGTCCGCGGGCTTTTCCGCCTTGGCGGGAGCCTGTTCCGCAGCTGCCTGTGCCGGGGCTTCCTTGGCTTCCTGCTTCTTTTCCTCGGTTTTTTCTTCGTTTTTGGGGGCTTGCGGCGCGGCTTCCACGGCCTCGTCCTCATCTGGCATCGTCCAGGCCTTGGTATGCTGCTTGGCCAGTTCCTGCTGTTCCTCCTGGCGCTTCCGGGCGCGTTCCTCTTCCTCTTCCCGCTGGAATTTGGCCTCCTGCTTGCGCAGCGCCTGCAGCACGCTTTCCAGACTGCGCCGGATACGCGCCGCGTCCTCCAGGACCACGCCTGCCTGCTGATTGATTTCCTTCGTGGCTTCCGCCAGCTTTACCTTGGTCATTCGATGCTTGCACCCCCGCATTATTGCATGTAAACCGGCTGCCGACGGATCGGACATATCCGGTCGATTCCATCTTTGGTTTTCCCGGGCCCGATCCCGTCAGGCCAGTAATTCCAGCATCCGCTGGCACATTTTCCCCGGCTTCACCGCGGCGGCCATTCGGCCCTCCCTGCCGGTTGCCCGGGATAATTCCTCCGCTGGCAGCATATGCAGCGGCACCCCGCGATACGCGCACGCGTCGGTAATTTTCTTTTTTGTTCCATCCGACGCATCCGCGTCCAGCAGCACCAGCCCGGCCCGGCCACCTTTGATTTCCGCCAGCGCCATTTCTGCGCCCAGCGTGATTTGCCCGGCGCGGCATGCCAGGCCCAGCAATCCGAAGATCGGCGTCATGCCTGACCCTCCAGCTTTTCCAATTCCTGCAGCAGGGATTGGTGGGTTTCTTCACCCAAAGCGCATTCAAAGGCCCGCTCCAGCTGCTTTTGCCTGATGGCCCGTTTGAGGCAGTCCGCCGAATGGCACACATAGGCGCCGCGGCCCGGTTTCCTGCCCGTCACGTCGATGCTGACCGCGCCCTCCGGCGAGCGCACCACCCGCAGCAATTCTTTTTTGGGCTTCATTTCCCGGCAGCCCACGCACATCCGCATGGGCACCTTCTTTTCCTTCATGGGCATAGCCGATCCTCTGATTTACTCGATTTTACTCGATGTCGTCATCGTCCATGGGCGGCACATAATCGTCGTACTCATCGGCGATCACCTGGCCCGTTCCCTCGGGCACCTGGGGCATCTCCTGCCGCAGCAGCTCCGCCACCTGGGTCTGGCTCTTGATGTCGATCTTCCAGCCGGTCAGCTTGGCGGCCAGGCGGGCGTTCTGCCCCTCCTTGCCGATAGCCAGGGACAGCTGATTATCCGGCACCACCACACGGCAGATTTTTTCCTTATCGGACACGAACACGCTGACCACGTGCGCTGGATTCAGGGCGTTGGCCACAAATTCCGCCGGATCCTGGGACCACTTGATGATGTCGATCTTTTCGTTCTTGAGCTCGCTGACCACCTTGTCCACGCGGCTTCCCCGCGGCCCCACGCATGCGCCGACCGGATCGATCATGGCGTCCATGGAAGCCACGGCCATCTTGGTGCGGCTGCCCGCCTCCCGGGCGATGGACTTGATCTGCACCACGCCGGTGGCGATTTCCGGCACTTCCATTTCAAACAGGCGCTTCACCAGGCCCGTGTGAATGCGGCTCACCGCCACCTGCGGGGTGCGGCTGGCGTCCCGGTTGTTGCGGTACACCTGCAAAACGTAGACCTTGATGTGGTCGCCGGGACGGTATTCCTCGCCGGGCATGAATTCGCTGCTTTCCAGCACGCCCTCGGTGCGGCCCAATTCCACATACACGGCTTTGGGCTCCACCCGCTCCACGATGCCGGTGAGGATCTCGTTTTCCTTCTCGATAAACTCATCGTAGATTTTGCCCCGCTCCACCTCGCGCAGCTTTTGCAGCATCACCTGCTTGGCGGTCTGGGCGGCCACCCGGCCGAAATTGGCGGGGGTCACATCGATTTCCACGATGTCGCCCAATTCATAATTGGGGCGAAGCTGCCGGGCCTGTTCCAGCGCAATCTGCTGGGTGTCATCCTCCACTTCCTCCACCACGACCTTGCGGGCGAAAATCTGCGCGTCATGATCCCGGGAGATGACCACAGAGAGGTTCAAGGGAGCATTGCTGCTCTTTTTGATTTCCCGGCGGTAGGCAGCCTTCAGGCTGTCCTCCAATGTTTCAATAATCTGGTCCACGCTGATGTCTTTGGCCTTGGCCAGGGCCTCAATCGCGTCCATCATTTCTGATTTGTGTGCCATACTGTCCTCCTGTTTGGTTCCTGGGCGGATCCGCCGATCCGTCCCGTTATTGCTCTTCTTCGTCCAGGGCGCTCAGATCGGGCACCAGGCGCACCTGGGATACCGCCTTCCGCGGCAAAACCACCGCTTGGCCCTCCGCCTCCAGGACGACCTGTTCGTCATCCATGGCCCGGAGCAGGCCCTGCACGCTCTTGCGGCCGTCCACCGGCTTGTACAGCCGCGCCTCCACCAGCATTCCCAAGGATTTTTCAATGTCCCGCCTGGATTTCAGGGGACGGTCGATGCCGGGGGAGCACACCTCCAGGAAATCGTAATCGAAATCCTCCAAAGCAGGCTGCACGGCGCGGTGGAATTTCTCGCAGTCGTCCAGGGTGATCCCGCCGTCCACATCGATATAAATGCGCAGATATCGGCCGGCAGGCTCCTTTTCGATGGCGGCGTCGCACAGCTCATATCCCAGCCTGGCCGCCGTCCTTTCGCAAATGGCCGCAATCTTTTGCATGTTGGCGTTCTTTGGCATGCTCCGGCTCCTTCTCCCGAAAATACAGAAAGAGCGGGATCATACCGCACGGCCAGAAAACGCAGGGACACGGAATACACCTTCCCCGGGCGCTTTCTTCCATGCAGTTCCCACTCTTCGTTAAACCCTTCTTTCCTTCAGCGCATCCCGAGGGCCATTTTTTCGCCCACGGCAGGCAAACAAAAAAACAAATCCCGCGGTAGTTGGTATCATCACGCCCGGCGTGCGTCCCTTCGGGAACCGCCGAGACTGAAAGCTTCGCTTTCTTCGTTATTATACCATAGCGTCCTTGGAAATACAAGCGTTTTCCAAAGAAAAATCGCAACTTATCCTATTCGCATCGCTGCAGAAAATCCGCCATGGCCTCCACGATTTTGGGGTACTCGGGAGAGGCGGTGCAAGCGTGGGGCGCTTCCTGCAGCCACAGCCGGGAGGTGACCGGGCTGGCCGTTCGCGACAGGATGATTTCCGGACTGTCCGGGGCTACGGTGCGGTCCCCGTGGGACTGGATCACCAGCAGAGGGCAGCGCACCCGGGGCAGGCACTGCCTGCATTTGCCGATCAGGACATTCAGATCCTGGACCCGGCAGGTGGGGTATTCGTCATATCCCACATCATACGCCGGGATCAGGCCCGTCCGCTCCCCCTGCTTGCGGATCACCGGATGCACAGGCGCCAGCAGCGGGGCCAGGCCGCGCAGTCTGTTCACCGTTTTCACCGGGGCGGCGATGGATACGCAGGCCGTCACCGGCATTTCCGCCGCCAGCATCAACGCCATCAGCCCGCCCATCGACAGGCCCGCCACGGTGAAATACGCATACTTTTCGCGCATCTCCTCCGCCGCTTCCACAGCGGCCCGCCACCAATCCTGCCAGGTCACCCTTTCCATATCCCGGGGATCGGTTCCGTGCCCGGGCAGCAGAATGCCCCGGACGGCAAAGCCCCGCTCCTTCAGTCCCTCTCCGATCAGCCGCATATGGGCCGGGCTGCCCGTAAAGCCATGTATCAGCAGCACCCCGTGCCGTCCCTCCGGGAAATCAAAAGGCCGCGCCAGAGGCGATAAAAACCCCTGCGCGGTTTGCCTCTGTTCAGCCGAGGACTGAACAGAGACGCGCGGGAGGGCATTGCCTTCTTCCCGCGTGACCTCCGCAAGCGCGTTTCGCCCCGCTTCCTGATTCCGTGACTGAACAGCTGCCATGGCTTGATCCTTTCCAATCGCGCATTTGCCGGAACACATGAAACATCCGCGTTCCGCCCACCTTCCATGATACCACAAGGCCAGCAGGAATGCAACGATGCCGCCGCGCATGGGATGACAGAAAAAGCGCCGTCCGGAAAGCCGGACGGCGCCATGACTCGGAATGAATCAGTAAGCGTTCTGCTGGCCCATGACCATCTGCAGCAGGGCGCCCACTTCTTCAGGCATCGCCTGGGTGGCCTTCTGCAGCACGAGGGGCAGGCCGTAAACCTGCAGATCCATCATCAGGTTGTTCGTGGCGGTGCTGTCGCCGTTGATCAGGTCTTCCGCGGCCAGTGCCGTCTTGCCCGCGCCGGTCAAATCGAGCGTGAAGCTGGCGCCGGACATCGCAGAAACCCGCAAAGAAATGATCGGAGCAGCCTTGCTCATGTAGAACAGGTTCAGCTGCGCCACGAAGGCGTTCATCTGCTGGCTGGCCTGGGCGGTCAGGCCCACGTACTGGCCCTGGGCTTCGATATCAATACGGGCGTCCACAAGGCTGGCCTTTTCATCCACGGTGATGACGGCGGCAATGGTGGCCTGACCCAGCGCATCAACGTTGAGCACAAAGCTGTTGCCGATCGCACCGGCGTGGAGGCTCAGGGTTTCGTTGTTCTGGCTCATGTCCATGACAAAGTAAGTGCCGTCATTATTGCTGTACATGGCCAGCTCCAGGTCGGGAGAATTTTCGTCGGGGGTATTCGCAATGCTTTCCAGCGCATTGTCCAGGGTGTTCAGATCCAGATTCGGGCTGGAGCTGCCGGCCAAGGAAGCGAACTGCTGCAGCAGGCTCTGCACAACAGGCTCGCTGGCAATGCCCTTCACGCACTCCACCGCGGCGGTGGCCAGTTCCTTGCTGGTCATGTTCACGGGCACCTTGGTGTTGAACATATAGCCGTCCACGGTGAACATCCCGCTCTCGGGCTCGCCGACGTTGGCGGAAATGGTTTGCAGCAAGGTTTCCACATGGGGCAACACGGCGTTTATCAGTTCATTGGGGTCCAGGCTCATCCCGGACAGGCCGCCAAACTGCTGCTCAATAGCGTTTATCAGCTGCTGCAGGGTTTCGGGGGCCACGGTCACGGCATAGGTGGGGATCAGGTCGCTGACGAGCATCAGGCCGCCTTCGCTGGTGGCAGCCAGGCCGACAGCGGCCAGGGCGGTGCCGTTGAGCAGCACGTCGGCCTCGGCGCCGTTGTTGCCAATGCTTACCTGCAGGCCCATCTTGTTGAGCAGCTTGATCGCGCTGCTGACAGCAGCCTTGGTCTGCTCATCCATGCTGGATCCCATCTGGGACGCGACGATCTGGTTGAAAAAGTTCTCGTCCACATTGCCTTCCACGAGAATGGTAGCGCCATCGCTGCCCAGATCCAGGGCCAGCGCGTTCACACAGCACAGCATCATCGCCAGTGCCAGGGCCAGAGCCAAGAGTTTTTTCATTGAGGTATCCTCCTTTGAATTATTGATGAATTCACTTGACCTTATTTATCATACCATGACTTTTGCTTTTTCGCAATGCACCACGGCATGAAAAAAACAGGTTTTGTACGTGAAAAGTGACAATTGAGCCGCCATTGGGGTCAGCGGCGCTGTTCCAGGGCCGCTGCGGGCAGCCCGGGCAGGGTCAGCCTGGCCGCCAGGGTGGTGATCCAGGCCTGGCAGGTCTGCGTCCAGCGGTTCAGCAGCGCTTCCCGGTTCTGTCCGTTCATCTGATCCACCCGCACCGCGCCTGTCACCTGATTCAGGCTGGCAACGGTGAAGGGCGCCACGGTGCGGCTGTCCAGCCTGAGCAGGATGGACGCTTCCGAATCCAGATCCCGCCACTCCAGGGTGGCGTCCAGCCGGGTGGCGGAGCGCTTGGAGCTGCCGGAGGAAAAGGTGGCTTCCAGGGCCAGGGACTGGCTGGGGCCGGCATCCTCCCCTTTGGGCTTGATCAGCAGGGACGCTTTATAGGTGTGCTGGAATTTATCGGTGGCCAGGTCATAGGTTTCCTCCCCCGGCTCCCAGATCAGGTTGTAGTCAAAGGCAATGGTGCGTCGGACGCCCTCCTGCCCGTTTCCGTCGTCCACCACAAAGCCCGCTTCTTCTTCCGGGGGCAGCGTGATTTCCGCGGCGCCGGTGTAGATCATGTCCTCCCCCGCCAGGCATTGGAAATCAAAATCCGCGCCCTCCCGGGTTTTCCCCGTCACGCGCCAGTCCGCGCCCTCGCCGGTGTGGCGTACGGCAATGCTCAGGGCCGTCAGATACTGATCTTCCGTAAAGGGCAGCTGAATCCGGTCCAGCAGGGAGTGTCCCTGGCTGTCGTAACGGCGGATGATGTCCATGTCGCCGGACAGCTGCAGCCCGTCCACCGACATCAGGAACCCGTTGAGCATGGACGCGTCCAGGTACGCGGCGGCCTCCCGGGCGGGGATCGCTTCCCTGAGCAGCGTCAGCAGCGCGGTATTGCCGTAAAGATCCACCAGCAGCTGCTTGAGCTCGGATTTTATCGCCAGCGCGGGAATGGAGAAATGCATTTCCGTGTAGGCTACGCCGTCCTCATCGGTGCCGGTGCTGAAGGAAGAAAAGCCGTTGAGCCAGATGCTCAGCTTGGTTTCATACGGCGTCAGGTAGGGCGCCGCCCGGTCCTGCCATTCCTGAGGAGCCGTCACCACCGCGTACAGGACCCCCAGCATGGGCGGCCAGGCGTTGTCCCCCAGCGCGATGGGATACAGCAGATCCCGCGGATCCCACTCCCGATCGGCGGTATAGTAGGTGTTCCCACCCGCCAGCAGGTCACTGCTCAGGCCGATGAGCCGGTCATTGTACAGGAACGTCGTTTTCCCTGCGTTCTGTCCGTCCAGCAGCAGCGTGGCCGTCGCCTGGCCTTCCCGCTGCCGGGATGCATAGCTGTGGTCGATCTCCACCGACAGCCGGGGCGCGGCCGCCTTCAGCGCCGACCAGAGCGCCGGAGAAATCAGCGCGGTGCCGTTTCCCGTCACGCTCAGGGTGAGCGTGCCCTTGTAGGCGGACTCCAGCATCGCCTGCCGGTAGAACTTTTCCTCGATGGTGTAGTCATCCGCTGCCAGGCCGGGCACCGCCGCCAGCGCCATCGCACACAGCAGCATCAGAGCAATCAGCCGTTTCATTCTATTCTTCCTCCTCTACAACCCAGGAATCCTCCTGGAATGGATCCTCCTCCAAGGGGGCCACGCTGGGCCCCGTCATCCAGCTGTCCGTACGCAGGTCGTGGGTCAGGCGCGTCCGCAGGTCCGGGGGCAGCGTGGCCATCAGCCGCGCCGCCAGCCCGGCCAGAACAGGCCACTCGGCCATCACCGCCGCCCGCGCCCGCTCGGGGTCCTTCCCCCTCAGATCTACTTTATCGCCCTCTGCATGAGGCACAGCCACCGGGTCAGCTTTTGCCAAACGCACCCGGACCGTGCCCCGGAGGGTGATTTTTCCTCCCTCTTTCCGCTGAATGGCCACGTCCCCTGACAGGGCGTCATCGGCATAGATCAGGGTGGGGGTCCACGTCCACACCATTTTCTTTGTCCCCGCGTCAAGGGTCAGCGTCCCCTTGCCGCTCCAGTGCTCCCGCCCATCCTGCATGGCATTCTTCAGCGTCATATCCAGGCTGGCGGATTCGTGGCTGTCCCGCGTTTTCCGGACGCGGGAGGCCGACAGCGTCAGGGTCCTTTCCCCGTTCTTTTCCGTCACCCGTCCGGCCAGAGTGATTTTCAGGTTATTCTTTCCCGTCACTGCCGGCAGCGACAGTTCCAGCGAGCCGCCCGTATTTGGGGTGAAGCCCAGGACCAGGGACGCCTTGCGCATGTCTCCCTCCGGGCCGGCCCGTCCGTTGAATTGGAGGCCCATGTCCTGTCCGTCGGCGTCCAGATACCGCCTGACGCGGCAATCGCCAGAAAAAGTCAGGCTCCGCAGCAATTCCTCCGCCCGGGCCTGATCCTCCGCCCGGTTTTCCAGCACGGACGGCAGCGCGGCGATCAGCTGTGCCGCCACATGGGGCCACGCTTCGTTCAAAGCGCCGTCCTTGAAAGTATACAGCTCGTACATTGGCGGTGATACGGCGTATTTGATGCTGGTTTTTTCCTTCATCGGCCTGGCTTCGGCATATTCCGCCAGCGCCGCGAACAGGGCGGGCGCCGCCTGCCGGTACGCTTCCGCCAGGCGAAGCGGCCGGATGTCCGCGCTTTCCACGCCCGTCAGAAGCGCCAGGGCGTCCGGCGCGTCCTTTTCCGTGCGGTACACCCCGCCGGAAGGGAAAAAGGCGGTGATCACGCCTTCCGGCCCCGTGCCGGAGGACACAGCGAAGGCCGGCTGTCCATCCACGCACACCTGGAGATGGTATCCCCCGTCCCCTTCGTTCAGGGTCATTTCCGCATGCATGCGGGAAAGAAAGCTGTTGACAGCGTCCAGCGATGAATCGGCCAGGCCGTCCAGGGCATCCATATGCCCGTCCATCTCCAGCGTCACGGCGTCGGCGGCCGACAGGGCATCCCAGCCGGGAGAGAATTCTGCCCGCGCGCTTACGAAGCCGCTGAGGAAAACCGTCCAGGCGCAGATCCACGCGCCCAAACGCTTCGCTTTCCTTCTCAAGGCGTTCCCTCCCCTTCGCTTTTTCCTTGGCTCCTGATAATAGGACGGAACGCCGCGCGGTTTTGTTCCACAAATAAGGAAATTTTCTTTCCTGCCCGGCTTATCGCGCATCCATCTCAGACAGCCCTATTATACTGCATATCCGGAAAAATGAAAAGGGCTGCGCGGGCGGAAGCACAGCCAAAGATTGTAAATATTTCTCCCGTGTCACGGAGAGGCGCCCTTCTTCGCCGGCGCCCCATGAAAAAAAGGCAGGCATCGCGGCCTGCCTCTTTGGAACAAATAATTATTTGTTTTCCCCGCCAACAGCGTTTTCAACGGTGTCGTTCACGGCATCCACGACATCTTCAACGGCTTCCTGCGCGGCGTCGGCAGCACCCTGCGCGGCATCGGCAGCGGCATCCTTGGCTTCCTCAGCGGCATCCTTAGCAGCATCAGCGGCATCCTTGGCAGCGTCAGCGGCATCGTTCACGGCGCCCTTGACGGAATTCAGGGCTTCGGTCAGCTTATCACCGGCCAGTTCGCCCAGGTTGTCAATGCCCAGGGTTTCGCCGATGTTGGCAATCTTGTCCTTCAGGCTGTTCACATTGCCCAGTTCCACACCGCCGAAGATCAGAGCGGCAATGGCGATAACGGCCAGCAGCAGGGTAGACTTCTTGATGTTCTTCATAATGATTGTCCTCCTTCATTGATTGCGGTTCTGCCGGGACGCAAATGGCGTTCTTTGGCGAACCGGAAGATATTATATCAAAACCATACGGAAAATGCAACCGCAAATGTTTACATTTTTGTTGCAATCCTGTGTTTCTTCCCTTGCATTTCCCTTGTTTTTATCGTTTTTGCACGAATTCAATCCATGCTTACTGTTAAAAATGTCCCTAAAATGTAGCCCCGCGTGCCGTTCCAGGTCACATAGTACCACTGCCCTTCCCCGTTGGTGATCCGGCCCAGGATTTCCACGTTGGTTCCTGCCGGCAGCAGTGCCAGACGAGTGTATCCGGTGCCGGGGCCGGAGCGCAGATTGACCCGGCCACCGTCGCTGATCACCGTACCCCAGCCCATGGCCGCTTCCGATGGGGCCGCGGCGGGGCAATAAAGGAACGTGATCACCGCGGGGGACGCAGCGCCCCCCGCCACCGTCACTTCCTGATAGGGGCTGCTCATCAGCGTGTATCCCGCCAAATCGGGATGATCCTGGGGATACACCCGATGGACCCCCTCCTCCAGCGCCATAGACTGGTCCGGGGCGATCGCCACGCCATATTCATCGCAGGAGCGCACCACCACCCAGGCTTTTCCCGTATCCCCGGCGGATTCCGCCGCCTCGGTCAGCGCTGCGATCCGGCGATCCTTTTCCGCCATCTCGGCCTGCGCCTGTTCCTGCGCCGCCGTCAAAGCCGCGATTTGGTTTTCCTTTTCCGTCAGTTCCGATTGCGCCTGATCCTGCGCGGCTGTCAAGGCTGTGATTTGATTCTCCTTTTCCGTCAGTTCCGCCTGTGCCTGTTCCTGCGCGGCTATCAAAGCCGTGATTTGATTTTCCTTTTCCGTCAGTTCCGCCTGTGCTTGATCCTGCGCTGCCGTCAACGCCGCGATTTGGTTTTCCTTCTCCGTCAGTTCCACTTGCACTTGATCCCGCGCTGCTGTCAGAGTATCAATTTGTTTTGATTTATCTTTCAGTTCTGCCTGCGCCTGTTCCTGCGCTGCCGTCAACGCCGTGATTTGGTTTTCCTTTTCTGTCAGTTCGACCTGCGCCTGATCCCGCGCTGCTGTCAGTTCGGAAATCAGTTCCTCTTTTTCGGCCAATTCCGCCGCATGCTGATCCTTTATGATATTCAGCGACGTGATGGCCTCCGCCTGGCCTCCGGCCCGTGCGGTCAGGGCAGCGATTTCCGCCTGCGCGGCTGATAACTGATCCTCCAGATCCCGGCGCTGCCGGTCCAGCGCCTCGTTTCGGGCGGATGCGGCGGTCAGTTCCGCCTGCGCCTGATTCCATTCTCCTGTCAGGGAGGAAAGCGCCTGCCGGGCTGCTTCTGCCTGGGATTTATAATCCTCCCGCTCCCCGGTCAGCTGGGCGACGCTTGCCTCCAGAGCCGCTTTTTCTTCTGCCGATCCGGCGGCCAGAAGCTCCATCTGCGCGGTCAGTTCGCCGTTGAGCGCCTCCAGCTCGGCATTGCGCCGGACCTGCGCCGCCTGGGCGGCCAAGGCGGTGTCCCTTTCTACCATCGTCGCGTCCAGCTGCGCTGTCAGTTTTTCCTTTGCCGCCAACGTCTCCGCCAGGAACTCCCGGACTTTTTCCAGATTCCCCGACGCCGCCGCCAATTGTCCATCCAGCTGATCCGCCTGGCCGGCCAAATCCTCTGTGCGGATGCGCAGCCCATGGTTCCCCACCGCGAGAATCCCGGCGAGAATACCGGCGGCCAGCGCCGCCACGGCCAGCGCGGCGATGAGTTTTTTCACGGTGCATCCTTCCTTTGTACGCCGTACGGCACAGCCCTGCCGCGCGGTGTTTATTCCGGGCATCGTTCCTCCCGGAGCGTCCTGTTTTCACGGATCAGTATACCAAATTCCCCGTGATCTTGCAACCGCTTTTCCGATCCGCATTTTTTCCGTCTCCCGGCCATCGGCGATTGATTTTTTGCCCTGTGCTGTGATATGATATTTTGGATCAGGATTCTCTTTTCAAAGGAGACGGAACAAAGATGCTGCTTTATCATCATTCCCAAATGAGCCGCTACCGCAGCCCCCTGGGCGCCGCGCCCTGCAAAGCCCCCGTGACCTTCCACGTGCAGGCCGATCCCTCCATCCGCGCCGTCTACCTGCGCTTATACGACGGCAGCGAAAAATGGATCCCCATGACACGGGAGGAGGACGGATTGTACGCGGCCACCGTATCCATGCCCGATATCCCCATACTTTGCTGGTATGATTTCAGGGGCGAAAAGGCGGATGGCACGCTGGCCGCCTGCGGCTGCCCTGAGGACGGCATGGGCGGCGAAGGCATTCTGACCGATCATCCCCGGGCCTGGCAAATCACGGTGTACGATCCCGCCTACGATACGCCCCATTGGCTTCGGAACGGCGTCATGTACCAGATTTTTCCGGACCGTTTCTATGCCAGCGGCCTGCCGCACCCCCATCGGGAGGAATGCTATTATCACGCGCATTGGGATGAAACGCCCCTCCTGATGCCCGAGGGCGGGGACGACAACTGCGCCCGGGATTTCTTTGGCGGAGACTTGAAAGGCATTGAGGAAAAGCTGCCCTATCTGCAATCCCTGGGCGTGACGGTACTGTATCTGAACCCTATTTTCCAGGCCCGGTCCAATCACCGCTACGACACCGCCGATTATGAAAGGATCGACCCGCTGCTGGGCACGAACGAGGATTTCGTGTCCCTGTGCGCCGCCGCCAGGGCCATGGGCATCCGCGTCGTGCTGGACGGCGTGTTCAGCCACACCGGCGAGGACAGCGTCTATTTCAACCGCTTCGGCCGTTTCCCCTCCGTGGGCGCGTGTCAGTCCCATCAGTCGCCCTATTATCCCTGGTACAAATTTACCCGCTACCCGGACCAGTACAAAGCCTGGTGGGGCTTCCACACCCTGCCCGAGGTGGAAAAGTACGACCCCTCCTATCAGGATTTCATGTTCCGGGAGCACGGCGTGGTGCGGGGCTGGATCGAAAAGGGCTCGGCCGGCTGGCGGCTGGACGTGGCGGACGAATTGCCCATGGATTTCCTGCGCCGGCTGCGCCGCGCGGCGAAGGCGCAAAGCGCCGACGCCGTGGTGCTGGGCGAGGTATGGGAAGACGCCAGCCACAAGGAAGCCTACGGCGAAATGCGCTGCTATTGCCAGGGCGACACCCTGGACAGCGTCATGAATTATCCGCTGCGGGACGCGGCCCTGGCCTTCCTGACCGGCCATACCGACGCCCGCGCCCTGCGCAGGCTGATCCTGAGCCAGCAGGAAAACTATCCCGCGCCCTTCTATTATTCCCTGATGAACCTGGCCGGCAGCCATGACCGGCCCCGGGCCATCAACGCCCTGTGCGGCCACACGTGGGAGGCGTATCCCCCCGCACACCGGGGCAAAAAGCGGCTGTCGGAGGAGGATTACCGGCTGGGCGTCCGGCGTTACGTTGAAATGATGCGCCTGCTCTGCGCCCTGCCCGGCATCCCCTGCGTGTATTACGGGGACGAGCGGGGCATGCAGGGCTCCGCCGATCCCTACTGCCGGGGCACCTTCCCCTGGGAGGGCGGCAACCGGGAATTAGAGAAAACAATCAAGGCCCTGCTGTGGCAGCGGCGCAACAGCCCCGCCCTGCAAACCGGCACCCTTTCCGTGGACGCTCCCGACGGCGATACCCTGGTGATCACCCGGGAAATCACCGGCGGCCGGGATGTGTTCGGCCAGCCCGCGCAGGACGAGCGGGTGACTGTCACCGTTCGACGCGCATAAGGAAAAACGATCATGAAGACGCTGAGCGAGCTGAAGGGGCTGGGCAAGGCCCGGCTGGATACGCTGGAAAAGGCGGGCATCCACACAATGGCCGACCTTTTGCTCACCCTGCCCGTTCGCTATCAGGACACCTCCACCGTGACGCCGCTCGGCGAAATCTCCCCCGGCACGGAAGTGTGCGTCAGCGGTTATCCCAAGGCCGCCCCGCGGCTGAGCCAGTTCCGGGGGCTGACCTCGGTGACGCTTCGGCTGACCGACGAAACGGGCAGCATACCGGTGGTGTGGTTCAACCAGCCTTGGCTGGAAAAGCAGATTAAAAAGGATACGCCGCTGACCCTCTATGGCCGGGTGGACCGGGACAAGCAGGGCCGGATTCGTCTGGCCAGCCCCATTCTGGTGAAGGAACGCGGCATCCTGCCGGTATACCGGGCGCTGGCGGGCCTGCCGCCCAAGACCATGCGGGATCTGATCCGTCAGGCCCTGACCCAGTTGGAGGATTGCTGCCCCGAAACCCTGCCGGACATCCTGCGGATCAGATATCACCTGTGCGAACGCAATTTTGCCCTGCGCCAGGCCCATTTCCCGGAAACGAAAGAAAACCTGGCCATCGCCCTGCGGCGGGTATACTTTGAAGGGATGCTTTTGTATCAGGCCGCCGCCGCATCCCTGCGGGGAGAAAGGGCCCAGGGCCTCCGCATCCCCGTAGAGGCGGGCGCGGCGAACGCCTATTGGGCCTCCCTGCCCTTCCCGCCCACCGGCGCGCAAAGGCGGGTGCTGGATGAAATCGCGCAGGACCTGGAAGCCCCGCATGCCATGGGCCGTATGGTGCAGGGGGACGTGGGCTGCGGCAAAACGGCCCTGGCCTTCGGGGCCATGGCGCTCTCCGCCCGGGCGGGATATCAAAGCGCCCTGATGGCCCCCACGGAGATCCTGGCCCGGCAGCACCTGGAAAGCGCGAAAAAAACGCTGGAGCCCTTGGGCGTTTCCTGCGGATTGCTCCTCGGCGGCATGAAGGCGAAGGAGCGCCGGCATGCGCTGGAAAGCATCGCGTCCGGCGACTGGCAGTGCGTCATCGGCACCCACGCCCTGATTTCGGAAGACGTGCGGTATCAGCGCCTGGGGCTGGTGGTCACAGACGAGCAGCACCGTTTCGGCGTGCGCCAGCGCAGACTGCTGAGCAAAAAGGCGGGCGACGGGGACGCCGCCCCCAACGAACTGGTGCTGTCCGCCACCCCCATTCCCCGCACCCTGGCGCTGGTATTGTACGGCGATCTGGATCTGTCCATCGTGGATGAATTGCCCCCGGGCCGCACGCCGGTGAAAACCCGGATCGTGCCGGAAGAAAAGCGGGACGGGCTGTACGATTTTATCATCCGGGAAGCCGCTCAAGGGCGGCAGACCTACATCGTCTGTCCCCTGGTGGAGGAAAGCGAGCAGATCGACGCCCGAAGCGCCCAGGACACCTACGCCGAATTGTCCACCGGGCCCCTGTCCCGGCTGCGATTGGGCCTCACCTACGGGGAGCAGGATCCCGCTGAAAAGGAAGCTACCATCCGGAAGTTCTCCACGGGCGAATTGGATGTGCTGGTGTCCACCACCGTGATCGAGGTGGGGGTCAACGTGCCCAGCGCCACGGTGATGGTCATCGAAAACGCCGATCGCTTCGGCCTGAGCCAGCTGCATCAGCTGCGGGGCCGGGTGGGCCGCGGGGCCCGGGAAAGCTGGTGCTTCCTGATGGCCGCGCCGAATGAGCGGCTCAAAACCCTGTGTGAAACCAACGACGGATTCAAAATCGCCCAGAAGGATCTGGAACTGCGGGGACCCGGGGATTTCCTGGGCACCCGTCAGCACGGCGATACCCTCATTCCCGGTATGGCCTTGGGGGCCGACGTGCAGATGCTGGAAGAAACCAGCGCCTGCCTCAAGTGGCTCCGCTCCCCCGGCTATGAGCAGGAATGGGCCCAGGTCAGGGAAAGCGCCCATGCCGCCTTCGCCCGGGTCATGGACGACATCGCCATGAACTGACCCGCTTCTTCCGCGCTTTCCCATTTGCACATTTCACCTTCCACCCCAAATAACAAAGGAGTTCCCATGCTGCAAATCCTCGGCGGCACCCAGGAAGCCCTGCGGCGGCAGTTGATCGCCATGGCGGGGCTGGGCGGCCGGATGATCGTGATCGTGCCGGAGCAGTACACCCTGCAGACAGAGCGGGAATTGATGGACGGCCTGAACGCTCCGGGCTTTTTTGACCTGGAGGTGCTGTCTCCCTCCCGGCTCACGGAGCGGGTATTTGCCCAGGCCGGGGCCGACGGCCGCACCCGCATCGACGCCCAGGGCAAGCAATTCGCCCTGGCCCGCGCCCTGCTGCAATGCAGGAAACAGCTGAAATACTACGAAAGCGCCGCCGAACGTCAGGGCTTCATCCAGCGGATCGGTACGCTGATCGCCGAATTCAAGCGGGCCGGCGTCGCGCCGGAAGCGCTCTCCACCCATGCCGACAGCCTGCCCGAGGGCGCGGTCCGGGATAAATTTCACGATTTGGCCCTGATTTATTCCGCTTACGCCGCTCAGCTTTCTGGCCAGTTTGTGGACGGGGAAGACGTGCAGGAAGCCATGCTGCTGCGCCTGCCGGACAGCCAGGTGGCGCGGGACGCCCGGATTGCCGTGTACGGCTTTGATGTGTTCACCGGGCAGATGAACCGGCTGCTCGTCACCCTGGCCGGGCAGAGCGGCGATGTGCGGGCCCTGATCGTGCTTGGTCGGGAGGAAGCCTTCTCCCCCGTGCTGGAAAGCGCCCGCCGTCTGGAAAAAGCGGCCAGGGAGGCGGCGGTGCCCTGTCAATTCCGCCTGCTGCCGCCGGAGGAAGCCGGCCAGGCCCCGGAAATCGCCCATCTGGCCCGGGAATACCTGCTGTCCCCCGGCGCGCCCTATGGAGGCGTCTGCGCCGCAGTGCGGCTGTATGCCGCGCCCAATCCCTATTTTGAGGCGCATTTTGCCGCGCAGGAAATGCTGCTGCTGCACGAAAAGGGCGTAGCCTTCGGGGAAATGGCCGTGGCCATGGGCGACGCCGGTTTCGCCGGAACGCTGGCCACAGTGCTGGCATCCTACCGCATTCCCGCTTATGTGACCCGCAAGCTGCCCGCCGCAGGGCACGGCGCGTCCCGTTTTTTGCTGTCCTCTCTCCGGGCCGTTGGCGAGGCCTATCCCGCCGATGCCATGCTCGCCCTGATCAAATCGGGCTACGCTCCCGTGACACAGGAGGATGCCTGGCGGCTGGAAAACTATATCCTGTCCTATGGCATCCGGGGGAAGCTGTGGCTGTCCCCCTTCCAGCGGGGCAGCGCCCTGGAATGCGCGCAGGTGGAGCAGGCGAGGCTTTCGCTGATCACGCCCCTGGAAACACTGCGCCAGGCTTTGCGGGCGGCGGAAAACGCCGATGCTTCCCTCCGCGCGGTGTACGATTATCTGACCGGGGTCCAGGTTTATGACCGGCTGCTGGCCGCGCAGGACGCGCTGCTGCAGCGGGGCATGGCCGCCGAGGCGGTGCAGGCCGGCCAGGTGTGGGACACCATCGTGCAGCTTTTGACCCAGGCGCACGCGCTTTTATCCGACGCACGGGTCACCGCCCGGCAGCTGAGCAGCTGGCTGGAAGCGGGGCTGGAGGGGTGCGAATTATCCTCCCTGCCGCCCACGGCGGACGCCGTCATGTGCGGCGCCATCGGCAGCCTGCCCCTGTCCCGGCCCCGGGCGCTGTTTATGATGAATCTGACCGATGGGCTTTTATCCGCCGCTCCCGGCGCCCTGCTGACCCCTCAGGAGCAGGAGGACGCCCAGCAGGCGCTGAACGTGTATCTGTCCCTCAGTGAGGACGGCCAGGACGCCCTCGCCCGGCTGGACGTGTGGAAGGCCCTGTCCAGTCCTCGGGAATACCTGTACCTGACCCGCGCGCAGGCCACCCAGGAGGGCGCTGCCCTGCGTCCCTTCCAGCAGCTTGGCCACATCCGCCGGCTGCTGCCCGGCCTGGTGGAGGAAGGCGGCATCAGCCAGAAATGCGCATCCCAGACGCCCTTTTCCCCCGGCCCGGCCCTTGACGCCCTGGGCACAAAGATGCGGGAGGGCCCCCTGACAGGCGAATGGCTGGATGCCTGGCGATACCTGTCCGCTTCCCCTGATACCCGGCCGCGGGTGCTGGCCCTGCGCCGGGCCTTTGATCCCGACGAGGATGCCCGGCCCCTGCCCCGGGAGATCACCCGGTCCCTGTTCATGGAAAGGGTCATGTCGGTGAGCCGGCTGGAGAAATTTGCCGTGTGCCCTTACCGCCATTTCGTGGAGCAGGGCTTATCCCCTCAGCCCCGAAAGGAATGGACGCTGACGCCCATCGACGCGGGGAATTTTTACCACAGCGCCCTGGAGGGCTTTACCCGTCTGCTGCCCTCCATCCCCAACTGGCCCAGAATCGACAAATCCGCCTGTGACGCGGCCATGGACTGTGCCGCCCAGCCCCTGTTTGATCAAATGCTGTCCGGCGTTATGGGTGACAGCGCCCGCATGCGCGTCCTGGGCGAAAAATACCGCCGGGTGCTCAAGCGCGTGGCATGGACCTTTACCAAGGGCGCCAAACAGAGCGCCTTCATGCCGCAGGCCGCGGAAATCCGCTTCGGCTATCCCGGCGGCATCCCGCCGATTGAGCTGACGCTTCGGGACGGCAGCCATGTTTCCGTCCGGGGCATCATTGACCGCATTGACCGCTACGCCGGGGACGAGGGCGTGTACCTGCGGGTGGTGGATTACAAATCCGGCGGCACGAAGCTGGATCCCGCCCGCATCTTCTGGGGCGCGCAGCTGCAATTGCTGCTGTATTTGAAGGCTGCTCTTTCCATGGAGGATGACGCCCAGCCCGCCGGGGCCTTCTACATGCACGTGGCCGATCCCCTGCTGGCCGGTTCCCCCGCCCTTCAGGACGTGGAGGACGCCCTGGCCCGGGAGCTGAAGCTGCGGGGCATCGCCCTCAAGGACGCGGCCATCCTGCGCAGAATGGACGACGGCGACCCGCCCCTGACCCTGCCCAAAATGCTCACCAAGGACGACGGTTTTGACAAGCGCGCCATGCTGGCCACCCTCCAGGATCTGCGCGCCCTGATCGGCCATGCCGAGGAAAAAGCCCGCCTGTGGGCCGAACGCATGCGCGCCGGGGAAATCGCCGCAGCGCCGCTGTGCGATAAAAACGGGATTGGCCCCTGCGCCAATTGCGAATACGCCGCGATCTGCCGGCGGGATCCCACCCAAAGCGACAGCGTCCGCACCCTGCCTGATATGGATTTCCCCACGCTGCTGGAAAAGGTGCAGGAGAAGGAGCGGCTATAAACATTGAGAATAAAAGGTCTTTCACGTTTTATGAGGGGATGGAATCCCGTACGCATACGCATTGCTCGCGGCTATGCCGCGACATGCTTGCAGTGACGGGATTTCTGCCATGCAAGCAGGCTGCGCATGCCTGGTTTCTTAACCGAATCCCCTAACTTGCCGTAAAGAGCCAATAAAAACAAACAGCCCATGGGAAAGCTCTCGCTTTTCCATGGGCCATCGTTTGATAAAGTTCGGTAGGCTGTCCGTCCGGTTCGATAGACCGGGGACGCGGCGAACCTGATACTATTCGCGTTCTAAGATCCAAATTGGCAAGAATGAAAAAAGAGCAAAGGGACGACGGGGCGTTCTCTTTCGGAGCCCGAAAGAGAACCAGAAAGGGCACCATAACAGCGGTGATCATCGTATAGCTTCTGGCCCGGCCGCTGAAAGCGGCCATCCCGGATGCAAAGCATCCGGGGAAAGCCGGGGGATCATCCTCAGGGAAAAGCGAGCTTTTCCCTTGGGATTTCCCCGGCTTTCTCTGGGCCAGAAGCTCTCAAGCTTTCCGTAATCCCAGCGTAACACGCGATGATTTCTTGGGCCTATCGATCAAGCAACTTCGCGAGGAGCGGGTCCAGGGGATCATCCCCTGGCGCGGGGTTCAGGGGCCGCGTAGGCCCCTGCCTCGTCCTCCTGATTATCTCGCTCTTTGCGAATTGTGTTTTATAATCTTAACAGATAGCGGAACGAAGGGAGGCGCAGCAGCGCTGCGTTCACCGCAGTGACGCGCTACCAGAACGAATAAGACGCCCAAAGATGCAAGATTTTAGAAGAAGAGTATGAGGACGCGCCATGCCGCATCGCCGTTCGAAACCCGTGGCGCATGGCAAAGTAGGCTCTGGCATTCCTTGCTCACTCCGCCGGCCCTTCCTCCGGCTCTTCCGGCAGGGCCTCCGTTTTACGGATTTCCAATTGTTCCACCCGGTGGTTATTCACAGCCGTGACAGTGATATGATAGGGGCCGAAGGAGAAACCCTCCCCCACGGAGGGGATTTTGCCGAACTGCTCCGTCACCCAGCCGGAGACGGACACCACCTCGGAATCGATCTCCAGCTGAAAATATTCGCAGAAATCATCCAGGTTGGCCGCGCCGTCCACCAGCCAGGTATCATCGTTCACCTTACGGAAGGTTTCCTCCACCTCGTCATGCTCGTCCCAGATTTCGCCCACCAGTTCCTCCAGGATATCCTCCATGGTGACGATGCCGTAGGTGCCGCCGTACTCGTCCAGCACCACAGCCATGTGGGTTTTATTTTTTTGCAGGGTACGCAGCAGATCGCTGACTTTTTCGCTCTTGAGCACGAAAATCACAGGCGAGATGATATCGCGGATGGGCTTTCCGGTGATGCCGTCGCCATCGTAAAAATCCTTTTGGTGGATAACCCCCAGGATATTGTCGATGTTCCTGCCGTAGACCAGGATGCGGGACACCTTGGACTCAGAAAACTTCCGGGCGATTTCCTGCTTGGTGGCGTCCCGGGGCACCGCCACCAGATCGATGCGATGGGTCAGGATGCTTTCCGCGTCCTGATCGGTGAATTCGATGGCGTTGCGCAGCAGTTCCCCTTCATTCTGGTCAATGCTGCCCGATTCCTCCACCTCGTCCACCAGCATCAGCAGTTCATCCTGGGACACCTTGTCATCCGCCCGCAGGTTCAGCGAGCTGGACACCCATTTTTTCCAATGCGAAAACACATAATTGACCGGCGTCATAAACCAGATCAGGGTGCGGATGAAAGGCGCAAAAAACATGGCCGCCCGTTCCGGACAATCTTTGGCGATGCTCTTGGGGGTGATTTCGCTGAACACCAGCACCGCTAAGGTGATCACCACCGTGGAGACGGTGACCCCCGCGCCCCCGCACAGGCGCACGAACAGCACCGTGCCCAGGGACGCCGCCACGATATTGACGATGTTGTTGCCGATCAGGATGGTGGATATCAGCTGATCATACTGCTCCGTCAGGCGGCACACCAGTTCCGCCCGCTTTTTCCCTTTTTCCGCCAGAGTCCTGATCCGGGTTTTATTCAGGGAGGAAAACGCCGTTTCCATGGCGGAAAACGCCGCGGAAAGCAAAATCATGAGCAGGATTACCAATATATAAATCACATTGCCGTTCAAATTGATCCTTCTCCTTGGAACGATTCCGTCGCGTCGGCCCGTGAAAATAAAAAGGCATGCTCACCCTGGCCCAGGCCAAAGCCGCCATGCCGCCGACGCACTCATTGTATCGGATCCCGCAGCCTTTGTCAAGGAAGATCGCATTTCCGTGCCGCCACACCTTGAAATCCCGGAAGAAATCAGGTATAATGAAAGCATCAAAAGCGTAAGGGGGGTTTTACCCATGATACAGATCATTCACGGCAAAAAAGGCTCCGGCAAAACCAAGCGCATCCTGGACATGGCCAACGAGGCCATCAAGGAGCACAAGGGCGACGTCATTTTTGTGGATGACGACACACGGTACATGTTTGATCTGCGCCACGAGATACGCTTCGTGAACGCCGGAGAATACGGCTCCGACAGCCCGGAAATGTTTTTCGGCTTCCTGTGCGGCATGCTGGCCCAGAATTTCGATATCAGCGTCATCTTTGTGGACGCGTTCATGAAGCTGGTCAAGACGGACATTGAAAAGACCGAGGAATTCTTCCGCCGCCTGGAGGCGCTCAGCGACCGCCACAACGTGCAGTTCATCCTGTCCGTCAACGTGGATGACGCCGTGGCCCCCGAGTTCATCAAAAAGTATTTCATCTGATTCATCAGGAAGGAGCATCCCATGGCTTTTATCAGCACCCGGGGCGGCGGGCCTGTATCCGCGCCTGAAGCCATCGTGCGCGGCATCGCCCCCGACGGCGGGCTTTATATTCCTGTTTCGCTTCCCGGCCTGGCCCGGGCGGATTTTGACGCGCTGGCCGCGATGGCGTACCCCGCCCGGGCGGCCCGCGTGCTGGGCCTCATGCTGGACGGCTTCACGGAAGAAGAATTGCTGCCCATGGCCCGGGCGGCCTATTCCCGGTTCGCCGATCCGGCGGTCGCCCCGGTCAAAAAGCTGGCGGGCCGCCGTTTCGTGCTGGAATTGTTCCACGGGCCCACCATGGCCTTCAAGGATATGGCGCTGCAGTTTCTGCCCCGGCTGATGACCGCCTCCGCCCGCAAGCAGGGCGAAACCCGGGAAATCGCCATCCTGACCGCCACCTCGGGCGACACCGGCAAGGCCGCCCTGGAGGGGTTCCGGGACGTGCCGGGCACATCGGTCAACGTGTTCTATCCCCTGGGCGGCGTCAGCGCCGTACAGGAAAGGCAGATGGTCACTTCCCAGGGCCGCAACGTGCACGTCACCGCGGTGAAGGGCAACTTCGACGACGCCCAGACCGGCGTGAAGGCCCTGTTTGGCGACCCGGATTTCATTGCGGAAATGAACAGAATGGGCAAAACCCTGTCCTCCGCCAATTCCATCAATCTGGGCCGGCTGGCGCCGCAGGTGGCGTATTATCTCTCCGCCTGCGCGGATCTGCTTTCCCGGGGCGAAATCACCTGGGAGGAGGGCGTCAACGTCTGCGTGCCCACGGGCAACTTCGGCAACATCCTGGCCGCCTGGTACGCCCGCCGCATGGGCGCGCCCATCCGCCGCCTGATCTGCGCCAGCAACCAAAACGACGTGCTCACCGATTTCATCCGCACCGGCGTGTATGACCGCCGCCGGCCTTTCCATAAAACCATGTCCCCTTCCATGGACATCCTGATTTCTTCCAATCTGGAGCGCTTCCTGTGGGAGCTGGCGCAGGGCGACACCGCCCAGGTAACCGCCTGGATGGACAGCCTGAAACGGGACGGCCGATATGAAATCACCGATCAGCAGAAAGCCATGCTGAAAGACGTTTTCTATGGCGGCTGTGCCGACGACGCGCGCACCGCCGTCGCCATCGCCCGCCTGTGGCGGGAGGAGGGCTGCCTCACCGATCCCCATACCGCCGTGGCTTTCAGCGTGGCGGAGGATTACCGGAAGGAAACCGGGGACGAAGCGCCGATGCTGGTGGTATCCACCGCCAGCCCCTATAAATTCGCCGCCGATGTGGCCGCCGCCATTCAGGTGCCGGTGACGGACGACGCTTTCGCCGCCGCGGAGGCACTGGAAGCGGTCACGCGCGTTCCCGCCCCCGATCAGGTGGCGCAATTGCGTTCCCTGCCCGTGCTGCACACCCGGATCTGCGAAAAGGATCGGATGGGCGAAGCGGTGCTGGCCGGGTTTACGGAGTGACGCATCGGCCTTCTTGCGCGGCACGGCGGCGCCTGTTCCCTGCGCGGCCTGGAAGAGCCGGCGATCATGAGGCCGCCAGAGAGCGGAAGGAGGGTTTCTTATGGCACAGCATACGCAGCATTTCAACACAGGTTTTTCCGCCCTGCTTTCCTACATCGACCAATCGGTCATGCAAGGCAGCCTGTCCGCCAGCCGGGAGGGCGGAACCGATTTCACCTGCGGTGACGTCCGCTGCGCTACCCGAGTCTACGAGCGGTACAGCTATCTGGGCGGTAACCGGCTCAGTCTCAGCGTCACGCTGTTTGGCCGCGATGGGGATGTGAGCCTTTCAGCCGTCACGGCAGGCGGCAGCCAAGCCATGTTTTTCAAAATCAACACCTTTGGGGAAGAAGCGTTTCTGGATAAATTCGTCCGGCAATTGGACGGCTACGGGCGCTGATTCTCCCTCTCTCACGTTCCTGACGCCGCCATACCGCGGCGTGAGCAATACTTGATCTATTTTGAAAAGGAGGTTTTTTCCATGAAGTGGGTATGTCAGGTTTGCGGTTACGTATATGAAGGTGAGCAGCCCCCGGAAAGGTGCCCGGTTTGCAAGGCGCCGGCCAGCAAGTTCACCAAGCAGGACGCGGAAATGACCTGGGCGGCGGAGCACGTGGTGGGCGTGGCACAGGGCGTGCCGGAGGATATTCTGGCCGATCTGCGGGCCAATTTCCAGGGTGAATGCAGTGAAGTGGGCATGTACCTGGCCATGGGCCGCGTGGCTGCCCGGGAAGGTTATCCCGAAATCGCCGAATATTGGAAGACCGCAGCGTTTGAAGAGGCCGAGCATGCCGCGAAATTCGCGGAGCTGCTGGGCGAAGTGCTGACCGACTCAACCGAAAAGAACCTGAAAATGCGCGTGGAAGCCGAGAATGGCGCCACCGCCGGCAAGACCGATCTGGCCAAGAGAGCGAAAGCCCTGAACCTGGACGCCATCCACGACACCGTGCATGAAATGGCAAGAGACGAAGCCCGTCACGGCAAGGCCTTCGCTGGCCTGCTCAAGCGGTATTTCGGGAAATAAGCAACACTGGGCACGATGATTGCGAAATATCATCGTGCCCAGTTTCGTTCGGTTCAGTATGCGGTTAAAAAGTATGATAATCTTTCTGTTGATTCTGTGCGTCACGAACACTTACTGTATCACGGCAAATGTTGATTTAGGAGATTAATGGGATGAGTTCAGCCATCGAAAAACTTCGCCAGTTAGGATTTGACGTAGACGATCAGATCCTTCTGGAGATCAAAAATCAAACCACTGCTTTTATGTCTGAGACAGCCGCCAATCCAAGCATCCCAGACCAGATCAAGCAGATGTTCCAAAGTAAATATGAAAGCGATAATCAAACGATGTTTGATATTCTGCTGAATCTTGGCATGGGTGATTACGATTATGATACAGGAGAATGGACGCCCAAGTCCAGCCAGGTTTATGCGTTTGACGCCGAGGTTTTCGATATCGCGCGCATGTATACGCTGTTTTTGCAGGGCGTTCAGTCCATTGTGCCTGATGTGGTCATATCAGATATTCAGGAAGATCTGTCTCAGCTGACGGATGAAATGATTCCTTCCGAAACCTGGGAATGGATGCAGACCGATGGAAAACGATCCGTATCTTTTGTATGCAACAATCATCCTTATTCCATTGAATTGGAAAGCTGGGGTGATTGGATCAACATGAACATTCTGGATTTCATGAATGAAGTGTTGGAAAAGGAAGGCTGCCCGAATCGGCTGTATGTTATCTCCCATGAATTGGATCAGATAGTGATGATGATTTACAGCACGCAGGAACGGGCTGATATGATAAAAGCATTGATCAATGTTCACTAATCCCGGCACAGCATGGCGTTTGCCGGACTGCTCAAGCGGTATTTCGGGAAATAATCATCCATCGTGTGGCGGGGCTTCCCGCCACATTTGACAATCCCGGCGAAAGGAGACGACGCAGTGCGCTTTCGTTCCATTGACAGTTTGCGGGATTTTGAGTATCACGATTCCATGTGGAGGTTGGCGGACCACAGTTCCGCGACCGTTTCATTTGAAGTAAAAGCGCTGAATCTGCTTCAGCACGCGCCGCAGAATCCTGAAAGCTGCGACATGGAAATTGAAACCGCGCGCGTCTCCTTCACGGGGTTCCGACTGGCTGCTTATGAACCGGATATGGCCTGGACGACCGATGCTTCGGGGAACTCCTGCCCCACAGAGCCGATCAAGACGTATACAGGCGACGAAGCCATTGCGCTGTTTCTGCGCGAGGCCAAGTATGAAATCTGGGTCTACGCCTTAGCGCAAGCCGATTCCGGCGAATGGGTTCTGTCCGGCTGCGGAGAAGAGCCCTACTTTGAGGTCAGGTTTTCCTTCGGTCAAGTGACGATCGAATGGGACGCTTTCCGCTGCCCTGCCTGGTATGTTTTGCGATCGCGCGGGATTAAGGCGTAAGCCCGGCGCAGCAATGCGTTCGCTGGGCTGCTCAAGCGGTATTTCGGGAAATGAAATCCCCGCTGCGCGGGGCTTTCTGGGGAGTGACCTGTGATGGGTGTCACTCCTCTTTTTATCCCTCGGGCTCTGACAATTCTTCTGACAATCATGAATTTTCGCATCTTTTGCCAAAGTGCTTCTGACAAAAACCTCTGACAAAAAATATTGTAGGTGTAGCGAAATTTTCTGTCAATCACCTTTCCTTTACAAAATAGCCTGCGGCGCTTGTAACCGCAGGCTTTTGTCATTCGTATCTCTTGCTAACCTTGATGAAGCTCTCGAAATACCGAAAAGCGAAGCCGTCATCGTAGTACAGCTTGGCAAGGTAGTCAACAACGTCTGCTGTTGGGATTTCATCAATGATTCTGTCCCCGAAGGCAGCATCCAGATGATTCTTCCAGAGAGAATCCTGCTTACGGATGGTGGCGTAGGCGCGGTCACTGCATCCTTTTTCACGGTATTCCTTGAACACGTCACGCACGGTTCTCTTGATGGGTTCAGGCTTCTTCTCTGGCAGCAGCGGCGCAAGCTGCGCCATCTTGATTGCCTTCTTCCGCGCCTTGGTAGCGTCTGCTCTTGACAAGAGAGGGTTGCCGTCCAGATCAGTTTTACCGCGTTTGGAAATCTGTTTCCCATTCACGCTGATGCTGAATCTGAAAGCCCATCGTCCATTTTTCAGTTGGTAGACCTGCGAACTTGGTGTGTTAGCCATACTTTCCAAATCCCTTCTGACAATTATTCTGTCAAAAGGCTTTTGAAGAAGTGAATTTTCGGCTGAGAATGAACAAACAATCAATCTTGACAGGAAGTGCCGCAAGCCTTAAAATAGTTGATGTGGAAGGTTTTCTGCCCGCCTACCATCCATGACACCGTGCATGCCCTTGTGGGGCGTAGCCCCACAAATGGCCAGGGACGAAGCCAGGCACGGCAAAGCCTTCAAGGGCCTGCTGGAGAGGTACTTCGGGAAGTAAAAGCTGAAAGGATTTCCATCGATGAAAAACCTATCTGTTGGGTTCTGGGCAATCGTGGTTCTTTTTTTGGCAGGCGTAGTCGTATGTATCATCAGCGGAACAGTCGCAGGAGCTATTGCCTGTGCGCTCATAGGAGCAGCCGGAATCATTGCTTTCATTCGGACAGATAAAAAGAAACAATAAACATCAAACATCGTCCGGCAGAAAAACCTTCAGAGGTCTGCTGGAGCGGTATTTCGGGAAGTAATCCTCAAGCATGCGACGGGATTTCCCGTCACATTTCCTATCCCAGGCGAGAATAGGAAAGGCAGCGAGCTTTCAATCTGTTGACAGATTGTGGAATTCTGAATTCCATGATTTCATACGAACGCCGGTTCTGCTATGAAAAAAGTATTGACGACGGTATTTACTGTCTTGAGCGGGCTTTTATTGGTATCTGTTTTCGTCGTGCCGATTGTCCGCGGTATCATGTATAAAGATGAAAGATCTGCCATGCTGATAGCGGTTGGGGTGCTTGCCTTATTTGCTTCTTTGGCCATATATGGTATAAAGCACACGGCACATATCAGGCAGAAGGCTACTGCTCAGACATCCGGTATCATTACTCGCGCCAAAAAGCAGCTCGCCGGGGATGAGTATGACACAGACAACGGCTGGCGGCTCAGAATCAGTTATCGTGTAGACCAGCAGGAATACCAGATCACCAAGTATATACGCCTCAAGTTCGGGACGAATGCAAAACAGTATGTCAACAGATCCGTGACCGTTCACTATGACCCGAATGATCCGAAAACCGCCTGGGCAGAATTCCCCTGGGAACAAAGCAAATGACAGTACACAAAGCAGCACGGCAAGGCGTTCAAGGGCCTGCCGGAAAGATATTTCTGGAGGTGGTTTATGATGAAAAACGCTCCGTTTGCCTGTCCAAAATGCGGGGAAGAAAAAGGCTGGCGCTGCCTGAACGATCCTTCCGACAATGAGATGAGCCGCGGTAAACAGGCAGTTATTCAGGGAGCTTTCGGTCTAATTGGCCTGGCAATCGCCAAATCCATGCATAAAGGAAAAAAGCTGAAATACCATTGCGATCAATGCGGTTTCGAGGGAACATACAAACCAGACTAATCTGTTTCACCCGGCAAATCCCGGCATGGCAAAGCTTTCAAGAGCCTGCCGGAAAGGCATTTCAGGAAGTAAGAACGGTCAAATACCGTCACAGTACGGAAACAAACCTAACAAGAATTCAAAAGAATAAACAGGAGGTCAGTTGAAATGACAATCAAAAACCGCAGCATCCCCGTTTGTGTGATCCTGTCCATCGTTACCCTCGGCATTTATGGCATCTACTGGTTTGTAGTCATGACGAACGAATCCAACGCGCTGGCGCCGAAAAACGCCACCGCAAGCGGAGGAAAGGCTTTTCTGTTCACCCTGATCACCTTCGGCATTTATTCCATCTACTGGAATTACAAATTGGGCGCCAAGGTTGATGAAATGAAGGGCACCGAAAACGGAAACACGGGGCTCCTGTACCTCATTATCGCGCTGATCGGCTTCAGCATTATCAACAGCTGTCTTGCACAAAGCGAAATCAACAAGCATGCCAACGCCTGAGGATCAGGCAGCGTACTACAAGGGCAATCCGTGAACGGAAATCACCATGAGAATCCCGCCGCGGCAAAGCCTGCCCTGCCGGAAAGGCGCATCGGGAAGCAATGCGTTTATGCGAAGCGGCTGTGTGGCCGGCCGCTTCGTTTTTAATTGCCGCTTGTTTTTTTCTCCGAATAATCAAGCATCCATCCCTTTTCATTTGTTCCACGTCCAGATATAATGATGTCAAAAGGGAGGGATTCAAAATGAATCTGAATGCAAAACGAATGGGATCATTTTTGCAGACGGAACGCAAGAAAATGGGAATGACGCAGTCTGAGCTGTCCGAAAAGCTGAACGTCAGCCCGCAGGCCGTATCCAACTGGGAACGGGGCGAAACGATTCCCGACGTTTCGATCCTGCTGGATCTTGCCGACGCACTGCACTGCTCCGTCGACACCATCCTGTCCGGCGGCGCGGGGTGCGGCGGCTTCCGCAGGCATATCACGGTCGCCCAGATGCAGGAAGCGCTGTCTTCGCTGGATCGCATCGGCGAGCTTCTGGGCCGGGATCATTTTATCTACCAATGCGTCATCGATGCGCTGAACGCGCGCATGAATACCGCCATCGAAGCGTCCTTTTCCGATCCTCACATTTTCGATGTGTTCACCATCGAATTTCTGCTGGCGTGCATAGGAAACGGCGATTATGTTGATCCGCGGGATGTGGAATCCCATCTTCCACCCAGCAAGGCAAGGGATTATCTTTTGAAATCCATGCAGGAGCACGGGATACGCTGAAGCCCCGCACGCATGGGGCTGCCGGATGGGTGTTTTGGGAAATGCTTCAGGTTTCTCATGTGGAAGGGCAATGCTGCCAGGCCTCACCCTTTTCTGTTATGGGGCCGATTCAATGATGCGTCTTCGCACTTAACTCATTTCTTGACAGAGGAGGCACAGAGAAGTGCGTAGTGATCTTTTCGGGGTCGTATGCTTTGTGGCGCTGCTTGTCATCGTTATCGTATCGAATGTGATCAATCATCGGTTAAAACGAAAGATACGTGACAATGCAACAGAGACCACAAAAGGGAGAATCAGTGACGTCAAATTCTGTCAAGGCGACAGGAAGTGCGATTGCTTCGATTACTGGGTGATAAGCTATACGGTGGGCGGCGCTCATTACACGCTTAAATCCGGGGATTCCGGCATGAGCCGGGCAGCGATGGAATCGCATTTGGGAGAAACGGTGGATGTGTATTACGTTCCGGATCATCCCGGAAAAGCGCACGCCCTGGTTTACGACGTTACCGCATGGGGCGGCGCAGCGCCGTTTTAACGGCCGGTTTCAGGTCAGCCGAGACGCCGGGCAAAGCATGCATGGAGCTGCGGAAAAGACAGTGTGGGAAGGAAGAAAAGATCTCGCCGGATGACTGTTGATTCGGTCGTCCGGCGTTAGGGCGCCGGCTTTGTCGTCCCGCCGGGGCAACAGAGCGTTGCTTGTTTTTCCAAATAGACTGTGCTACACTGCCGGTGAGGTGATGAAGTATGGAAACGAAAGATGTGATCCTGTCCCTGCGCACGAAACAGGGCCTGTCCCAGGAGGAACTGGCCCAGGCGCTGTATGTGACCCGCCAGGCCGTGTCCCGCTGGGAAAACGGCGAAACCATTCCCAACGCTGAAACGCTGAAGCTGCTGTCCAAGTTCTTTCAGGTGTCCATCAACACCCTGCTGGGCAGCCCGCAGCAGCTGTTCTGCCAATGCTGCGGCATGCCCCTGGAGGATGAAAACGTCAGCCGGGAGACGGACGGCGCCTTCAACGAGGAATACTGCAAATGGTGCTACGCGGACGGAAAATTCACTTACCCCACCCTGGACGCGCTGGTGGATTTTCTGGTCGACCATTTTTCCTCCGGCGCCTTTCCCCCGGACCAGGCCCGGACCTATTACCGCGATCATTTGAAGCAACTGCGTCACTGGCAGCCGGCCTGACCACAGAACGGTACCGCAGGATCCTCCCTTCGGCAGCGGAAAACGCCTTTTTCCGCCGCCGTTTTCTTTTGCTTATCCCCGCAGCGCGGATTCCGTTACGATTTCTTTTCATTTTTTGATAATTTTATGAAGAAACCGCCCTGCGCCTTGACATAAGTCCATCCCGCCTGTTATAATCATCCAAAATATGGACAGATGCCTCGTTCCCATTGACTCTGTATGCAAATGAAAAGGAGAAAAACACATGGACCAGAACGGCTACAACCAGAACAATAACCAGCAGGGCGGCTATCAGCAGAACGGTTATCAGCAGCAGGGCGGATACCAGCAGAACGGTTATCAGCAGGGCGGCTATCAGCAGAATGGTTATCAGCAGGGCGGATACCAGCAGAACGGTTATCAGCAGCAGGGCGGATACCAGCAGAACGGTTATCAGCAGCAGGGCGGATACCAGCAGAACGGCTATCAGCAGGACGGATACCAGCAGACCCGCGGCTTCGATCCCAACCAGCAGCCGATCAACGGGAATCCCAATATTCCGAACGGCTATCAGGGCTACGGCCAGCGTCCCGCGCTGCAGCTGCCCACCAACCGCAGCATGTGGAAGATCTTGCTACTGAGCATGATCACCTTCGGCATCTACGGCCTGGTCATCATGACCAAGATGGTGGACAACCTGAACATCATCGCCTCCCGCTACGACGGCAAGCGTACGATGCACTTCTGCCTGCTGATTTTCGTCATCGCGCCGCTCACCCTCGGCATTGGGGCCATCGTGTGGTATCACAAGGTGTCCGCAAGAATGGGCAACGAACTGCAGCGGCGCAATCAGCCCTATTCCTTTGGCGCCAGCGATTTCTGGCTCTGGAGCGTGCTGGGCTCGCTGATCATCGTCGGGCCCTTCATCTACATGCATAAGTACTGCAAAACCATGAACTACCTGGCCGCCGATTACAACGAGCGCGGCTGAGAAGGAGGCACCATGAAAAAATACGAATGCCCCTGCGGTTACGTCTACGATCCCGAAACCGGCGATCCCGATTCCGGCATCGCCCCCGGCACCGCCTTTGAGGACATCCCAGAGGATTGGGTGTGCCCCATCTGCGGCCTGGGCAAGGACGCCTTCACCGAAGTCTGATCTCCCACGAAGGAAGCGGCGCATTGCGCCCTTCCTTTTTTATTTTCCCACTTATCCGGTTTTTCCATAGCATCATGAATTCCGCACTTGCATCTACGGCCAAAATACAGTATACTATAGATTGATCCAGAGCGTCCCTTTGGATCAGAACCGGTCAAGGAGGTTCGTCAAAATGGAATGCAAAATCAAAAATGACATGGGTACGATCTTTATTGCCGAAGATGTGATGCTCAAGGTCGTTGGTTATGCCGCGCTGGAATGCTACGGCATTGTGGCCATGTCCTCCAAGCGCGCCAAGGACGGCTTGGTGGAATGGCTGGGCCGGGAAAACCTCAGCAAGGGCGTGCAGCTGCGTCAGGTTGGGGACGAGGTGGATGTGGATCTGTTTATCGTCGTGGAATACGGTATTTCCGTGGCTGAGGTCTGCAAAACGATCGTGGAGGTCGTGCGTTACAAGCTGGAAAGCATGACGGGGGTCAAGGTTCACTCCGTCAATATATCGGTGGAAGGGATCCGCATCTGATTCCCCACATTGAACGGAGGGAAATTTCCTTGATTCAAATACAAGCGATTGATGGGCTGCTGCTGCGGGAAATGGTGCTGGCGGGAGCGGCTCTGCTGGAAAAAAACCGGGAAGCGGTGGACGCGCTGAACGTGTTCCCCGTGCCGGACGGCGATACGGGCACCAACATGAGCCTGACCATGGCCAGCGCCACCCGGGAAATCAACGCCCGGGAATACACCCGCGCGGACGAAGCGGCGGAAGCCCTGTCAAAAGGCGCGCTGCGGGGCGCCCGCGGCAACAGCGGCGTCATCACCAGTCAGCTCTACCGCGGCTTTGCCAAGGCCCTGAAGGGCGTGGAAAAAATCACCCCGCCCCAGTTCGCCGCCGCCCTGCAGCAGGGCGCGGAAAAAGCCTATAACGCCGTGATGAAGCCCAAGGAGGGCACCATCCTGACCGTGGCGCGCACCATCGCCGAGGAGGCGGTGAAGCAGGCCGAACGGGAGCCGGATAATTACGACGCCCTGTTTAATGTGATCCTGCAAAGCGGTGAGGCCATCCTGCGCCGCACGCCGGACATGCTGCCCGTGCTCAAGCAGGCGGGGGTGGTGGACGCCGGCGGCCGGGGGCTGTTGCTGATTTATACCGGCTATGCCGCGGTGCTGCGGGGCGAATCGCTGGATTCCATCGTGCCCGCTGAGGAAGGCGCCGATCAGGAGGCCGCCTTCGTTGACGATCATGAGGCCCTGGAGGACTTCCCCTTTGCCTATCACACCGCGCTGACGGTGAATCATATCAAAGACACGGTGGAAGAGGGCGAAATCGATCATTTCCGCCGCCGTCTCAACCGCATCGGCGATATGGTGCAGCTGACGGGCAATTTGGCCGACGGCCTCACCGTGCATGTGCACACCAACGATCCCGGCCGCGTGCTGCAGTACGGCACGGAAATGGGCGAACTGGACCAGGTCACCATCGAAAACCTGCTGCTGATCCGCCGTGCCCGGGAGGAAGCGGAGGCCGCGGCCCACGCCGCCGAGCCGCCCAAGCCCTACGGCATGGTCAGCGTGTCCCTGGGCGAGGGCTTCTCCCGCATCCTCAAGGATCTGCAGGTGGATTCCGTGGTGGAAGGCGGCCAGACCATGAACCCCTCCATCGAGGATCTGGATAAAGCCATCAAATCCGTCAACGCCGAAACCATTTTCGTGTTCCCCAACAACGGCAACATCATCCTGGCCGCCCAGCAGGCTGCCAAGCTCAGCGATAAAAACGTGCTGGTGATCCCCACGAAGAACGTGGCCATGGGCATCGCCGCCGCCGTGGCCTTCCAGCCGGACCTTTCCGCCGAAGAAAACGCCCAGCGCATGGAAGAGGCCGCCCAGCGGGTGCGCACCGGCACCATCACCTATGCCGTCCGGGACAGCGAATTTGAGGATATGCACATCTCCGAGGGCGACATCATCGGCCTGCACAACGGCAAGGTGGAATTCAAGGCCGACAACGTCCACGACGTGGCCATCGCGCTGATGAACGCCATCGTGACCGAAGACGACGGCCTGATCACCATTTATTACGGCGCGGAGACCAAGGAAGCCGACGCCCAGGCCTTGGGCGAAGAAATCGGGAACCTGTGCCCCGACTGCGACGTGGAGGTCCACGAAGGCGGGCAGCCGCTGTATTACTACCTGATCGCCGTGGAATAAGGCCGCCGGCGCCCTGCCAACCAATGAAGGAGACGTACCCATGAAAAAAGCCCTGTGCGTTTTGATGCTGGCATTGCTGCTTCCCTGCGCCGCCCTGGCCCAGGTGATCCGTTGCGATGATTTCACGATGGATCTCGATCCCGGCATGTCCAGGCAAATCGGAGAAAAGGCGGAGGGCGCGACGGTGCTGCAGGTGTTTCCCGCACAGCAGGCCGCCGACGATGACCAGCCCTCCCTGTCTGTCACCTGGACCGGACAGGCACTGGATCTGGACGCCATGACCGGGCTGTCCCTGTCCATGTATGGCAGCAGCATGCTGGACAGCTTCAGGCAAGGCTTTGAAGCCGCCGGCCTCACCGTGGTGGATTGCAGTCTGCTCTCCATTGAGATGACCCAGCTGGGCGGCAAACAGGCCATGAGGTTCGATATCTCCTCCACGGTGGATTACAGCGCCATGGGCGCGGAATTCACCGGCGTCATCCGGAGCGTCTGTCAGCGTTCTTATGTGGTGCCCGTTCCTGACGGCGTATATGTCTTTGCCTGCGTCTCCCCGGACGCCGCCGTCATAGACGCCTGCATTGAACCGCTGCTGAAAACCATTCAGTGGAATTGATGCTTCTTTTCAGGAATCGCGGCAGGATGCTCTTGGGCAGCCCGTTCTTTGAACCGCCTTGCCGCATGTCAGGAAAACAATAGAAATACAATCCATATTGTGACGCCTCTTGACAAATCATGCAAATGGGATAAAATATTGATAATCGCTTTGACGGAGCTAAGCGATCCCGGTACGCATGGTAGAGAGTTGGCGGACGGTGCAAGCCAATCTTGCGCGGGATGGCTGTCTCACTCCCGAGCTGAACGCCTGAACGACCAGTAAGGCGCTCCGGATCGCCCCGTTATCATGGCGCAGGGCTTTTTGAGAGCCTGAAGGTGACCGGCAACGGTAACAAGGGTGGTACCGCGGTAAAGAATTGCTTTATCGTCCCTGAAGCGTTTCAGCGCTTTGGGGCTTTTATTTTTCAAGGAGGATTTTGATTATGCGCTCCATCGGTATTTCGGATCAGACGCTGATGACCCCCGCCGCGCGGGCGGCAGGCTTCCGCCAGAAGCTGGAAGCGGCACGGATGCTGGATCACCTGGGCTTGGCGGCGGTGGAAACCCCCAAATTGACCGATGACGAAGCGGATATGCTGCTGATGCGCAGCCTGTGCAGCACGGTCAAGCGCGGCGCCCTGGCCTGCCAGACCGGCTGGACAGCGGCGGAAGTGAGCCGCGCGTGGGAGGCGGTCAAAGGCGCCCGTCATCCCCGGCTGGTGGTTTCGATGCCCCTGACCAGCGCGCAATTGGAGTATATCTGTCATCTGAAGCCCCCCAAGGCGCTGGAACGCATCGCCGAATTGGTGTCCGCCGCCCGGGGCCTGTGCGAAGATGTGGAATTTGTGTGCGAGGATGTCACCCGGGCCGAATTGCCCTACGCCCTCCAGGCCATCAGCGCCGCCATCGGCGCGGGGGCCGGCAGGATCACGCTCTATGACGCCGCCGGGCTCAGCCTGCCGGAAGAAATCTCCGCCCTGGTGCAGAAGGTGCGCGCCGCAATCGGTCAGCAGGCGCAATTGGCCGTGCGCTGCGGCAACGATCTGGACATGGCCGTTTCCTGCGCCGTGGCCGCTCTGCAGGCCGGCGCCGATGAAATCAAGACCGCCTATATCGATCCCACCGCCCTCAGCGCCGCCGCCATGGCCAGGCTGCTGCGGGCCCGGGGCAGCGACCTGGCTTTCGAAGCCAGCCTGGACATCACCCGGGTGGACCGTACCGCGGGCGAATTGGAGGCGCTGCTCACCGCCGGCTCCGGCAAGGTGATGCCGGTGGTCTCCCGCCGTCCCGCCGCGGCGGATGACGTGGTGCCCGCCGATGCGGCGGATGAATCCCTCTCCCAGGCCATTGCCGCGCTGGGCTATGAGCTGAGCGAGGAGGATATCGCCCATGTGAAGGAGGCCGTGGAACGTGAGGGCCGCGGCCGGGCGCTGAGTCCGGCTGAATTGGAGGCCATGATCCTTTCCGTCGCCCAGCAGGTGCCCCCCACCTACCGCCTCAAGAGCTACCTCATCCACACCGGAAACGCCATCACCCCGACCGCCCATGTTTTCCTGGACAAAGACGGCGAGACCCTGTCCGGCCTGTGCGCCGGGGACGGCCCCATCGACGCCGCTTTCCTGGCCATGGAGCAGATCATCGGACGGCATTACGAAATGGATGATTTTCAGATCGCCGCCGTCACGCAAAACCGGGAATCCATGGGCGACGCGCTGGTGAAACTGCGTCATGCGGGGAAGATTTACGCCGGCAAGGGCATCTCCGCCGACATCAACGGCGCGGCCATCCGGGCCTATCTGAACGCGCTGAACAAAATCGCCTATGAGGAGAAAACCGTATGAAGCTGAGCTTTACCACCGGCGGCTGGCCTTTTTCCCTGGCGGACTGCCTGACGTTGGCCCGGGAAATGCGCTATGAGGGCCTGGAAATATCCGCTCAAAGCCTGCCTGTGTTTGAGGCGAGCGGCGCTCCCTTTGCCCCGGAGCGACTGAACGGCACCGTTCGGGGCCTGAACGAAGATGCCCTGTGCATTTCCGCCCTGTCCGCCGCACCCGGCTGGACGGCGGAGGACGCCCTGCCCCTGCTGTCCCTGGCCCGTGATCTGCGCGCTCCCTTCCTGGTGCTTCCGCTATCCGAAACGGGCGGCGCGGCGCGGGAAAAGATTGCTCTTCTGGAAAAAGAGGCCCAGCGCACCGGCGTGACCCTGCTGATCCCCAGCCGCGGGCCGTACGCCGATACGGGCGTCCTGAAGAATCTGCTGGATTCCTTCGCCTCCGATTATGTGGCGGCAGTATGGGACGTGGCCGCCGCGGCGGCGAAAAAAACGCCGGAGCAGACCGTCACCGATCTGGGGGCGTACATCCGTCACGTGTATCTGTGCGATGGCGTCATTGAAAACGGGCAAACCACCGTGAAGCTGCTGGGCGAAGGCGAATTGCCCCTTCGGGACGTGTTCGCGGCTCTGCGGTCCATCAGCTATGACGGCTTTTTCTCCTTTGATTGGCAGCCGGGCAGCGGAGCATTAGGCCAGGCCGACGTGGTGCTGTCCCATTACGCGGCCCTAGCCCGCGATCTGGGCAAGGATCCCCGCCGCGCCCGCCATAAGCTGTACGACAACAACCGGAAAACCGGCAAGTACGTCTGGAAGAAGGACACCCTCATTGAAGCCACCTTTTCCAAGGTGCTGGATCGGATGGTAGAGGAATTCCCCGATCAGTACGCTTTCCGCTACACCACCCTGGATTATACCCGCACGTACGCCCAATTCCGGGACGATGTGGATCAATGCGCCCGGGCCCTGATGGCCATGGGCGTACGCAAAGGCGCCAAGGTGGCCGTGTGGGCCACCAACGTGCCCGCCTGGTACATCACCTTCTGGGCGGCCACCAAGATCGGCGCGGTGCTGGTGACGGTGAACACCGCCTACAAGATCCATGAGGCGGAATACCTGCTGCGCCAGAGCGACACCCACACGCTGGTGCTGGTGGAGGGTTGGCGGGACAGCGATTACGCCGGCATCATGCGGGAGCTGTGTCCCGAGCTGACCGCCGCCGTGCCCGGCGAGCCGCTGCACATCCAGCGGCTGCCCTTCCTGCGCAATATCATCACCGTAGGCTTTGCCATGCGGGGATGCCTCAGTTGGGAGGAATTCATGGCCCGCAGCGGCAAAACGCCCCGGGAGGCGCTGCTGCGCCGCGCCGCCGAGGTGCAGCCTGACGACGTATGCAACATGCAGTATACCTCCGGCACCACCGGATTTCCCAAGGGCGTCATGCTCACCCACCGGAATATCGTCAACGACGGCAAGTGCATCGGCGACCGGATGGACCTGTCCACCGCCGACCGGATGATGATCCAGGTGCCCATGTTCCACTGCTTCGGCATGGTGCTGGCCATGACGGCCTCCATGACCCACGGAGCCAGCCTGTTCCCCCTCCCCTACTTTTCCCCCAAGCCCGCCCTGGCCTGCATCCATCAGGAAAAGATCACGGCCTTCCATGGCGTGCCCACCATGTTTATCGCGCTGCTGGAGCATCCCGATTTCCCGAAAACGGATTTTTCCCACATGCGCACCGGCATCATGGCCGGTTCTCCCTGCCCCATTTCGGTGATGCGGGACGTGGTGGAAAAAATGCACATGACGGAAATCACCATCGTTTACGGGCAAACGGAGGCAAGCCCGGGCTGCACCATGAGCTCCACCGACGATCCGTTGGAAGTGCGGGTGACCACCGTGGGCCGCGCCATGCCGGAAATCGAATGCAAAATCGTGGATCCGGAAACAGGCGCGGAGCTGCCGGATAACGTGACCGGCGAGTTTGTGGCGCGGGGTTACAACATCATGAAGGGCTACTATAAAATGCCCAAGGCCACCCAGGAGGCCATCGACAAGGACGGCTGGCT
>JAFXVJ010000017.1 GCA_017524615.1 Clostridia bacterium | reverse complement strand
TTAGCAAATTGGCGGCCGTCCAGATCGCCTTGGAAGTGCGGATTTTCCCTTTTGGGGAGATCCCATCACTCATTTTTGGCGGCCGTCTACCTCTTTATTAGGAGGCGACCGCTCTATCCTGCTGAGCTACGGGACCATGTCCTCGGAAACCCTTTGTTTTCAAGGCTTCCGAGGGTTTGAGGCGTTCGCCTCTTTGGTAATCTCTGCCAAATTCCGTTAGCAGATCGGGTGTTTCTGTTAGCAGCTTTGCTAAACTTGGCGGGGGGTCCATCGACATGATGGTTATGAAACCATACGGTCGAAGAGGCTCACCCGACTGCCGGTGGGGAGGAAAAGGGCCAAATTACCCTCACCAGGGGCCCGGAATCACTCAGTTTTGGCGGGCGGCGCGCTCCTTCTTAGGAGGCGGACCCTCTATCCTGCTGAGGTACGGGACCGTGTGCCTGAAAAATCTTGTTTTTCAAGGCTTTCGGGGAATCCGGCGACTGCTCGCCAGGGGCGTTAATGCCCATCGGAAGGGCCGTTTTCCAATCGGCATGGCGGATCTGTGCGGCAGGCGGATCCACCACCCGGACACAACCGGTATTATAGCATAGAAAGCAGCCGGGCGCAAGCGCTGTTCCCGGGAAAAACGCGGACAAATTCATCGCAGGCCGCCGGCATATCCGCGGTCACGGTACGCTCCGTTCGGCTCAGGCATCCGGGGGAAAGGTCAGGGTGATCCGCAGCCCATCCCGGCCGCACTGGGCACCGGGGAAATATGCCTGCGCGTTGGGCAGGAAAACGAGGGGATCCTCGATCCGCTGGGAAAAATGCGCCAGCCACAAGCGCTTCACCTGGGCGTTCGCCGCGGCCTCTCCAGCCTGGGAAAAAGTCATGTGACCGTACTGGGCGGCTGTATCCGCCTGGTCGTCCTGCCCGTAGGTGGCTTCGCAGATCATCAGATCAGCGCCCCGCGCCGCTTCCGTCAGGGAGGCACAGGGGGCGGTATCACCGGTGAAGACGCATTTCAGCCCCGGACGGGAGGGGCCCATCACCTGCTCCGGCTGCACAGCGCCATTCGGCAGGCGCACAGCCTGACCGCTCTGCAGCGTGCTCCACAGGGCCAGGGGTACGCCCAGCGCCCGGGCCCGCTCCGGATTGAATTTTCCCGCCCTGCCCAGGGAAAAGCAATAGCCCTGACTGGGCACGCGGTGGCAGGTGGGAAAGGCGGTCAGGCGGGCCATCGGCGGCCAGCCGGGGAACAGCGTATCCATACGCAGGCCTTCGTCGGGAAGGGACAGCAGGCGCACGGGAAAGGGCAGCCCTTCCGCCAGCGTCAGGATGGGCGCCATCGCGTCATGCAGCCCGGCGGGGCCGGTGAGGACCAGGGGAGCAATGCGGCCCATGCTGCCCATGGTCTGCATCAGGCCCGGCAGGCCGAAGGTGTGGTCCCCGTGGTAATGGGTGAGGGCGATTATATCGGCTGTCATCAGGCTGATCCCCGCCTTTCGCGCGGCGGTTTGGGTGCCCTCGCCGCAGTCGAAAAGCAGGGTGTGACCGGCGCACTTGAGCGCGGCGGCGGTCAGCGCCCGATCGGGCAGGGGAAGCAGGGCGGAGGTGCCCAGCAAAGTGACATCAATCACGGCGTTGCTTCCTCCCCGTTCACATCATTTTCCAGCAGCCAGGCAAATAGCGCACGGGCAATGGGCGCCGCCACGCTGCCGCCTCCGCCGGCGTTCTCAACTACCACGGCCACGGCATAGGGCGCGTCCGGCTCATCCAGAAAGCCAACGAACCAGGCGTTGGTCTTTTCCTGATTGTCCAATTCGGCGGAGCCGGTTTTGCCGCACACTTTTTTGCCTTCGATGGCGGCGCTGCGGCCCGTGCCGGCGGTGACCACGGCGCGCATGTAATCCTTAAGCACGGCGGCCTGTTCCACGGACAGCGGCCGTCGGTACACCCGGGGGCTGCTGCCCATGCGCTGCCTGCCGCTTTGCGCGGTGACGGCCTTCAAGGTGCGGGGCTCCATCATCACGCCGTCGTTGGCCACGGTGGAAGCAATCATGCACATGTGCAGGGGGGTGACCGCCAGGCTGCTTTGGCCCACGCCGGTCCAGGCCACATCCACATCCGCCCGCTGACCGGCGGGATAGGCGGAATTCTCCACCACCAGATCGCTGAACAGAAAGTTGTCGTTGAAGCCGAAATCCTCGGCGGTTTTTCGCAGGGCCTCATCTCCCAATTCCAGCGCGATTTGGGCAAAGGTGTTATTGCAGCTGACGGCGAATGCGTGCTGCATGGTGGTTTGCCCGTGCCGGGTGATGGTCCCCTCCGCCAGGCGGGTGCCCGCGTCCACCACGGGACGGGCGGGAAAGGAAATCACGCCCTCGCACACATAGGTTTTTTCCGCGAAATCCGGGAAGTTCTGCATGGCGGAGGCGGCGGTGACGATCTTGAAGGTGGATCCGGGCGCCTTTTTGGTGCCGGTGGCATAATTGGAGGTGCGGGCGGCGGACAGGCTGCTTTCATCCTGAGGATCGAAGCTGGGGAAGGATTGCAGGACGAGCAGCTCGCCCGTTTGGTAATTCATCACCACAATTGCGCCCTTTTTATCAGCGGGAAAGCGGGAAGCGGCGTAGACGGACAGGCGGCTGTCGATGGTCAGGCGGACGTTATCGCCCTTGGTGCGCTTTCCCTGCAGCATATAGGACAGCCGTTCCGGGAAGGACAGCTTCAGGCCGTACAGGTACGCGGAAAACATATAGTCCGCGCTGCTGGCCATGCGGTAGGAATTGACGCCCACGGCATGGGCCGTGGCGGCACGCACCTGGGGATCGGCGTGATAGGTGCGGTGATCCTCGCTGTCCGACGTGGCCAGCACCACGCCGTTCCGGTCCAGGATATCCCCCCGGACGGCCCGGGCCCGCTGCTCCCGGGCGTACGTGTTGTAGGTCGAGGACATCAGGCGGGCTTCGTTGGAGGATACGATGTACACCGCATAGGCGGATACCGCCGCAAACAGGGCGCAGAACAGGGCGGCCAGACGCAGGGCGTTTTTCCGCATCTGCTTCATTCCGCCTCACCTCCCTGCATAGCCAGCGCCCGGTCTTCGTGGACACCGGCTTCGTTCCGGCTGGCCACCCCCTGCAAAAAGCCGATGACGCAGAGGCTGGATACCATGGAGGAGCCGCCCGCGCTGAGGAAGGGCAAGGTGACGCCGGTGAGAGGGATCAACTTGAAATTGCCCGCGATGATGATGAAGGATTGAATGGAGATCAGCGCCGCACAGCCGATGCACAGCAGGCTGTGGAAGGCGGAGCGGGAACGCCGGGCGATCATGATGGCCCGCACGATGATAAAGCCGTACATGCACAGCAGGATCAGCCCGAACACCATGCCGAATTCATGAATGATGGTGGGGAAAATGAAATCGTTTTCCGCATACGGGATGCCGCCGTGGGTTCGGGTGTTGTAGCCCGCGTTGCCAAGGCCCACGCCGGTGCCGAACGGCCCGCCGTTCACCACCGCCATCAGGCCGTAGGTGATCTGGTTGGGCGCGTCCTTCCACAGATCCCGCCAGATGGCCAGGCGGTTGTTGACGTATTCAAACAGCTGGTGAAAGCGGCTTTGGAAAATGAAATACATGCCCGCCAGCGCCGCGATGCTTCCGCCCGCCAGGCCGCCCACCAATGCCAGGCTGCCGGTGAGGGCATACAGCATGCACAGCAGCACGCCGTAGTATACGATGGCTGTGCCCAGATCGCGCTGGATGCCCAGAAACACCAGGCACCCGCCGGCGAACAGAATGGCCCACACCACCTTGCGCTGGGACAAAAAATAGGACAGCACCAGCAGCAGCGGCAGCTTGACAAATTCGCTGGGCTGGGCGGAAAACCCGCCCAGAGAGATCCAGTTCTTCGCGCCGTTGATTTCTTTGCCCAGAAAGGCGGGCAGGGCCAGAAAGGCAAAGCTGCCCAGGATCAAAAGCGGTGTGAACCGCTTCCATTGGGGGATGTAGCGGGCAAAAAGCACGCACAGGATCATGGCCACCACGCCCACGCCGTAGCTGACCGCCTGGGAGAGGCCCGTGGCCGCATCCCACCGATACAGCACCAGCACGCTCAGGGCGCAGAGAAAATTGGTCAGCGACAGCAAAAGTCGATCCGAAGGGTACAGCCGGGGCAGGATCTCATTGCCTGCGAATATGATGGCGGGCACCACCAGCGCCAGCAGGAAGCTTTCCCATTTGGCGCCCTGAATGGCCAGCTGCAAAAAGCCCAGGAAAAAGAACAGCATTTCCGCCATCAGCATCCCCAGGGCGGGATCGGAGCGGCGCCGTTTTTTCTTTTCACTCATGGCGGCTCCTCCTTCTTCTGCGGGGCAGCGGGCTTTGATAGGGCACCGCCTCGTCGTTCTGCTGGTTATAATTCTCCTGGGCCTGACGCAGCTCCTCCAGGGAATAGGCGTATTGCCAGGTCATCTGGCCGTCCTCGGTGTAATTCCCTTCGTAATCGGCGGGCGGATAGGGCATGGGCGCCTCCGGGGCAACGGGCAGGGATGCGGCGCTGTAGGGCATGTAATCCGCTTCCCCATCCTGATCCAAACTGTCGGCCGGCATGGGGAACAGGGGCAGTTGGCTCACCTCGGACCAGGGCATCACCGCCACCTCCTGCTGGGGCGGCACATCCTCCGGATAAGCGGGATGAGGGATTTTCAGCCCGGCGAACAGGCGCACCCGCAATTGCGCGCCGCCCAGCTGCAGCTGGGTTCCGTGCAGGGCGTAACCGCGGCCCTTGACCTCCGTTCCGGACAGGATCACCCGACACCGCCAGCAGGGAACGACACACAGCCCCTTTCCCTCCATGAATTCAAAGCGGGCGTGGATCCTCCGCACGCCGGCGGATTTGACGCGGATATCGCAGGCGCGGGAGGAACCGATGATGCCCTCCCGGGGCAAAGGCTGGGCCTGGCCGGTTTTCAGATTCACCATTTCGCCCACCAAACCGGCATCGGGCAGGGATTTCATTTCTTTCTTATACGCTTTGGCGTCCCGCCGCATCCAGCGAAGGGCGCGCCACAGGATCAGCACGCCGATGAGGACGTACACATAGCGCATCAGCAGCGCCAGCAATTCAAACGCTCCCTCCGACATGCCTCTCCCTCCTTTTCCGTGTTTGCTTTACCGACAGTATACCATAAAACGGCGGCATGCGTCTATGAAAAAGGCGCGGAAAATGTAAATTCCGCGCGGAGGACAAAGCCGGTGGGGACTGTGAAGGCATCCGCATCCGTCAGGCATCCGCGGATGGCGGATCCTGCAGGTACTGGCTGTGCTCCCGGGGGAAATCCCGCCGCAGGTTCCTGTCCGCTTTCGCGCGGTAGGCGCTGTCAAATTCCTCCGCGGTCACGCCGCAGCACAGCAGCACGTCGGTCAGATACATGAACACATCGGCCATTTCCTCGCAGAAATGAGCCCGCACCCCGGCGTCAGCCACGATGGCCTCCGGTGAGCGCTTCTTCATGATGGCGGACACTTCGCCGATTTCCTCCACGGCGTAGAGCAGATGATGCTGAGCGGTGCGCGGACTGTTGCCCTCCCACACCCCTTTGTATTTTTCCTGGAGCTGGTTTTGAATATCCATCAAATCCTGCATGGTCAGCAGCATGGCGAGCGCCTCCTTGCGGCAATGGCATGATCCGGAAAGAGAAACGGGGGAGACCGCCATGATTCACCCAAGGCGGCTCCCCGGAAACGCATAGATTCGATTCGGACGATGCACCTTACACCCGGCACGTCCAATTGTGGGGATCCGGCGCGGTGCCCCACTGGATGGAGGTCAGGGTGTCATACAGCTTCTGTGACAGCTTGCCGATGCCGCCGTCGGCCACCTGCATGCTGACGCCATCCATCCGCAGTTCGCCGATGGGAGAGATGACGGCGGCGGTGCCGCAGCCCCAGGCTTCCTGCAGGGAGCCGTCCCGAAGGGCGTTTTCCAGTTCTTCCGCGGAGAGCAGGCGCTCCTCGACCGTGTAGCCCATTTCCCGCAGCAGCTCGATGCAGCTCTTGCGGGTGATGCCGGGCAGGATGGAGCCGGTGAGCTTGGGGGTGACCACCACGCCGTTGATGAGGAACATCACGTTCATGGCGCCCACTTCTTCGATGTACTTGCGCTCCACGCCATCCAGCCACAGCACCTGGCTGTAGCCCTCGGCCGCCGCCCGGTCGCCGGCGCGCATGGACGCGGCGTAGTTGCCGCCGCACTTGGTATAGCCCGTGCCGCCGCGGACGGCGCGCACATCCTGGGTTTCGATCATGATCTTGACGGGGTTCAGCCCCTCGGCGTAGTACGCGCCCACGGGGGAGGCGATGACCACGTACTTGGCGTGGTGGATGGTGTGCACGCCCAGAGTTTCGTCATTGCCGAACAGGAAGGGCCGCAGATACAGGCTGGTGCCGGGCAGGGAGGGCACCCAATCCTTTTCCAGGGCTACGAACTTTTTCAGCGCGTCCAGGGTGAATTCCTCGTCCACCTGGGGCAGGGAAAGGCGCTCGGCGGAATTGTTCAGGCGGCGGATATTCTCCCAGGGGCGGAACAGCTGCACCTCGCCGTCGGGGCGGCGGTAAGCCTTCAGGCCCTCGAAGATTTCCGCGCCGTAGTGGAACACCGTGGCGGCGGGATGCAGCACCAGCGGCCCGAAGGGCTCGATCCGGGCGTCGTGCCAGCCGTTTTCGCTGTCCCAGTCCATCACGAACATGTGATCGGTGAAGATTTTGCCAAAGCCCAGGTTGTTCCAATCGGGCTTCTGCTTGGGGGTCTTGGTCAGGTTCATTTTGATTTCCATGGCGATGCTTCCTTTCTGCGTGGATGTATCATGCGTTGATGCCTGATCCGCGACGCGCTTTTTCCGCTTGCTTTATGGCGGCTGCTTTCATCACGGCGGGCTGCAAAGCGACGATGGGATGCGATTATTGCAGATAGACAATGGTGAAGCCGTATTGGAGCGCTACGGTCTCCGCGCGGCTGCCGGCCTGGCAGCAGACGACCAGATCGCTGCTGCATTCGTCGAATGCGTCGTCGGCGATTTGGGTGACGCTGGAGGGAATGGTGATCTGGCGCAGGGACTGACAGGCGTAAAACGCGCGCTGGCCGATCACGGTCACGCTTTCGGGGATCTCCACCGCCACGGCGCCCGTCTCATAAAAGCTGTCATCCTCGATCCGGGTCAGGTCCCTGGGCAGGATGAAATCCGGCGTCAGCAGCGTGGAGCAGGCCACGGCAGCGGACAGGGACAAGGATTGACCGAATACGGAGGCCGACAGCGAGGTTTGCCCCACTGCTTTTCCCAGCGCCTGCGTGCCGTTGATTTCCACACAGGCGGGATCCGCGCTGGTCCATGCGGGATACAGGGTCACTTCGTCCGGATCGCGGTAAGCGGCCGGCCACTGCTCTTCCATGCGGATCTGGGCGGTGATGACGGGCAGATCCGCGGGAACGCCGTATTCCAGCGTCACAGAGGAGACTGCCAGGCTTCCGGCGGTGGATTCGGTGAACAGATCGGAATTAACGGTCACGTATACCACGGTGGTCTGGTTATTGGAGGAAGTGGCAGCGGTGTTGGGCGTTTCCCGATAGCCCAGGGCCTGGGCCCAGAAATCGCACTCGCCATACTGCACATGGCCGACACCGATGCAGTTGAATCTGGCGTTGAGCATATTGCGGCGATGGCCCTGTCCTGCGTAGGGCTCATTTTGCTCTCGCCAGGCATTGAAGGCTTCTGCCGGCGTTGACATGGAATTGTAGCCAACTGCGATGTTCTCGCCACGGCTTATGATGTCATTCTCCGTAAAGGCGGTGAAGCACCGGGTGCCGTCCGGGCGGGTATGATCGTAATGCAGGACGCATTCGGCGGCCCGCTGCATGGCGATCCGCTCCAGATCGTAATCGTACACCAGCGCCTGCAGGTTTTCGGGCCATACCTTGGTTTCGTCGTCTTCGGCCCAATACCAGGCGTCGCTGCCGGTCCGGAAATCGTTGATCATCTGCAGCATGTCCCGGCATCCATCCTGAGCGAATACCACGGCATAGGATACGTCATAGGTTTCGGCGGAGGCGCTTAGCCCCAGGGACAGGATCAGCGCTGCCAGCAGGAAGAAGACCGTCAGTTTTCTGAACATGATAGCAACCTCCGTGTTTTTGATGACCGTTCGGGGAGACGGTTACGCGGTCTCGATGCTGTTGGCCTTTTGCAGCTTGAGCAATTCCACGGCGTCCTCGCGCATTTTGTATTTCAGGATCTTGCCTGCCGCGTTGGTGGGGAAGGCGTCCACGAACCGGACGTACCGGGGGGTCTTGTGCCGGGCCATATGATCGCGTACAAATTGTTTTAATTCGTCCTCGGTCATGGATTGTCCTTCTTTCAGGATCACAACGGCCATGATTTCTTCGCCGTAGGATTCATCCGGCACGCCGATCACCTGCACGTCGCTGACCTTGGGATGGGTGTAGATGAATTCTTCGATCTCCTTGGGATAGATGTTTTCGCCGCCGCGGATGATCATGTCCTTGAGGCGGCCGGTGATGCGGAAATTGCCCTCCGGGGTGCGGCAGGCCAGGTCGCCGGTGTGTAGCCAGCCGT
>JAFXVJ010000016.1 GCA_017524615.1 Clostridia bacterium | reverse complement strand
CCGGTGGCAATGGCGAAGGGGTCCCACCTGTTCCCATACCGAACACAGAAGTTAAGCCCTTCAGCGCCGATGGTACTTGGCTGGACACGGCCCGGAAGAGTAGGTCGCCGCCGGATTCCAATGAGGATATTCGAAAGAGTATCCTCTTTTTACATGTTCCGAGATTGCAGAACCTTCTTTCGTATGGTAAAATATATAAAAAGTAATTGGAAGGAGGGGAAAGCGTGAAAAAGGCCGTTGTGTTGCTGATCGCGCTATTCTTATGCTGGCATTGCAGCGGAGCAATTTGTGAAGCATGGTACAGCAAGGATACGATGGAACGGGCGGATCAGGAAATATACGCGCTTCTGGATCAGGCCTTTCCCTTCATGAAGGAAGAAATGAAATCGCGGTTCGTCATCCATTCCTGCGGTTTTGAGGATGATTACGCAAGCTTTTATGTTCGATACTGCTATGATGATATTGAAAATTTCAGCATCATGATTTACCAGGACGTTCAAAGCGGCGAGATTACGGATATTTGGCCCCTTCGTGAGAGCGATTTGGAGTGGATGGTGGTTTATGATGATGGTATTTCATTTCAGGACGCGTGCGAGATCCTGAAAGCATATTATGCCGGAGAATTTGATCAGATCCGGGCGGAGCATCAAGTAAAATATCTGAATTTTGTGGACACTTATGGCGCGGAAGCGGCAGAGCTGGATGCGCTGATCGCAAAAGGTGAATTTTATTTTGATTATAAAGTCAGGGATTTTTATTTCTTCATTCAATTCTATCATCCGCATGACCTTGCTTATGGCAAAGAGAGTCCATGGTTTGCAGGCAGCGTGAACGCACGGACGGGAGAGGTAGACCTTGAACAGGATTTTCATTACGCGGTAGAAGATCCATTTGGATTGCATATGTCCATTTTGATTCAGGAAAGCCAGGAGGAGTACGATCGGCTGCGGGAAAGCAGAGAGGGCGGACAATGAAATGGATGGACCGCGTATATGCAGTGGTGCGGCAGATTCCGCGGGGCCGGGTGGCCAGCTATGGACAGATCGCTGCCCTGGCGGCAATGCCCCGGGGCGCAAGGGCGGTGGGACGCGCCATGGCGCTGTGCCCGGACGGAAACAATGTGCCGTGCCACCGGGTGGTGGACCGGCAGGGGAATACCAAGGAGGCGTTCGACCTGTTTCACCGCGGAACGCAGAGGATGATGCTTGCAGCGGAGGGCGTCCGCTTCCTTCCCGACGGGAAGGTGGACATGGCGTCCTGCGCCTGGGACGGGAAAATGCAGGATCAGAAGCTCTGGGCAATCGAATAAGCATCAGGAACCGTCAGAAAGGAAGAAAAACATGCTGAAAGAATTGGGTTTTTATCGGGGGATCAATTTGGGCGGATGGCTGTCGCAGTGTGATTATTCCAAAGAACGGATGGACAGATTCATTCAGGAAAAGGACATAGAAACCATCGCTTCCTGGGGGCTGGATCATGTGCGCATCCCGGTGGATTACAATGTATTGGAAAACGAGGACGGCACATACCGGGAGGATGGCTTCGGGCGCATCGAATGGGCGCTGGGCCTGTGCCGAAGCAACGGGCTGCGGGCGGTGATCGATCTGCACAAAACGGCGGGCTTTTCCTTTGACGTCGGGGAGAAGGAAGCGGGTTTTTTTGAAAGCGAAAAATATCAGGAACGCTTCTATCGCCTGTGGGAACAGCTGGCCCGCCATTTTGGCCGATATGGCGGCGAGGTGGCGCTGGAATTGCTGAACGAGGTCACGGAGAAACGGTTCATTGACACCTGGAACCGGATCGTTGCCCAGTGCGTCCGGCGCATCCGCGTATACGCGCCCAATTGTCCCATCCTGGTGGGCAGCTATTACAACAATGCCGCCGAGGCGGTTCCGGACCTGGACGCTCCCGCGGATGACCTGGTGGTGTACAATTTTCACTGCTATGATCCGCTGCCCTTCACCCATCAGGGAGCGCCGTGGGTACATCACATGGATGTCAGCAGACCCCTGACTTTTGAGGAAGCGAACCTGCCTGACGGTTATTTCACCCAGCGGTTCGCCCCGGCGCTGGAAAAGGCCCGGGAGGAAGGCACTGAATTATACTGCGGGGAGTACGGCGTGATCGACAGGGCGCGGCCGGAGGATGCGGTGAAATGGTTCCGGCAGATCCATGACACGTTTGAAGCGTATGGCATTTCCCGGGCGGCCTGGAGTTATAAGCAGATGGATTTCGGGATCTCGGATGCCCGGATGGATGGGGTGCGGAAGGAATTGATCCATCTGCTGTAAGGCGATCCTCCGTGAATCTCCGCCGTCGGACAGGGTTTGGGCATGCGGACAGGCGGATCTGTCTGCTGAGGACTGATCAGATACGCGCGGGCGGGTATTGCATCCCCCCGCGCGCCCCTGGGTTTTTCCTCTGTCCTTCGGGCCTGCGTACACGCGACTGTATGACTGATCGGTTCTATCATTCTGTTCTTAATTTGTCCTTTCGGGCCGGATGGCTTGCGAAGGACTTTTTCTTTTCATATAATGCAATTGGATACTGGATACAATCCGGCGCCACGAAAAATATACGTCACAGAAGGATGATCATTATGCCAAATTTCTCTTTGTCCGACGATGTATTCATCCAAGCGGCCAGCCGCTTTCCCACGCCCTTTCATTTATATGATGAGGCGGGCATACGGAAGAATGCCCGGGCGTTGAACGAAGCGTTTTCCTGGGCCCCGCATTTTCAGGAGTATTTCGCGGTGAAGGCGCTGCCCAATCCCCAGATCCTGAAGATTTTTAAGGAAGAGGGCTGCGGGGTGGACTGCTCCAGCGAATGTGAACTGCTGCTGGCGGAGATGGCGGGCTTTTCCGGCAATGATATCATGTTCAGCGCCAACGCCATGCCGCCGGCGGAATTCGATCACGCCCGGGCCCTGAACGCCATAATCAACCTGGATGACATCAGCGATATCGACCTGCTGGCCGCCCACGGGGGGATCCCGGAAACGGTGTGCGTGCGCTATAATCCCGGGGGAGACTTCACCTTAGGCAACGCCATCATGGGCGCGCCGGGCGAATCCAAATACGGCTGGACCCGGGCGCAATTGGAGCCGGGCCTGAAAAAACTGAAGGAGCTGGGGGCCAGGCGATTTGGCCTGCACGCATTTCTTGCCAGCAACACCACCGATAACAGCTATTATCCCAAGCTGGCGGGCATCCTGTTTGCCTTGGGGGCGGAATTGGAGCGCACGTGCGGCATGCCCCTCTGCTTTGTCAACCTGTCCGGCGGGGTCGGCATTCCCTATCGCCCGGGGGATGAGCCGGTGGATCTGGCAAGGATCGGTGAGGGCGTGCGCCAGGCGTATATCCGGGAGCTGGGCGATCCGGGAGAAAAACGGGTGGGCATCAAGGCGGAGCTGGGCCGGTTCATGACCGGGCCCAACGGCTGGCTGGTGACCCATGCGACGCATGAAAAAAAGATCCACAAGCACTATATCGGGGTGGACGCCTGCGCCTCCAATTTGATGCGGCCCGCCATGTACGGGGCGTATCACCACATCCATGTATGCGGCAAGCGGGATCTGCCCGCGGAACGCCTGTACGATGTGACGGGCTGCCTGTGTGAAAACAACGATAAATTCGCCATTGACCGCCCCCTGCCGGAGGTGGCTGTCGGCGATCTCCTGGTGATCCACGACACCGGGGCCCACGGGTTCGCGATGGGCTACCAGTATAACGGCCGCCTGCGCAGCGCGGAGGTGCTGTACACGGAAAAGGGCGATTTCCGCCTGATCCGCCGGGCCGAAACGCCCCGGGATTATTTCGCCACGCTGGTGTGACGCGCTGACCTGGGCATGAAAAAAGCCGTCTCTTCTCGACGGCTTTTTTCTGACGCTTTGATCCTGCTTGTTTTCGGGCATCTGTCATGCAGCGCTCTCTTGAAAAAGGCATTGATACTATTCTCAAATAAAATCGGCAAGGAAGATAGACGAAGTCACAATGTCATCCCGACCGAAGCGGAGCGAGAGCGAAGCGGAGTGGAGGGATCTGGAAACTGGGCAATATGCTGCTGGAAGTAATCTGTTTCTCAAAGATCCCTCGACTTCGTTCCGCTCTCGCTCCACTCCGCTCGGGATGACAGGAGCGTTTTACTTTTTTACTTGCTATTTTAATTTGAGCATAGTAT
>JAFXVJ010000015.1 GCA_017524615.1 Clostridia bacterium | reverse complement strand
GAAAGAGAACCAGAAAGGGCGCTATAACGGCGGTGGTCATCGTATAGCTTCTGGCCCGGCCGCTGAAAGCGGCCATCCCGGATGCATTGCATCCGGGGAAAGCCGGGGAATCATCCTCAGGGAAAAGCTCGCTTTTTTCTGAGGATGATCCCGGCTTTCTCTGGGCCAGAAGCCCCAAACATTCGTAACCCCAGCGTAACACGCGACAATTCCTTGGGTCTATCGATCAAGCAACTTCGCGAGGAGTGGGTCCAGGGGATCATCCCCTGGCGCGGGGTTCAGGGGCCGCGTAGGCCCCTGCCTCGTCCTCCTCTTCTTATCTCTCTCTTTGGATTTGTGTTTATAATCTTAACAGATTTGGGATGGATTCTTTGTTCTGGCTAAGCGGAACGAAGGGAGGCGCAGCACCGCTGCGTTGACCGGAATGAAGCATCGCCAGCGCGGTAAAGACGCCCGTAGATTCATGATTTTAGGTGAGAATTAGTATCGGGATTCATTCTTTATTCTGCTGCGCCTCCAGCGCGGCCAGCGCGGCCTGGGCCTGTATGCGGCGCTGGGCCACGATGGGCAATTCCACAAAGGGCACCACACCCTCCACCGCGTCGGCGGGCAGGATGCGGGCGTCCCGGTGATCCACGTCCACCAGGATGTAGCGGCGGTTGCCCATGCCCAATTCCTGCATATAGCTCAGCTGGCGATGGCCGTGGCGGGTTTCTATACGTTCCCGCATGGCGGCGCCGTCAGATTCGGTGAGGGCATAGATCATATCCACGCAGGCCTGATCCACGGCCAGGATATCCGTGGAGGCCAGGATGCCCACGTTGGGGGTGACCACCTGCTCCGCCAGGCACCCTTCACAGTCGCAGGACACGGAAATGTTCCGCATCACATTCACATAGCAGATCTGCTTGCCAAAATAATCGATGGTGGCCTTGGTGGATTCCGTCATGCGCTCCATCAATTCCTCCATGTCCACGCTCCAGGCCAGCTCCGGATCCTGGCTGTCCCGGGCATGAATCATGCGTTTGCCGATTTTGCCGTCGGCGCAGCCGATGCCGATATTTTTATTGCTACCGCCGAAGCCACCCATGATGTGTCCCTTGAAATGGGTGAGCGTCACCAGGGAGTCATAATCGGGCAGGGATTTGCCCACCGACATATGGTCAAACCATTTTCCGCCCTTCACCGGCAGATCAGCCGTGCCTTCCGCGTCGGTAATATCGACGGGGCAAAAGGTCCACCCATTCACTTTCAGGGTTTCCAGGTGCTTTTCGGTGGTGTCCCGGTCACCCTCGTAAAAGGTGTTGGTTTCCACAATGGCTGCGTCCGGCAGATCCTTTTCCACCAGTTCCCGCACCCATTCGCTGGGGATGATATTGGGGCCGTATTTTTCCCCGGTGTGCAGCTTGATGGCCACCTTGCCCCGGATCATGCCGTTCACGCGGCTGTACATTTTCCGCAGCCCTTCGGCGCTCAGATCCCGGGTAAAATACACAATCGATTCGTTGCCCGTGCGCTCCTCATAAGGCTCATACCTATCGCCGCCAGTGCCGGGCCGGATACCATGCTCGCTCGTCAATCGGCTCTGCCTTCCTTTCCTGAAAAATCACGGTCGTTTCTTCCCGCCATACATAAAAACAGGCCAGATACCGTACGAGGCGTATCCGGCCTGTTTTCTTTCGCTTACTTCACGATTTCGCCCATGGTGCCGTTCACGGCGCAGGCGGCGTTGGATTCGTCGGTGTCAATGTGCATGGCCAAAGCGTACTTGGGGCTCACGCGCACCACCACGTCCCCGAAAATCAGGGCGCGGCCGGCGGTTTCCACCTTCACGCTGACGATCTGCTTGTCTTCCACGCCGAATTCCTTCGCGTCTTCGGGGGTCATATGGACGTGGCGCTTGGCGGCGATGACGCCTTCCTTCACTTCCACCTCGCCCTTGGGGCCCACCAGTTTGCAGGCGCCGGAACCCGCCACATCGCCGCTTTCCCGGATGGGGGCAGTAACGCCGATGGAGCGCGCGTCGGTGAGGGACAATTCGATCTGGGTTTCCGGACGCACCGGGCCCAGGATGCTCACCCGGGACAGGGTGTTCTTGGGGCCTACCACGTCCACCCGTTCTTCACTGGCGAACTGGCCGGGCTGGCTGAGATATTTTTTGGGGGTCAGCTGATAACCCTCGCCAAAGAGAGCTTCCAAATCCTGCTGGGTCACATGTACGTGACGGGCGGAGGTTTCCACGATGAACTGCTTTGCCATACTGCCTTTTCCTTCTTTCTTTCCCTTGTGATGGCCGGCATGGCCGCCGGCGCGATCCGTCCTTTTTATTATATCAGGTTTTGGCCGATTTGCAAGGCCGCCCCCGCCCGATTCCCCTCATCCCGGAGAAAACATTTTCCGTTTTCCCCGCCCCGCCACATTTCTGCCGCACATTTTCCCTCTGAGCGCATTGACAAGCGCCGGGAATCTGCTATAATGTTAAACGTTTGATGATTAAGCGCTTCATTTTCAGAAAGGAGTCAACGGATGCATTATTTCGAGGCCGTAGGGGCCATGCACCGGCTGGAACTGCTGCGGCGGATCAAGGCCCGGGCGCTGATGGCCGATTCAGGGCTTCATCCCGGCCAGCCCCGGCTGCTGCAATACATTTGGGATCACCCCGGCTGCACGCAAAAAGAAGCGGCGGACGAACTGGATGTGACCCCCGCCTCCACGGCGGCCAGCCTGAAGCGGCTGGAAAAGGCGGGCTACGTGACCCGGCAGCCGGACCCGCGGGATGCCCGGCGCAACCGCCTGTTCATCACCCCGGAGGGCCAGCGCCGCATGGAGGAAAACCAGCGGCAGTTCAGCGCCCTGGACGAAGCCATGTTCGCCGGCATGCGGGAGGATGAGGTGGAGCATTTCCGCGCCACCTGCGAGAAGCTGTTTGATAACCTGGCGGACGACAAGGACCGCCGTTTGACCATCTGGAAGCTGGCCCGGCAAGCCAGGGAAGAGGAGGAAAAAGACAAGTGAAGCTGACCAAGCTGCTCCGCTATGCGGGCGAATACAAAAAATACCTGCTGCTGTGTCCCCTCGTCATGATCGGGGAAGTGGCCATGGAAAACCTCATTCCCCTGATGGTGGCCAAGCTGATCAACGAAGAATCAGCCGAAGTTTCCCAGGTGCTGAAATACGGCGGCCTGACGGTGCTGATGGCGCTGGCCTCCCTGGCTTTCGGTATGCTGGGGGCTTATCTGGCGTCCAAAGGCGGCATGGGCCTGTCCCGAAACCTGCGCCGGACCATGTTTGACCAGGTGCAGCGTTTTTCCTTCAAAAACATCGACCGTTTTTCCACCGCCTCGCTGGTCACCCGGTTGACCACCGACGTCAATCAGGTGCAGAATACCGTGATGATGCTGGTGCGCATGGCGGTTCGCGCCCCCATCACCTTTGCCATGGCGCTGTTTTTCATCCTGCGGCTGAAGCCGGATATGTCCGTGGTGCTCCTGGTGGCCATTCCATTGCTGGCCACCGGCATCATCATCATCATGCGGGCGGCTTTCCCCAAATTCCAGATCATGATGAAGAAATACGACGCCCTGAACGCCTCCGTGCAGGAAAACCTGATCGGCATCCGGGTGGTGAAGGCCTTCGTCCGCGCCAGCCATGAGAAAGAAAAGTTTGCGGCCTCCGCCGATGAATTGACGGCCACCCAGCGCGCGGCCGAAAAGGTGGTGCTGTGGAACGGGCCCATGATGCAATTGATCATGAACGGGTGCATCCTGGCGATACTGCTGCTGGGCGGCCGCAAGTATGTGTGGGGCACCATGCAGCTGGGCGATCTGAACGCCGTGATCACCTATATCACCCGCGTCCTCTTCTCCCTGATGATGCTGTCCTTCCTGTTCATTTCCTTCGTGCTCAGCCGCGCTTCCGTGGCGCGCATCACCGAAGTGCTGGAAGAAGAGCCGGAAATCACCAGCCCCGACCAGCCCGTAACCCAGGTGCGGGATGGCAGCATTGAATTCGATCATGTGGGCTTCTCCTACACCGGGGATAAGGACAATCTGGTGCTCACAGACATCTGCCTCAGCATCCGGTCCGGCGAAACCATCGGCGTCATCGGCGGTACGGGCTCGGCCAAGACCACGCTGGTCAGCCTGATCCCCCGGCTGTATGACGTCACCAGCGGCAGGCTGCTGGTGGGCGGACGGGATATCAAGGAATACGATATCCACGCCCTTCGGGATCAGGTGGCCATGGTGCTGCAAAAGAACGTGCTGTTCTCCGGATCCATCAAAGAGAACCTGCGTTGGGGCAACGAAAACGCCACAGACGAGGAAATCGCCGCCGCCTGCCGGGCCGCCGCGGCGGACGACTTCATCCGTTCCTTCCCCGAAGGCTATGACATGGATCTGGGCCAGGGCGGCGTGAATGTGTCCGGCGGCCAGAAGCAGCGGCTGTGCATCGCCCGGGCCCTGCTCAAAAAGCCCAGGATCATGATCCTGGACGATGCCACCAGCGCCGTGGACACCGCCACGGACGCCCGCATCCGGGACGCTTTGCGCACCTTCATGCCTGAAACCACCAAGATCATCATCGCCCAGCGCATCACCTCCGTCATGGATGCCGACCGCATCCTGGTGCTGGACGAAGGCCGGGTGATGGATTTCGGCACCCACGACGAACTGATGGAGCGCAGCGAAATCTATCGGGAAGTCTTTACTTCCCAGCAGAAGGGGGTGGCCTGAAATGCCTCCACCACGCGGCATGAGACCGGTAGCCAAGCCCAAGAACGCCAAGGCGACCCTGGGCCGGCTGCTGCAATACATGAAGCTGTATAAATCCAAGCTGATCCTGGTGGCCGCCTGCATCGTGTTCAGCACATTCGTCAGCGCCACCGGCACATATCTGATCAAGCAGGCGGTGGTTTCCTACCTCAATCCCCTGCTGCTGGAGCGCCAGGCTGCCGTCGGCCTGACGGAGGAAGAAAAAGCCCTGAAGGAAGCCACTGGAGAGGAAGCAGCGGAGGGGGATTCCCTCGCCGGTGGAGCGGATGTGTCAGCCGCCAGCGAAAGCGCGGGCGAATTCAATCCCGATTTTGGCCCCTTCGTCAAATTCCTGATTCTCCTGGGCACCATGTATGTGGCGGGCGCGCTGTCCACCCTGGTGTACAACCGCACCATGATGATGGTGTCCACCGCCACGCTGAACAAAGTGCGCAAGGACATGTTCACCCACATGGAGGACCTGCCCATCCGCTACTTTGACCAGCGCACCCACGGCGAAATCATGAGCCGCTACACCAACGATACCGATACCCTGCGGGAATTCCTGTCCCAGGCCTTCCCTCAGGCAGTATCCTCCTTCTTTTCCATCGTTTTCTCCTTGTTCTATATGGTGCGGCTGAGCGGATGGCTCACCCTGCTGGTGCTGGCGCTGATGCCCGTCATGCTGATCACCACCGGCAAAATCGGCAAGCACTCCGGCAAGAATTTCGCCGCCCAGCAAAAGGCCGTGGGCGTCCTCAACGGCTATATTGAGGAAACCATCGAAGGCCAGCGGGTGGTGCAGGTGTTCTGCCACGAGGAAAAGGCCAAGGCGGATTTCGCCGTCCGGAACGAGAGCGTGCGCGTGGCAGGCACCCGGGCCAATACCTTCGCCAGCATCCTGGGGCCCATCATGAACAACCTGTCCCACATCAATTACGTCATCATTGCCCTGGTGGGCGTGATCCTGGCCCTGAACAGCCCCGACACCAAGGGGGCGCTGGCCGCGCTGATCGCCTTCCTGCCGCTGACGCACCAGTTCAGTCAGCCCATTTCCAATCTGGCCCAGCAGTTCAACGTGGTGATGCTGGCCCTGGCCGGGTCGGAGCGTATCTTCGAATTGCTGGATGAACCGGTGGAGACGGATGACGGATACGTAAAGCTGGTACGCGCCAAGAAGGATGAACACGGCAACATCATCGAAACCCCCGAACGCACCGGCATGTGGGCCTGGAAGCATCCCCATAAGGCGGACGGCACCGTCACCTACACCGAGCTCCGGGGCGACGTGGTGTTTGAGCACGTCACCTTCGGCTATGTGCCCGAAAAAACGGTGCTTCACGATATCTCCCTCTACGCCAAGCCCGGCCAGAAGATCGCCTTCGTGGGCTCCACCGGCGCGGGCAAAACCACCATCACCAACCTCATCAACCGCTTCTACGATATCCAGGGCGGCAAGATCCGCTACGACGGCATCAACATTGAAAAAATCAAAAAAGACGATCTGCGCCGATCCTTGGGCATGGTGCTGCAGGACACCCACCTGTTCACCGGCACGGTGAAGGAAAACATCCGCTATGGCAAGCTGGACGCCACCGACGAGGAGATCGTGCGCGCCGCCAGGATCGCCAACGCCGATTTCTTTATCCGCCACCTGCCCGACGGATACGACACCATGCTCACCGGCGACGGCGCCAACCTGAGCCAGGGGCAGCGTCAGCTGCTGGCCATCGCCCGGGCCGCCGTGGCGGACCCGCCGGTGCTGATCCTGGACGAAGCCACCTCCTCCATCGATACCCGCACCGAAGCCCTCATCGAAAAGGGCATGGACGGGCTGATGAAGGGCCGCACCGTGTTCGTCATCGCCCACCGCCTGTCCACCGTGCGCAACTCCCAGGCCATCATGGTGCTGGAAAACGGCGTGATCATCGAACGGGGCGACCACGCATCCCTGCTGGAGCAGAAGGGCAAGTATTATCAGCTGTATACCGGCATGTTTGAATTGTCCTGATGCGCGGGGACGGCGTTCCTTCGTCCCTTCCAAAAATAATAAAACCGGATGAAAAAAATCGGGATGGATTTTTCTCTCTGGCTGACCCGCATGGCGGGCAGCGTACCCAGACAGAAAAATCCATCCCGAATTTTATTGTTCTTCACGGATTGTGATACTATTCTCAAATAAAATCGGCAAGGAAGATAGACGAAGTTACAATGTCATCCCGACCGAAGCGGAGCGGAGGGATCTGGAAACTGGGCAATATGCTGCTGGGAGTAATCTGTTTCTCAAAGATCCCTCGACTTCGTTCCGCTCTCGCTCCACTCCGCTCGGGATGACAGGAGCGTTTTACTTTTTACTTACTATTTTAATTTGAGTATAGTATGAGGAAAACGGAAACCCTTCGGTGTCATCCCGCGTGAAGCGTAGCCGGGAGGCAAAGCGCAATCGAGGGATCCATGCGAGTATCCGGCAAACAGATCTTTCGGCTCCCCTCCGCTCAGGATGACAGGAAAAGCCGTTTCTTTATTCCCTGGCTTTCCGTGAAGAATCATTTTTTATCTGAGGATCGGATCAAACAGGCCGTATCAAATCCATCCCGATGCATAAGCTGCGGCCTGTTTCCTGCATTTTGGCCATGCGTTTCCTCTCCCCCTCACCGCAGGAACGCCGTCATCATGTATCCCTCGGTGCCGTTGTAGCGCACCTGGGTCCAGGCATCGCCGGGTGTGAGCACGGTAACGGCGGCGCCGGAGGGCACCTGCGCGTACACCGTGCTGTTCTGGGTGTTCGGGGCGGAGCGCAGATTCACGTAGCTGCCGTTATTCTGCACCTGCTTGGTGGGTGAGGCGGGCACATCGGCAAGGGTCAGATACCGGGTCATGAAATAGCCGATGTTGCCGGTGGCGGCGCCATACACCTTGGTCCAGGTTTCGCCGGGCTCGATCACCTCGAAACGGACGCCGTTTCCGTACTGGGCGATCACCCGGGCGGTGGTGGTGGGCTGCGCCCGCAGATTCAGCAGCTGGCGGGCCTGAGGATTATGCACCACCGCGGTGCCGTGGGTCACGGGGCGCGCCGCGGGCGTATGCGGATTCCCCGCGCCGGGAGCGGGCTGCGCAGGCGTCACCGGGGTGGCGCTCAGAAACGCGGAATCCATATAGCCCACCTGGCCGCCGGCGCTGACCTTCCAGAAGGTGCCGCGCCGCGTGCCCAGGATCAGGCTGACCGCGGTGCCGGTGGGATGCTGGGAAAGGATGGCGGAGCCCAGATAGGTTGGCGCGTCCCGCAGGTTCACCTTCCCGCCGTTGGGCGCGCTGACATACATCAGCTGGCTGCCGCCTGCCGCCGGGGACTGAATGCGCACGAACTCCTGCCGGAAATAACCCGTCAGGCCGTTAATCTGCACCTGATACCAGCCATCCGCCGTGGAGGAAAGCACGTTGAACACTGTGCCATTATAGAAAATACCCAGCACCGGCGCGGCCAGACTGGGATACTGGCGCAGATTGAGGAAGGACGTGGGCCGGGGATTCTGAACCACGCCCGTGGCAGCCGCCGGCGCGGCAGGGGAGGGAGAATTGCCGTTGCCCGTGCGCGTGAGGAAATTCTTGCTCATGTAGCCGGTTTTTCCGCTGGACAGCACATACACGGCATACCAGTTGCCCGATTCCCCCCGAATGCCGATCCAATCGCCCTCCGGGGCACGGTCCAGCCAATCATATTCCACGCCCGGGCCCGAACGGAGATTCAGCGCTTCCGTTCCGGTCACCACGGCGTAATCATAAATGCCCATTTGATTCAGCAGCCCGGCCGCATGGACGGGATATGCTCCCAGCAGCAGCGCCAGGGCAACCGTCAGCGCCGCCGCTCTGCGCAGTTTCATCGTTTTCATGGATGTTGACCTCCCCCATCTGTCTTTCACCCATAGGACGAATCGGCGCTGCGTTTTCTTCCTGAAAAATACGGTTTATGAAAACTTTTCTTTATCGCGTCCATGCCCCGGCGCATGGCGGCAGCGATGCGCGGAACCGACGCTTCATTGAACTGCCGGTTCATTGATGGGCAGAGAAAAACGCAGTATAATTCCTTTCGTTCCGGGCGAGGACGCCCAGCGAATCTTGACAAGTAAAAACATCCTGCGCTGCGCAGCCGGAGATGGGAAAAGCGCGGCAGGCGCGGAAAACACGAAAGCCCTTCGGTTTTTTTGCTTTCCCTGGAGGGATCCAGGGATGGTCGGAGATACAGAACGATGCTTCCAGCAACACATTTATTTATGATTTGGAATCCCTGGGTATGAAAGTGCATTGCCAGAGGCGATGCGCTGCGACAAAGGCAGGCCGGTCATAAGACTTTTCAGGTCTGTGTCAGCAGCAGTATGGATATACCCGCCGGTATGAGGTTCGTCTGCCAACGAACAGAGCATCGTGGTATCAAAGAATCATATTACTTTCCCAAAAACAAAGGAGGAATCGGAATGCTGTCGGCTTTGAAAAAAGAATCCAATAGGACCCTCACGGAAAACGGCGCCCTGTCCAATCGTTCAACCGGCAGCCATTGCCTGAACTTCTTTGCCGTCTGCGGGGCGCTGCGCGGCGCAGATGAAGACGTGCAGCGCCGGCTGTTTGTGCGTGCCTACGCTGAAAATATGGATTTGGCACTGCGGACGCTGTTTTACGCCCGGGACATTCGGGAAGGATTGGGAGAACGGGAACTGTTTCGGAATATCCTGTCCTGGCTGGCCTTCAGCCGGCCGCATTCCGTCGTCAAAAACATCCCGCTGATCGCGGAATACGGCCGTTGGGATGACCTGCTTCCCTTGCTGGGCTCGCCTTGCAAAGAAGCAGCCACGCAGGTGATCCGGCATCAGCTTCGGCAGGATTTGGCGGCGCTCGAACAGGGGGCTCCCGTTTCCCTGCTGGCCAAATGGCTGCCTTCCATCAACGCTTCATCGGCGGAAACGAAGGAGCAGGCCAGGGTTTTGTGCAGGCGCCTCAAAATGACCGAAAAAGAATACCGGCAAACGCTGTCCGGGCTTCGTGCCCATCTGGATGTTCTGGAAAAGCGCTTATGCAAAAAGGATTATTCGTTTGACTACGGCAAACAGCCCTCCGGAGCGATGCACAAATACCGGCAGGCATTCTTGCGGAATGACAAAGATCGGTATAAAGCGTTCCTGAGCGCTGTGCTGTCCGGAGAAAAAACCATGCACGCCGGAACCTTGTATCCCTATCAGATCCTCGAAAAGTGCATTGAGGGATATAAAACGCCATCTGCCTTGACCGCTGATATGATCCAATCCCTGGATGCCAGCTGGAAGAGCCTTCCGGATTACGGAGATCAGAAAAACGCACTCGCTGTCATTGACGGTTCCGCTTCCATGTATTGGCGCAGCAATCTACGTCCTGCCGATGTCGCCATGTCGCTGGGCATCTATTTCGCCGAGCGAAACACGGGATATTTCAAGGATCACTTCATCACGTTTTCCCGCTCCCCGCGCCTGATCAAGCTGGAAGGAAACAGCATTGCAGACCGGGCGGCGTATTGCGCCAGCTTCAACGAATGTTCCAATACCAACCTGCGGGCAACCTTTGAGCTGCTGTTGGAAACGACGGTAAAGCATCATCTGCCACAGGAAGAATTGCCGGAAACGCTGTACATCATCTCTGATATGGAGTTTGATCAGGGCGTCGACCGCGACAGGACGCTTTTTGAGGAAATCAAAGCCCTGTATCATCAGCATGGGTACCGCCTTCCCACCTTGGTCTACTGGAACGTGGAAAGCCGCCATGAGCAGTTCCCCGTCACCAGGGACGAGCATGGCACCGTGCTGGTCAGCGGCTGCAGCCCCAACGTATTCCGTATGGTTATCAGCCAGGATGTGACGCCTGAATCCCTGATGCTTTCCGTGCTGAACAGCGAACGCTATGCAAAGATCTGCGCGTGAGCCGCACAAAGCATGCCGGCTGTGGATATGCGGCAATGCATTCCAGCAGCCGGTTTTTTCGTTTTTCTACGAACGCGGGGTCCTTTCGGCCGATTCCGGTCCTTTTCTGCTGAAAGGCCAAAACGCTCCTCCCATGATGACAGAAAACTTTTGATTGTTTTTTTCTTGCATTTTTGAAAAAGTGTGATATAATACGCCAGGAATTGAATAAAGGAGGCGATTTGTATGCATGAACAACCGTTTCCTGTAATCGACCTGGAGGCCACCGGCAAGAACATCCTGCGCTTACGCCAGGCGAAGGGCCTGACCGTCCGGGACATGCAAGGCTATTTCCGCTTTGAGGAGCCCCGTGCCATCTACAAATGGCAGAGCGGACAGAGCCTCCCCACCGTGGATAACCTCCTCGCCCTTAGCCGCCTGCTGGAAGTGAGCATGGAGGAAATCCTGGTGAGCAAACCCATCAGCGTCACCTTCGGGTCGCGGGAAGAATCCCGAGACCCGGTTTCTTTTTTGGGACGAATTTGTTCCGCCGTCTGTTTCCCGGCAAGGATACCGGCTTTCATGAAGGCTGTTACAGGAATGCGGGTTCTTTGCTTTTTGTCAGGCTGAAGCGCCCTATCCTCCCGATTACAGATGAGGATAGCCAAACGCAGCCGGTATGTGATATACTATCCTGCGGGAAGGAAGCAGATGAATGCCAATCGAAGAGAAACCAGGTTATACTGTCATTCACAGAAAAACATCAAAAGATTCGGGACGGATAAAGGCGGAGAAAAATATGACACATCGCAAAGAAATGCTGCAAGATCTGGATGAGCGCGTCGCGCGGCTGCTGCCCCGGCAAATCACCGATGCCGGGGATGCCCGCTTCGGCGGATTCTGGACGGAGGATTTTCATGTGGAGCCCCGGCAGAGCGGCTTTTTTCTGGGGGACATGGTGGCGGCCTATGTGACGCAGGACAGCCGCTGGCATCGGGATGACGCCCTGCGTGCGGCCATCCTGCGGGATCTGACCTACATGGAGCGGCATCAGCGCCCTGACGGCTGCTTTGACCTGAGTTCCTGCAATTTTGCTTCGCCCCCCGATACGGCCTTCATGGTCAACGCCATGCTGAACGGCTGGTGGCTGCTGGATAAAAGCCCGGAAGGCAGCCCGGAGGATATCCGGCGGCGCATGTACGCCCTCATCGACAGCGCGTCCCGGGGCATTGCGGCGGGGGGCTTCCACACGCCCAATCACCGCTGGGCTATCGCTGCCTGCCTGCTGAATTGCGAAAAGATCACCGGCAACGCCGCCTTGGGCCGCCGCGCCAGACAATACCTGCAAGAGGGGCTGGACATAAACGAGGACGGCGAATTTGCCGAGCGCAGCGCCGGCAACTACAACCAGGTCAACGACGATCAGATGATCCGCCTGTATCTGGCCACCGGAGATAAAACCTTCCTGGAGGCCGCTGCCCGGAACCTGGAAATGATGTATTGCTATTTTGACCCCGATGAGTCGCTGTTCACCAACAATTCCACGCGCCAGGACATGGGAAAAAAGGTATACGCAGACACCTACTACATCCTGTACCTGCTGACCGGCTATCTGCTGGGCCGGGAGGATCTGGGCCGCGCCGCGGGCTTCATCTGGCAGGATTGCCGGCGGCGGGGCACGGTGCCCCCCGGCGTGGAATGGGTGCTTTTGTTCCCGGACATGGACGGCTATGGCGAACAGGCGGATTTTGAGCCGCCCATCTCCCACATCGACCGTCTGTTTCAAGCCAGCCATATCGCCCGGATGCGGGAAGGAAACTGGAGCTGCACCCTGCTTCAGGGCAAGGCCAACTGCCTCTATTTCCAGCATGGCGCCTTCAGCCTGTACATGACCATTTATGCCAACCTCTGCGACCGGCGGAATTTCCTGGCGGATACGCTGGAAAAAACGGACAGGGGCTACAGGATGACCTCCCACGCCGCCGGCTGGTATTACCTGCCCTTTGATGAAAAACCCACCACCAGCGATTGGTGGGCCATGGACAATCCTCACGCCCGGCGCAAGGCGGAGGGACTGCCCTTGGATACCACGCTGGAGATCGTCAGGCTGCCCGACGGCGTAGACCTGTATCTCCGCACTGACGGTATCGACCAATTGCCGCTGCGGTGTGAATTTTCCTTCCTGCCCGGGGGCTATGTGCGCACCCGGCACTTCATCCAGCGCACCCGCCCGGGAGAAAGCATCAACGTGCTGGATGGAACGGTGGAGGCTGCCGGGCCCGGAGGAGAGACCATCGTGCTGGACAGCGCCTTTGGCGCCCACGATTTCCGGGATCGGATGGGCGGCGCCTATCCCCTGAGCGAAAATCATTACACCGTGCTGTTCACCGCCTATACCCCCGTGGACAAAAAAATTTCCATCCGGGCCATCCGGCTGGACCGTCATCCGTGAGCGTCCGCCGGATGCCGGACAGTCAGTGATACAACCGTGATCCCAGGAGGTCGAAAGGAGCGCCGGCCGCTGCTTCATCGGAACGCGCGGCCCGCCAGCCGGAAGAACTGCTTCAGGAGGAAGAAAGCCGATGGCATTTTGCAAGCAGGATCTGGCCCTGTCCACCATGTGGAACTATGGGAAGGCATCCTCCGGCGAGGAACTGATGGATCAGCTGCTGGCGCTGGGGTTCGTGAAAACGGAATTGAATTACCGGGTGAAGCCCGCGTGGCTGCCCGCCATTCAGCGGTACATCGGCGAAGGGCTCATCCAGGCTGTCAGCGTGCACAATGTGTTCCCGGAGACCACGGATCCACGCTTCGGCACCGATTCCGTGCTGCTGGGCTATGCGGATGAAGCGCTGCGCTGCCAGGCGGTGGAGCTGGGCAAGCGCTCCATCGATCATGCCTGCCGCCTGGGCGCGAAGGCGGTCGTATTCCACCCTGCCGAGGTGCCCCTGCCGCCGGAGCAGTACGACATTCCGCTGAAAAGAATGATTGCCGCCCATCAAACGGACACGGAAGCATATCAGTCCCTGCGTCAGGAAATGCTGCGCATGCGCCAATCGGCGCCTTATCTGTGCAGAGTCCTGAAAAGCGTGGAAGAACTGTGTGATTATGTGGTGAAAAAATGCCTGCCTGTGAAGCTGGGCATGGAAAACCGGGCCATGTGCCATCAGATTCCCATTTTCAGCGAATTTGAAATCCTGGCGGAGCGGTTTGAGGGCAGCCCGGCAGGCATTTGGCTGGATACCGGCCACGCCATCATGATGATGGAAATGGGCCTGCAATGCCTGCCCCTGAGCGATCGGGTGCGGCGGAACATTGTGGGCATGCACATCCACGACGCTGCCGACGGGGTGGACCATTACGCCCCCTGCACCCTGCCCGGCAACGTACTGGAGAAGTTCAGGGATTGCATTCAGGCCTCCCCCATCCGGGTGCTGGAGCTGTCCGGCCGGCTTTCCGCCCACGAGATCCTGACGGGAACGGATCGGTTTGTGGCGCAGTACGGCGGATCATCCGGGTAACGCCCACGCAAATGCAATAAAAGAGTTCTTCACGGATTGTCAGAGAAGAATCAATAAAAGGCCATGCCGCACACACGGACATGGCCTTTCACATTGGCATGGTCTTTCGCAGCTTGTCTCTGTTCCCCGGCTGGACAGGGCGTCCGACGGATGGAAGCGTCGGCCCTGGTCCAAATTCATTCCGCGTCTTCCGTCTTGAGACAGGCGGCGCATGCGGGGATCCGCCGCATTTCACGCACCACAAGCCCGCAGATCTGCCGGGCCCCGTAGGCGTTGAAGTGGGTTTTATCGTCGTGCCCGTCGGGAAAATCCGGGTTTTCCCCGGGAGATAGGCGCACAAACAGCGCCGCGGTCTTTTCTTCTCCCAGAGCAAGATACAGTTCCCGGCTGTCCTTCTTCAGGTCGCACAGCGGCACATGCTTTTCCGCCGCCAGTTCCCGAATGGCCCGGGGATACTCTCCGTGGGTGTAGAGCAGGCTGCCGCCGCCCACAAAGAACCGGCGGGATACTGGCGTCAGCAGCACCGGTTGCGCGCCCCGATCCAGCGCAAACCGGCAATAACGCCAAAGCTCTTCTTTGAAGGTGGTATCCGGGTCCGTATGCCGCTCGTCGTCTTTTTCATCGTTATGGCCGAATTGGATGAGCAGCAGGTCCCCCGCCGCCATTTCCTTTTCCGCCGGGGCAAACAGCCCTTCTTCCCGAAAGCTGCGGCTGCTGCGCCCGCTGAGGGCGATGTTCCGCACGGTCACGCCCGGCCGCACAAACTGCGGCAGCGCCCATCCCCAGCCGCGGAAGGGGGGCCTGTTGTCTTCTACCGTGGAATCGCCGATGATCCAGATCGTTGGCATCCTTCACCAATCCTTCCACACCTGATGAAGGTCGATCACGCACACCTGGCCCACGCCGTTTGCATCGGGATTGGAGAACAGGATCTGGTCGCCCTTGCGGTTGAAGGAAGGGTGCTGATGGTCGGCGCCGGTTTTGCATGAGCCGGTGGCGGCAATGAGCTTGGCCTTCTTTGTCGCCCGCTCGATCAGCACCACGCCCTCCTGCACCTGGGTGCCCAGATAGCTGATCCGGTCGGCGCAAAGCCATTTGTGATCCCGGCTGATGCAGGGATGCAGCAGTTGCAGGCTGGTGGCGGCCACGTCGAAATGTCGGCCGTCCTTGTCGCCGATGATGATATTGCCGGTGTGGGTCTCGCCTTTTTCCCCGTCCACAAAGCCCGCGGGATCCAGCTTCATCATGGCCATTTCCGTGCCGTCCGCCGCCCACACCTCGTGGGTGATCCACTCGCTGGGGTGCTCCACATAATAGGGCCGCACATAGCGTTCCTTCACGTCGAACATCCAGGTGCGCTGGAAGGCGTCGCCCTCCGTTTCGTGGATGTAGAAAATCAGGTTTTCATCCGTGGGGCAGATCTGCGCGTGCCCCAGGCGATAATCGCTCTGGTACACCACTTCCGCTTCCTTGCCGGGGTCCAGGATCACCAGGCCGTAATACTTGTTGGCCAGGTGATAGCTGCACGCGATGCGCCCGGTGTCGGCCGCGGTCAGGTGGCCGGTGATCTGGCCACCCTTGGGCAGATCGCCGATCCTTGTCATGGCCTTGGTGTTCAAATCCACGGCGTACACTTCGGTTTCATTTTTGCAGGTGTAGCCGATGTTCTTTTCCCGGTCGGTGGCAAAGCCCCGGAAGGAATAATCGGTGATCCGTTCGATCTCGCCCGTTGCCACGTCGGCCCGGTAGCAGCCGCCGTCCGTTTTCCCCTCCAGCTGCTGCTTCATGAAGAAGAAGTATCGGTCATCCGTGGAAAAATTCTCACACGTGAAGTACAGCTTGGCGTTGCGTTCCGGTCCTTCCGTATAGCGGCGCACCTGATAGCCGGTCACCGGGTCGCGGTATTCGATCATGGCGTTTTCCTCCTTTGTTGTCACAGCCGCACGGTTTCCCCACCGGGAATGCGCACCGCCGGCTGGTCATTCACGGATATATAGCAATCCCGCGCATTGGGATTATACACGAAACGGTTGTCCGCCGCAAACCGCAGGCGGGAAAAATCATCCATGCAGTCCAGGAATTCGATGTTGGTGCAGTACCAGATGTCCTCCTTACCGCCCATCATGCGGCAGAACTGCTCCATCAGGTCCCAGTTGTTCTTGTCATCAAATTCATAGCTGTGGCCCCATACATACATGAGGTACAGATACTGCCGCTTATACAGGCCCAAAAACTGCTCCCCCAATTCCAGCAGCCGATGATTGTGGTGACAGGTCGCCTGCCAGCGATAGGGGTTTTCGGGCAGAGCGAAGCTGTCCGAGGAGCCCACCACCCGGGAATAGCGGATGCCCAGCGCGGGCAGCAGCTTTTCGATGTCCCGGCTCAGGGAACCGTTGGGATAGCTCAGCCCCCGAACGGGATAACCCGTGCGGGCCTCCAGGAATTTTCGGTCCTCCAGCACTTCCTGCGCCACTTCCGGCAGGGGGCAGCGGGCGATGGTGGGATGGGTGACGGTGTGGCAAGCCACCTCGTGGCCTGCGTACAGCGACGGGATCTCCTCGGGCAGCACCCGGTCGCCCCGCTCGAAGAGGCCGCTGTTCAAATGAAAGGTGCCCTTGATGCCGTTTTGGTTGAAGATTTCCACCAGGCGGCGGTCCTGCGTGCGGCCGTCGTCGTAGCTCATGGTCAGCGCCTTATGCTTTCCCCCGGGAAAGCAGCAATATACTCTGTTCATCTTGTTTCCTCATAGGATGGGGCTGCCGCAGATCGTGTGCGGCAGCCCCTCAAGGTGATTGGGTTGAAGATTACTGGGCGATGGAAGCATGATAGGCTTCGTTGTATTCAGCGGTCATCTTGTCGCCGCCGGTTTCGCCCCAGCGCTCCCATTCACCCCGCAGTTCATCTTCGCTGATGATGCCGGAGATGTACTGGGCGGCAGCGTCGGTGAGGATGGGGCTCAGCTGAGCGCCGTAGTCCACAGCGGTCTGGCTGATCAGGGGGAAGCAGGGGTCGGCCACCGCGTAGGGAGCCAGTTCGATGTTCAGCTGATTGTAGCGCTCACGCAGAGCGGTCACGCCGCGGTTCACGCTGGCCGGAGGATTCTCCAGGTTGCCGGGAACGCCCATGCCCAGCTGGTTCATGTCGTGCACATACATCTTGGAGTTCATGCCGGCTTCATCAATCTTGTCTTCAGGCACATAGCGATAGCCGTCTTCGTTGACCCAGTAGGTGAGGCCTTCCAGGCCGGCGTTCAGGATGGTCTGGCCTTCGGGGCCGTTGCACCAATCCAGGAATTTCACAACCTTGGGCAGATCTTCTTCAGAAACGCCCTTTTTGTTGATCAGGATCTCGCCCGCGAAGCCGTTGTTCTGAGGCCACACGGTGATGGAGCCGTCCGCCTTGGCGATGGGGCCGACAGACTGGAACACCTGCTCGGTCACGCCCGCGTTGTTTTCAAACCATTCCTGCTGACGGTGGGTATTGTCCAGGCAGTCGAAGCGCATGAAGGCTTTGCCGGTGCGTTCGATGTTGTCCCATTCGCTGGTGGGGATGGTGGCGAAGTTGGGGTCGATGCCGCCGATTTCATACAGGTGGCGCAGCCAGTTCAGGCCTTCCAGATAAGCGGGAGACTTGTGAGCGGGATAGATGTTGCCGTTTTCATCAATGCCCCAGTTGTTGGGCGCGCCCATGGCCACGGTGATCACATTGATGGTGCCGGCATAGTAGGAGCACATATTCAGGGCATAGGTGTCGTTGCTGTAGCCCGCCAGCTTTTCGGCCAGCTCGGTCAGGTCGTCGATGGTCTTCACTTCGCGGTCAAAGCCAACTTCCTTGGCGATGTCCAGGCGATAGTAAATGCCGGCGCGGGGGAACGCGCGGGAACGGAAGATGCCGTAGATGCGGCCGTCGATGGCAATATTCTGGTACACGGCGGGAGCGCCGGCAGCCAGGTAAGGATAGTTATCCTTGTCGGCGATGAAGTCGGTCAGATCCCAGAACGCGCCGGCCCGGGCGGAGTTGATGATGGAGGGATCGCGGGCGTCGGTGACCGCCATGACCATGGGCGGATTGTTTTCCGTCAGGGTGGTGTTCACGTTGTCGCCGTAACCTTCATTGGACATAAACAGCATCTTCAGCTTCACCCCGGTGGCCTCCTCGATGGCCTGCAGCACAGGGTTGTTCTCTTCCACGTAATCCACGTCCAGGGTGAATTCGGGCACCATGACGGTGATTTCGAAGGGTTCTTCCGCAGCGGCGATGCCGGCCATGGACAGGAGCATCATCGCGGCCAGGATGAGAGAAACGAGTTTCTTCATGTGGGTTTTCCTCCTTTTATTTTTTTGAGGGCGTCGCCCTCATAAGGAACAGGGAAACGGGATCAGCCCTTCAGGGCGCCGACCATGACACCTTTCACGAAGTATTTCTGCAGGAAGGGGTACACGCACATGATGGGCACCGTGGACACCACGATGACCGCCATTTTCACGGATTGCTCCGGGGGCTGCACGAATTCGGGGTCCAGGTTGTTCATGTCGCCGGCCGTGCCGTTGGAAAGGATGATCAGTTCACGCAGCAGCACCTGCAGGGGCCACTTTTCCTTGGCGGTCTTCATATAGATCATGGCGCCGAAGTAAGCGTTCCAGTGGCCCACGGCGTAGAACAGCCCGAAGGTGGCCAGCACCGGCAGCGACAGGGGCAGCACGATCCGCGCCAGCACGCCGATATCCGTGCATCCGTCCATGGAGGCGGATTCCTCCAGCTCCTGCGGGATGTTTTGGAAGAAGTTTTTGACGATCATCATGTTGTAGGCGCTGATGGCCCCGGGCAGCAGGACAGACCAGTAGGTGTTTTTCAGGTTCAGGATATTGGCAATCACGATATAGCCCGGAATCATGCCGCCGGAGAAGAACATGGAAATAATGACCATGTTCAGGAAAAAGTTGCGTCCCCGCAGCCGGGTTTTGCTCAGGGCGTAGGCCATGGTGACGGTAAAGAACAGGTTGATGGCCGTGCCGCACACCGTGATCAGGATAGAGTTGCGGAAGCCCCGGAGAATCTTGTTGGAGGAGAAGATGAACTGATATGCGGCGGTGGATACGTCCTGGGGAATAAAGAACATGGGCCGGGTGGCAATTTCATATTCCGTAGCGAAGGACGCTCCGATAATGTACACGAAGGGCAGAATGGTGGTGATGGCCACCAGACTGACAAAAAGATAATTGAAAACATCGAAAATACGGCTGCCCAGGGTAGCGTTCTGCCCCACCGGGCCGGTGGATTCGATCATTTTCTTTTGTTTGGGAGAAACGGCGTTATCCATCTTCGCTTCCTCCTTTCTCAGTACAGGCCCTGCTCGCCAAGCAGGTGAGCGATTTTGTTGGAGGAAACCACCAGGGTCACGCTGACGATGGATTTCATCAGGCCGATAGCGGAAGCGTAGCTGAACTGGCCCGACTGTATGCCCTGCTGGTATACGAACACGTCCAGCGTCTGGGATGCCTTGCGGTTCATCGCGTTCGCCATCAGGATCAGGTGGTCGTATCCGGTATCCAGCATGCTGCCCATGCGCAGGATCAGCATCAGCACGATGGTGGAGCGGATGGCGGGCAGGGTGATGTGCCACAGGCGGCGAATGCGGCCCGCGCCGTCCACCATGGCGGCCTCATACAGCTGAGTGTCCACGTTGGTGAGGGCGGCCAGGAAGATGATGGTGCCCCAGCCGGTTTCCTTCCAGATCGTCTGGCCGATGATCATCCAGCGGAAGGTGTCGGGGGATCCCATGTATTTGATGGGGTAGCCCAGCACGCTTTCCGTGGCCTTGTACACGATGCCCGAGGGGCCGAACATGACGAACGTGATGGACACCACGATCACGATGGAGATGAAATGGGGCACATACAGCATGGTCTGCAGCAGTCTCTTATAGCGCTGCAGCCGCATTTCATTCAGCATCAGCGCCAGGATGATGGGCGCCGGGAAATAAAACACCAGGTTCATCACGCTCAGGATCAAGGTATTGGCCAGATACGTCGTCCACGCCGGAAAGCCGAAAAATGAATTGAACCATTTCGTGCCCACCCATTCGCTGCCCAGCACGCCCGTGAAGGGAACATAATTCTCAAAGGCGATCACGATGCCGAACATGGGCAGGTATTTGAACACGAGAAAGTAAATCACTCCGGGCGCCAGCAGCACATACAGCCACCTGTCGCGCCTGACTTCAGAGGCCAGCTTATGCCAGTACACCGCTCCGCTCCCGTGCAGTGCCAGCCTGTCCTCCGCCTTTGAGCTCATAGGCCATCCTTCCTTTTCTTAACAGACGTGAGGTCGTTCATTCGCGGTGGTATCGGCGGCCCTTTCTCCCGGAACCCGCCGGAAAGGTCATTCCCGGATCATCAGCTCCGTCAGCATCAGGAACGTGAGTCCCTGGCCGTAGGCCGTGGGCGTGACGATGATGTCCTTGTAATGCTGCAGGTCGTGGCCCATGCCCGTCCCGCCGCTGACGCCCTGCACAGCCCCCGTATCGTCAATCTGATCCAGAACAGCCCGGGCGCTGACCATGCCCATTTCCCCGTAGGGCTCCTGGGGCAGCCAGCCCAGCCGGACGCCCTTGAGGATGCCGTAAGCGATCGCGGCGGTGGCGCTGGTTTCGCAGTAGGTTTCCTCCACATCGATCAGCGTGGTATACAGGCCGTTTACACGCTGATATTTCCACAGCGCCAGGGCCTGATCCTGCCAGGCGGCGTGGATCATGCGCATGGCGGCGTTCTCCCGCTTGGTGATATCGTACAATTCAATCGCCGCCACGGTGAACCAGGCGTTGCCGCGCGCCCAGAAGGCATTCGCGAAATTGTGCCTGCGGTCAAAGGTCCAGCCGTGATAAAACAGGCCGTTGACCTTGTTCTGCAGGTAGCGGATGTGCATCAGGAACTGATATTCCGCTTCTTCAATCAGTTCGGGCCTTTCCAGCACCACCCCGGCCTTCGCCAGGAAAAGGCACACCATGAACAGCGTATCGCACCACAGCTGCTGATAATGCCTGTTCCATACGGTGCAGTGCTGCAGGCCGTCGTATTCCGTGCGGGGCATTTCCCGCATGACCCACGCGATCCAGCTTTCAATCACCGGCAGATACTCCGCCTTGCCCGTTTCCTGGTACAGGCAGGTCAGCGTCAGCACGGGGGCCACGGTATTCACATTGCGGTGAGGCTTCTCCGGACGGGACAGCATATCGTCATACCAGCCGGCCAGATAATCCAGGATCTTCCCATCGCCGCTTTGCTGATAGGTCTTATAGATCCCATACAGCGCCACGCCCGTGGGCCATTCCCAATTATTCATCGTCAAATGTCCCCGGGAGGGATCGTTTCCGTCGGCGCGCTGCAGCATGCCCAGCACCCGATCCGCGATTGCCTGATAATCCATGGTTTCACCGTCCGTCGTTTGTCTATGTAAGCGATTACATTATACGATTCAGCGGTTATTCTGTCAATACCCTGTCAAATAATCTTTGAATTTTTCTCATTTTTGACATATAAATGAAAGAAAGTTATGAATTATATGAAAACGCTTACATTTTTCTCTTGAACCTCTCCTTTTTTTCTGCTATAATCGGTTCAGGTATGCGAGAACGGGAAAAAAGGAGGGGCAGGCATGTCCGTCAACAGCACGATCTACGATATCGCCGCGGAGGCCGGCGTTTCCATTGCCACCGTTTCCCGGGTACTGCGGGGAGAGCGCAGCGTATCCCCCGCCACGCGGGAAAAGGTGGAGGCCGTCATCGCGCGGCGCAATTACCGGCCCAGCTCCATCGCCCGCGGCATGACCAGCAAAACCACCCACTCCCTGGGCATTGTGCTGCCCAAGCTGCTCAATCCCAACTACGCCATGATTTTTACCGGCGCTTATGACGGCGCGCGGCGTCACGGGTACAGCATGAACATGTTCCCGTGGAAAAGCCTGACCGATCAAAGGAGCACCCCCGCCCTGCTGCTGGCGGAGCGCCGGCTGGATGGCGTCATCATCTGCCTGGAATACCTGCCGCCGGAGGAAAACGAACGGCTGATGCGGTCCCTGCAGGAGCTGCGCCAGTATATGCCCATCGTGCTGATCGGCTGCGTGCCCGCCGCCTTCGAATACCCCACCATTTCCTATAATATGGCGGATATCGCCCGCAGTACGGTGGAATACCTGGTGGGGCTGGGGCACAGCAAAATCGCCCTGATCGGCGGCGTGGAGGCCGACAGGGATGACCTGAGAAGAGACGTTGGCTACCGTCAGGGGCTGGAAGAGGCGCAGCTTCCCTATGTGGATTCCTATCGGGCCTACTGCGGCGGCACCGCCGAGGAGGGCGCAGCCGCGCTGGATCAGATGCTCTCCTCGCTGCTGCCCGCCCATTGGCCCACGGCCGTGATCGCGCTGAACGATCTGGTGGCCATGGGCTGCCAGGACACAGCCCGGAAGAGGGGGCTGCGCCTGCCGGAGGATCTGTCCATCGTGGGATGCGACAATCTGTTCTGCGCCCCCTATCTGATCCCCGCCCTCACCAGCATTGATACGCACCAGCAGCTGCTGGGCCAAAAGGCGGTGGAATTGCTGCTCAGCGGCGAAACCCGCCGGGAAAACGCGGCATGGACGCTTGTCAGGCGCGATTCCTGCGCGCCCTGCAAGAGCGGCGAACCGGCTTTTCGCACCGCAGGATACTAGGGTGTGTTCACACTACCCGAAATGACGTGGATTTTGAGATGTTTTTTCGTCAGGCGAGGCGCGTTTCCGCAGGAATACTGGATCGTATTTCAAGGAAACGCAACAAAGCTTGACGGAAAAACAGCCAGAATACACCATTGAGCGGTAGTGTGAATACGCCCTAATCAAAGGAGGATCCGCCATGGAACGCTTTGCCTGGAAAGGCCGCATCAAGCCCGGCATGCAGGAGGAATACAAACGCCGTCACGATCAGATCTGGCCGGAGATGATCGCGCTGCTGAAAAGCGCGGGCATCCGCAACTACACCATCTGGAGCGACGGACGGGACGTGTTTGGCTATTACGAATGTGAACAGGGGATCGAGTTCGCCGAAAAAACCCAGGCGAACAGCCCCATCGTGGACCGCTGGAACGATTATATGCAGGATGTGCTGGACCTTGTGATGGATCCGGAAACCGGCGCCCAGCCCAAGCTGCGCATGATGTTCAAAATGGAATGAGCCCCCGGAACAGAAAAGCGCAGGATCCCCGGGGCTTTTTAACGGCGCCGTTAAAAGGAGGAACAGGCATGGACTACCGGTTTTACGGCTGGGAAACGGCGGGGATCCGCGATGAGAGGGGGCTGACCCCCCGTGATTATTATGATCTGCTGTCCGGCATCTGGTGTGCGGACACCTGCGCCCCCAGGATGCGCCAGGATTGGACGCCCGAAAACAAGACCCTGGGGCAATGCTCCGTCACCGCATTCCTCCTCCAGGATATTTACGGAGGAAAAGTATACGGCGTTCCGCTGGGCGATGGCAGCTTCCATTGCTTTAACGCGGTGGGCAGCTGTGTGTTCGATTTGACCAGCGAACAATTCGAGGGCAGGAAACTGGATTACGAAAACTGCCCGGAGCAGGAGCGGGCCGTCCATTTTGCCAAGGCGGAAAAGAAAGCGCGGTATGAGCTCCTGAAGGAAAGGCTGTTTTCCCGGCTTTCGGCGAACGACTGACGGGATCCGCGGGGCAGGCGGCCGGGCAGGCGCGGGTTTTATTCCGGATCCGCCGTCTCGCTCGGCGCAAGATGGCGGAACAGATCGTTCAGCAGCCCGTCGCGGTTGATATGATACACCAGTTTGCAGGGCGTCCGCCGGAAGTCCCAGGACAAGTGATGGCTGTATTCAGGAATCGGCCGGGGCACCGTTTGATCCCTCATCAGCTGTTTGTTTTCGTCGTTCATCAGCCAGCCCACGCCGGTCACGTCCCAAATCACCCGGCTCCACGGCTTTCCCTTCCCGTTTTCGTTGCCGGCCTCCAGGGTGCGGTCCAGCAGGTATTCACACAAGGGGTTCTTTCCCCGCAGCCAGTACTCCAGTTCCGGCCCGGTGGTGGTAAAGCAGCTGACTGTGCCCTGGGCGGGCAGCATCACCAGCGGCACGCCGGAATCGAACACCACCCGCGCGGCGGCCACATCCTGGCGGCAGTTGAATTCGTAATTGTCTTCCCAGTGCGGCGCGTGGCATCCCACCCAGATGACCACGATTCTGTCCGAGATTTCCGGCTTCGCAAGCAGCGCGGAGGCGATATTAGTGATCGCCGCAATGGAAACCACATACAGCGGATGCTCCGGCGAATACTTCATGGCGCGCTCCGCCAGGTCCCGCATGGCGTCGGACGGAACGGGGGTTTTTTCGTCCGGCAGATAAGTTTCGGAGCCGCGGAAGACGGGGTAGCCTTCCTTTCCGGCCAGTTTCAGCACCTTTTTGATTTCATGATAGCTTTTCTCCATTCCGTCTGCCGGGCCCGAAGAACGCTGGTTGGTGAACGGCGCCGCGTAAAACGCCTGCACCCGGATCTTTTCCGGGGCGTGAATGGCATAGGAAATGGCATACTGATCATCGATTTCATTATATGTGTCCGTGTCCAGCACCATATCGATCTTTCCCTTCGGACACTCCATCATCCTGGCTCGCTGCGTCTCTGTCAGCACGGATGCCGCCCCCTTCTGCATGATTATAATTCTAAATATGTTCTTCCCGGTCCTTCTGGCCTCCCGGGCGAAAAACCGCGGGTAAGGGAAAACACCGCCGGGATGCGGGAACGAAGCCCGGTATCAGCTGATGCGCGCTCACCTGGCATAGGAATGCAGCCCGGGCAGCAGCAGGTTCACCCCGGCGAAGGTAAACACCACCAGGATCACGGCGATGATGGCCAGCCAGGCCATCCGCTTGCCCTGCCACTTCAGGCGCAGACGCTGATGCAGATAGATGGCATAAAAAATCCAGGTGATCAAGGCCCAGGTTTCCTTGGGATCCCAGCTCCACCAGCTGCTCCAGGCCTGCTCCGCCCAGATGGCCCCGGAAAAAATGACCACAGTGAGCAGCAGAAAGCCCAGGCACACCAGCCGATAGCCCAGATAGTCCATCTGCTTCATGCGGACATCAGCTTCATTCTTCCCTTTTTTCAATTGGATCAGATAGCTGACCCCCAGTCCCCCGGCAATGGCGAAAGCGGCATAGGAAAAGGCCGCCGATCCAATATGCAAAACAAACCAGGTGGAGCGCAGGGCCGGCAGGATATCCTTGATTTCCCTGGGCTGAAAAGCGGCGTAGCTGAGCACCAGGAAGGCCGCCGGCATCGCCGCGGTCATGACCCATTCCTGCCGGATGCGCCCGTACAGCACAAACCCCAGCGCCGCGGTCGCCCAGGCGAAGCCGGAAGCGAATTCAAACTGATTGGCCAGCGGCACCCTGCCTGCCGCGATGCCTCGCCACGTCATATAAGCCGCGTGCAGCCCAAAGCTGACCAACAGCAAGACGCGGGCAGCGATACGCGGCTTTTCTTTTTTCATGGCGGCACCGGCAAACTGGAAAACCGAGGCGGCAAAGTATCCTACCAGGGCAGCGAAAAACAAAACATTCACGGGTCCGTCTCCTTTTCCCCGATCAGCGCGCGCAAATCCAGGATCAGTCCCTGCTGATTCTTGGGGGACAATATGGTATAGCTGTCTTCCCGCACCCGCACGTAAACCGGCGCGGCAAAGAAGCACAGGTACAGCGCGGCCACCATCAGCCCAAAGCTGAAATACAGCCCGCCGAACAGCCAGGAGGATACATGCTTGATCCGCAGGCCCGGGTATTCCGTCGGGGACAGGAAGGTGAAGCTGATATCGCCCAGGCGCAGTTCATCCTCCGGAAAAGCCAGCACGGAGGTGGTCATCCCGTCGGAAACGGTCTGGATGGCATACACGGGATCCTGGTAGCTGACAGAGGTGCTGGTGATCAAGGTATAGTTGCCCTCCGCATCGCGGAGGAAGCCGGGATACAGCGCCTGATAATACACCCCGTTGCGTCCGTCAATGGACAGGAAGCAGGGATCGGTAAGGAACATCACTTCCTCCGCGCCATTGGTGTGGTTGGTGATCCTCACCCGGCCGGCGGTGCCGTACGTTTGCTGATATATCTTATATTCCCCAAAGCGCAGGGGCTGGTTCACCCGGATCTCCTGCTGTTTTTCCCGCTGGCCGTCGGCGCTGCGCACGGTGAGCACGCTGGCGTAATCCAGCCGGCCTGTTTCATCCGTGATATGAAACTGATCGCAGGTGACCGTCGTGCCGTCCGCCAGCGTCAGGGCGCTGCCCGGCAGCACGGTCAGATCCTGAATATCCGGGGTCATCAGCACCAGGGAGCCAAAGAGCAGCACCAGCAGGATGGACAAGTGGGTGAGAAACGAGCCGTAAAACCCCGCGGCGTTTTTGCTGTACACCGCGCCGTCCGCCGCCTGCTCCAAGCGGTAATGCCGGACGGTCAGAAAGCCGCACAGCTTTTCGCGCTTTTCCCCCGTCAGCGGATGCTCCCCCTCCGCGCGCCGCGCCCTGTCCGTCCATTCCCCGTTGGCCTTAAGCGTCCTGGGAAAACGCACGATGGAGCAAAGCACCAGATTCAGGCACAGAAGGATTTCCAGCGCATAAAAATACCAGGTATGGAAAATATCCGTGGCGCCCACGGCGATCAGGAATTGCGCCGTCTGGGCGCCATACGCCCGCACGTAGCGCATGCTGGCTTCCTGCTGGGGGATCAGCGAGCCCGCCAGGGACAAAAGCATCACCAGGACGAGCAGGATCATGCCACATTTCATGGAGCGGATGAACCGCAGCGTTTTTTTCAAATCGTTGTCCCTCTTTCAATGGCCGATGATTCCAGGCGTCCGGCCATGATCCAAAAAGAGCGGGGCCGGGCCTTGCGGTTTCCCGCCAGCCCCACTCCCGGGAAGATCAGCGGCGCAGCAGGCCCAGCGCCTCGTCGATCAGCGCTTCCGCCTTATCCAGGCAGCTGTTGTCCAGCCTGGAGTTGTGCGCGCCCTCGCTGTTCTCCACGAACACGAAGTCCCAGTACCACTGTCCCTTGCGGTTCAGCTCCCGGATGACGTTCAGTTCCTCCTCGCTGTACTGGCCGGAGGCCACGGCATCGGCCAGCCGGTTGGTCAGATCCTCCAGCTTATAGCCGATGGCGATGGTCCGCGCTTCCATCTTCTCCTGGATCCCATGCACAAAGCCGGGCAGATCGGCATGGCAGGCGGCGCAAGTGGCCATGATGGCTTCGCTTTGCAGCGGGCTGACCAGCAGATGGCTGCGGTAGGTGGTCCCGTCTTCCCTGGTCACCCGTTCCATGTGACAGTCCGCGCAGGTGAACATGCCGGCGTGCACGCTGCCAACGCCCAGATAGGTTTCAAACTCCGGATGCTGGGCCTTCAGCTGGCGGACGCCGGTGCGGGGATTGGTGTAATCCGCAAAGTCCAGGGCCTGGTAGTAGGCGTACATGTCATCGGGATTGGCCACGCCCATGCCGGTGTAGGGCAGGACGGTAGCCTTGGAATCGGAATCGAAGTAGTATTCCACGTGGCATTGGCCGCAGACGGCGTTGATGGCCGCCACTTTGTCCGCATCCGCGCCCATGGCGTTCACCAGGTACAGATGCGTCAGGGTCAATCCCGCGGCCGGGTCATTGGCATGGCAGGTAAAGCATCCCACATCCTGTTTCATGTCGGCAGCCACGTCTTCAAAGGGAAGAGCGTACGCGCTGTCACCCATTTCCAGGGTCATGTAGGTGAAATCCGCCGTTTTGCAGGTAAAGCAGTTGGCCAGCTTGTGGGGGCGGCCGGTGGCCAGCAGATCCTGGACACAGTAATAGTGGCCCCGGGCGCTGCCGTAGTAGGTGCCAAAGGCATTGCCCTCGTACACCGTGGCCAGCATGGGGTATTCCTTTACGTGATCCACGATCTCGGCATTGTCCTGGTTCGCCATGTAGCTGGCATAGACGTCTGGATAGGTGTTTTCCCACTGATCCGCCGGGATCATAGTGACCCCGGTGCCGGTCGGCGCCACCTGGACGGGCGTATCCGCCAGGGCGCAGCCCAGCGCGCACAGGAAAATCCCTGCCAGCACCGTCGCAACGACGAGCTTTTTCATTGAACTGTTACCCCTCCTTATATTCGGACGGGCCATGGATGAAGGCCGCATCCATGCCGCAGTCCACCCGTATTTCAGCCGATAAAAAGAAAATCGCGAGCCAGGTGATCAACGCCAGGGTTCACGATTCTGTGCACTTTTTATCCTGTATGCAAATTATAGCATAGAGAACGGTTCCCGTCAAGCATGGCGCAGCGGCCGCCCGTGTCCCCTTCATCGGCAAGGGCGTTTTTTCCGTGGCAGAACGGAACGTTCATGGAGGAGGGAAACATGCCGAATGGCAAAGGGCGCGTCCCCCTGCCGGATATCGCCGCCGGCCACGCGATGAACACCGTGTCCCACGCGCTGAAAAACAAGGATGCATCCGTCGGGAAACCTGTGATGCTATACTCAAATTATAATAACAAGTAAAAAAGTAAAACGCTTCTGTCATCCCGAGCGGAGTGGAGCGAGAGCGGAACGAAGTCGAGGGATCTTTGAGAAACAAATTCCTTTCAGCAGCATATTGCCCAATTTCCAGATCCCTCCACTCAGCTTCGGTCGGGATGACATTGTAACTTCGTCTATCTTCCTTGCCGATTTTATTTGAGAATAGTATGAAAAGATCCAGCGGGTGGAGCGGGAGATGGGCCATGTGCGCAAATCAGTGCCCGTTTGAACAAAAACATATCAGCTTATCAAAAAAAGTGATTCTTCACGGAAATCAGGGAGAAAGAAATGGCCTCTTGGTCATCCTGAGCGGAGGGGTTCGTTTGCCTCATTATCCGTGAAGAACCAAAAAAGCCTCCGTGAGGAGACTTTTCTGCCGAAGCGGAGCCGAATTTATTCCTTGGTGTACAGCCGTTTCTCCAGGCCGCTGGCCCGCAGGGCGGGCAGCGCGGCATGATAAAAGATGGGCGCGGCGATCACGGCGGCAGCCGCATTGATCAGGGAAGCGGGCAATTTGGATCCCATGGTGGCGAAGGCCACATGCATGGGATGGCCATACACATACCGATCATAGATGAATGTTTTGAGCATATAGAGCGCCACATAGGTCAGGGCCCCGGCCACGCTGGCCGCCACGGTGCGGTCCGCGCGGGCCCGGCCTTTCTGTCCCCGGTGCATGATCATGCCGCACACAAAGGCCATGGCAAACTTGCTCACAAAAGTGATCATGATCTGGATCACATCGTAGCCCCCGCCGGTGGCATCAAAGAGCGCCGAACCCAACCCGGCCGCCACGCCGCCCTGCACCGGCCCCAGCAGCATGCCGCACAGCAGGCACACCGCGTTGGCAAAATGCACCTTGGAGCCCAGCAGCGGGAAGCGGAACAGCGTCACCACATACACCATGGCGGCCATAACGCCCACAAAAACAATTTCATACGTCTCCAGATCCCGGCCCTTTCCACGGTTCGTCATGTTCTTTCATCTCCTTCAGTTTCCCTCTTGACCAGGGAACGGCACTTAGTATATACTGATCTTGGTCCTATGAAAAGTGCCAGAAAAGGAGAAAATAATAAGGCCAGATGAGCAAGGAAAAACCGGCATATCTGCAATTGTATGAAGCGCTGCGCGAAGAAATCGTGGCAGGCGCATGGTCCTGCGGGGCGCGGCTGCCCTCCCGGCGGCAGATGGCCCGGGACCGGGGCGTGAGCGTGGTGACCGTGGAGCACAGCTATGAATTGCTGTGCCAGGAGGGATATGCCGAAGCCCGGCCCCGCAGCGGCTTTTTCGTGGTGTACCGCGAGGCGGACGGTCTGCTTCCCGCTCCCTCGCTCCCTCGTTCCCCGGCGCCGGTCACGGCGCGCGCCGAAACGGCCAACGCCTTCCCCTTTTCCGTGCTGGCCCGCACCATGCGAAGGGTGCTGAGCGAATACGGCGAAGGCATCCTGCAAAAATCCCCCAATGCCGGCATGGATGAGCTGCGCCTGGCCATCGCCCGCTATCTGGCCCGCAACCGGGGTATGCGGGTGGAGGCGGGGCAGATCGTGATCGGCTCGGGGGCGGAATACCTGTACGGCCTGGTGGTGGAAATGCTGGGGCGGAAGCGGGGCTACGCCATCGAATGCCCTTCCTATGAAAAAATCGAGCAGGTTTACCGCGCCCAGGGCATCACCTGCGATCTTTTGCCGCTGGACAGCGACGGCATCCGCACGGACGCCCTGATGGCCACCGCCGCGTCGGTGCTGCATATCACGCCCTACCGCAGCTTCCCCAGCGGCGTCACCGCCAGCGCCTCCAAGCGCAGGGAATACATCCGCTGGGCTGAGAAAAACGACCGCTATATTGTGGAGGATGATTTCGAGTCGGAGTTTTCCCTGCTGCGCAAGCCGGAGGAAACGGTGTTTTCCCTCTCTCCCCATCCCAACGTGATCTACCTCAACACCTTCTCCCGCACCGTGTCCCCCTCTATCCGGGCAGGCTATATGGTGCTGCCCCGCAGGCTGCTGCCTGTGTTCGACATGCGGGTGGGGTTCTATTCCTGCACTGTGCCCGCCTTTGAGCAGTATGTGCTGGCCGACCTCATTAATAACGGCGATTTTGAGCGCCATATCAACCGCATCCGCCGCCAGGAGCGCAGAAAAAAAGCCGACAAATAAAAAAGAGACGCCGCGCTGTTATGGAAAAAGCAGGCGCGTTTCGCTCTGCTTTTCTCTTCCCCGGCAGCACATCGGCCTCTTTTATTGATGCTCCGACAGATGGGTGATGAAGCCCGCGATGCTGATGGCTCCTTTTCATCAGAGTTTCGTATAAGGCGCCTTTCCCGGATACAGCGCCGCTTTCATTTCTCCGGCAGCCGGGCAATCAGGGCCTGTCCATGCTGCTTCAGCCACGCCCGTCCCGCCTGCCAATCCGGCAGGATACGCTCCACCTGGGCCCAGAAGCGGGGCGAGTGATTCATCTCCAGCCGGTGACACACCTCGTGCGCCGCCACGTAATCCACCACGTAATCCGGGCATTGGGCCAGCAGGCAGTTAAAACTCAGATTTCCCTTCGCGGAGCAGCTGCCCCATCGGGTCCTTTGGCTGCGAACGGTGATCCGCCCGCAGGAGACCCCGGCCAGCGCGGAAAAGCGCGCCACCCTGGGCGGCAGGATCTCCGCCGTGTGCCGGGCCATGGCGCGGATCTCCGCGTCGGTAAAGGGAACAGATGCGGCGCGGTCCCGGGCAGCCTGACCGATCCGTTCCATATGCCGTTGAATCCAGGGCGTTTTCTGGCGCACAAAGGCATCGATCTGCGCCTGCGGCATCCGCGCGGGCGCGCGCACCTCAACCTGTCCGGTCGGCCGGATCTGAATGGCCAACGTTTTCCGTTTGGAGCGGATCAGGGTATACGGGATGGCTTGTTCCGGCATTTTTCCGTCACTCCACAAAGCCCATCACATCCACAATCCGCTGATCGGCGCCGCAGATCAGCCGAAGCAGCTTTTTCCCATGCAGCCGGCGCAGCAGCGCGGAGGAAGGGCCGCCGTCCAGATTATAAATCCATTCGGGCTGGAATTCCCCGTTGAGGAACGTATTGGCGTCCGTCAGGCTGATCCCCCTCTCCGCCGTCACAGTCAGGATCAGGTATGTGTTTTCCGCGGGCAGCTTGGCCAGAATGGTGCGCTTGTATGGGTTCACGGCGAAGCGCCATGTATGGTCCAGCAGGTCCTCCCCGTTCAGCGACATGGGACAGCCTTCGTAAAACGACCAGGTCTGGATCGGATGCTGGGCCAGGACGGCCTCGTTGTCCTCCCCCACGTACATGTGCAGCCCATCCTGCTCCAGGGTCAGGCCGTAATAAGGCACGCCGGTCAGATTGCGGTACACCTGGCCGTCCACCACGGTTAGCGACCCCAGCGGCGTGTAATAATAATCCGCGCTGCTGCCCGGATAATTGTCCGGAATGGCGGGATACTGGGGGCTGACGTAGCCGCTGCCGTTGATCGCCAGCGCAACGCCCTCGATTTTTGCCGCCAGGCCCTCCGCGCTGGCCAGATCCTGATGCCAGGGCGAAATGGCCTTGCGGATTTGCCGCGCCGGATCCGCCACCCACACGGTGGTCACATAGCACGGAACGCCGTTGATCCGGCAGCTGAGCATCTGATAGCGCAGGGTTTCGCTGTCATATTCAGCGGCCGTTGAAACGACGGTATACCGATAGGCCGGCTCCTCCCCCCGGACGCCCAGCGGCAAAACGCACAGAAGCAGCAGCAGCCACAGTGTTCTTTTCATGAAAGGTCACCTCGTATTTCCAAGCGGTCAATCGAATGCCCATGCCTGACGTGCGGCATGGGCATTCATGATGGACAGTTTCAGACTGTACCCAGCAATTTGTGCAGCAATTGATACAAAGCGAAGGCGTCGTCATGGCTCAGCGGGATGCAGCTGCCCACCTGGAAGGGGATGTCCTTCACCTGCTGGCGCATGATCCAGCCCTGTTCCGTCATCTGCACGGTGACCACCCGCTCATCCTGGCGGGAGCGGCTGCGGCTGACGATGCCCATTTCCTCCATCTTCTTCAGCAGCGGCGTGATGGTGCCGTTGTCCAGATACAGCCGGCGGCACAGGTCGCCCACCGTGGCGCTGCCGCTTTCCCACAGCGCCAGCAGCACGATATACTGGGTATAGGTAATGCCCAGGGGCTTCAGATAGGGCGTATAATGGTTGACCACCTTCCTGGCCGCGGCATACAGGGGAAAGCAAAGCTGGCCATCCAGATTCAGCTGCGGAAAATCTTCCTGCGGCCGATGATCGGCGGATTGTTCACTCATGATCCTCATCACCCACTGTTTTGAAATGGCCCGCCGTGCGGAAGCTCCCCCCGGCGGGCAGGCTGACGCTCCCCGGCCGGGATCACATGTTGGATTCGATCCAGGCGGTAATCATGGCTTCGGGCTTAAAGCCGATGGACTGATCCACAAATTTGCCGTTTTTCATCATCACCAGGCAAGGCACGGACTGCACCCGGTAGGCGCCCGCCAGCTCGGGGGCGTCGTCCACGTCCACGTTGTAGAAGTCCGCTTTGCCCGCCAGCTTTTCGCTCACCGCCTCCAACACGGGGGCCAGCATACGGCAGGGGCCGCACCAGGTGGCGGAAAAATCCACCACGGCCACGGCGCTCTTTTTAGCTTCGGTTTCAAACTGTTGCGCGTTGATTTTCTTGACCATGATCGTTATCTCCTTTTTTCTGCGCCTGATCGCGCTTGATTCTGTCCAGATAGCTGACCGCGCTGAGGGCGGCCACATTGCCCTCCCCCGCGGCCTTGATGTACTGATAGGGAAGGCCGGCGATATCGCCGCAGGCGAACACGCCGGGAATGCTGGCCTCCATTCGGCGGTTCACCGCCACGTGGCTGCCGTCCGTTTCCAGGCCCGGCACCAGCTGCCCCGGCGCCACGGCCTCCCGCAGGACGAATACACCGTCTACAGTATACGCATTCTCCGCGGTTTTTACAAGCCGTTTTCCGTCCCGGTCGGCCAGGGACAGCACCCGCTCCCGGATCACCCGCACGCCGTCCGGCAGATGCGTTTCGTCGGGATACGCCGGGAAATACAGCACCGTATCACAGACCTCGCTGAGAAAAGCGGCCTCCGCCTCCTCCCGGGGGCTGTAGCCGATCACCGCGGCCGTCTTGCCCCGGTAGAGCGGCGCGTCGCAGGTGGCGCAGTAGCTGACGCCCCGGCCCAGCAATTCCTCCTCGCCCGGCAGGGGCTTTTCCTGTACCACGCCGGTAGCCAGGATCACCGCGGCGGCTTCCAGCATCTCATCGCCGGACTGCAGGACGAAATAATCTCCCATGCTGTATACGGCGTTGATCCGCTTTTCGGTGATCACGATGCCCATGCTGTCCAGATGGCGCTGAAAGGCCGCGGCCAGCTCCGCGCCGGAAACGGCGGGCAGACCCAGATAGTTCCGGATCTCATGGGCTTTTTGCACCTTGCCGCTCAGGTCCGCGCTGCCCAGCAGCAGCACCTTCTTGTTCCGGACGGTGGCGGTGACGGCGGCGGACAGCCCCGCCGGGCCCGTTCCGATGACGGCGATATCGTAGCGCATACAAACTCCTCGCTCCTTAAGCATTCTTGCCGGGATGGCGAAACGAAGGCGGCATCGGGGCCCCGGGATGCCCGGGCCGCTGACCGGCGGCCGGAAAAAAACCGCCTGCCCGCATTACGGCAGTCCTTCCACGCATTCGGCCGCTTTTCCCATCTTCACCGGGGGCTCAAGCCGCTTCATGGACGCTTCTTCCCCTTGGGGCCTCGGAACGGAGTAATCATAGAAGCCGCTCATGCCTTTCCTCCTTCACGCCGGATGCGTTTGCCGATCCGTTGATTTATTTTTTCAAATATAATTTTATCACATTTTTACAACATGTCAAGTGTCTTTTTTGGGATTTTCACCGCCGCTCGCATAGTATGCCGCGCCGCGCCTCTTCCATCCCACAAAATCTGCCGTTTCCTCTTGCGGAAAAGCCCTCAAATTGGTATCATGGAGGCAGGAGGCGATGGAAATGACGAATGCGTTTGACAAGCTGTGCGTGCGGCCGGGCACCTTTTACCTGCCCGGGCCTCAGGTGGATATGAAAGCCTGGGCCGTCGTGGCCTGTGATCAATATACCGCCCAGCCCGAAAAATGGGAGCAGGCGGACCGGACGGTCGGCGATTCGCCCTCGGCGCTTCGGCTGATCATCCCGGAAGCGTATCTGGACGACAGTGACCGGCGGGTGCCTCAGGTGCAGGCCGAAATGGCGCGGTATCTGGACACGGGCGCGTTGCGGCCGGCGGTGAACGGCATGGTGCTGGTGGAACGGGAAACCCAGTCCGGCAGGCGGCTGGGGCTGGTGATGACAGTAGATTTGGAGGCCTACGATTTTTCCGCCGGTTCCACGTCCCTGATCCGGCCCACGGAGGGCACCATCGTGTCCCGCATCCCGCCGCGGCAGAAGGTGCGCCGGCAAGCCAAGCTGGAGCTGTCCCACGTGCTTTTGCTGTGCGACGATCCCAAACGCACGGTCATCGAGCCTGTGTACGCGAAGCGGGATTCCCTGCGGCCTTTGTATGACACCGATCTCATGCTGGACGGCGGCCACATCAAGGGCTGGGCCGTGGAGGACGATGCCGACCTGTGCGCCATCGCCGACGCCCTGCTCCGCTTGAAAAACGCTTTGCCGTCCGGCGGCATCCTGCTGGCTTCGGGGGACGGGAACCACTCCCTGGCCACCGCCCGGGCCCACTGGCTGGAGGTGAAAGCGGCGCTTACGCCGGAAGAGCAAGCGAATCATCCCGCCCGTTTCGCCATGGTGGAGCTGAATAACATCTACGACGACGCCCTGATTTTCGAGCCCATTCATCGGGTGCTGTTTGGCGTGACCAGTGAAGATGCCCTGCGCATACTGGCGGACGCCGACCTGATTCCGGACAGCGTCTCCCCCGACCTGACCCTGGTCACCCAAGCGGGAGACAGGCCCTTCCGCATCGGCCATCCCCTTCATTCCCTGCCGGTGGGCACCGTGCAGCAGCTGCTGGACAGGCAAGCAGACCTCCGATTGGATTACGTTCACGGGGAGGACGCCGTGCGCCAGATCGTGGCCAAAGAAAACGCCGTGGGCATCCTGCTGCCGCCCATGGATAAATCCCTGCTCTTCCCCGCCGTAGCGAAAAACGGCCCCCTGCCCCGCAAAACCTTCTCCATGGGCGAGGCCAATGAGAAGCGCTATTATATGGAAGCGCGGAAGATCCAACGCGCATCGGATCTTTCGGAGGGATCATGAATTATCAAATCATCTGTCGTTCACAGATTGACGCTTTATGGGAGCTGCAAAAACTGTATAAAGCGGAAATCGGAGAAAACGAACCGGACGTCGAAGGAAAGGCTCGTCTGGCAAAAGCCATAGACGGGAACAGGATCATTTTCTATGGTGTCTGGGAGGAAAACAGTCTGATAGGATGCTGCTCAGTCACCGTCGGTTTTTCGACTTATGATTATATGCCAAGCGGCGTCTTTGAGGACTTCTATATCCGGCCTGAATACCGTCATCAGGGCATAGCCCGTCGGCTGGCTCAGTTCGCATACCGTGAAAGCGGCGTCTCCTCTTTAACGGTCGGGTGCGCGGACTGTGACGTGAAAATGTATCAGTCGCTTGGGTTCTCAGTGCCGCTTGGAAATCTGCTTGCCTTTGAATGACGGCTTCCGGTCAGTCTATCGCTCAGGGGAGAAAACATGCTGCGGAAAAATGACGAAATCACGGTGGAAATCGAACGCTTCGGCGGGGAAATGGGCATCGCCCACACGGAGGGGATGACCCTGTTCGTGCAGGGCGCTTTGCCCGGGGAACGGGTGATTGCCCGCGCCCAAAAGGTGGAAAAGACCCACGCCTTTCTGAAAACGCTGCGGGTCCTTTCCGCCTCTCCGGACCGCGCGGAGCCGCCCTGTCCCTATTATGAAAAGTGCGGCGGCTGCGCATGCCAGCACATGACCTATGCCCTGTCGCTGGAAATGAAGCGCCAGCGTGTTCAGGACGCACTGCAGCGCATCGGCGGCCTCACGGTGGATGTGCCCCCGGTGATCGGCATGGAGAATCCCTGGCACTACCGCAACAAGACCGCCCTGCCCGTGGGCGGGGAGGCGGGCGCGCCGCGCATCGGCTATTTCGCGCCCCGCAGCCACCGCATCGTGGACATGGACGGCTGCCTGATCGCCCGGGAGGAAAGCGACCGGGTCACCGCCGTTCTGCGTCGGTGGATGGAAAAATTCGGCATCGAACCCTACGATGAAATCACACATCGCGGCCTGATCCGCCACGTGATGAGCCGGGTATCCCGGCCGGGCCAGGTGATGGCGGTGGTGGTGGCTTCTGCTCCCACCCTGCCCCATGCGCATGAATTGATCGCCATGCTGCGGGCGGGGGTGCCCTCCCTGTGTTCCCTGTATCTCAATGTGAACCGTCGGGGCGACAACGTCATATTAGGCAATGAAAGCCGCCTGCTCTGGGGCGAAGAACGGCTGGAGGACACCCTCTGTGGCCTGCGCTTTTCCCTGTCGCCGCAATCCTTTTTCCAGATCAATCCCGTTCAGACGGAGGTGCTGTACCAAACGGCCCTGTCCTTTGCCGGCTTGAAAGGAACGGAACTGGTATGCGATTTATACTGCGGCGCGGGCACCATTTCCCTGCTGCTGGCCCGGCAGGCTGCCCGGGTGATCGGCATTGAAATCGTGCCCCAGGCCATCCGGGATGCCGAAGAAAACGCCCGGCGCAACGGCGTCAGCAACGTTTCCTTCCATTCGGCGGCGGCAGAGCAGCTGCTGCCGGCTTTGGTGGCTCAGGGGCTGCGTCCCGATGTGGTGGTGCTGGATCCGCCCCGGAAAGGCTGCGAGACGGCGGTGCTGGCCGCCATCGCAGAGGCCGCCCCCAGCCGCATCGTTTACGTCAGCTGCGATCCCGCCACCCAGGCCCGGGACATGAAATTCCTGTCCGCACACGGCTACCGCCTTGACGCCTGCCAGCCTGTGGATATGTTTTGCTATACCGGCCATGTCGAGACGGTATGCTGCTTGTACCAACAAAAGAAGGACTTTATATCTGTGCCGTATGAACCGAAGGATGCGGAACACCTCAAGCAACACTCATAATCACATCGTTTTCTGAAAAGGAAGGAACATATGTTTCTAAAATTGGTAAGACCTGCAAACAAATATGCAGAGCAAGTCATGCGATACAAAGAAGATATGCTTGCAAATAATGACAGTTTTGACGGCTGTGCGGGTCTTGAAGAAGTCATCTCCTTTTCCGAGTGGATCGACTTTGAAAACCGTTTGAAACGGAAATACGGCGAAGGATATGTTCCGTCTGAGGTTTTTCTGGGCGTTCGGATTGCAGACGAAAAGGTTGTGGGTATCATTGACTACAGACACCCTCTATCACCTTTTCTGTTTCAATATGGCGGAAACATTGGCTACAGTATATTGCCGTCAGAGCGTCGGAAAGGATATGCCAGTGAAATGCTGAAACTCATGCTGGACGTTTGCAGGGAATACGGCGAGAAAAAAATTCTCATAACCTGTGATAAAACCAATGATGCGTCAAGACGGACAATCGTGAAAAACGGCGGCAAATTGGAGAATGAAATAGAAGATGACGCCGGCTTGGGTGAATGCGGGATCATTCAGCGATACTGGATCGCCTTGTGATTATTTGCGTGTTGATCTGTTTCGACGATTCGCCGCAGTTGTTTGCGCGGTTGCGACAGCGGCGGCGATTCAGGAAGGGCGTCTGGTCAAACGGAAAGTGATGAATTGAAGGAATCGGAACAACAATATATACTCAGATTGACAAGTAGCTTCCGGGCTGGCCATCGGGGAGGATGGAAATACCTCCGGAATCCCTCCGTGCTTCGGCGAAAGGCCTGCGCGGCGGGCCGCATGGTCCGGCGTGACGGAATGATCCTACCGTGTTTGGGCCGCCTCCGTCAATTCCTCCAGCATTTCGAAGGTGACGGAGCCCACCTTATTGTAGGTCACCTCTCCCCACGGATTCAGCACCACCGTCTGGGGCAGCATGGTGGAGCCGCCCACGGAGGAAATCACGTCCCCCGTTTCATCCACGGCAAAAGCGATGCCATAATCAAATCCGGACAGGTACTTGGCCACATCGTCGGTGATCAGGTTGGAATGAATGGCCAGCACGGTCACATCCTCCGGGTGCTCGTTCTGCAGCCGGTCAAAGCAGGGCAGCTCGTTCACGCAGGGCGTGCACCAGGTGGCCCACAAATTGATGACCGTCACCCGGCCCCGGTGCGCGCTGAGCACGAATTCCTCTCCCGTCATGGTGGTCAGGGTGAATTCGGGCAATTGCTCGCCCACATGCCACCCCACGGGCGCGTCGCTTGCATACTGCGCGGATATCCCGGCTTCCGGCGTATCTTCCGTCGCCCCTGTACCGGCCGGAGCGGGCACATTGAAATACACCAGCGCGCACGCCAAAACCGCCAGGGCGGCCATCCACGCCATCGTCCGTTTTTTCATTGCGTTTTCCTCCTCTGAACGGCGGGCGCGCAGTCCGGCCCCTTCAGCACGATTTTCCCCGCTTTCAGGGATATGGCCTTTTCAGGGCACACCCCGATGCATTCCCCGCAGTGGATGCATTCGTGATCTCCCACCCGGCCAACATCCATGGGGCAGGCCCGCAGGCACGCGCCGCAGCCGCTGCATTGGCTTTTGTCCACCCGCACGCCCAGCAGGGCGATCCGGGCAAACAGGCCGTACAGCGCGCCCAAGGGACACAGGAACCGGCAGAACGCCCGGTAAATAAACACGCAGGCCGCGAGCACCCCCGCCAGGATCAGCAGTTTTCGGGTGAACAGGATGCCCAGCATGCTGAATTTTTCCGCGTTGGCGGGATGGGACAAAAGCCCCACCGCTCCCTCCAGCGTGCCCGCGGGACAAATATACTTGCAGAACGCAGGCAGCGGATACTGCTGCAGGCTGTACCAGAAGGGAATTATGACCGCGAACACCGCCAGGATCACGTATTTGAGCCACGACAGCGCGCGGGTATACCGATTCTTTTTCAGCTTGGGCGTAGGCACCTTATGCAGCAGCTCCTGAATCATCCCCACCGGGCACAGCCAGCCGCAGATCACCCGGCCCAGCGTCAGGCCAAAGAGCAGCAGCAGGCCCACCACATAAAAGGCAGGGCGATTGGCGGACGCGGCGATGGCGTTCTGAAGCGCGCCCAAGGGACAAGCGCCCACCGCGCCGGGGCAGGAATAGCAGTTCAGCCCCGGCACGCACACCGCCTTGGTGGGGCCGGTATATATTTTTCCTTCCGCAAAGCCCTTCAAATGGGCGTTTTGGAGCAGCGCTGCGTACAGCTGCACCAAACGGCGGGTGGTGGGGCGATGCGCCTGCCACCATGCTTTCACATTAACCAAGGCCAATACACTCCGTACAAATATTGATCGCTTTCACAAACACATCGTTGAGCCCGCCGTTGATCACGCCCAGCGCGATCAGCGCCGCGGCGGCCGCCAGCAGCATCCACCGGACCAGGCTGAGTCGGCCTGTTTCCGCAACGCTTTTCAGCGGAGCCGCCGCATGCGGCAAATGCCGGCCCCGCGCCGCCCGCAGCAGCGCGTCCTTTTCCCGGGCACGGCTGCGGTCGCACAGGCAGATCACCGTAAACAGCGCCGTAAATCCCAGGGCCAGGGGCGGCAATATATGCGCCAGCATCTCGCCCATTACCCTTTCCAGCTCCCAGCTGGTAAAGTTTTCCCTGTTCAGCAGCCACAAAAGCGCCCATCCGGCGCACAGGCCCATTCCCGCGCCGCCCGCGATCCAGATCCGTCTGCGCAGCGTCCGCTCCTTTTCCGCCTCCGGCGGCACAAGGCCGACGCGGGCACGCAGCAAGGCCAGGGTGCGCTCCAGGGGCTGGTCCGCCCGGCCCAGATCCCTCTCCGTCCGCCCCAGCGCCCACGCTCCGACCGCCGCGGCCAGCCACGCGAGCAGGATCGGGCCCACCCAGATCATCTGCCGCGCCACCTCTTCCCGGGTGAAAATGGGCTCGGTGGCAGCGCCCGCCGCCCGCCGGGCCGTGCCCTGGGTATACAGCACAAGCACCGATACGCACAGGGCGACGCATGCCGCCGCCGTCAAAACGGTCATCACAGCAGGCAGGCATTTCTTTTTTTTCATGCTTCCTCCTCCGCTTCAAAGCCACGCAGCGCTTTGAGGAACAGGACTGCCACCAGCGTGGCGCCGTCCCGCTGCAAATGGCTGTCATCCGCCAGCCCGGCGGGAGCATGCGCGCTGCCGGCGGGCAGATGGCAGAAGATTTTCTTTGTTCCCTCCACGCCCGCCTGCCGGAAGGCATCCATGGTAGCCTTTTCCAGATCCACCAGCCGCACGCCCCGGTATATTGCCGTTTGGCGCAAGGCATCCGGATACGCCCCGTGGGTGGGGATCAGCCGCCCGTTTTCGTCAAACCGCCGCCGGGCGATGGGCGTGGCCAGGACAGGCTCCGCCCCCTGCCGCCGGGCCGCGTCGATGTACATGCCCAGGTATTCGGGGAAGGTCACCCGCGGATCGGTATGCCGCTCCGGATCGGGCTTTTCATCGTTGTGGCCAAAGGAGACGATCAGCCTGTCCCCCTTTCGCAGACACAGTTCAATGAAGGCGAGCCGTTTTTCGGCCACAAAGCTTTTGCTGGACCGGCCGCACCTGGCGCAGTTTTCCACATACGCCTCCTCCCCCAGCAGGGCCTGCAGCTGCTGACCCCAGCCCGTCATAGGCGCGTCCTTTTCCGGATAATCGGCCATGGTGGAATCCCCGCACAAAAACCAGGTGGGCACCCGCCTGTCCGGCCGCCAGTGATCCCAGCCGCCAATCACCTGGGGCAGGGTGACGCACCGGGCTTCCCAGTCCGTCAGACGCTTTTCCCCGGGATGCCGGAAAGACAGATCCGCCCGGGCGCCCTCTGTGGCATATTCCCCGCAGCGCTCGGTCACCACCCGCTCCGCGTCCCAGTCGGCAAAGCCCTGGGGGGCCACGCAGGCGTCCATGAAGCAATGCAGGAACAGCGTCCGGGCGAATTTCCGCCAGGGGCGGCCCAGATACGCCTGCCCGTCCCCGCATTCCCCGGTCAGGCGGCACCGATGAAACACCAGGCCAAAGGGCTGCTCCGCCGACGTGTTGGCAGCGGTATAATAGCCGCCTCTGGCAAGCATATGCAGGGTGCACCTTTCAAACCAGCTGCGGTACGGCCCGAATACAAAATCCACATCTCCCTGAATAAAGCAGTCCTCAAAATACAGGCGGCTGTGAGTCAGGGGGCTGTCCCCCACGCTGTCCACGCATTCCGCCGTGCTCTTCCGGGGCGCGATCTCACGCTCCACTTTGGGCATCGTCGGGCCGCAGAACAGGGTATCCTGATGCGCGATCAGGCGGCAATTGCGCACCACGCACCGGTCCCCCGCCGCGTACAGCGCCACCGCCTGGCCCACTTGTTCCCCGTCTCCCGCGTCATTTCGGATGGTCAGGTTTTCGATTTCCACGTTGTGCCCCGTCACCAGCATCGTAAAAGACAAAAAGGTGCCCTTTTCCGTGCCGTCCGGGTTTTTATCCCGGGCGCAGGCGGAATGCGCAATGACGGTGCGGTCCCGGGCTTCGCCGATCAGGCGCACGTTATCCTTGTTCACGATCACCCGCTCGCTGTAATCCCCCATACGCACCAGCAGGATGGCGGGGGCGATGCCGCCGCCCGGAACGCAGTCAATGGCGGCCTGGATGGAGGTAAAATCCCCGCTGCCGTCCTTGGCAATGATGTACATACAGATGTTGCCTTCCTCCCATCCGTTACTGGATCAGCCTGAACCGCCGCAGCCCGTCCGCCGCCATGCGGGCATAGGCCTCAGCACCAGCCCGCCGGGTATGGGTGTCGTCCGCGCAGCCCTCAGGATAGGCGGGATACGCGCCTTTTTTCAGATGCATATACAGCGGCTTGCTCGCTTCGTCCCCCAGCCCGGCCACCAATTCCCGGCTTTGCCCATAAAGATCGATCAGGGGCACGCTGCGTTGCTGCGCCAGCATGGTCATGGCTGCGACGTATTCCCCATGGGAATGCTGCAATTGGCCGTCCTGCCAGAAACGCACACAGATGGGGGTCAGCAGCACCGGCTGCGCCTGACACAGCAGCGCGGTATCCACGAAGATTTCCAGATTGTGAGTAAACGACGTCCAGGGATCGGTATGCCGCCACACCAGGTCGCTTTCGTCATTGTGCGCGAACTGAATCAGCATCAGATCCCCCGGCCGGATGCTCTTTTCAATATCCTGCAGCCTGCCTTCCGACAGAAAGGATTTGGTGCTGCGCCCGGCCATCGCCCGGTTGTCCACCCGTTCCGCCACCAATTCCGGCAGCACCTGGCCCCAGCCGGTGATGGGCGCCTCCCGAGGGCTGTAGCTGGCCGCGGTGGAATCCCCGCAGACATAGATGGTCATATCCCGTTTCCTCCCGGCTTGCGGTTTTTTTCGTGCGTTCATCCGCTCAAGCCCATCATACCACAGGCAGGCCGTCGCGCGCAATCAAAAATCCTTCTGACAGGCGTTTCTCCTATGAGATATGGCTGACTGATTTCCTGGCAAGGAATCGCTGGAGATCGCCGCCGGTCCGGATTGTCGGCGCGGCCGTCGCAGCCGGGCTCACTGTGTTCTGTCCCGCCTGCGGACGGAAGCGGGCTTCCCCCATGAGGTCGGGCTGTTCCTGGGTTATCTTCCGGCGGACGCGGACGGGTTCATGCGCCGGAAGGATGAATGCAAGCTTTGCGGCTTGTGAAAGCTCTATGACGATGTGGAAGGAGCGATCCGCCAGTTTGCGCGGTGCAGGCATTGCACGGAAATGTACCTGAACTGCCTGTCCCGCGGTTTTTCTCCGGATCGGCTGGCGGTTGCGGGATAAAGCTGCTGTTCATGCTCCCTTCCGGGCAGACAAGCAAAAAAAGCCCGCCGCCAGGAAGGGAGCCTATCCTATCGGGACAGCGCCCTATGGATGCTGCGGGTTTTGCGCGCTTCAGCGCCGTGCCATCCGTGCTAAATCGGCACGCCGGCCAATTGCGCCTGGGTGGCCACGAAATCGTAGGCGGTCTGGTATTCCTGAAAGGTGGACATATGCTCCAGCAGCACCGGCGCGTCCGGGGGAAGGAACTGATGGATAGCCTGCAGGATGCGCTTGAAATCCAGCGTCCCCTCGCCCGGCGAGCATTCCTCCAGGGTGGTTGTCAGGCGGGTGGGATGCATGCGGGTATCCTTCAGGTGGGTGCTTTTGATGGAAGGCGCCAGCTTGCGGAAGCATTCGGCGATGAAATCTTCCGCAGCCAGATAGCGGCGGGGACAGTTGATCATGTTCACGAAATCCATGTGCGCGGCGAACTGGGGCCGATTCACATCCCGGATCAATTGCAGATATTCGTCCGGACCGTCCGGCACCATCCAGGGCATGGGCTCGATGCAGTAGAAAGCCCGGGTGGGCTGCACATCATCCAGGATCTCCTGCAGCATGCGAACGATCCTGTCATAGGTTTCCGGGGTGAAATTGCTCCTGTCCGCCGCGTCCCACCCGGCGCCGCCGGCGGTGCCCACGATATTGACACAGCAGGGGATGCCCCATTCCTCCGCCGCGGCCAATTGCCCCTTGGCAAAAGCCAGGTGTTCCGAAGCGGCAGCGGGATCGGGGTCCATCAGGTTTTTCCACACGCCGATTTCCGCGATCTTTACGCCGTTGCGTTTGGCCGCGTCACAGTAGGCGCGGATATCCGACGGCGCGGTGCGGCAGGAAAAAGGCGCGGTGACGGCCTTGAATCGGGAGGCGATCAGCAGGTGTTCCCATTCCTCCGGGGTCCGGTATGCCCCGGCCACGGTTCCGCCCAGCAGCATGGTGGTTCCCTTCCTTTCTTTTCAATCGGGGCCGAAGGGGACGGTCAGTCCCGTTCGATCCGGTAAATGACGTAATGGCCGGGCATAGCAGGCACCTCAAATACCGCTTCCTCCCCTTGGGTGTACAGGGGCAGGAGGCGGCTTTGCTGCATGGGATGCTCCCGCACAGGCAGGGCCAGGGCTTTGGCGCCGCGCACGTGCAGCCGCACCGTTTGGCGCTGCACTCCTTCCATCACATAGGGATACAGGATGAAGGTATCGTTATCGTAGGGGAACAGGCTGATGCGGGCGGGCCCTTCCAGCCAAACGCCGTTCACCGGGAACTGCTGCCGGATGCGGCTCCACACCGTGGCGGGCAGGCGGTACAGATCGGGATAGGCGTCGGGCACGGCCAGGGTCCACAGATGTCCGTCGCAGTAATCGTCCCTTAGCAGGATGCCGTAGCTTTCTTCGTCGTGCGCGGCTTTCACCACCGCCCAGGTGGCGTTGTTGCGGAATTCGGCCACCGGCAGCGTGATGGGCTTTACACCGGCGGGATACAGGCAGCCGTGCCGGTTCTTTTCCTCCACCCGGTAGGCGTCGGCAGTCACCCGCCGGCCCCGCAGGCGGACAGAGGTGAGCCCCTCCATGCCCTGGCCCTGCACGGCCTCCATGAAGCCCGTGGTCACAATGGCGTCGCCGCCCGTTTCCCGCAGGTATTTTTCCAGCTTGCTCACGATCTTCGGATCCAGGGCGGAGGCGCGGGTGAGCAGGATGCAGGTCGCTTGTTCCGGGAAATAGGGAGTGCACTGGATGGGCAGGCCGTTCATGCCCAGGAAATCCTGGATGCAGTCCTCTCCCTGGCTGTTGTCGGGCAGGTAACAGGCGATGCCCAGGGGCGAGCCCGCATGATCCAGCACGGCGTCCAGCTTGTCCAGCTGATAGCCCAGCGCGGGCGTATACATGCTGTCCGCCATGGACTGGAAGCAGAACACCATCAGCTCCCGGGGCTTCGCAAAGGCCGTCAGGTAAGCCTGCTCCAGGTAGTGCTCGGTGATGTGCATGTCGAAATTGTCAAACCAGCCGCCGCCGTTGTGGCCGGGCCACATGTTTTCAAAATAGGTCATCAGGGAATAGCTCAGATACCGGGGCAGATGCTGGTCAGTGGTGACGGGATCCCGGGTTTCGGTGCCGGTGTAGATGCGGTCGAAGATTTTCCGCTGTTCGGCCGGGTTGTAGCCCGTTTCCTGGAAGCTTTCCGCCCAGTTGGGATACTTGATGGTGATTTTGCAGTTGGGATTGGCCGCTTTGGCCGGGCCGATGATGTCCTCTTCGCTCACGCGGCGCATCAGATCCAGCCGGTATTGCTGCCAGCTGCCATCGGTGATGCCGTGCTGTCTGTTATAGGCTTCCTTTTCCCGGACACAGTCGGGACACATGCAATTGGTAAAGAAAAAATCGTCGATGATGAAGGCGTCAAAGTGCCGGGCGGTATAGGCGCTCACTTCCTTCAGCTTTTGCCGCATCACGGGATCGTTGTAGCACAGGGTGTCGAACAGGCGGGCCTTCGGCTTTGCGCCCTCCGGGGTGCGCATCACCGTGGTGATCCCGCCCTCCACCTGAACGCCGTGGGCCTGAAACACCTCCCGGCACATTTCGATCTGCTCATGGGAGGCCAGTTCGCCGCGCCAGGGCTCCAGATACACCTTGTCCAGCCGCAGGTGCTTTTCCACAAAAGCCAGTTGTTTTTCCAGTTCCTCGCGGGTCACCCGCGCCGTGGCGTGGGCAACAAAATAAGTGGTCAGCAGGAAATTCCGATAGTGACGCATGGACGCTCATCCTTTCTATCGTGTGATTCATTCTTTGTCAGCCGGAGCCGAAAGCTGCGCGGAAAAATGTCGCAGCGTTTCGCTGGCGGGCTTTCCGTAGGTGCAGTAGCCGCTGTTATCCGGCCCGCAGGCCTCCGGATACAGCCGGGTGGCGGGCCAATCCCACCAGCCGGCGCCCCGGATGAAGGGATGGCGCAGGATGGCCCGGGTGAACGCTTCGTACCATTCTTTTTGCGCCTGGAGATCGGTGGCGCCGCCAAAGCGCCAGTCGTTGGGCCGGTGCTGGCTTCGCTGCCGGGAGGGGCAGCCGCATTCCATGAACAGGAAGGGCTTGCCGGCGCGGACGGATACCTGGTGAATACGCGCGAAATTTTCCTCGATTTCGTCAATAGGGTAATAGCCGGAGGAAGAAATGAAATCCAGCGCGTCCCACCAGGTGAGGTGATCCTCCTGATACTTGTCGCAGTTGTAGGTCAGGGGGCCGTCATAGCGGGCGCGGACTTGTCGGATCAGCCGGCGCCAGTTCCCGTCCCTGTGATCGGCGCCCACCATTTCGCAGCCGATGCACAGCATGTCCGCCCGCGCGGCCTGTGCCATCTCCGCCACGCGGCACACATGATCCGTCCAGGAGGGGAACCAATCCTCCCAGCCGGGCTCGGTGGGGACGGGGTGATCGAAAAAGCGGATATAGGCCCGCCAGTAGCCGTCCCGGCAATTGACCATGGCTTTCAGGATCACGCGCAAGCCCAGCCGCCGGGCGTGGGCGCACACCGCCGCCACGTCCGCTTCGTCCATCACATCGGGGGATACGCTATCGATCTGTGTGGAATAAGCGTGATCCTGCCAGGCGCACACCGGCAGGATGATGGCGTTGCAGCCCGTGGTGCGGGCCATTTCCTCCATGGACCATTTCCAGCTTTGTCCCCGGGTGAAGCCGCATTTTTCACAGAAGCCGAAGGTATAAGCGTTGAAAAACGCTTCTTGCGTGTCCGGCGTCATGGGTGACCTCCTGTTTTCTTTTTCCCCTGCTTGTATCATACACAGATTTGGTATTCCGTCAATACCGTTTCAAGAATTTTCAGCCGGGCCGCCTGCATAACCTTTTCTTTCCGGTGCCATACTGCTTTTGACGGAGGTGGCAGTATGGCAACAAGCAAAGTGGACATCTGCGGCGTGGATACCGCGACGCTGCCCGTACTCACCAATGAACGCATGCGCGAATTATTCCCGCTGGTGCACAGCGGCGACCGCGCGGCGAGAGAAGAATTTATCCGCGGCAACCTGCGGCTGGTGCTCAGCGTGGTGCAGCGGTTCAATAACCGGGGCGAAAACGTGGATGACCTGTTCCAGGTGGGCTGCATCGGCCTGATCAAGGCGCTGGATAATTTTGACGTGAGCCAGAACGTGCGTTTTTCCACTTATGCCGTGCCCATGATCATCGGGGAGATTCGGCGCTACCTCAGGGACAACAATCCCATCCGGGTCAGCCGCTCGCTGCGGGACACGGCTTATAAAGCCCTGCAGGCCAGGGATCGGCTGGTGCTGAAGCTGAATCGGGAGCCCACGGTGGAGGAAATGGCCAAGGAGGTGGGCGTGCCCCAGGAAGACGTGGTGTTTGCCCTGGAAGCGATCCAGGATCCGATCTCGCTGTTTGAGCCGGTGTACAACGACGGCGGGGACGCCATTTACATCATGGATCAGGTGAAGGATGACCGGTATGGGGATGACGCCTGGCTGGAACGGATCGCCATCAAGGAAGCCATGCGGAAGCTGAACGACCGGGAGAAAAAGATCCTGCGTCTGCGCTTCTTTGAAGGGCGCACCCAGATGGAGGTGGCCGGGGAAATCGGCATTTCGCAGGCCCAGGTGTCCCGGCTGGAAAAAAACGCGCTGCTGCATATGCGCAAATACGTATCCAGCCAATGACCAAGGTAAGGGCTTGATCTTCCCCCGTTTATCCGCGCCGTCTTGACATTTGCCCGCCGGGGCTATATCATGATACCGCGGATAAAGGAGGAAGGACCATGCGCTTGATCGGGGTCACGCCCACGCTGAATGATACCACAGGATTTATCACCATCCATCACGATTATATGAATGCCCTGCTGCGGGCAGGCGCAGCGCCTGTTTTGCTGCCGCTGACCGGGCAAAGGGACGTGCTGGAAACGCTGATCGCCCGGATCGACGGGTTGCTGCTCATCGGCGGCGCCGATGTGTCGCCCGAACGATACGGCGAAGAAACGCTGCCCCTGTGCGGCGATACGGAGCCGCGCCGGGACGAAATGGAATTTGCCCTCTGCCGCCTGGCGCTGGAACGGGATCTGCCCATCCTGGGCATTTGCCGGGGGCACGAGGTGCTGAACTGCGCCCTGGGCGGCACGCTGTATCAGGATATCGCCGCGCAGTACGGCGACGCGCTGAAGCATCCCTGCTATGATACCCCCGGGGATCAGGTGCACGCGGTGAGGGTGGAGCCCTCTTCCCGGCTTCACGCCATCACGGGTATGGATACCCTGCGGGTCAACAGCCGCCATCATCAGGCGGTGAAGGTCCTGGGCGAGGGGCTGACGGTGTCCGCCCGGGCGACGGACGGCCTGATCGAAGGGATCGAACGGCCCGACAGGCGGTTTGCGCTGGGCGTGCAGTGGCACCCAGAAACCTTGAGCGCTCATTGCCCGGAGGCCCAGGCCCTCTTCAACGCCTTCGTGGAGGCCTGCCGATGAAGGAAATCGCGTTGGTGGCCGATCTGCACGGGAATTGGCCCGCCACCCAGGCGGTGGACGCCGATATCCGCTCCAGGGGCATTGAGCGGATCTGGTGCCTGGGAGACGTGGTGGGCAAGGGGCCGTCCTCGCCGGAAACCCTGGATTGGGCCGTGGAAAACTGCGAATTCATCCTCCGGGGCAACTGGGATGAGGGCATCGGAAGCAGGCAGTTCCCCAAGGACGCGTTTTATTACCGCCAGCTCGGGGAAAAGCGCATGCGGATGCTGCTGGAATTCCCCCTGGAACACGCCTGCGCGGTGTCGGGCCGGAAAATGCGTCTGTTCCACGGCCGTCCCATCATGCCCGCGCCTTTTCACGTGCAGGCAGAGGACATGTTTTTTGATCCGTACTTTGATCCGGACTGGGACGTGGTGGGCTATGCGGATGTGCATCGCCAGGGCATGCGCCTCCTGGGCCAGCGGGGGATTCTGTTCAACACCGGCAGCGTGGGCAACGGCATGGGCGTCACCATGGCCCAGTATGCCATCCTGCGCGGGGAATGGGACAGCCTGAACCCCGCGCCCTTTGATATCACCCTGGTCACCGTGCCCTACGACCGGGACCGGGCCGTGCGCGATGCCCGGGCGGCGGGTGAAAAGGGCCTGGTGAATGCCGATCTGTTCGAGCGCGAAATCCTGACCGGGATCTACGCCCGCCATCAGATCACGGGTCGAAGCGGACAGCCGTGATCCGCTGAACAAAAACGACCATCGGATACGCGGGAGTTTGCTCCCGCGTTTTTTTATGGGCCTGCCGCGCGAAAAGGCCGCTCCCATCGCTGAGAGCGGCCCGCTGTGTTCATGCGAGCGTTCTTCCGAAGAAAAAAATGAGAAACGCTCTTGACGATTACCCCGCGGGGGTATATAATGAACATCGGAGCAATGATACCCCCATGGGGTATTGAAGGAGGCGCTGTCATGGAGGGCATGGCGGGAGATTGCGGCTGCGCGGAAAGAAAAAAGGTGCGGGACGAACAGGAACGTCACGATCTGATGAACCGCCTGAAGCGGATCGAGGGCCAGGTGCGCGGCCTGCAGCGGATGCTGGAGGAGGACGCCTATTGCCCGGATATCCTGACCCAGGCGTCGGCGGTCCATTCCGCGCTGAACAGCTTTTGCCGGGTGCTGCTGGCCAATCATATCCGCACCTGCGTGGCCCGGGATATCCGATCCGGGCGCGAGGAAACGGTGGACGAGCTGATGGACACGCTGCAGAAGCTGATGAAATGACCGAAAGAGGGAAGGCAATGGAACAATACCAGGTGACCGGCATGAGCTGCGCCGCATGCTCCAGCCGGGTTGAAAAAGCGGTGTCCGCCGTGCCGGGCGTGACGGCCTGCTCCGTGAGCCTGCTGACGAACTCCATGGGCGTGGAGGGCACGGCCGCCTCCGCCGACATCATCCGCGCCGTGGAGGAAGCGGGGTACGGCGCTTCCCTGAAGGGCGCGGCGGCAAAAGCCGGCGCTTCCCCCTCCTGGGCGGACGCGGAAGCGCTGAAGGACCATGAAACGCCGAAGCTGAAAAAGCGGCTGCTGTTTTCGGTGCCGGTCCTGCTGATCCTGATGTATTTCTCCATGGGGCACGGGATGTGGGGCTGGCCCGCGCCCGCGGCCTTTGACAATCTTGTGTTCCTGGGGCTGTTTGAGCTGCTGCTGGCCGTGGCCGTGATGATCGTCAACGGAAAATTCTTTACCTCCGGCTTTTCCTCCCTCTTCCGCGGCGCGCCCAACATGGACACGCTGGTGGCGCTGGGGTCCGGCGCGTCCTTCCTCTATTCCCTGGCGGAGCTGTTTTTGATGATCCTGGCCCAGGGAACGGCCGACCACGCCACGGTGATGAAATACGGCATGAACCTGTACTTTGAATCCGCGGCCATGATTCCCACGCTGATCACGATCGGCAAAATGCTGGAAGCCATGTCCAAGGGCCGCACCACGGACGCGCTGAAAGGGCTGATGCGGCTGGCCCCCAAAACCGCCGTGCTGCTCAGGGACGGCGCGGAAACGGTGGTCGGCATTGAGGAAGTCCGGACAGGCGATGTGTTTGCCGTCCGCCCCGGCGAGCAGATCCCGGTGGACGGCGTCATCCTGAAAGGGATCACGGCGGTCAACGAATCCGCGCTGACCGGGGAAAGCATCCCGGTGGACAAGGCGGAGGGCGACGCCGTATCCGCCGCGACCATGAACCAGCAGGGGTATATCGAATGCCGCGCCACCCGCGTGGGCGAGGATACCACCCTGGCCCAGATCATCCGGACCGTTTCCGACGCGGCGGCCACCAAGGCGCCGCTGGCCCGGATCGCGGACAGGGTATCCGGCATCTTCGTGCCCGCCGTCATCGGGCTGGCCTTTCTGACGCTGATCGGCTGGCTGATCGCCGGGAAGCCCTTCTCCTTTGCCATCGCGCGGGGGATTTCCGTGCTGGTGATCAGCTGCCCCTGCGCGCTGGGGCTTGCCACGCCCGTGGCCATCATGGTCGGCAGCGGGGTGGGCGCAAAAACCGGCGTGCTGTATAAAACCGCCGCCGCCCTGGAAGGCGCTGGCAGGACGCAGATGATCACATTGGATAAAACCGGCACCGTGACGGAGGGCCAGCCCCGCGTTACGGACGTGATCCCGCTGGATACAGATAGAAACGGGCTGCTGTCCCTGGCCGCGTCGCTGGAAAAAAACAGCGAGCATCCGCTGGCCAAGGCCGTCGCCGCCGAAGCGGAAGGCCTGGCGCTGTCGGAGGTCACCGATTTTGAAGCGCTGCCCGGCCACGGCCTCCGCGCCCGGCTGGACGGAAAAGAGCTGGTGGGCGGGAGCCTGAAATACCTCGCGTCCAGGGGCCCGGTCAGCGAAAGCGTTTCAGCGCAGGCAAACGCCCTGGCGGAACAGGGCAAAACGCCGCTTCTGTTCGCGCTGGACGGAAAGCTGCGCGGCCTGATCGCCGTCGCCGATCCCATCAAGCAGGATTCCGCGCAGGCCATCCGCGAACTCAGGGACATGGGCATCCAGACCGTGATGCTGACCGGCGATAACGAACGGACGGCCAGGGCCATCAGCGCGCAGGCGGGGGTGGACCGGGTAATCGCGGGCGTTCTGCCGGAGGGCAAGGCGGACGTGATCCGGAAGCTGAAGCCGCTGGGGAAGGTGGCCATGGTGGGCGACGGCATCAACGACGCCCCCGCGCTGACGGTGGCGGACAGCGGCATCGCGGTCGGCGCGGGGACGGACGTGGCCATCGACGCGGCGGACATCGTGGTGATGAAAAGCCGCCTGACCGACGTGACCGCGGCCATCCGGCTGAGCCGCGCGACCATCCGGAACATCCATCAGAATCTGTTCTGGGCGTTCTTCTACAACGCCATCTGCATCCCACTGGCAATGGGACTGTACGGCGTCGAAATGAAGCCCATGTACGGCGCGGCGGCCATGGCGCTGTCCAGCTTCTTCGTGTGCATGAACGCGCTGAGGCTGAATCTTGTGGACCCGCACGACCCCCGGCATGACCGGAAGGAAAAAACCATTCCCGCGGAAGCGCTCGAGGAGATCGTGGCCGCGGAATCAATAAAGGAGGAAAAAGCCATGAAAAAGACCCTGAAGGTGGAAGGCATGATGTGCATGCACTGCGAAGCCCGCGTCAAGAAGGCGCTGGAAGCGGTGCCCGGCGTGGAAAGCGCCGTGGCGGACCATGCCGCCGGCACGGCGGTCGTGACCCTTGCCGCTCCCGTTGCGGATGAAGCGCTGCGCGCGGCGGTGGAAGCCCAGGATTACAAAGTGCTCGGCGTGGAATGATCCATTCCGGGACACAGAAAAAGAAAAGGCGGCGAGATCATGAACATGACAACAGAAAAGCTTTGTTCTATGGTAGACCATACCCTGCTGACCCAAACGTCCACCTGGGCTGATATCCGGCAGCTCTGCGATGACGCCATCGCATACAAAACGGCCTCTGCGGTCATCCCGCCCTGCTACGTGAAGCAGGCGGCGGAATACGTGCAGGGCAAGGTGCCCATCTGCACCGTCATCGGCTTTCCCAACGGAAACACCACCACGGCTTCCAAGGTCTTTGAGGCCAAAGAAGCCATCGAAAACGGCGCGAGCGAGATCGATATGGTCATCAATCTGGGCATGCTGCGCGCGGGCGACACGGATTATGTGCGCAGCGAGATCCAGGCGCTCAAGGCCGTCTGCGGAGAGCGCGTGCTGAAGGTGATCATTGAAACCTGCCTGCTGACAGAAGAAGAAAAGATCACCATGTGCCGTTTGGTGACCGAAGCGGGAGCGGACTTCATCAAAACCTCCACCGGCTTCTCCAAGGGCGGGGCGACCTTTGAGGACATTGCGCTGTTCGCAAAGCATGTCGGCCCGAATGTGCGCATCAAGGCCGCGGGCGGGATCAGCACCCTCGCGGATGCCGAACGATTCGTCGAATTGGGCGCAACGCGGCTGGGAACCAGCAGGATCATCAAGATTCTGAAAGCTGAAAACATAGCGCCCGGAACATACTGATCCAGGAGCTTTCATTGGCCTGCCGGAATCATTCTTGCAGGCTTTTTTCTTTTTTGCCGATGGTTTTCTGCATAGACGTATTCATTTTTTCATTCGGATGTGGTATAATAACGAAGCAGACGGTCCGAAGGGCGATTGGCCGTCCCGGCGGCCCCGAACGGGCGCGCCGAGCGTGATGGGAATAATACCCTCGTTTCCTGTGCGTATGTTTTCCGGATGCGTACAGCCATTGGATGCGCTGTATCCCATCACCGGTTCATCCGCGCCTTGCTGCCCGGTTTTTATTCCAAAGGGGAGTATACGATGAATATTCATGAGTCGGCAGAAGATTATCTGGAGCAGATTTTGATGCTGCTGGAACAGAAAGGCTACGCCAGATCAACGGACATCGCCATTGGGCTGAACGTGACCAAGCCGTCCGTCAGCGTCGCCATGAAAAAGCTGAGAGAAAACAAATACATCACCATGGCGGAAGACGGCCTGATTTCCCTAACGGATAAAGGGTACGCCATCGCGAGAAGGATCTATGACCGGCATAAAGCGCTGACGAAGTACCTGGTTCAGCTTGGCGTCCCCGAAGAAATCGCCCGGGAGGACGCCTGCAAGATCGAGCACGACCTTTCCGAGGAATCCTATGCGGCCATTTGCGGCCAGATCAGGAAAGATTGACCGCATCCGCTGTTATTTCGGTTCCGCGGATGAGATGATCTGGCCGCCGTCCATCCTGTAAATCATATCGGCATACTGCAAGGCGCTGTTTTCGTGGGTCACCACGAAAACGGCCTTTTTCTGTTCGTGGGCATAATCGCGAAACGCGGACAATACCAGATTTGTGTTTTCATCGTCCAGGTCGCCGGTGGGCTCGTCGGCAAACAGGATATCCGGGCTTTGCGCCAGGGCGCGGACGATGGCCATGCGGCGAAGTTCCCCGCCGGAGAGCGCCGCGGGGCGGGCGTCCCGGAGCGGCGCGACGCCCAGCCTTTCCATCCATTGCGAAGCGGCTTCTATGGGGAGAGGCTTCCCGCACAGCTTCGCCGGGAGCAGGATGTTTTCCAGCACGGTCAGGGTGTCGATGGCGCTGCGGCCCTGGGGCACTACGCCGATCCTTTCGCCGCGCAGGCGGGAAAGGGCCCTGTCGTCCAGGCTGTACAGGTCGGCACCGTCGATCCAAACCCGGCCCTCGGTGGGCTTCAGCAGCCCGGAGAGCATATTCAGCAGCGTGGTTTTGCCGCTGCCGCTGCGGCCCGTGAGCACGGCGACTTCACCGGCTTCAATCGTAAGGGTTATCGGCTTCACCGCATAGAAATAATTGGCGCCGCCCGTTTTACGGAAATACCGTTTGGAGATGTTTTCTGCTTTCACGGCCATGTCAGTTCCCCTCCCGCAGCGCCGTGCCGGGATCAATCCGGCTCAGGCGATACGCCGCGATCACGCTGGAAAGCGCCGCCACGGTGACGGCCAGCAGCACGGTTCCAGCGGCCAGCAGCAGCACCCTGCCCGCATCCGGCATCAGATAGGGCAGCTTCAAAGCGCTTTCAATGAGCTGCGCGAAGGGAAAGAGCAGCAGCGCCGCCAGCCCCACCCCCATCAGGCCGCCCAGCAGCCCGCACAGCGCGGATTCCAGCAGCACCATGCGTCCCAGCATCCCCCGGGACGCGCCCACCAAGCGCAGCACGGCAAATTCCCTTGCCCTCTCCCGGATAATGAGCACAAACGCCAGCAGCAGAATGAAGAACGCCAGCGCCCAAACCGATACGATCAGGATCGTCACCGTGCGGCTGACGCCCGCCAGGCTGTCGGATACGCCGGTGATCATGCTGCGGGTGCGCACGGCGGTGACTTTGCGGATGTGGCCGTTCAGCCGATTGTTCACGGCGTCGATGTCGCAGCCGTCCTTCACCTTCACGTACACGGCGGAAATGACGGAATCGCCGCTTTCGATCTTATGGCTGACGCCCTTTTCCTCGGCGGCTGCCAGCAGGGCGTTCATGGTATCCATGTTGCAGTACACCGCCGTATCCAGGCCGGTGCCGGTGGCTTCCAGGCGGGCCACCACCTTGCACCGCTGCTCATAGATGCGGATGATTTCGCCTACGTCCGCTTCCACCTTGCAGCCCACGGCCACGTCCATATCGCCCAATTCCCGGGTCAGGCTGCGGGCAATCCAGGGCTGGACGGTGAAATCCAGTTCCGGGTCGATGCCGATCACCTGAATCTTGATGGAGCAGCAGTCGGCCTTCAGGGAGGCCAGGAAGGTTTGCGGCGCGGCCTTTTCCACGCCTTCCACCTCCAGGGCTTTGTCCAGGGCGGAGGCGTCCATGTAAAACGCGCCGGTGGTGCCCTGCAGGAACATGTTCTGAAAGCTCACCTTGCTCTGCGCCTCGGAGGGCACCAGGATGATGTCCGCGCCCAGACGGGCTTCCAGGCTGTTCAGCCCGCTGCGCAGGGACAGCACCACCACCGACCCGCCGAACACCGCCAGGGCCAGGAAAGCGGTGAGCAGGGCCAGCGTCCCGGTGCGGCCGGGCTTGCGGATCAGGTTTTTCAGCGACAAAGAAAAATGCTTCATGGTCATGATCTCTTTCTTGCGTTCAAAAGCACGCCGATCAGGGCGCACAGCAGCGCCGCGGAAAACAGGATGATCATGGCGGGCTGCATCACCATCCGGCAGCGCATGGTGCTCATGCGGCACAGGTCAATCAGCGTGCCCGGGGTCAGGATGCCCAAGGCGCACACAGGCAAAGCGCCAAGATAAATTCCCAGGCGAGCATGCTCCACGCATAGGGCAAAGGCCGCCATGATGCCCAGAACGCAGCCCGATCCCAGCAGCGTCTGCCTCGCCCAGTGGCAGGGGCCGAAGGAGCCGTCCTCATGGACGCAGGGGGACAGGAAGGTTTGGCTGCCAAGGATAATGACAACTGAAAGAATCAATAGGATGATTGCGGGAATCATCTGTTTTTTCATAAAAATTTCCTCCTCAGATGGCTTTCTTGGAAGGGGACGAACCGCCGATGACCGCCTGTGGCGGGAATCTCATCGGCGGTGAGATCATCCGAAACGAGTGATCTCCGCATGAAGCGGAGTTGCGATGATTGAGGATGCGGCCAAGGGGGGAACCGTTCTTTGGCCTCCAAAGAACGGTTCCCCCTGCCGTTACTTCCCGAAGTTTTCGTTGATCACTTCCCGCGCCACCTTGCCGTGCTCCAACACGATGGTGCGCTGGGCGGCGTCGGCCACCTCGGGGTCGTGGGTCACGACGATGAGGGTGGTGCCTTCCTTGTGGAGCTGGGCGAACAGATCCAGCACGATGTTCTCGTTGGCCTCATCCAGGTTGCCGGTGGGCTCGTCGGCCAGGATCAGTTCCGGATGATTGATCAGCGCCCGGGCCACGCACACGCGCTGCTGCTCGCCGCCGGAAAGCTGGCTGGGCAGGTGCCGGGCGCGTTCGCGCAGGCCCACGCGGTCCAAGGCTTCCAGCGCTTCCTCTTCATCGGGCATGGAATGGTAGTACTGGGAAACCATCACGTTTTCCACCGCGGTCAGGTAATTGACCATGTGGAACTGCTGGAAAATCAGGCCGATCTTGTCCCGGCGGATGTCGGTCAGGCGTTTGCTGCTCTCCTTGGAGATATCCACGCCGTCCAGCAGCACTTCGCCCATGGTGGGCTTATCCATGCAGCCGATGATGTTCATCATGGTGCTTTTGCCGCTGCCGGAGGGCCCCATGATCGCCACCCATTCGCCCTGATCCACACGGATGCTCACGTTGTCCAGCGCTTTGAGTTCACCGTAAATCTTCGATACGTTTTTCAGTTCCAACAAGCTCATAGCTTTACTCTCCTTTTAATACGATGGCCGGATCAATCGCCACGGCGCGTTTGATGGGCAGCAGGCAGGAGGCCGCCGCGATTGCCATGGACACGAGGATGGCGGCGGGCAGCAGCAAGGGCTGGAAGGTGATGGAGGAGCCGAACACATGGACGCTCACCACCTGGGCGAACGCAAAGCCCAGGACGGCCCCCATCACGCCGCCCAGCAGCCCCAGGAACAGCCCTTCGCCCAGGAATTCCGCCCGGATGGAGCCGTCCGACGCGCCCAGGGCTTTGCGCAGGCCGATTTCCCGCCTGCGCTCGGACACCACCGCCATCATGGTGGTGCTGACGCAGATCATGGTCAGGAGCAGCACGACCAGCGTGACCAGGAACACCAGCGCCGTCAGCTTTTCCAGCACCGACGCCTCGGAGCGCGCCACGCGCTTGACCAGCCGGGCCTGGACGCTGCCGCTGTTTTCCGTGATCGTGTCGGCGTAGGCTTCCAGCTGGTCCACACCCGCGGAGACAGAAAGCTCCGCCACGTCCAGGCGGTCCTCGCCGGTCATGGTTTCCATGTCCTGAAGGGAGAGGAACACATAGCCTTCTTCCTCGCCGCCGGTGGTCAGAATGCCGGTCACGGTGAAATTCATGGTCTTGGGCTGAACGGAAACCGCCGCTTCCGTAGCTTGGTTCAGCGCGTCCACCACCGCTTTCGACGTGACCGTCGCGCCGGTAAACGCGTCCACGCCGTCGCCCAGGGTCAGCGGCAGGGTTTTTCCTATGAACTGATTCAGAAACGATTCATCCTCCGGGACGCGCCCGCCGTATTCCGGGGTCTGGGTGGAGGCGTCCACGGAAAGGGACGCGATCTTCTTTTCCTCATCCAGCACCGCGCTGACATATACGGTCCCGCCGCCGAAGCCCTCCGCCTTGCCGGACAGGCTTGCGCCGGGCACGCGGCTTTCCTCCGGGGTTTTGCTGGCTGCATTGTTCGTCGGCTGGTAAGTCAGTTCCATGGTGGAGCCGACCTTCACGCCGATGGTGTCCGCGATTTCCTTGCCCGCCAGCACCTGCCGGGTTTTGCTGGGATACGCGCCTTCCACGCTGAAATAGGGGCTGGTTTTGGTGATTTCGGCAAAATCCGTGCCCGCGGCGGTAAAGGACTGCTGCCGGGTGGTCATATCCAGCCGCACGTAGCGGTAGGGGGCCGCGCCCACCAGCGCATCCTTCGGGATGGCCTTGAGGGCGTCCTCCAGGCTTTCGCTGTTCAGCGCTTCCCCATCCTTGGGCAGCAGCAGCATATTCGCGCCGTAGGAGCGGAACTGCGCGCCCATCTGCCGGGGCACGTCCACATAGATGGTCACCAGGCCCGCTAAAATCGTGGCTCCGATGCCGATGGACAAAAGCGCGATCAGCATCCGCGATCTTCTGCGCAGCAAGGATGCCGTAATCATGCGCAGAAACATTCTTCGTTTGGTCATATATTGCCCTCCATTATGGCTTTCTTGGAAGGGGGTCCGGGGGAACCCCGTCTCTTACCTTCCCCCGTGCAGCACTTCCGCGGGACGCAGCCGCAAAATCTGCCGGATGGCGGGCAGGCTGCCCGCGACGGTGACCAGGGCGATCAGCCCCGCCACGATGGGCGCGACCCTGGGATTCATGTCGATGGCCGATGAGAACACGCTGTGCCCGATGAGCTGCGCGAAGCCGAAGCCCAGGAAATACCCGGCCCCGAAGCCCAGGAGCGCGGTGATCAATATCTCCGTCATCACCACGCCGGTGATGGAATGATCCCGCGCGCCGATGGCCTTGAGCAGGCCGATTTCCTGGCTGCGCTCCATGACGGAGGCGGTGACCAGGTTGGAAATGCCCAGGGCCGAGCCGATCAGGCTCAGGGCCGTGATCAGGATCATGAGCAGCTTGGTTTTATCCAGGATCGTGCCCTCGCTCTCGGCCACCTTGCGCACGGCGCTGGCGACGGAGCCGGTGATGACCTCCTGGATCTGATAGCAGATGGCGCTGACGTAGGCCGTGCAATACCAGGTTTCATAGTCGCGGCTGGACAGCGCGGCGGGATTGCGGGCCGCCCGGCGGGCCAGATCGTTGTCCGGGGTGGTCAGGGCGGATACCTCGATGGAGGCCACCTTGTTTTCCCGGCCGGTCAGGGCCTGCACCAGATCCAGGATGGCAAAAATCTGTTCATCCTCGTCGCCGCCCGCGTCGCAGATCCCCGCGATGGTCACGTCTTTTTCGCCCTGGGAGGCCGCGATATGCACGGTATCGCCCGCGTGCCAGCCCATTTTCTGCGCCAGCAGCGCGCCCACCATGATTTCGGAAGCGGCGTTTTCGTCCTTTTCATCCAGCCAGCGGCCTTCCGTCACATCCCACCAGGAACGCATGCCAATCACGCCCGCGTCCAGGCTTTCGCCCGTGGGCAGGTCGAGATGGTGGTTGAACCAGGTGCCCACCATTTTGGCCTGGCTTCCGTCCGGCAGCGTAACCTGCGCGTCTAAAAAGGGCGTGAAGTCCACGATGTTGAAGGCCCAGAAAATGGTTTTCAGCCTGCCCAGCTCATCCTCCCGCAGGTAGGCGGCGTTCAGCTCCGCCCCTTCGCCCACGTCGTAAATGTCGGACAGCAGGGAGGAATCCTTGGGCTTTACGGTGATGTTGGCCCCGTAGTTTTTCAGTTCCTTATTGACCTTTTCTTCCACGCCCAGCACCACGTTCAGCATCCCCGTGGCCAGGGACGCGCCCAGGGCGATGGTCAGCGCGATCAATAGCATTTTGCCCTTCTGATGAAAGAGCACGCCGCGGATCATACGGAATAACATGGTTTATATCCTTTCTGGGGGAATTGATTCTTTGGCTAAACCAGCTTGTTTCTCCCTGTTTATCGGAATTCTTTTTCGCCTGCGATGATGTCGCTCAGTTTGAAAACAAGGTTTCCGTCTTTTACTTCATAGGGCATGGGAATGGGATTGCAGCCGCCCTTGAAGCCGATGGTGTTGATGTTCATGACCACGTCGCAGCGCCTGCAGATGATCTGCCCGCTGCGCTCGAAGTAGCCCGCGTTGCCGCAAACCTCACAGGCGTCCAGCCCCACGCCGAAGGCGGCGGAATTGGGCTTTTTCACCACGATCCAGCGGACGTTGATGTTCTTTTCGGTTTTGTATTCAAAGCGGTGCAGGTGCCCGTCGCTGACGTTTTCCATCGGCACGAGAATGACGCCCGCTTCCTGATCCACGGTATAGGCCTCCGGCGCGGACAGCTCCACCTGCTTCGTGTCGTCGGTTTTGACTACGGTCATAATCACAGCGCAGAGCGCCACGCATGCCAGAACGCCGGCCGCCACCCGCCGCCAGTGCCGGTTCCGGGCTTTCAGCTTGCGCAGCTGGGCGGGATTGTCATAGGGCTCCCGGATGACCGTGCCCTGGCGGAACAGGAGGAGGGCCAGCAGCGCGGCGATGCCCGCCATGATCCAGATGAACAGCATGGAATAATTGGCGGTGAACATCATCCAGTCGCCGATCCAGCCGTAGGCCACGTCGGTGTACTTCACGGGCCATTTCAGCCATTTTGCCCGGTTCACCCACGGCACGAAAAAGCGGCCGAAGCAATATACGGCAAAAGTAAGGATCCCGGCATTCAGCGCCGTGGGAACAAGGACGTAGGGCTTTATATCCAGCGCGCATCGGGAAAGCAGGCGCGAATAAACGATCAGCAGCACCAGCGCGCCCAGCCATCCGGCCATGCGCACCAGATAATACGAGGAGAAATACCCCTGGCCCATGGTATTGAAGCTGAACGGATACAGCAGCACGCCGGGCAGGGAATAGAAAATCAGTGTGGCGGACATCAGGGAACCCGCGATGCCCAGGATCAGCCTCCCCGCCTTCGTTCCGCCGTTTTCCTTCCGGCCGTACAATACCGTCAGCACCAGGATCAGGAGGGTCAGCGTCAGAATGACCGCATATATGTAATGATTCCAGTGACTGGAAATAATGAGCTTGGTGTTGAATTTCACGGCTGCCAAAGCAATGGACGCCGCAACGCCCACGCCCAGAGCGATCCCGTGGATCGTCCGTCCCTTTTTACCAAGCAGCCGGGACAGCATCACATGCATGAGGGTGGTCAGGGTAATGGTCAGGAACAGGTCCTGCGTCACCATCCAGAGATACTTGAACACGGTAAAACCCCCGAAATATGATTTGTCATAAACGTGCGCAATGCTGACATGTCCTCCCCCGCGGAAGACATGCCAGCAATCGCTTTGCCTAACGGTATATGCTAAAGGTCATCCCCATGACAGCTTTCCAGGAAGGGGCCCGGGGAAACTGCTCTTTGGTTTCAAAGACCGGTTCCCCCGGAAATCCCGCCCGTCCTTACCATTCCTTGACGAACTTCCAGCCGGTCCAGGTGGCGACCAGGGGTTCGGTCCAGAAACCATCCTTGGCTTCCACGCCGGTTTCGGCGTCCACGTGGAGCAGGTAGCCGTTTTCAGCGGGACTCTTGATGTACAGGGTGATGGTGTATTCGCCTTCGGGCAGGGGGATGTTGTTGCCGTAGTGGGGGCCGTCGGAAGCGGCCATGGGCATCATGGAGCCGGAGTACACTTCCTTGCCGTCCAGATCCTTGATGACGAAATCAATGCTCAGGTAGGGCACCCAGCCATCCACGGGGAAGCCGTAGGGGTTCTCGTTGGCGGTGAGGTCCACTTCGATGTGCAGGTCGGAGCCTTCCTTGGGGGTGGCGTTCTCGGCGGGCGCCATGTCCACGGGCTGGAAGTAAACCATCGCCATGGTCATGAAGCCGATTTCCTGTTCCCCTTCGATGCCCAGTTCGTATTCATCGAAGCCCGCTTCTTCTTCGGCGAGACCGAAGGCGGACATGGACAGCAGCATCATAGCGGCCAGCAGCAGAGCGATAAACTTCTTCATTTTGATATCCTCCTACATTTTCATTGTATATCCTGCGCGGGCTGCGCGGGGCAGCGCCGCGGGGGTACCGCTGTTATTTGGAATACTGCGCTTTCAAAGCGTCCATTTTTCCCCGGTAATGGGCGATCAGGAACGTGACCAGCAGGATGACCGACAGGATCAGCTGGGGCAGCAGCGTTTCCAGCCAGGGATAAATGCCGAAGATCTGGATCACGTCGTTTTCCGGCACGCCGGGCACGCGCAGGGCCAGGTCGAATACGTTGCCCTCGGCCAGCTCCTTGATACCGCCGCCCAGGAAGGAAACGCACATCACGGCCATCAGGATGGACGTGGCGGTGAAGAATACCCGGATCGGCAGCTTAATGGACAGCTTCGTAATGGCCAGATACACGAACACCAGCAGCACGCAGCCCACGCCGAAGCCCGCCCACACCATGTCCGGATTGCCCTCCGCCAGCCAAGGCTGGTAGAACAGCACGACCTCCGCGCCTTCGCGGAATACGGACAGGAAGGCGGTGAACGCCAGGGCGAAGGCGCTGCCCTGCTCCACAGAAGACTGCACCCTGCCGTCGATGTAGCGGCTCCAGGAAGCGGCTTCCGCCTTGCTGATCATCCAGTTGCTCACATAGAACAGCACGCACACGGCAACCAGGGCGGTGATGCCCTCGATGACCTCCTGTGCGATGCCCGCGCCGACGAATGCCTGCTTCGCCCAGGCCAGCACGGCGGCGGCAACGAAGCTGGCCGCCACACCGGCCAAAGCGCCGATGTACACGTTTTTCAGGCTCTTGCCGTTGCCGCTCTTTTTCAGATAGGCGATGATGGCGGCAATGACCAGGATGGCCTCCAGCCCTTCCCGGACGATGATGCCGAACGAGCCCCAAAAAACCGCTTTGCGCCGTGCGCTCTCGTTGGAGACAGCCGGCGTCTCCGTTTCATCCGGGGCGGTCTCCTGCGCCGCGGCCGCTTCCGCCGCCTGGGTGTCCAGGGATTTGGCCTGCTTCAGGATCAGGTTCTTGGCCCCGTCGGTGGTGGTGCGGTATTTATTCTTCTGATACTTCGCCGACGCGGAAGCGATCAGGGCGCGCAGATCGGAAAAATACCCGTCCATTTTCTGGCGGTCTTTCAGCGACAGATCGGTATAGATTTTATGGCTCAGGCCGGATTCCTCATAAACGGAATAGTACGCTGTGTTCAGGTTATCCAGGGCGGCTTCAAAGTCCTTGTCCAGATAGCCCATATAGGCGGTGTCCAGCAGCTCCTTCACCAGCGTCGCCGCTTCGTACCAGCTGGCGTACTTCTGCGCCGCGCCGGGATCGGCGGAGTATTCGGGGTAAGGATCGACGGAGACCCGTTCGCCGCGCTTGTAATACTTGGTTTCGCTCTGCGCGCCGCCCTGCATGGCCGCCAGCTTGTTGCCGTCCTCGCGGATCATGGCTTTCAGCTTCTGCAGCGCGCTGCGAACGGACACGATGGTTTCCTGATCGGTGTTTTCCTTTTTCACCGCCGCCTTGCAGGCGGAAAACTGCATTTCCACCGCGTTTTTCCGATTGCCGGAAATGTAGCTCATGGTCTGCCGTTCGAATCCCGTGGTTTCATAGACCCGGAAATAGGCGTTGCTTACATTGTCATAGGCGGCTTTCGCGTCGCCGTCCAGATAGCTTTCAAAGGCCGCGTCCAGGAATTTGTCGATTTCGTCCGCCGCGTCCGCCCAGCGGGTGGAAGACGCTTCCTCGGCCGATACGCACATGGGCAGCAGCAACATGAGAATCAACAAGCCGCAAAGCAGCCTTGCGGCGAAAAGCCCTTTCCGCATGACAACGTCCTTCCTTTCCGCGCTGTCTTTCGTCCTTCGCTCGGTGAGACAGGCGAGAAATGTTAGATGACTCTAACGCAAAAGGTATGATATCACAACCCATGCCGGGTCTGCTATCCTGATATTGACCAGTTTGCCCTGTCTAATTGCTTGATATTGACTTTTTCAAACAAATGCGTGACATACCAGTTAGTTTATGCTAATATTTATCCCGGAGTTAGCGATAGCTAATTTCCACGAAATGTGATGCGGGAGGGAGTGAACCCGGCTTGATGAAAAAACAAACCAGCGGAGAATCTCTGGCCAAAGCAGCGCAAAAATATATAGAAACCCACAGCAAGGACAAATTCTCATTGGATGAAATGGCCGGCGCGCTCTATGTTAACGGAAGCTATCTGCTGCGAACCTTCAAACGGTTCATGAACATGACGCCCTTGTGTTATCATCATTTAGTTAGATGCAACAAAGCAAAAGAGCTGCTTAATCAAACGGACATGAGCATCTCTCAGGTCGGTGAAACGGTGGGGTTTGTTTCCTCTTCCCACTTTTCTCATGTTTTCAGGAAAACAGAAGGCTGTACGCCCAGTGAATACCGTATACTGCATCAACGCAACGGGCATGAGGAGACAGAGCAATGAGCAAATCCCTGGACCGGTACCTGTACGCCGTCCGGACGCTGAAAGAAAAGTATCTGTGCGTCCGGGCGATCGATGTGGCGCATTATCTCGGGTTTTCCAAAGCGTCCGTCAGCATTGCCATACGGCAGATGAAGGAGCGGGGGCTGATCGAAGCGGAGCCGGACGGCAATCTGCAGTTTACGGAGCTTGGCAAAAACCGCTCCGACCTGCTCGGAAGCCGCGTCTGCTTTTTTCAGCAGCTGCTTACCGATGCCGGCGTGGACCCCTCCCAGGCCCTGCAGGACGCCATTTCCTTCAGCTGGGAAATGAGTGAAGCGTCCTTTGAAGCATTCCGGGCTATGAGAACGGGATGATCTCCGGAGAAACCGTCTCATATCCTTCATTAATATAAGCGCAAAATCAACCGACGCAAAGGAGAGAAAGCATCATGGCGATTGTGGAATTCAAAGATGTATCCAGGGTTTACCGGAACGGCGAGCACGAACAGCGGGCGTTGGATCATGTGAACCTGAGCCTGGAGGAAGGCAAGTTCATTGTGGTGCTGGGCCCCAGCGGAGCGGGCAAAAGCACGCTGCTGAACCTGCTGGGCGGGCTGGACAGCCCCACGGAGGGCACCATTCTGGTGAACAGAAAGGATATTTCCACCCTGACGCCCAACGAGCTGGCGGAATACCGGGCGGCCTCCGTCGGCTTCGTGTTTCAGAGCTATAACCTGATCCCCACGCTGACCGTGATCGAAAACGTGGCGCTGGTCAAAGAAATCGCGCCCAACCCGCTCAGCAGCCACGACATGCTGAAAGCCGTTGGGCTTTCCGATCACATCCACCAGTTCCCCTCGGAGCTTTCCGGCGGCGAGCAGCAGCGGGTGTCCATCGCCCGGGCGCTTGCGAAAAACCCGCATATCCTTCTGTGCGACGAGCCCACCGGCGCGCTGGATTCCCAGACCGGCGTGATGGTGCTCAAGCTCCTCCTGTCCATGGCGCGGGACATGGGCAAAACCATCATCATTGTGACCCATAACCAGAATATCGCAAAAATGGCGGACACCGTGATCCGGGTGAAGAACGGAAAAATCAAGTCCTGCGAAAACCAGGATCACCCCCTGTCCGCGGAAGAGGTGGACTGGTGATGCTGCTGAAGAAATTATTCCGGACACTGTGGCAATACAAAGCCCAGTTCATTTCCATGGTCATCATGGTGGCCCTGGGCGTCGGCGTATTCCTGGGCTTCAACGTGGAATGGTATTCCCTGGAGGTCAACACCAGGGAGATTTACGACGCTACCGGCTTTGCCGATTTCCGCATCTATAACGACAAAGGCTTTACGGAAAAAGACCTGGAGGCCGTGAAGGCCATCCCCGGCGTGGAGGACGCCACCCGCTTCCTGTCGCTGAACGTGGCGGTGAAGGACGAATCCGACACCCTGGCCCTGACCGTCAGCGAGAACATGAACGTATCGGGCATCCTGCTCATGGCGGGTGAACCGTATGATGAAGCATCCCCGGACGGCTTCTGGCTGTCCGATTCCTACGCGGACGCCAACGGGATTTCCCTGGGCGATGAACTGACGCTGACCTATCAAACGATCACCGTCACGGGCACGGTCAAGGGCCTGGTGAAATCCAGCGAATACCTGATCTGCCTGCCGGACACCACCCAGATGATGCCGGACTATTCCTCCTACGGCTATGTGTACATCTCCCCGGCAATGCTGGACCGGGCCATTCCTTCTCTGTATAAAATGATGGCCGGCTCCCTGTACCATCAGATCAACGTAAAATCCGCCCTGGACAAGGCCGCTTTCGTGGAGCAGGCGGACAAGGCCCTGGGCAGCACCCGGCTGATCCTCTCCAAGGATGAAACCGTGTCCTGGTCGGAAGCGATGGGCGAAGTCAACGAGGGGAAAACCATGGCCTCCATCCTGCCGGTGCTGTTCCTGGCCATCGCCATATTGACCATGGTGACCACCATGCACCGCATTACCGCCAGCGAAAAAACGCAGATCGGCACCTTCAAGGCCCTGGGCTTCAAGGATCGGCGCATCCTGATCCATTATTCCGCCTACGCCCTGATCATCGGCCTGATGGGCACGGTGCTGGGCATCGGCATCGGCTTTTGGCTGGGCTGGTTCATCATGAACCCAAACGGGGCCATGGCAACGTACATCGACATGCCCTCCTGGGCCCTGCACGCGCCGCGGTTCACCTGGTACGTGCTGATCGGGATCAACGCTTTCCTGACGCTGATCGGCTTCCTGTCGGTCCGCAAGATGCTCTCCGGCACGGCGGCGGACGCCCTGCGGCCCTATACGCCCCGGCGCATGAAGCATTTGCGCTTTGAAGAAACCAAGCGGTTCAAGGCCCTGGGCTTCGGCACCAAATGGAATCTGCGGGACTGCGTGCGCCACAAGGCGCGGAGCCTGATGACGCTGTTCGGCATTGTGGGCTGCATGGTGCTGCTGGTGGGCGGCCTGGGCATGCAGGACACCATGAACGCCTTCCTGGACGTGTTCTATGAAAAGGCCATCAACTATACCACGCGCGTCAACCTGGACAGCGACAATATGACGCAGGAGGAAGGCAAAGCCATGGCGGAAAAGCTGAACGGCGATTGGGCCGCCTCCCGCGCCATCCAGATCGGCGATAAAGGCTACGCGCTGGAAATCTATTCCGTCACCCAGGACAAGGTGCGCTTTGCCGACACCGACATGCGCATCGTGCCCCTGACGGACGAGGGGGCATATATCTGCGGCCGGATCGCCCGGGATCATCATCTGAAAGCCGGGGATACGCTGTCCTTCTCCCCCTATGACAGCGACGAGCACTACGTCGTTCCCGTGGCGGGCGTGCTGGATTCCATGACCGAGGGCGTGTTCATGACCGCAGCTTTCGCCGATCAGACCGGCATCTCCTACACCGTTTCCTCCGTGTTCACCGACGAAGCGGACATCCCTGAGGACAGCCGCATCCTGAACAGGCAAAGCAAGCAATCCATCATGGATTCCTTCGACACCTTCATGGACCTGATGAACAAAATGATCTGGCTGCTGGTGCTGGCGGCGGTGATCTTAGGCATCGTGGTGCTGTACAACCTGGGCGTGATGAGCTACACCGAACGCTACCGGGAAATGGCGACCCTGAAGGTGGTGGGCTTCAAGGATGGAAAGATCGGGCGGCTGCTGATCAGCCAGAACCTGTGGCTGACGGTGATCGGCATCCTGATCGGCGTGCCCATGGGCGTGGGCGTTTTGCAATATCTGCTGACCGCCCTGGCCTCTGAGTATGAATTGAAACTGGTGCTGGGCCCGGCCACCTGGTTCATCAGCGTTTTCCTGACCTTCGGCGTTTCCCTGGTCGTGGGCCTGATGGTGGCCCGCAAAAACCGGCACATCAACATGGTGGCGGCGCTGAAAACGGAGGAATGACCGATCAAAGCCTGCCAGCCGGACCAGCCGGGATCCCTGCTGACAGATGTCAAGTGAGGCGGCACTGATGAACATTCAGATTGCGGAAGGCATCCTGATCCCGTTCCTGGGCACCGGCCTGGGCGCGGCGATGGTGTTCTTTCTGAAAAAACAGATTTCGATTGTCGTGCAGAAAGCGCTGACCGGCTTTGCGGCGGGGGTCATGGTGGCGGCTTCCTTCTGGAGCCTGCTGCAGCCCGCCCTGGACAGCAGCGCGGATATGGGTTCGCTGGCTTTCCTGCCCGCGGCCATCGGATTCCTGATCGGCATGGGCTTCCTGCTGGCGCTGGACATGCTGACCCCGCACATGCACATGGACAAACAGCATGAGGGCCCGCAGAGCAGGCTCAAGCGCACCACCAAGCTGATCCTGGCAGTCACGCTGCATAACATCCCGGAAGGCATGGCGGTGGGAGTGGTGTACGCGGGCTTCCTCGCCGGAGACACCGGCATCAGCGCCGCCGGGGCCCTGGCGCTGGCCCTGGGCATCGCCATCCAGAACTTCCCGGAAGGAGCCATCGTCTCCATGCCGCTGCTGGCGGAGGGCATGCCGAAAGCAAAGACCTTCTGGATGGGCGTGCTGTCCGGCGCGGTGGAGCCCATCGCCGCCCTGGCAACCCTCCTGGCCGCCGGGCTGGTGACGCCGGTCATGCCCTATTTTCTGTCTTTCGCCGCCGGGGCCATGATGTATGTGGTGGTGGAGGAACTGATCCCCGAGATGTCGGAGGGCAAGCACTCCAATATGGGCACCGTCACCTTTGCGCTGGGCTTTGTGGTGATGATGATCCTGGATGTGACCCTGGGATAAGCCGCGGAGGCCCGCAGCGCGCTGACCGCCGCAGCAGCGTTCTCATGAAAACGCTTTTCTCCGAATGAAAACGGCACGGGATTCTGCCAGACCGGGCGGAATCCCGTGCCATATTTTTGATTCTTCCCGGAAAGCCAGGGAGAAAGAAACGGCCTTTCCTGTCATCTTATACTATTCTCAAATTAAAATAGCAAGAAAAAAGTTAAACGCTCCTGTCATCCCGAGCGGAGTGGAGCGGGAGCGCAACGAAGTCGAGGGATCTTTGAGAAACAGATTCCTTCCAGCAGCATATTGCCCAGTTTCCAGATCCCTCCACTCCGCTTCGCTCTCGCTCCGCTTCGGTCGGGATGACATTGTAACTTCGTCTATCTTCCTTGCAGATTTTATTTGAGAATAGTATAAGGGACGACGGGGTGTTCTCTTTCGGAGCCCGAAAGAGAACCAGAAAGGGCGCTAT
>JAFXVJ010000014.1 GCA_017524615.1 Clostridia bacterium | reverse complement strand
TGCACCCATTCGGGGCCCGCCGAGACAGAAAGCTCCGCTTTCTTCGTTATGATACCCTGCCGCTCGGCGTGCGCCCATTCGGGGCCCGCCGAGACAGAAAGCTCCGCTTTCTTCGTTATGATACCCTGCCGCCCGGCATGCGCCCATTCGGGGCCCGCCGGAAAGCTGCGCTTTCCTCGCTATTATACCATCTCGTCCGGGGATTGGCAATGTCTGCGCCGTCAATTATGTTCCCTGATCCCGGCACGGACCGGCGGCCGCCTTTCCCTCGCGGATCCCATGGGAAAACAACCGCAGGCGCCAGCTTTTTCGGCAATGTACCGAAATTGCGTTGCGGCTTGCGCTGCATGCCAACTTCTGGTATACTGGGGATGGAGGAATTGATTATGGGCAAAAAGCAATTGGAAAAAAAGCAGGTGCTGGTATCCATTATGGGCTGGACCCATGACGATGATGAGCCAGCCGATACCGTCCGCCTGCTCACCACCGGCACCCTGGCGGGACGGCGGGATTCCTGGCGCGTGGATTACACCGAAACGCAGCCCGACAATGAAACAAACGATGTGACCCTGACGTTGGATCACGGCGTGGTGACCATGGAGCGCAGCGGCGCGTATGCCACCAGCATGGTTTTTGATCAGGGCCGCCGCTTTGAGGGCAATTATCACACGCCCTACGGCGACCTGGCCATGGGCGTGTATCCCACCCTGGTGAAATACAAAGTGGACGACCAGGCCACGGGCGAGGTGAGCCTGACCTATCAATTGGATTTGCAGGGCCAGTTCGCCGCCATGCATGAATTGCGCGTCCGGTTCTGCCCGTCGGGCAAAACATGAGCGCGCTGGATGCCTGGCGGCGGGAAATCCGCGCCCTGATCCCCCGGGGGTTCCTGCGCCGGGATCAGGGGAACGGCCTGCTGATCAGCGATTATCCCCGGTGGGCCGGAAGTGAATCGGTCACCGATCGGCTGCGCCGGGCGGGATATCGGGTGGAGATCCGGGAAGGGCTGGCCTGTCTGGACGGCACCGAGGCAAAGTACGCCGCCCTGGCCGTGCCCTGCCCACAGCCGCCCCCGCCGGAGGATCAACTGGCCCTTTGGGCGCTGGCCCGTCGTCTGGCGCGGGATCCGGTGCCGATCCGGGATCAGCCCCGGCAGCTCCTGGGAATGACGCTCAAGTATTTGGATGCCGGGGATTTTTCCGGGCTGTACCGGGCCCTGGCTCCGGAAATCGCCCGGCTGCAGCGCCGCGGCCGGCCGCTGCCCGCAATGGCGGGAGCATGGATATTGACGGCTTTGGCAGAAAGAAAGGAAGGGAATCCGTCATGCTGATTACGTATCATGGACATTCGGAATTCTATGTGGAAGGCGCGTCCGGCTTTACCCTGCTGACCGATCCCTATGACAGCCATGTAGGCTATCCCATGGGCAGCTATCGGGCGGACGCCGTCACCGTCACCCACGGCCACGGCGACCACAGCTACACCGCCAAGGCCACCGGCACCCCCGCCATCATCGACAGCGAGGGCATCTGGCTGCCGGCCCCGGAGGTGAAAATCACCGCCATCCCTTCCGTGCACGATGACGCGGGCGGCGCCAAGCGCGGCAAAAACCTGATCATGAAAATCGAAATGGAAGGCTTGACCCTGGCTCACCTGGGGGATCAGGGCGCGCCCCTGACGCAGGCGCAAATCGACGCGCTGGGCCGGGTGGACATCCTGATGGTGCCTGTGGGCGGTTTCTTCACCATCGACGCGAAAACAGCCGCGGATCTGGTGCGGGCCGTGCGTCCCCGGATCACCATTCCCATGCATTACAAGACGTCGGTAAACGCCGATTGGCCCATTTCCGACGCCCGTGAGTTTCTTTCCCTCATGGCCAAGCCGGACGCCCGGCCCATGCCCCTTCTGCGGGTCACCCGGGAGGACCTGAGCGAGCAGCCTTCCCTGGCGTTCATGGCGGTCAGGGCATAAACCCCTAAAAACGATCATAAACAAAGAACGGCGCGGAAAGCCCCCGTCTGGGGACATCCAGCGCCGTTCTTCTCTTGTTCTGCGCGGGATCCTGCGGCCGTTACAGCCCCGTCTGCACCTGACCGTTCCTGGCAGTAATGCGGCTCACGGGCGTGACCGAAGATACCAGCGCGTTCCAGTCCATCGTCGCGGGATCAGGCAGCTCCGTCAGGTCCGCCAGGGTGAAGGAAATCACATCCAATCCGTCCATCCGCAGGGTTCCCGCGGTCACGGCGTAATTCTGCTGGAATTCGAGGGTATCCAGGTTCACAGTCAAATCCCGCACGGCATCCACATAATACAGGCAGCCGTCGCGGAGGGCAAAGGAAAAGAATTCATAGCCCGACGGTTCGCCGTTCAAAGTATCGGTGATTTCCGCGGTGCCGAAGGACAGGTCCTCCGCCGCGTCATACACCCGCAGCCGATGGAACATTCCGCCGCCGGACACCTCCGCCGCGTCCATTTCCGCGTCGCCCATGGGCGCTTCCACGTCGGGATCGGGGGTGGTGCTCCAATCCTCAGGCCGGGTATCCTCGTTGACCGCCACATAGGTATGCTCCCCGGACTGCCGCCAGGTGAAATGATACCGTCCATCCACCGCCGCCGCGCCGGACTGCCAGGCGTCCTCCGCCATCTGCCGCAGCATGTCGCCGGGCAGGGTGACCGCCATGGCGTCATCCAATTGCGGCGTCACCTGGCTGACCTCCCGCTCAAAGGGCGACAGCACGCTGTCCACCGCCCGATCCATCGGCCCCTGGGCCCGGGACGGCGCGGCGGTAGGGGCCGGCGTATCCGCGGCCACCGCTTCCTCCTCGCGGGGCGCTCCGCAGCCCGTCAGGATCAGCGCCGCCCCGATCAAAACCAGGATCACCCAAAGCCGCCTCATTGTTCCGCCTCCCACCGCTTCTTTTTCTTGATTGTACCATATCGCGGCGTTTTTCTCAAGCGGAACCGATCGACAGCCTTCGCGGGCCCCCCGGACATTTGTAAAATCCTTCCCCCGCCTTGACCGCGCGGAGGGATCTGGGGTATAATGGCAGCGGAACGGAAATATTTTTCCGTGAATTTTTTGCTGAGCATGCAAGAAATGGGAAGGGTCAGCCGTTGTATGAGTGAGCGGACAGGAGCGAGCCGCATGGACGAAAGGCAGTTTGAAGAGCTGTACGCAAAGTATGCCAACGACGTCCTGCGGGTAAGCTACTTTTATCTGGGAGACCGGCAGCAGGCCGAGGACGTGACGCAGGATGTGTTCGTCCGGCTGCTGACCAGCAGCCCCGATCTGGAGGCCGGCCGGGAAAAGGCCTGGCTGCTGAAGGTGGCACTGAACCGCTGCCGGGATTTATGGCGCGCCGCCTGGGTGAAGCGGGTGGTGCTGGGCAGCCCAGCCATGGAATTGACCCCCGCTCCGGACCGTATGGAGGAGCGGCTGGAAAGGCAGGAATTGCTGAGCGCCATCCATAAGCTGCCTGCCGATTTCCGGGATGTGATCCTGCTGCATTATTATCAGGGATACGGGATTGCCGAAATGGCGCAAATTTTGAAGGTGCCGGAGGGCACGGTGTCCAGCCGCCTGTCCCGGGGAAGAAAGAAATTAGAGGAACTGCTGAAGGAGAGTGACGCGCAGTGAAGAACGTGGAAGAAAGGCTGCAATCCCTGCCGCAAATTGCCGAATCCACCGGTCTTCAGGCGGATGAAGCGCTGAAAAGAAAGATTTTGCGGGCGGCGGAGGGCAGGCAAGCGGCCCGGACGTTTGCTTGGCGCCGGTGGGCGCCGGTGATGTGCGCCCTGGTGGTGCTCATCGGCGCGATCAGCTGGGGCCTGCCCCGGTGGATCGGCGCGCAGCAGCCCGGCGAACCGCAATTGACCGACGCGCCGCTGATTCAGTCCATGCCCGCCGGGGCCGTGGTGGCCGGGGAAAAACTGGCGCTGGATGTGCCGCAGGGCAGCATCTCCATCCGTTCCTCCTCCAACCCCTCCTGGCGCAGCATCTGGGAAAAGGCCAACGGGGCCAACTTCCCCCTGGTCGCGGTGAACGGCCGGTATTACCGCCTGCTCACCAACCCCACCAGCATCCCAGCCGGCATGCTGGGCGCGCGCCTGGGCGCAGTGGACCGCTTTACCAGCGAGCCCGCGCTGGCGGACGGCAGCGGCATCGTATCCAACATCGTGGAGGCCGGGCAGGACGTGTACGCCGTCAGCGGCATGGACGGGGCCTTGGCCGCCGCGCAGGTGAACGGGCAGATGCGGGTATTCCAGCGGGTGTCTTTCGGCGATCGGGCGCTGGTGGGCCGGGAAGCCCTGGCCGATACCCTGAAGGCCCGCGCGGTGGTGGCGCTGGAATTGTCCGGCGTGGGCACCGTCAACGACGCCGCCACGGCGCAGCGCCTGGTGGATATCCTGACGGCGAACGCCCAGTATCTGCGCGCCGGCGGCAGCGAAACCAATCAATCCCTGCTGATCCAGCTGAACAACGGCATCACCCTCCAAATGGCGGTAAACGGCGAGCGGCTCATCGCCTGCGGCACCTGGGCCTGCCCCGAATTTTTCGAGGCGTTCCAGGAAGCGCTGCAATGAGAAATCTTTTCTGGGGACCCCTTCCGAGAAAGCCGGCTGCGGAATATGCTTCCTTTGCACACTTGATTTCCCGCAGCTGCATGAATGAAATAGGGGATGATTACCCGCGGCGGAGCGTTATTCCGCCGCGTTTTCTATTGCCTCCGCGGGAATGATCCGCAATGTGGCCAGGATGTCCAGGGCCTCCCGGGGCATTTCCTCCTGCTCTTCGGGCATGGTATAGCAAAACCGGGCGTCATAGCCGTCCTTCGTCCGCCGCAGGAAATGCCATTCATTCGTCCATGCTCTGCCGGTGTATACCAGGAACACATGGTCCCCGATGGTCATATCCTCCCATACCCGGATACCATTGGCGGGGTCGCGAACCTTGCGCAGCGCGATCTGCTGATCCTTTTGTGTTTCCAGGCTCAGCTGCACCTGGACCCGGCAGCCCGTCTGCGGCTGATCCGCCGCGTAGGTAAAGGGGATGTCGGTCGTTTCCGTATCGGGGCGGAAGGGGCCAAAGCCCGGCGGCAGCGTCAGCGCCACATAGCGGCCGTCCTCCGCCTCCAGCAGATAGGTCATGCCCTCCGGCGCTGTCTCCGCCCCGGCCGCTGCCAGGCACATGAGCAGCGCCAGGAGCAAAATGCCCGCTTGCTTCATTGCAGCATTTTCCCCCCGTCTGTCAGCCCACGCCGGTATACGCTTCCATCAGCCGGATCTCCGGGTACACCTGCAGGCGGAACACCTTGGAATAATCATCGTTGATGATGAATTGCAGCTGCACGAACCGGACGCCGTCGACCAACACGTCACCGCTGTCCCGCATGCTCTGGAACTGCCCGGTGACGCCGGGCTCCATGGCCTCCAGCAGCTGCAGGGCGAACTGCCACATCTCCTGCCGCCAGGGGTCCTCGGGATCGAAGGGCGCAAAGGACCATGCGTCGCTCCATTCCTTCTCATCGGGCCCGAACAGCACCCGCACCCCGCCGTGATCGGCATACATGCTCACGCTCAGGGTCCGCCCGTCGGCCAGCGTGCCCTGCACCCTGATGCCGGAGCGGTGCTGCACATAATGCTCGGACGCTTCCTCAAAGTCGATCCATTCCGTGGTAAATTCCGCGTTTGTCAGGTCCGCCTCAAACAGCGGGGACGACAGGATTTCCCGCACATAGGCGACGGCCTCCTGTTCATTGGCAATGGGCCGGAGCGCGGGCCACAGGTCGTCCGTCCATTCCGGGATCTTAAGGCGCCCGATCTCGGCTGTCGCCGGGGCGGCGGTTTCCTCCGCCGCCTCCGCCCAGACGCCGCCCGCCAGGCCGCACAGCAGCGCCGCCGCCAGCAGCAGGCAGATCCATTGCTTTTTCATGTTCCTTCCCTCTCTTTCTCTCTCGTTGCTCAGCCGTTGCCGGTGCCGTATTCCACCACGATCAGGTCGGGCAGGGTGACGCAGACGGAGCGGCTGTCCTCCCCCGGCACCTCCAGGGAGAAGCAGGCAAACCGTATATCCCGAAGCATTTCATCGCCCAGGTCGTCCACCCGAGTGATTTTTTCGGTGATCCCGGGCTCCAGGCGCTCGGCAATCTCCAGGATCTGCCGCTTCAATTCCTCCCGCTCTTCCGGCGTGCCCTGCACCTTTGCGTCTTCTCCTGCGTAATGGTCCATGTCGCCGTTGAACAGGTATTCCACGCTTCCGTCGCTGTGGAAGGAAGCGCCCAGTACATTGCCGTTTTTCAGCCAGAACTGCACGCCATAGGAATCGGGAGCGGTCCGTCCCGTCACGCCGATGGTGCGGCCGTCCGGCAGCTTCACATAGGCGTCATACGCGCCGTCCTCTTCGGTGTTCAGGCGGAAAACGCTGCACGTGGCGCCGGTCAGATCCCCTTGCAGCAGTGGGCCGGTCCAGAGCATTTTGGCATAGGCAACGGCCTGCTCCTCGTTCGTCATCAAATGATCGGGGCCATATTCCCCCTCCTGCGCCGCGGGCACCCCGGCCAAATATGCTTCGTCCATTGCGCCCCGGACATCCTCCGTCTGCGTTTCCTGCCCGTTGTCCGCCAGGGCAGCGGGGCGGGTGGCGGCGGTGCCGAAGGCCAGCACCAGCAGGGCTGTAGCCGCCAGCGCGAACAGCACCGCCAGCGCCTTCCTTCGCCTGTCTCCGGCCAGGATGCTGCCCACCCGGGTTTTCAGCTTGCGGCCCGTCATGCTCATGCCGGTGGCCAGCACCGGCATGCCGGGCATGGTGCGCCTGGTCACCGCCTGGATCAGGGTGCCGGCGTACAGGCGCTTTTCCTCGTCGTCCATGTCCCGGGTCACCAGGTCGTCGCACCTGAGCTCCCGTTCCATGCGGCTCATGGCCGCGGCCATCCACACCAGGGGATTGAACCAGTGGATCACGCAGCACAACAGCGTCAGCAGCGTCCACAGCTGATCCTTGGCTTTGATGTGGCAAATCTCATGGCGCAGCATCTGCAGCGCCTGCTCCTCCCCCGCTGCCAGGGGCAGGGCGATAAAGGGCTTCATCACGCCCACCAGGCAGGCGCCGGACAGGGGGTCGGTCCAGTATACCGGCACCGGCTTCACCCCATAGCGGGCGCACAGGGCGCGATACCTCTCCAGCGTTTCTCCGCTGAGGGGCTCAAAGCGGTTTTTCTTCAGCTTCATGCGGAATCGGATGTTGGTGACCGCCATCCACAGGGTCACCGCGCCCATGCCGCACAGATACAGGGCCATCACCGTTTTGGCCGCGCTGCCGTTATAAATGGAATCGGCCATGCCCTGCAATCGCCTGTAATCCTCGGTGCGGATGGCCTCGGCAAAGGTCATGCCCTTTTCCTTCGCGGAATTGGCGGTGCTCTGGGCCGCTTCGTTCAGCGCGTCCTGCACCCGCACCCGCACCTGGCCGGCAATGGGCCGGATGGCCTCCTGATCGTAGTTGAAGGGCGTGACGATTTCGTTCATCAGGGGGTTGGGCAGCGCCAGCGGGCACAGCAGCCGGATGGCCACCAGCAGCCACGCGAAGCACAGCGCACGATTGCCCAATTGCTTTCTGAAAAATTTCCGAATCGGGATCATCAGCAGGATCGCCAGGCCCGCGATGATATTCGCTTCGATCAAAAAATTGTATATCGTGGCGGTACGCATACGGGCGCCTCCTTTGTACAGGTTATTTCTTTCCTTCCCGGCGCATCATATCCATCAATTCGTCCATTTCCTTCAGGGTGATTTCGCCGGAATCCACCAGATGGTTGATCAGCAGCGACGCTTTGCCCGAAAACACATGGGACAGTAGCTTTTTCGTCTGCTGGGTGGATGCTTCCTCCTGGGTCATCAGCGGCGTGTATTTTTTCACGTCCCCCGTTTCATCCACCGCCACTGTGCCCTTGTCCTGCATGCGCTTGAGCAGGGTGATCACCGTGTGCCGCGTCCAGCCGGTGCTGGGCTCCAGCGCCCTGGTGATTTCGCTCATGGTGCGCGGCGCGTGGTCCCACAGCACCTCCATGATCTTCCATTCCGCCTCCGTGCATTTTTCAGCCAATGCAATTCCCCCTTTTTTGGATTGTTGACAATTGTCTACAGAGAGAAGTATACAGTCGTCTACTATGTTTGTCAAGAGAGAGAATTGTAAATTCTTTCATGGCCCGGCCAGAATCCGTTGGCTTCCGTAATCAAAGACGCCGATGAACCCGCGTTTGTTTCACCGGCGTCATATTTCCTTAAGACTGTTCAGTCGGGGACTGAGCTTTTCTTATGAAGAGGTTTTCGGATGCTCAGGACAATAAATACCGATACACCGCCCAGAAATGGAAGAACGTGCCCAGCAGGCAGAACACATGGAACACGCAATGCATGTATTTTTTCCGGGTGCCCACACCGTACAGGATGGAGCCCACGGTGTACATCACGCCGCCCCAGAGCAACCACCAAACGCCCCCGCTGCCCATGGCATCCCTGAGCGGTCCCAGGCCGAGCAGGATGGACCAACCGCACACCAAATGGCAAACAACCGAAAACACCCGGAAGCCATCCACCTTCACGGCAGTCAGGGAAATGCCCGTGGCGCCGAAGGCGATCACCACCCCCAGCAGCACCCACCCCAGCGCGCCGCCCACGCCCAGCAGCGCCACCGGCACATAGGTGCCCATCACCAGCAAATACACATTGCAGTGGTCAATCACCCGCAGCACCTTTTTGCCCTCCAGATTCCGGGACAGGCCATGATACACGCAGGAAACGGTGTACAGCAGCACCATGGCGGCCCCGAAAACCGCCGACGTCGCCTTGGCCAGCGCGCTTCCCGCCTTGATTGCCATGCACACCAGTGCCGCGATGCTCAGCCCCGCGCCGATGCCGTGGGATACGGCATTGAATAATTCCTCCCCCAGCGTGTACGCCGGGATCCGGATCTTCAGCTTTCTCCGCGCTTCCTCCATGCTTTCACCGCCTTACAGAATAATAAATACTTTCTTATCTGGTATCTAATACTATATTATATAATTTATTTTACTTTGTCAAGATGCTGCGAGAGAAAAATCCGCGCCGCCCCCGGCGTCTCCCCTCCGCAAAAACGCAATGGCGCTGCGCTTCCCATTTGCCGCCCAAGTGTGCTATAATAGCATCCGGGGCAGCAGCCCCATCAACAGGGCGGAGCCGCATCTCCGCCCGGCAAGGAGAAAACCTATGGCATTTCATCATGTGCCCGTCATGCTGCGGGAAGTGCTCGCCTGTCTGGATCCCCGGCCGGGGCAGGCGTTTGCCGATGGGACCCTGGGCGGCGGCGGCCACAGCGAAGCCATCTTGCAGGCGATCGGAGAAAACGGCACGCTGTACGGCATCGACCGGGACGAGGCGGCCATCCGGGCGGCCTCGGCGCGGCTGAGCGGGTATCCCGGCTTTCGGGCGGTGCACGGCAATTTCCACGATGTAAAAACGCTGCTTCCCGGCGTGCGCCTCAACGGCGGCCTGCTGGATCTGGGGGTATCCTCCCATCAATTGGACACGCCGGAGCGGGGATTTTCCTATCATGACGACGCGCCGCTGGACATGCGCATGGATCCCAGCCGCGGTATGACGGCGGCGGAATGGCTGAACAGCGTATCCGAAGCGGATTTCCGCCAGGCGCTGTGGGACTGGGGCGATGAAAAATGGGCCGCGCGCATCGCGCAGATGCTGATGGAAAAGCGCGCGCAGGCGCCCCTGCGCACCACCGGGGACTTGGTGGCCGTGGTGGATGCCGCCATTCCCAAGGCAGTGCGCCGCAAGGATGAGGGCCACCCCGCCCGGCGCACCTTCCAGGCGGTGCGCATCGTGGTCAACGATGAATTGGCGCCGCTGGAGCAGGCGTTGAACGATTGGGTGGATCTGCTTGTGCCCGGCGGACGGCTGTGCGTGCTCACCTTCCATTCCATCGAGGACCGGATCGTGAAGCTGGCGTTCCGGAAAATGCAGAATCCCTGCGTCTGCCCGCCCAAGGCCCCCATCTGTGTCTGCGGCAGAAAACCCAAAGGGCGGACCGTCGGCGGGGCCATCCGGGCCGGCAAGGATGAATTGGAAGAGAACCCCCGGGCTCACAGTGCTACGCTGCGGGTGTTTGAAAAAGAGGAGGAAAGCCCATGAGCACCCTGTACATCGTGGCCACGCCCATTGGCAACCTGTCTGATTTCAGCCCCCGGGCCATTGAGACGCTCAAAAACGTGGCCCTCATCGCCGCGGAGGATACCCGGGTGACCCGGAAGCTGACCATGCATTTTGGCATCGGCACGCCGCTGATTTCCTGCCATCAGCACAACGAACGCAGCCGGGGACCGGAGATTGTGGAAAAGATGCTGGCGGAAAACATCGACGTGGCGGTGGTGACCGACGCGGGCACCCCGGCCATCTCCGATCCCGGCACCGAAATCGTAAAGGCGGCCATCGCGGCCGGGGTAACGGTGCTGGCCGTGCCAGGCCCCAGCGCCTTCGCGGCGGCGGTAAGCGTCAGCGGATTTGATTTTTCTTCCTTTGCTTTTTATGGCTTTCTGCCCCGCCAGGCCGGCGAATTGCGGGATAAGCTGAAGGACATCGGCCGGAAATCCGAAGGCGCGGTATTCCATGAATCTCCCCACCGCATCAAAGCCCTGGTGGCCGCCATCGGGGAGGCGCTGCCGGGGGCGCTATTATCCGTCAGCTGCGATTTGACCAAACTGCACGAATTGACCCTGCGGGGCACGCCGGAAGAAATCCTGAACGCCCTGGAGGCCAACGAAAAAAGCGAAAAGGGCGAATACTGCGTGGTGGCCGACCTGCGGGGCGTGACCCTGCCCGATGAAAAGCCCGCGGTGCAGGCGTCCCTGGAGGCACGGCTGTTTGACCTGATGCTGAACGGCGCTTCCCTCCGGGACGCCGCAGCCGCCCTGACCGCCCAAGGAGAAAAGAAAAACGCCGTGTATGCGGCGTCCCTGCGGGTGAAGGCCAAGCTGGAAGAGCCCTGATTTCACACAGCGCGGGGCCTGCTCTTTGATTCAAAAGAGCAGGCCCCGTTTGATTGATTCTTCACGGAAAGTCAGGAAGAAAGAAACGGCCTTTCCTGTCATCTTGAGCGGAGTGGAGCGAAAAGCGGAACGGAGTCGAAAGATCTATGTGATGGATTCACGCACAGATCCCTCGACTGCGCTTCGCCTCTCGGCTTCGCTGCGCTCGGGATGACACCAAAGTGTTTTCGTTTCCCTCACAATCTGTGAAGAGCCGTTTGATTGTCCGTATGTCCGGCATGTGGGGATAGGAAGGGCCATAGCGGGCAAGCCCGTCTATCCGTCAGGGAGACGATACCATCCTCAGAGTGCATCGAAGGGCCGCCGTCCTTCGATCGTCATTCTCATGCGGCGTGTACGCCGCCGGGGAGCAGCAGAACGCCGCTTCCCATATCCGTTTTCAGGAAATCGATGTATCATAATGAAAGGACGGTCTTTCCGGTCTTTCATGCGCGGCCGCAATCCCGGTAAAAATCCCGGGCGGCATCCTGCATCAGGCGCTCAAAGGCGGGCACGTCCGTGTGCTCCGAGGTGAAGCACAGCACCAGCGGATGCTTGGCATACACAATGCCCACGTCATGAGTGATGCCGTCATCCTCTCCGGTTTTGTGAGCGATTTCCACGCCCTCCCCGTGGAGAAAGAAGGGCATTTTGCCGTTGAGGCGCTGGTCTGCCAGGATGGACAGCATTTCCGCGTCCTCCGTTTCACCCACGCACTGCCCCCGCCACATTTTTTCCAGCACCAGTCCCATTTCCCGGGCAGTGATATAATTCTGCACACCCCGGGACTGGGCCTCCTGGTCAAACAGCTTCCGGTTGAGCGCGGAGGCGCGCTGGCCCAGCATCCGCATGCAGGAATTCACGCTGTCGATCCCCAGGCGGTCGATGAGAATGTTGGTGGCGGAATTGTCGCTGAGGATGATCATCAGCACACACAGATCCCGAAGCGTCACCCGGAGGCCGTCGTGCAGGTACGTCAGCGCGCCGCAGGAGGGCATTTTCTGCTCCGGGCGGATGGAAAATTCCTCGTCCATCCGCGCCAGGCCGTCCCGGGCCTGGCGGAATGCCTCGATCAGAATGGGAATCTTGATCACGCTGGCCGCCGCCACCGGGATATCCGCCTGGAAGGCGCATTGCTCCCCGGTTGTGAGATCCTTGCCGAAAAAGCATACCTCGCCCGGCAGAGCCGCCAGGCGAGGCAGATAGGCGTTCAACACTTCTTTCATCATGCGGCAGGCACCCTGGAAATCACAGCGCTGGCAATGGTGAAATAAATAAACAGGGAGCTCATATCCACGATGGTGGTGATCATGGGGCTGGCCATCAGGGCCGGGTCCAGGCCCAGCTTCTTGGCCAGCATGGGCATGGCGCAGCCCAGGGCCTTGGCCAGGATGATGGTGCACCACAATGCCGCCGCCACCACAAACGCCACGGACCAATCCGCGCCCTCGTTCAGATACCGCACCCGAAGCAGCGTGAACACAAACAGCACCGCGCCCACGATGATGGCCACCCGGAATTCCTTCCACAGCGCCTTGAAAAAGTCCTTCAGGGTGATTTGCCCCAGGCTCAGGCCGCGGATGATCAGCGTGGAGGACTGCGCGCCGCAGTTGCCGCCGGTATCCATCAGCATGGGGATGCAGGCCGTCAGAATGATGCCGAATTTCCCCGGCGCGTCCTGCAGCAGCGTTTCATAATTGGTAATGATCAGCCCCGTGAAAATGGCGATCACCGCCATCAGCAGCAGCCAGGGGATACGGTTCAGGGCCAGCTTGAAGGGGGATGTTTTCAGGTATTCATCATCGGAAGGCGTCAGAGCGGCCATCTTTTCGAAGTCCTCTGTGGTTTCTTCTTCGATGACGTCCATGATATCATCCGCCGTGATGATGCCCACCAGCCGGTCTTCCTTATCCACCACAGGGATGGCCATCAGGTCGTAGCGGCGCACCAGCTCCGCCACCTGCTCCTGGTCGTCCAGGGTATGGACGAGCACCACATTCCGGTCCATGATATCGGCCAGCACGGTATCCTCGCTGGCCAGGATCATTTTGCGCAGGGCCAGGGTGCCGATCAAGTGGTGAGTGGCGTCGATGATGTAGAGGGTATAGATGGTTTCCTTGTCCAGGCCTTCCTTGCGGATCAGATCCATGGCCTGGCGCACGGTATCCCTGCCCTGAAACTCCAAATACTCAATGGTCATCAGGGATCCGGCGCTGTTTTCCGGATAGCGCAGGAACTGATTGATCAGGTTGCGTTTCTCAGGATCGGCGTTCTGCAAAACGCGCTTTACCACGCTGGCTGGCAATTCCTCCAGGAAGTCCACCGCGTCGTCCAGGAACATATCGTCGATCAGGGCGCGGATTTCGTTGTCCCCGATGGATTCGATCAGGGTCTGCTTCTGCTCGGCGGACATATAGCTGAACACGTCAGCCGAAATATCCTTGGGCAGAATGCGGAACACCAGCAGCAGCTTCTCCTTGTCCAGGGTTTCCATGTACTGGGCGATATCCACCTCGTTGAGCATCATCATCGCCCCGCGCAGTTCCCCGTGACGGCCTTTTTCCAGCAGGCTATTCAGTCTTTCCTGAATGGCTTCCCATTCCATGGGATCCACCTCCCGAAACTCTTTTTCTTTTGAACCCGTAATGCATCGGAAAGCCCATCCGCGGCCCGTTCATTCCTTTCATTCAGAAAAGGCCCACACGCAAAAAAGCCCTCTTCTTTGCGCAAGTGATGGCTCTCCAGTGGGATGGGCCTGTTTTCAGGCTTTCCCTTATACGACGTTCAGCGATGCAAGAGGGGGAGCGAACCGAATCAGCAGCGACGCGCCAATGAGCGCGTGAACCACGATCGCGGCACGCCTTCGCTCACTTGGCATCTCTCGCCGTCGCCCATTGACTGTCACCTCCCATGTATTTTGATGAAACCAGTATATGCCCTTTTCTGCCGATTGTCAACCAAAATTGAAAATGAAATCGTGACTGTTCGCCCTGTTCCGTGCCGGACTGTTACAAGATTTCCTGGAATCAAGCCTTGCAGGATCAGCGCTGCCGAATTATAATGAACGAAGGACGCAGGAAGGAGGCGTGGGCATGCGGGTATGCGGGGTGATCGCGGAGTATGATCCCTTCCACCGGGGGCATGAGAGGCATCTTCAGCTGGCCCGGAAAGCGGCGCAGGCCGATTATGTGCTGTGCGTCATGAGCGGCAGCTTCACCCAGCGGGGCCTGCCCGCCCTGCTGCCGCCCCACGCCCGTGCGGAAATGGCCTTGCGGTGCGGGGCGGACGCGGTGGTGCAATTGCCCTACGCCTTTTCGGTGCGGGAAGCGGAGTATTTTGCCCTGGGCGGGGTATCCATCCTGCACAGGCTGGGCTGCGTCACGCATCTGTCCTTCGGCTGTGAAACGGCGGATCTTGCCATGCTGCGCCAGGCAGCGGCACTCCTGGACGCGCCGGACGATTCCCTGACCGCCGCCTTGCAGGCCGGCCTGTGCCGGGGTCTGTCCTATGCCGCGGCGCAGGGCCGGGCCGTGGAGCGGCGTTTGTCTCTGCCGCGGGGTACTCTGGACGCGCCGAATACCGCCTTGGGCTTGAGCTATTTGCGGGCGCTGCGCCGCCTGAACAGCGATATGATCCCCGTTCCCGTTTTGCGGGAGGGCGCGTACCGCGACGCTGAATTGGCCGCGTATCCCTCTGCTTCCGCTCTGCGGGGAGCCATCCTGCGGGGAGATTGGGCGGGCGTCGCTGCCGGCGTGCCGGAAAACGCGCTGTCCGTGCTGCGCCGGGCCGTGATGGACGGCATCTGCCCGCCGGATGGGCTGGATACCGCACTGCGCCATGTGCTGCTGACCGCATCCCGGGATCAAGTGGCCCTGTGGCCCGGCATTTCCGAGGGTCTGGAGGAACGCATCCTGAAAGCGGCGGAAAGCGAGGTCAGCCGTGAAGCGCTGATCTCCGCCGTGAAAACCCGACGCTATACCCGGGGCCGCATCAGCCGGGCCCTGTGTCACGGACTGATGGGCGTCACGCGCCGGGACCTGCCCGAATCACCCGCCTGCGCCCGGCTGCTGGGTTTTCGGGACAGCGCCCGGCCGCTGCTGCGTCAAATGGCCCAAAGCGGCTTTCCTCTCTATTCCCGTCCCGCCAGGGAGCCGCAGGCTGCGCTGGACATCCGGGCGGACGACCTGTGGCGGCTCGGCGCGGGCCTGCCCCGGGGAGACACCTGCCGCCGCGCGCCCGTCATCGTGCCATAAAAGAACCAATGAAAGGACATCATCATGCGAGACATTTCCGTTCAGGCGGTATCCGATCTGGTGCGCCGGCTGTTTTTGACCGCCAATTATGAAATCGGGCCGGATATCGAATCCGCCGTGACCCACGCCATGGAGGCCGAGCCCTCCCCCACCGGAAAATCGGTGCTGTGCCAGCTGTGCCAGAATTATCAGATCGCCCGGGAAGAACAAATGGCCATCTGCCAGGACACCGGCATGGCGGTGCTGTTCATGGACGTAGGCCAGGAGGTGCACTTCACCGGAGGCGATTTTGAGGCCGCCGTGCAGGACGGGGTTCGCCGGGCCTATGCCGATGGGTATCTGCGCAAATCGGTGGTGGATGATCCGGTATTTGACCGGAAAAACACCGGCGACAATACCCCGGCCGTGCTGCATCTTCGCATCGTGCCGGGCGATCGGGTGCGCATCCTGGCGGTGGCCAAGGGGTTCGGCAGCGAAAACATGAGCGCCGTCAAAATGTGCACCCCCGCCGAGGGAGAAGCGGGCGTGCGTGATTTCATCATTGAAACGGCGCGCCGGGCGGGGCCCAATCCCTGCCCGCCCATGATCATCGGCGTGGGCGTGGGCGGCACCTTTGAAACCGCCGCCCTGATGGCCAAGCGCATGACGGCCCGTCCCTTAGGCACCCACCACCCCGATCCCCGGTACGCGAAAATCGAATCGGACGCCCTGGCCGCCATCAACCGCCTGGGCATTGGTCCCGCGGGCGTGGGCGGCAAAACCACCGCCCTGGCCGTGCACATCGCTTCCGCCCCCACCCACATCGCCGGCATGCCGGTGGCTGTGAACATCTGCTGCCACGCCGCCCGCCACGCGGAAGGAACGCTGTGAAAGGGCGGGGACAGCGCAGGGGCCCGGCTCCCGCTTCAGGGCCATGGGCGGAACAGGCCCCGGCTTCACTTTTCATACGATTCGCGTTCTAAAACACAATTCGCAAAGAGAGAGATAAGAACAGGAGGACGAGTCAGGGGCCTGCGCGGCCCCTGAACCCCGCGCCAGGGGATGATCCCCTGGACCCACTCCTCGCGAAGCTGCTTGATCGATAGAACCAAGGAATCGTCGCGTGTTACGCTGGGGTTGCGAACGTTTGGGGCTTCTGGCCCAATGAAAGCCGGGATCATCCTCAGAAAAAAGCGAGCTTTTCCCTGGGGATGATCCCCCGGCTTTCCCCGGATGCTTTGCATCCGGGTTGGCCGCTTTCAGCGGCCGGGCCAGAAGCTATACGATGATCACCGCCGTTATAACGCCCTTTCTGCTTCTCTTTCGGGCTAAAGAGAATACCCCGTCGTCCCTTTGCTCTTTTTTCATCCTTGCCAATCTG
>JAFXVJ010000013.1 GCA_017524615.1 Clostridia bacterium | reverse complement strand
CATGGAAGACTTCGGGGCGATGCTGCTGGGGGAGGAGACGGTGGACTGGAGCGGCATGCACGGCGAAGAGGTGGCAGCGGACGAAAGGGGGAACCACCTGGCCATGCAGCTGACGCCGGAACAGGCGGGCCAATACGTGTCAGGCCAGATGATGATCCTCATGCCGGGACACTTCAACTCCACTCAACAGCAAAACTATGCTTTGATCGGCTCTTTCCCTGCGCAGATCAATGAAAACGGGCTGGTCACCGCTTCCTTCACCGGAAAGACCCTGTATATTCAAAAGGAAAACGGCGACTATATCGGGCCTGTCAATTATCATATCAAGGAGGACAGCGAGTACAATTATGTTATGACCCTGTACACTCAAGCGGGGGATTCGCTGATCGACGCGCTGTACGTATCTTACAGCGTCGAAAGGGAGTCGAATGTTGATGGAACAGTGTCCAGCCGCATCCGCGTAATGGATGAAGCCATCGGCGCTTATTCCAGCCGCATCGCATTGCATGAGGAATTGTACAGTATGCTCTACATCCCGAATACGTTTCGCGCTTATCCGGGCCTGGCGCCGCGGGAAGCTCAGCCCGCATATACCAATTGGGAGATTGGGCAGAACGAAATTTCCGGCACATCCTTTGCCCTGCCGAATCAGTGGCGGTTCGTGTATCTGGACAAATTGCTCAGCAGCGGCCAGCTTTATGCTGTTTTTCAGGTGACAGACGTCCGTCAGAACAGCTATACCAGTGACTTGATTCCCCTCACCAATCTGAATCTGGAAGATATTCCTATGTCACCGGATCGCGTGGAAGCGGATACCTTCGCATTGACCGCCACGCTGCACCGGTCCATCTCCGATCTGGAATCCGGTTTGCGCCTTCGCTGCACCATCACGAATCAGACCGATCTGGAACGCTCCTATCGAATTCATGATTGTATCCTGAACGGTCACCGGCAGATCTACACCTTAAAATCGCAGGACATAGCTCCCGGCGCATCGGAGGATTATGACATCCTTCTTAACGCTCTTGACCTCACCGGGCTGGAGAATGCGGAATCGCTTTCCTTTACTGTCACGGCCTCCCCGCGTGAGTACAATCCGAGCATTCCAACCACCCACACCACTTGTTCCTTTTCCCTCTCCGACGGTTCCCTGGCCGGCATCGCTCCCGCTGTTCATTCCATCGGCAGCGGTGAGGCCGACGGGGTAAAAATCACAGTGCTCAGCGTAGAATACAGTCCGGTATGGAATGGCGACTTGAATGTGATGTCTCTGATAGAAAACAATAGCGATCAAACCGTGAATTTCAAAGGAGCGGCGCTGATCAACGACCGATTGGAACTGAATGTTGAATCGTTTGACGATCTTCCTTCCGGCAGCTCCCGCCTGCAACGGATCGGCCTGAGAAACATACAGTCCGTGCTCAGCACCACTGAAGTGATGGTGAATCCTGATGATATACTGGAAGAAATCATCGTTGAGGACGAACTGGTTCAACGCAGCGGTCAAAATCCCATCCGAACGATCACGCTGCTTCCCGGATATGGCAATTCAAGCCGGGAAGCGGGCGAACCCCTCCAAATCCAGCTTCAGGAGCCCGGCCAGTTGGGGCACCCGCAGCTGAGCAGCCTGCTTTTCTCCTTCCGTTCCCTGTCGCCCGATCATATCACCGCCGTTCCCCTGACGGACTGTGATCGGTACCAGGTGGATGTGACCAGCGTGCTGATCGGCCACGACGCCATCGTTGTGTCCCTCCGGGTGGAGAACAAAACGGATGCGCCGCTTACGGTGCTGCTGCCCGGTGAAGCGTCGCTCAACGACGTTGCCATCTCTTCGAATTATTTATCAGACAATTTCTATCTGCTGGCGCCGCGCGCGGAGGGCTTCTGCATGCTGGTTCTGGGAAAAGGCCAGGAAATGCCGGCGCCGGAAGATATGCGCCGGATTCAGCTGCGCTTTTCCTGTGAGGAGCAGGAAAACGAACCCGTATCCACCATTCTGCTGCCGGAGAGCCTCAGCGCCGGTGATTATATCCCTGGCGATCGGCTGTCCGCTGTCGTTGCGGAACCGCCCGTTTTTTCCGAACCGGACCTGCGTGAAATCCAGGTCGAGCCGGAAACCCCCACCACTCTGTATGAGAATGAAATCCAGCTGCCGCCCAGCCTCAGCGACTGCATCGTTACCCTGACCGCGCCGCTGACTGCGGAGGAAACACAGGATATCAAGAGCGCCACTTTCTGCATCGCGCGCAAAACTGAAAGCGGTACGATGCAAATGCTTCATTATCAGGGAATGAAAAAAGAGCAAACCGGGGTGTTTACTTCCGTTTACCACGGTTTGCTGGCATGCCTGCAAATTGATCCGGGTATTTTTTGGTGTGAATCAAATTCAAATTTCAAGGATGGCCATTTTACCGGCACTTTGTGGGGCAATGCGTACATCACGTATGATGACATCAACACGGATCAAACGGTGATCAATAAATTTATGTACGATCTGGATGTACAATCCGGCACAGCCGTCATTACGGATGTGAAAACCGAAGAGGATATTCCTCAGGATTTACCTTGCATGTTCTCCATTACTGTGCTGACCAAAGAGGTATATTATCCGTATCAGGAAGGGGACGCTCTTCCTCATTGGAGCAATATGGAATTCGTCAGCGATTTTAGCTGGTTCATCAACGCGCCCTCAGTGCTTCTGAACGGCGAAAACGTGCGTATGGCGCTGCGGCCCATTCAGGCATCGGACGACATTTATGTGGTGTATTCCTTTGCCCGCGAAGATGGCACCTCATTCTCTCTGTGGCCGATTCCTTATTCCGAAGCCGTACAATGAGACCGTCGTCGCCGTCAATGGCCTGCGCATCAAACGAAGCATAACAAGCCGGTCACGGAAGGCTACAGGATCGTTTCCATCACGATTTTCTGGGGGATCAGCCCCATCTGCCGATAGAATGCCAGCGCGTTTTCGTTCTGCGCCCATACGTTGAGGGTGATGTTATAGCAGCCGGATTGCCGGGCGAATGAACGGATGTGGCTGAATAGCAGGGAGCCGATATGCTGCCCGCGATAGGCCTCGTGGACGCAAAGGTCATCAATGTACAGGGATTCTACGTCGGTCAGCACGGGATGATCCGTCCATTGGCGGAAGATGCAGAAGGCGTGGCCCAGCACCTGATCCTCTTCATCCACGCAGACAAAGACGGGCCGCAGCGCGTCCGACAGGATCGTGCGCAATTCGTCCGGCGTATACTTGGTGGCAAAGCCCTTGAACAGATCAGGGCGTGCCTGATGATGCACCATATCCACCTGCATGAGCAGATCCATGATGGCGGGGATGTCCTTTTCCATGGCGGGTCTGACTTTCGGCATAGGGCCTCCATTCATTTTTTCCTGCTGTCCTCGCGCATTTGCAGGAAGGTATTGCGGATACGATGGGTCAATTGCTCGGCCACCTGGGCGTCAAATCCCTGGGCGCAGAGATCGGATATATCCATCGGCTCGCCGATGTACACGTGATTCATGCGCAGGAACCGGGGCTTGTGCTGCACGTATACCGGCAGCAGGGGCACTTTGGCCCGGAGGGCCAGCAGGGCTGTGCCGGTTTCCACCTCCGCCATCAGGTCCTTTTGATGCCGGGTGCCTTCAGGGAAGATGCCCAGCACATGCCCCTCCCGCAGCACCTTGGTGCACTGGCGCATGGCGTTCAGGTCGGTATTGTGGCGATCCACGGTGATCATGTGCAGCTTGGAAAGCACCTTGGCGATCAATTTGTTTTTATTCAATTCCTTTTTGCCCACAAAGCGGATTTCATATTGCTTGCAGGGCTTGGCTACGATCAGCGGATCCAGCCAGCTTTGATGATTGGCAATGAGGATATAGGGCGCTTTCAGATCGAAATTTTCCGTGTGATGGTAGCGCACCGGAAAAATCGTGTGACCGCCCAGGAAGGACAGGGCGCGGGCCAGAGAATACACAAAGGTGCGCTCTTTTTTGGGCGCTGCCGCCGGGATTTCTGCGTTCATTGCTTTGCCTCCACAATGCTCAGGATGGCCTGGACTGTTTCTTCAAAGGAGAGTTCGGAGGAGTCCACCAAAACAGCATCCTCTGCCTGACGCAGCGGATCGGCTTCCCGATGCGTATCCTGCCAGTCCCGGGCGTTAACCTCCTCCAAAACCTGCTCAAAGGGGGTTTGGTCGCCCTTATCCCGCAGCTGCAGCATGCGGCGGCGCGCCCGCGCCTCTGCCGAAGCGGTGAGGTAAATTTTCACCGTCGCATGGGGCAGCACCACCGTCCCGATGTCCCGGCCATCCAGCAGCATGGGCTGGCTTTGCGCCATTTCCTGCTGACGCTGAACCAGCATTTTCCGTACCAGCGGATACCTGGATACCGCAGAAGCCGCTTGGCCAACCTCCTGGCTGCGGATCAGGGGCGTCACGTCCCGTCCGTTCAGCAGGGTGCGCTGCGCGCTGTCCTGATACCGCACGTCCACCTTCGCTTTCTGCGCTGTGCAGAGGGCGGAAACGGCGTCCGCGTCCTGAATGTCCACATTGTTTTCTATGCAGTACAGCCCCACGGCCCGGTACATAGCGCCGGTGTCCAGATGCAGGATGCCCAAACGCCGAGCCACCTGATCTGAAATGGTGGATTTGCCCGCGCCCACGGGCCCGTCAATGGCAACGGTCAGCGGCATAGGGGAGACCTCCTTTTTTGCTGATGGGATCACAGAATGTAGCGCCGCATATCCAGTTCCTTGGCGGCCTTCAAATGCTCCTTCACGTAATCGGCGGTGATGGTGAGGTACACGTCCGGCATGCTGTCGCCGCCGGCGTTAAAGCTGACATCCTCCAGCAGTTCCTCAAACACCGCGTGCAGCCGCCGGGCGCCGATATCTTCGCCGGCCTCATTGCTGAGCATGGCGATGCGGGCAATCTCGCTGAGAGCGTCGTCGTCAAAGGTCAAATGGACCTTATCTACTTCCAGCAGGGCGGCATACTGCCGCGTGATGGCGTTATCCGTTTGGGTCAGAATCGCCACGAAATCTTCCTGCGTCAGGGATTTCAAATGGACATGCACCGGGAATCTGCCCTGCAATTCGGGGATCAGATCGGTCACCTTGGCCACGTGGAAGGCGCCCGCGCCGATGAACAGCATGAAATCCGTACGGACGGGGCCGTATTTGGTGTTGACGGTGGAGCCTTCCACGATGGGCAGGATATCGCGCTGTACGCCCTCGCGGCTCACATCCGGGCCGTGGCCGCTGCTGCCCCGACCGGCGATTTTGTCGATCTCATCCAGAAACACGATGCCGCTCTGCTCGCACCGGCGCAGTGCCTCATCCTTGACCGCGTCTTCATCAATCAGCTTCTGGCTTTCCTCGTTTGTCAGGATCTCCCTGGCTTCCTTGACCTTCACGTGCCGCAGCTTCTTGCGCTTTGGCATCATGCCGCCCATCATATCGCCGATATTGATGGAAGCGCCGCCCACCTCCAATTGGGGCATGGGCTCATCCACTTCCACTTCCAGTTCGTGATCTTCCAATGCGCCGGAGCGCAGCTGCTGCAATAGTTCTCCGCGCTTTCGGCTGATTTCGGTTTTTTCTTCCTCGGTCTGCTCCGGCTCGGGAGGCCTGCGGCCCAGCAGGATATCCAGGGGATTGCCGCCGGATGGCTTCTTGTGCGGCTGCAAAAGCAGGGACACCAGCCGATCTTCAGCCAGCACCTGGGCACGGGTCTTCACCCGGGCCACATGCTCTTCCTTCACCATGCGCACCGCGTTTTCCATCAGGTCCCGGATGATGGATTCCACGTCCCGGCCCACATAACCCACTTCCGTGAATTTGGTGGCTTCCACCTTGATAAAGGGCGCGTCGACCAGCTTGGCCAGTCGCCGGGCAATTTCGGTTTTGCCCACGCCGGTGGGCCCGATCATGAGGATATTCTTGGGATAGATTTCCTGGCGCATTTTATCCGGCAGCTGGCTGCGGCGATAGCGGTTGCGCAGGGCGATGGCCACGGCACGCTTTGCCTCATCCTGGCCGATGATGTAGCGATCCAGTTCCCGGACCACTTCACGGGGAGTCAGTTCATGGGCGCTGCCTGGCAGCTTATTCAAATCAGCCACGGTCACACCTCCTCCACAACGATATTGTCATTGGTATACACACAGATGGACGCGGCGATATGCAGCGCCTTTTCGGCGATTTCCCGGGCGCTCAGGTCGGTGTTCTGCACCAGGGCCCGCGCCGCGGCCAGGGCATAATTGCCGCCGGAGCCAATGGCGGCAACGCCGTCGTCGGGATCAATCACCTCGCCGGTCCCGGAAACGATGAGCATGCTGTCCCGGTTCGCCACAATCAGCATGGCCTCCAATTGGCGCATGCCCTTGTCGCTGCGCCAGTCCTGGGCCAGCATCACGGCCGCGCGCTCCAGATTGCCGCCGCACTGGGTCAGCTTATCCTCAAAACGCTCGCACAGGGAAAAGGCGTCCGCTACCGAGCCGGCAAAGCCGGTGACGACGGAGTCATTGTAAATCCTGCGTACTTTTTTGGCTGTGCCTTTAAAGATGGTGTGCTCGCCCATGGTGACCTGACCGTCTCCTGCCACGGCGATTTTGCCGTCCTTTTTGACGGCGCAGATGGTGGTACCCATCATTTTCATACGTATTTCCTCCAAGTGTGGGATTTAGTCTATCTTTGACCATTGAGCATCATATCACATTTTTTCCCGCTTGGCAAGCGGAATCTGCGTCAGCGACGGAAAACCGTGAAAAAACACTTTCTGACGGCGAATGGACGGGATCGACGGTACACCGCATCGACAGCGATGTTCACAGGGCTGCCCGTATGCTGTCAATGGTTTCCAAAGCCCGCTGAGCGGTTTTTTCATACCGTGCCTGCTTGCCGCCGCGCACTTTTTCCGGCCAGCCCTCCATGATGCCGAAGGTGACGTTCATGGGCTGGAAATTCCGGTTATCGGCGGCCACGTAATGGGCAAGCGCGCCCAGGGCGGTGGTGCGGGGGAAATCGGGCAGGGGATTCCCCAGCTGCTGCATGGCGGCGCAGATACCGGCCACCAATCCGCTGGCGGCGCTTTCCACATATCCCTCGACGCCGGTCATCTGTCCGGCGAAATACAGGCCGGGCCGGGCAATCATCTGGTAATGGCTGTCCAGCAGGCCCGGGCTGTTCAGGAAGGTATTCCGGTGCATTACGCCATACCTTGCATATTCCGCGTTTTCCAGCCCGGGGATGAGGCCGAACACCCGCTTTTGCTCCGGGAATTTCAGCCGGGTTTGGAAGCCTACCAGGTTATACAGCGTACCCGCCGCGTCATCCTGGCGCAGCTGCACCACGGCGTAGGGATCGCGCCCGGTACGTGGATCGGGCAGGCCCACGGGCTTGAGCGGCCCGAACGCCAGCACCATGCGGCCCCGCCGGGCCATCGACTCCACCGGCATGCATCCCTCGAACACCTTATTTTCCTCAAAGCCGTGGACAGGCGCGGTTTCCGCTGTCAGGAGGGCGTCCACAAAGGCGTCGTATTCCTCCCTGTTCATGGGGCAGTTCAGGTAATCGTCTCCCCGTCCATAGCGGGACGCGCGGTAAACCCGGTTCATGTCCAGGGATTCCGCCGTCACGATGGGCGCGGCGGCGTCGTAAAAATTCAGGGTGGACACTTCCGGCATGGCGGAGATGGCCTGAGCCAGCGCATCTGAGGTCAAAGGGCCGGTTGCGATGATGGCGGGCCCCTCAGGAACGCTGGTAACCTCCTCCTCCAGCACCGTCAGCAGCGGATGGTTTTTCAGGGTTTCGGTGATGTAACCGGAAAAGGTGTCCCGGTCTACCGCCAGCGCGCCGCCGGCTGGCACCCGCGCCCGGTCGGCCGACGCCAGGATCAGGGAATCCATGCGTCGCATTTCTTCCTTCAGCAGCCCCACGGCGTTTTGCAGACGATCGGACCGCAGGGAATTGGAGCACACCAGTTCGGCGAACAGGGGAGAATGGTGGGCAGGGCTCATGGAGCGGGGCTTTTGCTCGGCCAGGGTGACCTTCACGCCCCGTTTCACCAGCTGCCATGCAGCCTCACAGCCCGCCAGCCCGGCCCCTACAACCGTGACGCTCATTCTTCTTCCTCCACGTCCGCCGCCTTCACCTCCACCCGATGGCGGCAGGTTTCATTGCTGCACAGGTGCCAGGTTTCACCCTTGCGGGAGCGTTTCAGCGTCATGTAGCTGCCGCATTTTTCGCAACGTTCGTTGACCGGCATTTCCCAGGACACGAAATCGCATTCCGGATAATTCTCACAGCCGTAGAATTTCCGGTTTTTCCGGCTGGTTTTTTCCAGCAGCCGGCCGCCGCACTGGGGGCATTTGGCGTCTATATAATTCAGGATGGGTTTGGTATTCCGGCAGTCGGGGAAATTGGGACAGGCCAGGAATTTGCCGAAGCGGCCCACCCGATACACCATCTGGGCGCCGCATTTATCGCAGATTTCATCGCTGGGCTCATCCTTGATTTCCACCTTTTCGATCACGTCCTCGGCGTGTTCCAGCATCTGTTCAAAGGGAGGATAGAAATCCTGCAGCACCTGATGCCAATCCACCCGGCCTTCCTCCACACCGTCCAGTTTATCTTCCAGATCGGCGGTGAATTCCGTATCCACGATCGGGCCGAAGAATTCGGTCATCATGGAATTGATGGTGCGGCCCAGCTCCGTGGGGAACAGGCGCTTGTTTTCCCGCATCACATATCCCCGGGCGATGATGGTGGTGATGGTGGGGGCGTAGGTGGAGGGACGGCCGATGCCCTTTTCTTCCAGCGTTTTTACCAGGCTGGCCTCGGTGTAGCGGGCGGGGGGCTGGGTGAAATGCTGCTGGCTGGAGACCGATTCAATGATCACCGGCGCGCCTTCCTCGAACTGGGGCAGCGTGGATTCCGCAGCCTCCGGCGCGTCATCGGTGCTTTCCTCATACACGCTGGTAAACCCGGCGAAGCGCTTGTGCTCCCCATAGAAGCGCAGGCCCACGCCGTCGCCCGCCACATCCATGGTCATGGTATCGTAGATGGCGGGGTTCATTTGGCTGGCCAGGAAGCGGGAATAAATCAGGCGGTACAGCTGGAATTGCTCCTTGGTCAGAGACGATTTGATGGAATCCGGCGTACGGTTCACATTGTGGGGCGGATAGCCTCGTGGGCATCCTGGGCATTGCGGCGGCCCTTAAATTCGTTGGGCGTTTCGGGCAGGTACTCAGCGCCGTACCGCTGGGGGATATAGGCGCGCACCGCATCCAGCGCTTCCTGAGACACCCGCACGCTGTCCGTACGGATGTAGGTCACGATACCCTGGGTGCCTTCGCCCTCCAGATCCACGCCCTCATAGAGCTGCTGCACCACCTGCATGGTTTTCTGCGTGGTGAAATTCAGTTTGCGTCCCGCTTCCTGCTGCAGGGAAGACGTGGTGAAGGGAGGAGCGGGCACCTTCTTTTTTTCGCCCCGCTTGATGCCGTACACGGCGAAGCGCGCGTTTTCCACCCGTTGATAGGCGGCATTGGCCTCCTGCTCGTTGTGCAGCTCGGCTTTCTGATCGTCCAGGGTATTCAGCCGCAGGGAAAAGGTGGTTTTTCTGCCCCGGGCGCTGGGCAGCAGGGCGTTGGCGGTGATATCCCAGTATTCCTCGGGAATGAAATCCTCAATGTCCTGTTCCCTGTCCACCACCAGCCGTGTGGCTACCGATTGCACGCGGCCGGCGCTTAGGCCCTTTTTCACCTTGGCCCACAAAAGCGGGCTGATTTTATAGCCCACCAGCCGGTCCAAGGCCCGGCGGGCCTGCTGGGCGTCCACCCGGTTCAGGTCGATGGCACGGGGATGGGCCAGGGCGTTTTGCACCGCCTTTTGCGTGATTTCGTGAAATTCGATGCGGCAGGGAGCGTTCACATCCATCCCCAGGGTTTGGGCCAGGTGCCAGGAAATGGCCTCACCTTCGCGGTCAGGGTCGGTGGCCAGATAGATTTTCGAAGCGTTTTTGGCTTCCTTGCGGATCTTGGTCAGGATTTTGCCCCGGCCGTGAATGGTGATGTATTTCATGGCAAAATCATGGGAAACATCCACCCCCAGCTGGGATTTGGGCAAATCGCGGATGTGCCCCTGGGATGCCTCCACCTTGTAGCCTCTTCCCAGGAATTTAGCGATGGTGCGGGCCTTGGCGGGAGATTCCACAATAATCAGTTTCGATGCAGCTGCCACGTTGGTTTCCTCCACAATTCATGCTCAGCTCCGGACCCGGGCATAGGCTCGTCCGGCGCGGCGTTCTATTTTTCCGCTGATTTCCAACAGCGTCAATTGGGTACTCAGTTCGTTGACCGGCATGCCGGTTTCGGCAATCAGTTCTTCCAGTGTTTTTTCTTCCAGGGCCAGGGCGCGTAAAATGGGATCGTCCTCATCTTCCTCGTCAGAAAGGAAGGATCCCTGCTCCGGCGGCCTGGCGTGCCAGTTCATTTCCGCCAGGATATCGTCTGCGCATGTGCACAAGTGCGCACCCTCCTTGAGCAGCTTGAGCGGCAGCTCGCTGCCCGGCGCGTCCACATTCCCAGGTAGGGCGAATACTTCCCTGCCCTGATCCAGCGCGTCCTGGATGGTGGTGTGGGTGCCGCTTTTCAGCCGGGCTTCGATCAGCAGCACGGCGTCGCTCAGGCCGGAAATGATCCGGTTTCGCACGGGGAAATGATAGGGAAGCGGCTGGGCGTCCGGGGAAAGCTCGGACACGATGGCGCCGCCGTGATCCACAATGGCGCGGGCAAGATCCTTATGCTCCTGAGGATAAATCACGCCGATGCCGCTGCCCAGCACCGCCACCGTTTTTCCGCCGGCGTCCAGAGCGCCCAGGTGCGCCGCGGAATCAATGCCCCGGGCCAGACCGCTGACGATGACCACGCCCTGAGCTGCCAGATCCCTGGCGATTCTGCGGGCTTGGGCCATGCCGTACCGCGTGGCGCTGCGGGAGCCCACGATGGCCACGGCAGGCGTGTCCGGCCCTGACAGCGTACCCCGGCAGAACAGCACGTCCGGCGGATTCTCAATGGTGGACAGAACGGCGGGATAATCGCCGCTGCCGAAGAACAGGGGCTTTGCGCCCAATGCGTCTAATTGATACAGCACATCCCGGCACCGGTTCGCACGCATATCCGCCATCTGGGAAAACACCTGGTCGCCCAGCATGGAATGAAAATCCGGAGAAAATACATCCCACAATTGCTCGGGGCCGCCCAAATGCTCCTGCCACTCCCGGAGCTTGTTCCACACAGCCATGGGAGCGCACTGCAGCCAGATCCGGGCCAATTGCTCTTTGGTCAAATCCATAGCGTCACGCTCCCCAGTATTTGCTGTCCAGGGCCCGGTATTGAATGGCCTCGGCAATGTGAGATGGCTGGATATCCTTTTCGCCCGCAAGATCGGCGATGGTGCGGGCCACCTTGATGATGCGGGTATAAGCCCGCATGCTCATGCCCATTTTCTCCACGGCCTGGGTCAGGATGGCCTGGGAGGCGGGGGAGAGCGGACACATTTCTTTGAGCGCCGCCCCGTCCATTTCGGCGTTGCAGTGCATGCCCGATTTGGCCAGGCGCTTCAATTGCTTTGCGCGCGCGGCTTGCACCCGGGCGCGCACAGTGGCGGAATCCTCCGCCGGGGCGGACTGGGTGATTTCGCTGACGGGTACCGCGTCAACCTCCACCTGCAGGTCGATCCGATCCAAAAGTGGGCCGGAAATGTGGCTCAGGTACCGCCGGATGGCAATCTGACCGCAGGTGCAAGGGCGGATGCGGCTGCCATAATAGCCGCACGGACAGGGGTTCATACCCGCTACCAGCATGCACCGCGCCAGATACTGCGCGCGTGCGCGTACCCGGGAAATGGTGGCGACGCCGTCCTCCAGGGGCTGACGAAGGGCTTCCAGCACGTTCGGCGCGTATTCGGGCAATTCATCCAAAAACAAAACGCCGTTGTGCGCCAGGGAGATTTCCCCGGGACGCGCATCCGTGCCGCCGCCCACCAGGGCGGGAGCGGATACAGCGTGATGGGGCGTGCGGAAGGGTCGTTCGGTCATTAATCCCTGGCCGGGCTTGAGCAAGCCTGCCACGGAATGAATGCGTGTGGTTTCGCAGGCCTCTTCAAAGGTCATGCGGGGCAGAATGCCAGGCAGACACCGGGCCAGCATGGTTTTGCCGCTGCCGGGCACGCCGATCATGATCAGGTTATGTCCTCCTGCCGCGGCGATTTCCAGGGCGCGCCGGGCGCCCTGCTGACCTTTTACCAGGGCCATATCCACCGCCGGACAGCTGTCGGACAGGCTGTCTTCGTAGTTTGTTTGGATTTGCGCGGTCAGGGGCTCCTTGCCGCTCAAATGAGCGATCACCTGGGCCAGATTCCGGGCGGGATAAATCAGCATGCCGGTCAAGGACTGCACCTCCGGCCCGTTATCCCATGGCAGCACCACGCAATCATATCCGGCCTGCCGCGCGGCGATCACCATGGAAAGCGCCCCGCGAACCGAGGCCAGGGAACCGTCCAGGGACAGTTCACCCATCAGCAGCGTGCTTTCCAGCCGGGGCAGATACGCCTGACGGCTGGCAGCGATGATGGATACGGCGATGGGCAGGTCAAAGGCTGCGCCTTCTTTGCGCAGGTCGGCGGGGGACAGATTGACGGTCACCCGTCCGCCGGGCATGGCAAAGCCCGAGTTGCGCAGGGCGCCGGTGACCCGGTCCCGGCTTTCCCGGACGGCCGCATCGGGCAATCCGACCATGGAAAAGCCGCCCAGGCCGCCGGTCACGTCCGTTTCCACCCACACAGGGCGTCCGTCCACGCCCTGAAGGGCAAAGCACATGGTCCGGGCCAGCAAGGCATCCACCTCCCTCGTCAAATCATCCGGGCGTCAATACCACAGCCAGTTGGGAAACCACTTGACCGCGTCCATCCAGCGCTGGCTGGTTTCTATGCCGCTGGCATAGGGGAAGAACACGATGAACAGAACGGCCGCAAGCCCTACCAGCGTCCACAGCAGGATCCGGGCGGCTTTTCTTCGCTTTTCCGCCAACAGATCCAGGCAGAATACCGTGCACAGGATGATGAAGGGGACGCCGGGGAAGTAGTGGTAGATATATGTGCCGCGGGGCACCAGCATCCAGGGCAGGTACTGCGCGAAGAAGGAAATGAGCAGCAGGCCGTAGCGGGAATCGCGGTCCGCGGGGAACAGGGTGATGGTGTAATCCCGGTCAATATGCCGCCGCCCCCACAGACACAGCACTGTGAACAGCGCAATCAGTCCGACCCACCACACGGCGGGATTGCCCATGGCCATGATGGAGGATTGGAAGCCCTCCGCCTCAAAGGCGCTCGAGGAATACCACATAGGCTTGGCGATCAGGGGCCATTGATACCAAGGGCTGTAGAAATAGTGATCCATGCCCAGCCCGGGCTGACTGTGATAGCCCAGCATGCCGCCGACCTTGCCGTTGGTAAAGTAGGAGCCGACAGCCTGCTCGATGACCTTTTTGACCGAGATCCCCGCCGGATCGTACCGCCCAAAGAAGGGGATGTAGGAGCAGTAGTAGACAATCAGCGGAACAAAAACGAAAAAAATGAAGCAGCAGCCTACCGTGATGAAAATCCTGCGTATGTCCGGCAACGCTTTGGTCCCGGCATCGCCGTTTTCTTCAGGAGCGTTGCGACTGTCCAGGTACTGACGGATTCGCCGCCACAGCCCCCAGAAGAAAATGACGGCCAGGCCCAGTCCTGCGTAGCAGCCCGTCCATTTGCTGGCGATGGCGAACCCCATCATCAGCCCGGACAGGGCAAGCGGGATCAGCGTTTTCCAGAATTTCATGCCGTAGAAATCCAGATAGAACCAGCGCAGCATAAAGTAGTACATCCAGATGATGAACAGCACCACAAAGCTGTCAATGGTGGCGATGCGGGTCTGAGTGTAATGCATCAGATCAAGGGCCATCAGCAGCAGGGCGCCCAATCCGCCCCATTTCCGGCGTGTGAGCAGCTTGCCCAGCAAATACAGACCGGGCAGCATCAGCACGCCCGCCAGAGCGCCGGCAAAGCGCCAGCCAAAGGGTGTCATACCGAAAAGCGCGATGGACCAGCTCATGAACACCTTGCCCAGCGGCGGATGGGTCCATTCGTAGGGCTGCATGCCGTGCAGCAGTTCGTAACCGGTGCGGGCATGATAGATTTCATCGAAATAGGTGGAATTATACCAGCCGGGCTCGCCTTCCATGGTGTCCGGCTCATCGATCAGGCAGAGAGCTTTCAGATTGTCCGGAAGCACGGACAGGTGAAGCGCGTCGCCGGTTTCCGCGTCGGAAGCGGCGATTTCATTCAGCGTCCATTCCGCCTGATCCGCGGTGACACGAATGTACCGGCCCCGCAGGGTGACGATTTCGTCTGTGCCTGTACCCTCATTGGGCTGGGTAAGCTGCTGCCAACCGAAGGGCTGGCCGCCGCTCATGAAGGCGGTATAGGTATCCCAGTGCGTCAGATCACTGCTTGTTTCAACGGTGAAATCGCAGCCGCCTTCAGGAGCGCCGCCATGATAAGACAGATGGAAAATCCTTTCTTCGCCCAGATCCAGCACGGCCTGCTCGCCGGATTCCTGTATCGTCCAGGCATTTTTCGGGTTTTCTTCCTCCGGTTCGTCTGCCAAGGCAGCCTTGGGAGAATCAACCGACAGTGATACAGGAAGAGGAGCGTGCGTATCCGGATCCAGCGCCAGCATTTCAAACAGCGTTAGGTCGTAATGGCCGGCGGTGACGCGGATATAGCGGCCGTTCAGGGTGATCGGCTGGGTGCCCTGGGCATAATCCGACACGTACTTCCACTTGAAGCATTCGCCGATTTTCATGCTCGCGGTGTAAGGATCGCTCCAGCGTTCCCCGTCGGCGCTGACCTCCACGGTGAAATCGCTGTCATACTGGTGGATGCCTCCGTAGTAGGACAGGTGGAAATCGCGGACATATCCCAGATCCAGCGTGACCTGTTCCTCGGGGCTCTCTGCCACCCAGGCTGTTTGAGGCGCTTTGAAGGAGCCCAGGTTGGTAAAGGCCAGCACGGCATATACCACCGTCAAAGCGACGGGCGCGGCACAGGACTTCCATTTCGGGCAAGGCCATTTTTGCGGCGCGTCTTCCTGACGGCACAGCAGGAAACCGTAAGCCACGCTCAAGGCGCACAAAACGGTGTTGCCCAGCGCGGCAGCGTATTCCAGCAGGCTCAGGTCACTATGAATCCCCATCAGGGGCGCGTCCAGATGCCCGCCCGAGCCGCCGACCCGGATGTTACGGTTCAGCACGCACCCCACATTCAGAAATCCGGTGACGGTCGCGGCGGCCATCAGCCACAGCAGGCGGTTGTCTTTCTTTTCCTGAAGCAGATAGCCAAGCAGCAGCAGGGCAATAGCGGGCACCAGATACCTTTCGTGCATCATGCTGCCGGTGTTGAACAGCATCAGCAGGCAGATGGCCCCGTAAATGGGCAGATTGCGCAGATTCTGGGACAAGAGGAACTGAGCGCAGCACAAAAGCACACAGAGAATGATCATGCAGGTGCCCAGACTGCTGTACGTCAGCCTGCCCGCCGCGGTCATAATGAAAAGATACAGTCCACCCGACAGGAGAATGCCGCCCAGCGACCAGAAACGCAGTAGCTGCTGGGAAGAGTGTGGCCGCTCACCGTAAAGCAGCATGCGCTTGAGCCATACATATACCAGCGGCAGCGCGACCGTGCCGAAGGCCAGCAGCGGAATGACGGGAGAAGCGCTGATGTTGTCCGTCACATAACCCCAGTTTTTCCCCAGCAGGAAATACAGATTGCAGCCGTTCACCGTAGCGCGGTCATAATAATTCATTGTGCGGCTGTACAGCTTCAGCAGCCAATCGCCGCTTTGGCGGAGAGAAAACGGAAACACCACGATCAGGGCCAGGACCGCCATGAAGATCAGCCCCAGACCTACGTCCAGCCACATCCGCTTCGCATTCCCTTTTTTTATTTCCCGGATCATATGCATTCCCAGCGCCGCCAGGCCCAGCGGCCCGAACATCAGCGCCTGCGGCTTCAACAGCACGGCGAAGATATAACACGGCAAAGCTAAGATCCATCTGCCCCGAACGGCAAACAGCACCACCAGGATCAGCATGATCACCATCAGCGCGTCCGCCTGGCCCCAGGCGGCTCCGGTGGTGATGATGAGCGGATTGAACACATACAGGGAGATCAGCGCCAGGGCTGCTTTGCCGGACAAACGTCTGTTCGCTGCCGCGAACAAAAGGACGCCGAGGGCGGTATCGGCCAGGATGGGCGGCAGCTTGACCATGAATTCCGTCACGCCCGTGCCGAACAAATTGCCCAGTCCGCCCAGCAGCCACAGGATCCACAGATACCCGGGCGGGTAATCGCAGAAGCCTTCCTGATAGAATCTTGCCGGGCCAAGATCCGCCATGCGCCGGGCCCAGCCGGTGAAGCAGAGGATATCCACGTCGTATCCCGGCACGATCAACGCCGTGGCGATGCGCACGGCCAGACCGCCCAGCAGGATCGCGCCGGCCAACATCCAATTCTGCAGTTCATTCTCAAAGGAATGGAGCTGCTGGGTCCGCTGAAGCGAACGGCCGCGGAAGAACGCCAGAAGAATGCCAAACAGGACAATGTACAGGGATGTAAACAGAATCAGGTATACCGCACCTGTTGAGGCGGTTTTTGTACCGGAGTCTGTTTGATTGGCTGAAGCGGCCCAGAACAGGACGGAGTATCCCTCGGGCACGGCTTCCACTTTTTCCAGGCTCAGGTCGCGGAACCAGGCTTCGCCCAGCGCTTCACCGCTGTAGCCTCCCAGCCGGGCGAAAACGGTCACTGTTTTTTGATTGGTCTGGGTGCGCCCATAAAGCGACACTTCCTGCCAATTGCCGTGCGTGCTATAGAGCGGTTCGGAGAAGGAGTACACGCCCTCTACCGACAGGTTGGCCCCCAATCCGCCCTCGGCATTCGCCCGGATCCACCCGTGCAGATGATACAGCGAATCCGGCTCCACGGCCACCTGCTGGGCAAAACGGGTGTCCTTGGCAATGCGGTTGATGATATGAGCGGCATAGCTCCCGTCTTCCTCAACCACCTCAAACACAGCCTGGCCAAGGTTATTATATGCGTCCGTATACCAGAAAAGCGGCATGCCGGCGTCATCCAACTGGGAAAAATCGCCGTTGCGCAGCAATGGGCCGCCATCGGAGGAACCGCCAAGCAGGATAAGCAGCAGCGCGGCCAGCGCCGCAGCGCCGGCGATGACGCCGTGCCACCATTTGAACTTCCGGAGGAATTGCCAATTCAGTTTTTTCATGGATGCTCCTTAGAAAGCGTTTTTTATATGACGCAGACCCGACGCCGTGATTTCGATCACATCGAAACGGACCTGCTGCGCGGGATGGCTTTGCAGATACTGCAGCGCGGCGGAACGCAAATGACGGCGTTTGTCCGCGTTCACTGCCTGCAGTCCGGCGTCCAGCCTGCCATCCTGACGGGACTTTACCTCGACCATCACCAGGGTATCGCCCTCCCGGGCGATCAAATCGATTTCCCCATGGGCGGCGCGATACCTTTTCTCCAGAATGCGCATGCCCTGCCTGCGCAGATACCGGGTGGCGCGCCATTCGCCCATCAGACCCTGCTGGAAGGGATTCATACGAAATGCCCGATAAAGGTGACCCTGTGGGCGGGGCAGGGGCCGTATTGACGAAGGGCGGCGATGTGCTGGGCTGTGCCGTAGCCCTTGTGCTGCGCAAAGCCATACAGGGGATACTGCGTGTCCAGTGCTGCCATCTGACGGTCCCGGGTCACCTTGGCCACGATGCTGGCCGCGGCGATGGAGTAGCTCAAAGCGTCTCCGTGTATGATGCCCCGTTCCTCCCCGGGCAAACCGAGGCCGGACAGGGCGTCGATGAGAAACAGGGAAGCCGGCGCGCCTTCCGCTGCCCGGCGCATGGCCATTTTGGTGGCCTCCAGGATATTGTACTGATCGATTTCCCGGGCGGACGCCTCGCCTACCCCCACAAACAGGGCGGTAGCCAGGATTTCGTCATATACCTTCTCTCTGCGCTGCGGGGAAAGCTTTTTGCTGTCGTCCACCCAGGGCAAGAGCGGGGACGGCGGCATGACCACGCAGGCGGCCACCACGCTGCCCGCCAGGGGACCGCGTCCCGCCTCGTCCATCCCGGCAAAGCGCACGCCCTGAGCCCACAGGGGGCCGTCCGTCTGGGTGAGGATCGAAAGTCTTTCTTCACGCTTCGTCATGATCATTCTCCTTGGGCGGCGCTTCCAGGGTGATGCGGCCCAGCTTACCGCCCCGGAATTCATCAAGGATCACCTTGCAGGCCCGTTCGGTATCGAATGCGCCGCCCTTCATCAGGAATCCGCGGCCCCGGCATACGGCGTCCAGCAGATCGGGCCCGCGCAGCGTCAGATCCTTGATCTTGAATCGCTCCGCCACAGCTTCAGGCGCCATGCCGATCAAATCTGTGAGCAGCTGAATGGACAGCTGCGCTGTATCCACCACCTCGTCCCGAATGGCGGCGATATAGGCCAGCCGCCGTGCGGCGAGGGGATCATCCAGCCGCGGCCAAAGCAAGCCCGGGGAATCCATCAATTCCAGATAAGGGGAGATTTTTACCCATTGATTGGCCCGGGTGACGCCCGGCATATCGCCCACCTTGGCGATGCTGCCGCCGTGCAGCCGGTTGATCAGCGTGGATTTTCCCACATTCGGCACGCCCACCACCATGGCGCGCACCGTTTTTTTGATGCCTCGCTGGGCTGCCCGTTCCACGGCCTGCGCCGCTGCCTTATCAATGAGGGAAAGGGCCGATTTGGCCTGGCGGTTCATGTCCAGCGCCTGACAGGAGATGCCCTGGGAACGGAACACTTTTGTCCATTGCGCGGTCAGATTGGGATCCGCCAGGTCGCTTTTCCCCAAGAGGAGGATACGCTCCTTTTTCTCCGTCAGGCGTTTCAAATCCGGGTTGCGGCTGGAATGGGGCAGACGCGCGTCGCACAATTCGATCACCACATCCACCCGGGAAAGCTGATCGGACAGCAGCCGCTTGGCCCGCGCCATGTGCCCCGGATACCAGTTGATTTCCATAGAAAATGCCCTTTCCAAAAATTGTAAGATAAACCATTGATCGAATTCTTCTTAAGTAATATCACTTTTTGAATAAAAACGCAAGAGCCAATTTCCACAGTTTACAATCTTGTTATAACGGGAAGCCGGGAGAAAAGCATAGCCGGGCAGTGCGCAGCACATAATAGAAATAAAGAATGATGAACCGTAAAGGAGCGATGAACTTGGCGTTGCAGGCAATCATCATGGCCGGCGGGGAAGGGGTTCGGCTGCGTCCGCTGACCCTCAGCACGCCCAAGCCGCTGGTCCCGCTGCTGGACAAGCCGGTGATGGGATACGCGGTGGATCTGCTCAAGCGCCACGGCGTGACCCGGATCGGCGCCACGCTGTGGTATCTGCCCCGCAAAATAAGGGATGCCTTTGGGCGCGGAGAAAAGTACGGGGTGCAGATGCGCTACTTTGAGGAAACGGCGCCCTTGGGCACGGCGGGCAGCGTCAAACTGGCCCTGCCGCACCTGAAGGATACGTTTTTTGTGCTGTCCGGCGATGGCCTGACGGATTGCGATCTCACCCGGGCCCTGGCATTTCACCGGGAAAAGGGCGCGATAGCCACCCTGGTGCTCAAGCGGGTGAACGTGCCCCTGCCTTATGGCGTGGTCATGACGGACAAAGAAGGGAGGATCACCCGGTTTATTGAAAAGCCTTCCTGGAGCCGGGTGTTCAGCGACCTGGTGAATACGGGAATATATATCCTGGAGCCTGATATATTCCGCTATATCCCCGATGAAGGCATGCCGGATTTCGGCAAGGATATTTTTCCGTCCATGGTGGGGAATGGGCTGCCGGTGTTCGGGTTTGAAATGGACGGATACTGGTGCGACGTGGGGGATATGAACGCGTATCTCTCGGCGCAGCTGGCGCTGCTTCGGGGAGAAGTGGATCTGCCCCACGGGGAAGGGGTTCACGAAACAGCACTGATTGATCCCAAAGCGCGCATCGAAGGCCACTGCATGGTCGGGCCGGGCACCGCGGTAGGCCCGGGGACGCTGCTCAGGGACGCCGTGATCGGCGCTCACTGCGTCATTGGCGCCGGCGCGGTGGTGGAAAACGCCTGCCTGTGGACGGGTTCCGCCGTGCAGGACAAGTCGCGGGTCATCGGCAGCGTGATCTGCGAAGGAGCGGTGGTGCGCCAGGGGGCGGACATCGGGGAAGGCTGCGCGCTGGGAAAAGGCGCAGTGGCAGGGCCCTATTGCCTGCTCAAGCCTGGGGTGCGGATTTGTCCCCACGCGAAGGCAGCCCCCGGGGCGGTGGTATCCGCCGGGATCGTGTCCGGTACGGGCGGCAACGCCCAATGGACGGCCCGCGGCGCAGATTGCGACACCCCGGAAAACGCCTGCGCGCTGTGCGCCGCCTATGTGCAGCAGACCAAGGCACGCCAGATCCTGACCGCTGGAAGCGGCAGCGCGGCCATGCTGTCCCTCGCTTCCGGCGCTTTGGCGGCGTCGGGATGCCGGGTGCTGACCGCCGGGGAAATGACAGCGCCCATGCTGTCGGTCCTGGTGCGGGCCCTGAAAACGGATGGCGGGGTGTACGCCGAAGGACAGAGCCTGCGGTTCATGGATCGGACAGGCGCGTTCCTTACGGCCTCTCAGATCACGGCCATGGATGCAGCCATGCTGCGAAAGGACGGGCCTCCCGCTTTTGCGCATTCGGGGACAGTGATCCGTCTGGCAGGCGCGGAGGATATCTACATGGCAAACATCCTGCCCGCGGCCAGCACGCGCCCGCTCTGGTCGCCGATGGCTGTATTCTGCGATTCCCCGTATATCCTTGATCTGGCCAAACGTGCCTTGGAACGGATGGATGTGCGCTCCGCCAGGTTTGACGGATTGGCGCATACGGAGCTGCAGGGGGATGAAACGGGATTCCTGCTATCGGAAGCGGGAGATGCGGCGGCGATTTTCCTCAGGGATCAGGCCTTACCGGCTGAGCAAAAAAACATGCTGTTGCTATACCTCTGCCATCAGAAAACAGGGAAGCTTTATGATCTTCCGGATGTTCCCCGGTTGGCGGGACAATTGGCCCCGCTGCTGCCACAGGATGAAAGCGATGCATGTCTGTTCCAGCGGACGCTGCTGAGCGACGGCCTGGCGGCTCTTGTGGCAATATGCGACGCTCTGCGCCAGGGGCCGCTGCGCACTTGGCTGGAAAAGCTGCCGGAAACCCATGTCCTGACCATGGACGTGGCTTGCCGCACGCAGGAAAAAGGCCGCATCCTACACGCCCTGTGCGACCGGACAACCTTGCCCCACACCCTGGGGGAAGGCATGCGCGTGCGGCATGAAAAGGGATACGCCACCATCGTGCCTGACGGGTATAGGAATGTGGTACGGGTGACGGGTGAGGCAGCCAACGCGGAATTTGCCCGGGAGCTGTGCGACTTCTATACCGATGAAATCAAAAAGATCACCCGGGAGCAGAAAGAACACGCAACTTTGCCTTGACAAGCGTAAGAGAATCGCATATAATACTTTTCGGAAAGAATGATCCTGGGGTGTGCGCCAGTTTTCTGTTTTTACCCACATTTCATTAAACGGAACCTGGGACAGGCGGACGGATGTCATGCCCCCGTGCCTCCGGGCATGCCAGGGGACGGCAGAAACCGCCGCTGGGCACCGGCCTGCTTAACATAGCGGGTGAAAAAATAGAGGACAGCGGCACTTTGGGACATTCGTTTTCGTGAAAGCAGCGGGCCAACAGCCCGCTGTTTTTGTGTAAAGAAAAACGGCCCGGGAACAGGGATGCTCCGGCGGGCCGTGATGATCCGATGTATCCGTGAAAGCGCTGATGCGGCCATCTGCCGCATCGGACGGTCAGGCGCCGTATCCTTTGGGATTGTTCTTTTGCCAGTTCCAGGCGTCGCGGCACATGGCGGTCAGGTCCCGATGGGCCTGCCAGTGCAGGATGTCGCGGGCACGGGTGGCGTCGGCGTAGCAAACGGCGATGTCGCCGGGACGGCGAGGGGTGATCTCGAAGGGGATGGTGAGGTCATTGGCCTTTTCAAAGGTTCGCACGATATCCAGCACGCTGTAGGGGGTGCCGGTGCCCAGGTTGAAGATTTCCACGCCCCGATGCTCCACGGCGTACTCCAGCGCCTTCAAATGGCCCTCCGCCAGGTCCATCACATGGATGTAATCTCGCTCGCCGGTGCCGTCCCGGGTGGGATAATCGTCGCCGAATACGCGCAGGTGATCCAGCTTGCCGGATGCCACCTGGCAGATATAGGGCATGAGGTTGTTGGGAATCCCGGTGGGATCCTCACCGATGCGGCCGCTTTCGTGCGCGCCAATGGGGTTGAAATAGCGCAGCAGCACGAAGGAGCGGGTGGGATCGGCGTTGGCCACGTCGGTCAGAATCCGTTCGCTGATCCATTTGGTCCAGCCGTAGGGATTGGTGCAGCCCGTGGGGAAATCCTCCCGCAGGGGCATTTCCTGGGTGGTGCCGTACACCGTGGCGGAAGAAGAGAAAACCAGCACCGGGCAATGATACCTGGGCATCACCCGGCACAGGGTCATGGTGGCGTCCAGGTTATTCTGATAGTAATCCAAGGGCTTTTCCACCGATTCGCCCACGGCCTTGAGCCCGGCGAAATGGATCACGGCGTCAATGGGATACTGCTCAAACACGGCGGTGACCGCCGCTTCATCCGTGCAGTCGCCAACCACCAGCGGCGCTTGCCTGCCCGTCAGTTCCTCCACCCTGCGCAGGGCTTCCGGGCTGGCATTGCTCAAATTGTCCAGCACCACGACATCATATCCTGCTTGCAGCAGGCAGAGCGCCGTATGGGAGCCAATGTATCCGGCGCCGCCGGTCAGTAATACGCGCATGTCCATTCCCTCCGTTATCATATAATGTTTTCGGATGGGCCGCTCTTCGGCCGGGTCCGGCGAGGCGAAGGGCACGGATGCGCTTTCGTCTCCATCCCATCATACCATGTTCACCCGGATTTTGCAATTGCGGCACGGGAAATAATGTGATAAAATACCGACGGGAAAACGTTTGAAGGAGCAGGCTATGGGAAAAAAGAGCAAGGGTAAAAAGCGGGCCCGAAAAACCGTGCTGCTGGGCAAACTGCTGGCCTTGCTGCCGGCGTCCTGCATCCTGCTTTATCCTCTGTATCTCGCAGCACAGCTGGACAGCGTGGAAGAGGATTATGTGAATCCGGCGCTGCCCGGTGCTTTTGAGGGCCTGCGGCTGGCCTTCGTATCGGATATCCATTATGGCGCGCTGCTGGGCGAGGACCGGGTGCGGGCGCTGGTCCGGCGGGTAAACGCGTGGCAGCCAGACGTGATCCTGCTGGGTGGAGATTACGGCGAGGATTCGGACGGCGCGCTGGCGTTCTGGCGCCTGCGGCCCGGCTTTCAGGCAAAAATCTGCGTGGCGGCCACCGTGGGCAATCACGATCGCACCTTGCCGGAAAGCAACCTGGAAAAGATCAAGGAAGCAATGCGGGCGAACGATGTGATCCCGCTGGTCAATGACGCGATCGTTCTCGACCGACAGGGGCAGACGCTGGCCCTGACCAGCACCGACGATTTTTATAACGGATGCCCTGATCTGCCCAGAATCGCCGCGCTGTGCGCCCGGGCGGACTTCACCGTCTTTTTTCCCCACAATCCCGATATCCTGGCGGAGATGGATGACCTTCCCGGCGGTCCTTTTTATCAGCTGGCCCTGTGCGGCCATACGCACGGGGGACAGGTGGCCCTGTTCGGCCATGCCCTCCATTCTTCCAGCCAATACGGCGACCGCTACCTCTCCGGATGGTATCGGGAGAACGGAACGGATATTCTGGTCAGCAACGGCGTGGGCACATCCATGCTGCCGGTGCGGCTGGGCGCCCGGCCGCAGATCCATCTGCTGACGCTGAGAAGCAGGAAAGCGCCGCTGCTCCGGGAATGACCGGCGTGAAAGAGAGAATTCAACAGAAGCCGGCTGCGTATAAAAGGAAAGTAACACATCTGACAGAAAATCTTGCGATCGGTAGTGACGAAATGGAAAAAAGATGCTATAATACAGGCGACTTCATTTTCATATGTCCGGCCAGCGCAGGCACGGATGCAAAGAAAGGATAGATGAACGATGCAAGGAAAGCGCCCTTTAGGCCGTAAAAAGAAGGTAACCGGTACCGCGGACGAAAGCAGCATGCAGGTGCATGGCAGCGGCACCGGCCAAGGGCCGGTAGGCAGCCAGGACGGTTATCAGGAACGAAAAGAGCAGCAGGCCGCTGCCGCGAAAAAACAGCAAAGCGCCGGCACTTCGCCGCTGGCCGGGCTCTTTAACGCGGTACGGCCTCAGCAAAGCCAGCAAACCGGTCAACAGACCAGCCAGCAGACCGGGCAACAGACGACCCGGCCTCAGCAAAAGCCGCAGGTGGGTCAGCAGCAGGCCAGGCCCCAACAGCAGCAGCGTCCTGCCAGCTCCCAGCAGTCTGCACAGCAGTCCGCATCGCAGCAGCGTCCCGCATCCAGCCAGCAAAGCAGCCAGCGGGCTTCTTCCGGTTCGCTTCTGGGCTCCCTGCTGGGCGGCGGTGGCGGCGGCGGGAAAATCCTGATCATCGTTGTGCTGGCTGTACTGCTGCTGGGCGGCGGCAAACTGGGCAACCTGTTCGGCGGCGGCGATGGCGGCAGTTCCGGCGGGATCGGCGGTCTTTTGTCCAGCCTCACATCCGGAAATCTCTCCTCCCTGGCCGGCAGCTTCCTGGGCGAACAGGTGGGCATGGACAACCTGACGCAGCTGGTGTCCGGCGGCAATCAAACCGCCAGCAGCGCCACCAATGCTTATCCCGTGCGCAACGGCGTATTGGATGATACCGTCGCCAAGGGAAGCCGGGCCAAGTTCACCAAAATCAAAAACAACGGCACGGATACCTTCACCGTGATGGTGTATATGTGCGGTGCCGATCTGGAATCCAAGAGCGCCATGGGCACCAAGGATTTGCAGGAAATGGCCGCGGCCACCTATGGCGATAACGTACGGGTGATCGTGTACACCGGCGGCAGCACCGCTTGGCACGTCAAGGGCATTTCCAACAGCGTAAACCAGATCTACCAGGTAAAAAACAACGGCCTGGTGCGTCTGGAGGACAACATGGGCACCGGCGCAATGACCAACCCGGAAACGCTGGTCTCCTTCATCCAATACTGCAAGCAGCATTTCAGCGCAAACCGCTACGCCCTGATCCTTTGGGATCACGGCTGCGGCTCGGTCAGCGGCTACGGGTATGACGAAAAGAACCCCAGGGTGCCCTCCATGAGCCTGGCCAACCTGAATAAGGCGCTGCAGCAGGGCGGCTTGAAGTATGACTTCATCGGCTTTGACGCCTGTCTGATGGCCACCGTGGAAACGGCGCTGATGGCAAGCAACTATGCCGACTATCTGATCGCTTCCGAGGAGACCGAGCCCGGCATCGGCTGGTACTACACCAACTGGCTCACCGCCCTGGGCAAGGATACCGGCCTGAGCACTTTGGCAATCGGCCAGCAGATCTGCGATGATTTTGTATCTGAATGCAATGCCAAATGCCGGGGCCAGAAGACCACATTGTCGGTGGTGGACTTGGCGGAACTGGCCAACACCGTTCCTTCCAAGCTGACGGCTTTCTCAAAATCCATTTCCTCGCTGATCACCCAGCAGGATTACAAGACCGTATCCAACGCCCGCAACGGCAGCCGCGAATTCGCCGCGGCCAACCGCATCGACCAGGTTGACCTGACGGATCTGTGCTATCACCTGGACACCAAGGAAAGCCAGGCCCTGGCCACGGCGCTGCGGGGCGCGGTGAAGTACAACCGGATCAACAACATTGCCGATGCCCATGGCCTGAGCGTGTACTTCCCCTACCAGAAGGTATCCAACGTTGAAAAGGCAGCGCAGAACTATGCAGCCATCGGCATGGATGACAGCTACGCCGACGCCATCCGGGCCTTTGCCAAGGTGGAAGCCAGCGGCCAGGTGGTCACGGGCGGCAACAACACGGCGGCCCAGTCCCTCTTCGGCGGATCGTACTCCTCCAGTTCATCCGAGGATATGGTGGCCCAGCTGCTGGGCGCGTTCCTGGGCGGCGGACGTTCCTTGGAGGGATTGAACGAAGACAACCGCGGCTTCCTGACGAACAGCGCTTTGAGCGATTCGGCGCTGAGCCAGTATCTGTCCAAAAACATGCTGGATCCTTCCCAGCTGGTGTTCAAAAAGGATGGGAACGATTGGGTGCTGGATCTGAGCGTGCAGCAGTGGGCGCTGATATCCGACGCTGCGCAGAACGTGTTCTACAAAACCGACGCGGGTTATGTGGACCTTGGCTTGGATACGCTGTTTGACTTTGATGAGAAATACCGCATGGTAGCCGATATGGACGGCACCTGGCTGGCCATCAACAACCAGCCCGTGGCGTACTATGTGGAGAACCTGGAGGAGACCGCCGCCGGCTGGTATTACAGCGGCCGCGTACCCGCCTTACTGGATGGAGATCGGGTGGATCTGATCATCGCCATCAACGCCGATACCGGCGATGCCTTCATTGCCGGCATCCGCTTCACTTATGTGAACGAGGAAACGGAAACCGTCGCCAAGTCCTTCACGGTGAATGATGTGTTCGACTATATGGAGGAATACGGCGATAACCGCACCGAGCTGCCCCTCGTATTCCTGGCCGATCTGTACGACAACGATCAGAATTTCATCGACAGTTATGAATTCGGCAACGCGACCGTACTGACAAGAAATGGTGCCAGTGTTGCTAACGTGAAGTTGCCTGACGCTTCCAAAATGATGGTCACTTATCGCTTTACCGATATTTACAACCAGCATTACTGGACGCCGGTGATCGGCAAATAATGCCTGACGTAGCGGGCGCGCGGCACAGCGGAAAATCAAAGATTTTACCATATCTGAAAGGCGGCTGGAGCGAAAATGCTCCAGCCGCTCTGCGTTTCGGCTTTTTCGATGCGCTGAGGGGCCGGGAAACCGCCCCTTATAGGTGATTGTCAGATCAATTCGATGTTCAGGGCTTCATGATCGGTGTGGATGGCGGTGTAGGGAATGGGGGCGTCCGGATATTCCGCTTCGCCGTCCTGGCTGTCATAGGGATCATAGCGCAAGTGACGGAAGGGAACGAAGAAATCATGCTGGAAATCCGAATTCGACGGGAGGCGGTAGGGATCCAGGTGGCCGAAATAAAAATTCCACCGCTCCTCGTGCCCCATACGGTAAGCCGCGCCTCCGTATGAGGGATCAGCAAAGAGCCAGCCGTAGGGAGCAATGTAGAATTGTGCCCAATCGTGGCCGCCCATTTCCAGAGGCGTGACATAGAAGCCGCCCTGCCACCGGGCGGGAATGCCGGCAATACGGCAAAGCGTGATGAACAAAAGGGCCTGCACCCCGCAATCCCCCTTCATGCTGGAAGCGGCGTATTCCGGGATCTGCGGCATGGTCATATAGGCGCGCATATAGCAGTAAATCATTTTCGTGGTGATGAAATCATAAATCTTCCGGGCTTTCAGCAGGGGATTCCTTTCATCCCCTGTGATTTCCGCGCACAGCATGCACAGGTAGGGCGTAAAGGCAATGTGCGGCGGATACTCCTCCGTAAAGAAGGTGGGCTGCTGGGCCAGCACGCGGCCGGGATCCAGTTCCTGATAAACCGCGTGGGTTTCATATGTATATTCCACCGCAAAGGGCCGATCCGGCACGGCGCGGAATACGATCGTGCGCTGCGGATAATCCGCCGGGGCGATCACGGCGTCCGGATGGCTGAAAGACAGCAGGTGAAAGTTCCTCACCTGGGCATATTCCACCGGCAGAGGCAGATGTGCCGTCACTGCCTCTCCCGCATGGCCCGGCACGGGATCAATCTTCATGGTGGACCGGATATGAAACCGGGCGCTCAGGCTGCCTTTTTCCTTCATTTGATGCATCAGATCATTCAGCATCTCGGCGTTTTTGCGCTTGTACTGCAAGCGGCGTTCATCCTTCACCCGGCTTTCATAGGCGGGACGCGTCTTGATCAGATTGGCAAGAAAATTGTTTTTGTACCGCACCTCTCCGTTGATATAGGCCCATTCCACCGCGTCGTCGTCCCGCAGGGCGTCCAATTCCTCCTCGGAAAAATCGCCAAAGCATTCCCGCAGCTTCTTCAGGGCGGCAGCCTGATCGTGGGGATAAGCCCGAGGCCACAGCGCCATGATCTCCTTTTCCAGCATCAGCCGCTGCCGGAGGGCATAGGGGATCTCCTTTTCCAGTTTCCGGTCGATCACACGGTTCAGGCGCTCGATGTCACCGTAGTATTTCAGCTTGGCCACATCCTCCGGCAGAGGAACGGCCAGGTATTTCAGATCGTAAGCCATGCAAAAAGCCTCCCTTGTATCTCTCTGAATGGATAGTTCTTTCATGACACGCTTTTTCCTGCCGCTCCGATGTTTTTGATCCGTATTTTCCGAAATAAGGGATGACAGACGCACAAGAAAACCGGAATCGTGACGCATAAATGGGATTTCGACCCGGAATAAAAGCATTATTTCACAGGAAAGCAAGGAAAATGGCAGGAAAAAGCACGCGCATGTTGAAATAGAAAGATTCGGGGTATCTCTTGATGCTCCCGACAAACAAAACTGGGATGGGTGACAGCATGTATTTTTACGAATTGCATATGCATACCAAGGAAACCAGCCGCTGCGGGCAGTCCCCGGCCCGGGACATGGTAGCGGCCTACCGGGAAAAAGGCTTTTCAGGCGTGGTGATTACCGACCATTTCCTCAACGGCAATTCCTATGCCAACGACCCGGAGGAATGGGATGAAAAAATGAATGTCTTCCTGCGGGGCTATCAGGCCGCAAAAGAAGCGGGGGACGAAATGGGCATCCCGGTCTACTTTGGCCTGGAATACACCCATCTTGGCGGGAACGGAGAAGATTATTTATTGCTGGGCATCCGGCCGGAACACCTGTACAGGGAATTGAAGGACTGCGATAAATGGAGCATTGAATACCTGGTCCAGGTGGTGCATGATTTGGGCGGCATCGTTATTCGCGCGCATCCGTACCGTCAGGCGGGGTATATCGCCCGGGCGGGCATAGAGCGGCCGGGCCTGCCGGTAGACGCCATCGAAGCCTTTAACGGAGGCAATTCCGAGGAAGTCTATAATCTGCAAGCGTATGAATATGCCCTGCGGGAGGGCAAGCCCATTACCGCGGGATCAGATAGCCATCGCGTGGACACCGCCGCCACGGCCTATGTGGGTTTTGAGGAAAAGCCGAAGGACTATGCCCAGCTGTGCGAATTTGTTCGCGACGGAAAGGCCTATGTGGTGTACAGGCAAAAGCATAAAGCGAAATAATTGCGCTGATGCGGAGGCTTGCCTGACGCGCATGTACGGTTTAGAAAAGGCGAAAATTTAATGATTTATTTTGCTATCACTTTAGCTTGACAGAGCGATAAAATGGTGTTATACTTCCAATCGTTAGTATGAATGGCCCTGGGCCGGAGAGAGGAAACCATGGACGAAAGCATGACGGGTATCCTGCGGCGGGAAGAAAAAATCACGCTGGCGCTGCGGGCGCTGTATGAAAAGTACGGCTACCGCAAATACCGCATGGGGAAATTCGAGGAATACGAGCTGTACCTGGAAAACAAGAATTTCCTCAAAAGCCAGAACATCATCACCTTTAACGCGCTGGATGGCAGCGTGCTGGCTTTGAAGCCGGATGTGACGCTGTCTATTGCCAAAAACACCCATGCCACGGCGCGCTCCAGTGAAAAGTTCTATTATTTGGAGAATGTGTATCGGCTGGATAAGCAAAGCGGCAGTTACCGGGAAATCAGCCAATTGGGGCTGGAATACATCGGATGCCTGGATCAGCTGGCGTCCTTCGAGGTGCTGTGGCTGGCACAGCGCACCTTATCCGCGATTTCGGACCGACACCGCATGCAGGTGAGCCATATCGGCTTCTGGATTTCCCTGCTGGACGGGCTGAACATTTCCGAAGCGCTTCGCCGTGAGATCCTGGAATTCGTGCGGGGCAAGCGGCTTCACGAAATGAAGGCCAGACTCCGGGAAGCGCATGTGGCGGAAGCGGCGGTTGGCCTGCTGCTGACGGCGGCGGCGCTGTGCGGCCCGTTTGAGCAGACGTTGGAGGAAGCCGCGAAGATCGCCATCAATCAGGGCATGACCGAGGCGCTGGATGAACTGCGCGCGGTATACGGTCTGCTGCTGGACCGCGGCTGCGCGGGCGATATGACGCTCGATTTTTCCCTGGTCAGCGACAGCGATTACTACGGCGGCATCATTTTCCAGGGCTATGTGGAAGGCGTGCCCCGGGCGGTGCTCACCGGCGGATATTACGGCAATCTGCTCAAGAAATTCGGAAAGGCGCTGGACGCCATCGGATTTGCGGTATACCTGAACGAATTGAACCTGCTGTTCCGCGGCCAGGGACAAAAGCCCATAGACGCGCTGATCCTCTATACTCAGGACGCCGATCGGCATGCGCTGCTGACCGCGGCGGAGGAAATGCGCAAGCAAGGCCTGCGCGTGCGTCTGGACCGACACCGTCCGGAGGAAGAACGGTTTGAGCGCATCTACACCTTTGATGAAAACGGGCTCAAGGAGGCGGGGAAAGATGCTTAACGTGGCGCTGCCCAAGGGGCGGCTTGGCGACCAGGTATATGCCCTGTTTTCCAAAATCGGGTATGAATGCGGCGCTATTTATGAAAACGACCGCCGGCTGGTGCTGGAAAGCCCGGAAAACGGGGTGCGTTACCTGCTGGTGAAGCCCTCTGACGTGGCCATCTATGTGGAATACGGCGCGGCGGATGTGGGCGTGGTGGGCAAGGATATTTTGCTGGACGGCAATCCGGACGTATATGAATTGCTGGATTTGGGCATCGGAAAATGCCGCCTGGCCGTGGCCGGGAAAAACGATTATGTGGAGGACCGGGAGGCGGTGCTGCGGGTGGCCACCAAGTTTCCCAATGTGACGAAAAAATACTACGCCTCCCTGAACCGTGAAATCGAAATCATTAAGCTGAACGGCTCCATCGAATTGGCCCCGATCCTGGGCCTGAGCGACGTGATCGTGGATATTGTGGAATCGGGCCGGACGCTGAAGGAAAACAATTTGAAGGTGCTGGAAACCATCGTGCCCGTCAGCGCGCGCTTGATCGCCAATCGGGCCAACTATCAATTCAAGAATGATGTGATCACCACGATTGTTGAAAAGCTCATGGAGGTGCTGCCTCAATGATGAAAATCATGCCGGTGGATCAGTTTGATCCGGAAGAATTTAAAACGCCGCCCATCCAGGCTGGCAATGAAATCGAAGCACGGGTGGATGAAATCATCGCTGCCGTGCGCGCAAAAGGCGATGAGGCGCTCAGGGATTACGCCCGGAAATTCGATGGGGCGGAGCTTGAATCGGTGCTGGTAACGGACGCTGAAATGGAAGAGGCGTTCAGCAGCTGTGACGAAGCGTTCCTGGAAACGCTGAGAATGGCCCGGGACAACATCGAGGCATTCCACCGCCGCCAGGCACGGAACAGCTTCGTGGTCAGCGAGGAAGCGGGCCGGGTGATGGGACAGCGGGTGATCCCCCTCAAGCGGGTGGGCCTGTATGTGCCCGGAGGCACCGCGCCCCTCTCTTCCACAGTGCTCATGGACGCCATTCCTCCCAGGATCGCGGGGGTCAGGGAAATCGTGATGGCGACGCCGCCGGGAAAGGATGGAAGGATCGCCCGGGAGATCCTGTGCGCGGCGAAAATCGCGGGCGTCACAAAAATCGTGAAGGCAGGCGGGGCCCAGGCGATCGCGGCCATGGCCTACGGCACGGAATCGGTGCCCCGCGTGGATAAGATCGTAGGGCCGGGCAACATCTATGTGGCCACAGCCAAACGCCGGGTGTACGGCGTGGTGGATATTGATATGATCGCCGGGCCCAGCGAGATCCTGGTGCTGGCAGACGGAAAGAGCAATCCCGCTTATGTGGCGGCGGATCTTCTGTCCCAGGCGGAGCACGATAAACTGGCCTCCGCCATCCTGGTCACGGACAGCCGGGAACTGGCGGAGCAGGTGCAGGCGGAAGTGGAAAGGCAGCTGCAGGCGCTGCCCCGGCAGGAAATCGCCCGCGCTTCCATTGACAGGAATGGGAAGATCGTGGTTGCCCGCGACCTGGAAGAGGGCATCCGCATTGCGAATCTCATCGCGCCGGAGCATTTGGAAATCTGCGTGGACGATCCTTTCCGGTATCTGAGCCGGGTGGAAAGCGCGGGTTCGGTGTTTTTGGGACGGAACGCGCCGGAAGCCCTGGGCGATTATTGGGCGGGCCCCAACCACACCCTGCCAACCAGCGGCACAGCCCGGTTCTCCTCGCCGCTGTCCGTGGATGATTTCGTGAAAAAATCCCAGTTCATTTACTATTCCCGGGAAGCGCTGGCCGAGGCCAAGGATCAGATCGTGCATTTTGCCATGCGGGAACAGCTGAACGGCCACGCCAATTCCGTAGCCATCCGATTTGGAGAAACAGTATGAGCAGATTCTTAAACGACAGGCTGCAGGCCCTGCAGGCTTATGTGCCTGGCGAACAGCCCAAAGTGCAAAACCTGATCAAGCTGAACACCAATGAAAGCCCCTTTCCGCCTGCCCCCGGGGTGGCGGATGCCGTCCGGGATGCCGCCGGATCGCTGCAATTGTATAATGACCTTTCTGCGGCGCAATTGACCGCGCTGCTTGCGGATACCTACGGCCTGGACAAAAAGCAAATCACGGTCGGCAACGGATCGGACGAGCTGCTGGCCTTCGCTTTTCAGGCCTTCGGCGAAAAAGGCGTGGTTTTCCCAGATATCACCTATGGCTTTTATCCCGTGTGGGCGAACCTGTACGGCATCGACGCGAAAATCGTCGCGCTGGATGAGAATTTCAATATCCGGCCCGGCGACTATCGGGGCAATGACTGGTGCATCGTGATCGCCAATCCCAATGCGCCTACCGGAAAGGCGCTGCCCTTGACGGAACTGGCGCAGATCGTGGAGAGCAATCCCGATCAGGTGGTGATCGTGGACGAGGCGTACGTGGATTTCGGCGCGGAAAGCGCGCTGGCCTTCGTGCCGCAGTATGAAAACGTGCTGGTGGTGCGCACCTTTTCCAAATCCCGCCAGCTGGCCGGAGCCAGGCTGGGCTTTGCCATGGGCCATGAGCAATTGATCGAAGACCTGAACCGCGTACGGTATTCCTTCCATCCCTACAACGTCAATACGCTCACCCAGGCGGCGGGAGCCGCGGCGCTCAGGCAGCCGGAATACTTTGAGGCTTGCCGGCAAAAGGTGATGGACATCCGGGAATGGACAAGGGAACAACTGCTGTCCCTGGGCTTCCGGGTACTGGATTCCAAGACCAATTTCTTGTTTGCCGCCGCGCCGGGGCTCGCTGGGAAAGAGTATCAGGAGGGGCTCAGGCAGCGGAATATCCTGATCCGGTATTTTGATCTGCCCCGCATCCGGGATTTTACCCGCATCACGGTGGGCACGCAGGCGCAGATGGAAGCGCTGATCGACGTGACAAAGGAGCTGCTGAAATGAGAGAAGCACATGTGGAAAGAAAAACCGCGGAAACGGACATTGCCCTGACCCTGAACCTGGACGGCGCGGGCCGTGCGGATATCGACACCGGCGTGGGATTCCTGAATCATATGCTGGAGCTGCTCTCCTTCCACAGCGGATTTGATCTGACCGTCCGGTGCCGGGGAGACGTGCAGGTGGACGATCATCATTCCGTGGAGGATATTGGCATCGCCATGGGCCAGGCGTTTGCGGAAGCGCTGGGCGATAAGAAGGGCATTGTCCGCTACGGCAATTTCCTGCTGCCGATGGATGAGGCGCTGGTGCTGTGCGCGGTGGATCTGTGCGGACGGGATACCCTGGGATACCGCGTCACGATCCCCACGGAAAAGGTGGGCGCTTTCGATACCGAATTAGTAGAGGAGTTTTTGCTCGCTTTCACCCGGAACGCCAAGGCCGCAGTCCATTTTGTGCAAATGGCCGGAACGAATTCTCATCACATCATCGAGTCCGTGTTCAAGGGCCTGGGCCGCGCGCTGGGACAGGCGGCGGCACAGGATCCGCGGCGGGCAGGGGAAACCCCTTCTTCCAAGGGCATGCTGTGATCCGGGAGGAAGCATATGATCGCAATCATTGATTACGGCGTGGGCAATCTATATTCCCTCAGCCACTCCCTGACGTATCTGGGCATTGAAAATACGGTCACCCGGGACCGGCAGGTGATTTCTCAGGCCGATAAACTGATCCTGCCCGGGGTGGGCGCGTTCGGAGACGCCCGGCAAAAGCTCAGCGACACGGGGATGGATGAGGCGCTGCTGAGTCGCGTGCGCGCGGGCGTGCCGCTGCTGGGCATCTGTCTGGGAATGCAATTGCTGTTCATGAAAAGCTATGAATACGGCGAGCATCCGGGCTTGGGCCTGATCGACGGGGAAATCTGCCCCCTGAAGGACGATCTGCCCGCCGGGATGAAGGTGCCGCAGATCGGATGGAACACGCTGAAATTTGTTGGAGAAAGCCCGCTGCTCCGCTATGTTCGGGAAGGGGACAGCGTGTATTATGTGCACTCCTTTTACGCCAAGGGCGCGGGCAGCGCGGTAAAGGCCGTATCGGAATATGGGGTAGAGGTGCCGGGCCTGGTGCAAAGGGACCATGTGTTTGGCGCGCAGTTCCATCCGGAAAAAAGCGGGCCGGTGGGGCTCAGTATCCTGCGGGCATTCGGGGAGGTGTGAAGCATGCTGATTTTTCCCGCCATTGATCTGAAAGACGGCCAGGTGGTGCGCCTGACGGAGGGCGACTATGACCGGATGACGGTCTATGGCGCCGATCCCCTGGCAGCGGCGCGGGAGTTTCTGGCGGCCGGTGCGGAATATCTGCATGTGGTGGATCTGGATGCGGCCAGGGACGGCGGCCAGAAAAACTTTCCCGTCATTGAGGCATTGGCCCGGTACAGCGGCCTGCGCATCGAGGTGGGCGGCGGCGCCCGCAGCGTGGACAGCGCGAAAAAGTATCTGGACGCCGGGGTGGAACGGGTGATCGTGGGGTCCGCTGCCGTGGAGCAGCCGGAATTGCTGGAAAAGCTGGCTGGCCTGTTTCCAGGCCGCATCGCGGCCGGTGTGGATGCCAAAGACGGCAAGGTGGCCATTCACGGCTGGCGCACCCTCACCGATCTGGACGCCTATGAATTCGTACGCCGTCTGCCGGAGCAGGGAATCGACACGGTGATATACACCGATATCGCAAGGGATGGCATGCTGGCGGGTCCCAACCTGAAAGCCTACGGGCAGCTGAACGATATCGCGGGTCTGCGCGTGGTGGCGTCCGGCGGGGTAACCTCCCTTTCTGATGTGGAGGCGCTGGCCCAATTGCATATGTACGCCGCAATCATCGGAAAAGCGCTGTACGCGGGCAAGATGGATCTGCGTCAGGCGCTGGCGGCGGCAGGGAAGGGGGCGGCGTCATGATTGCCAAGCGGATCATTCCCTGCCTGGATGTGCGCAATGGCCGCGTGGTGAAAGGCACCAATTTTGAAGGGATCCAGGATGTGGCCGATCCCGTGGAAATGGCCAAGTACTATAATGACACGGGCGCTGATGAACTGGTGTTTTATGATATCACCGCCTCCTTTGAGGGGCGGGGCATCTTCACCGATATCCTAAGGCGCACCGCCGCCCAGGTGTTTATCCCCTTGACGGTAGGGGGCGGCATCAATGATGTGAGCGATTTTGAAAGGGTACTGTCCTGCGGAGCGGATAAGGTGAGCGTCAATTCTGGCGCCATCGCGGATCCCACCCTCATTGATCGCGCGGCCAGGCGCTACGGCGACCAATGCGTGGTGCTGAGCATGGATGTGAAACGGGTGGACGGCAGCTTCCGCGTGTTTGCCAAGGGCGGCCGGGTGGATACCGGCATCGACGCCCTGCGCTGGGCACATGAAGGGCAGGAGCGCGGCGCGGGGGAGCTGGTGGTGAACAGCATCGACACAGACGGGGTCAAGCAGGGCTTTGACTTGGAAATGCTGTCCGCCATGGGAAAAACGGTGTCCATTCCCATCATCGCATCCGGCGGCGCGGGATGTATGGAGCATTTCAAAACGCTGTTTGAATCGGTGCCCCAGGTGGACGCCGGCCTGGCAGCTTCCATTTTTCACAGAAAGGAAGTGCCCCTGCCCGATCTGAAGCAATATCTGGCCGGGGCAGGGATCCCCATGCGGATTCTGCGATAAAAAAGGAGAGAGAAACATGACCATTCAGGAACTGAAATTTGACGCAAACGGCCTCATTCCCGCCGTGGTACAGGATTACTTTTCCAAGCAAGTGCTGACGGTGGCGTACATGAACCGGGAATCCCTGGAAATCTCCATGCGGGAAGGGCGGACCTGCTTCTTTTCCCGTTCCCGCCAGCAATTGTGGCGCAAAGGCGAAACCAGCGGCAATACCCAGGAAATCGTCACCATCCGGGCGGACTGCGACGGAGACGCGCTGGTGGTAGAGGTTATCAAAAAGGGCCCCGCCTGCCATACGGGGGCCGAAAGCTGCTTTTTTAACCCCATATATCAAAGCGCCGATCATCAGGATTTTTCCATGGAAGCGCTGTACCAATTGCTGGAAGGACGCAAAACTTCCCCCAAGGAGGGCAGCTATACCACCTACCTGTTCCAGAAGGGCATTGACAAGATCCTGAAAAAGGTGGGGGAGGAGTGCACCGAGGTGATCGTGGCCGGCAAGGGCGGCGATAAAGAAGAAACAATATTTGAAATCGCCGATCTTTGCTATCATGTGATGGTGCTGATGGTGGAAATGGGCATCGAGCCCAAGGACGTTTTCGCGCAGCTGGAAAGCCGCCACGTCGTTGATCATAAGGTGAAACAGGAAAAGATGCAGTGATCAGGGAGACGCCGCACGCTCCGCGCGTCCCGGCCTGCGCCGATTCATTCCCGAAAAGATTCTGATTCAGGAAAGCCCGGAAGAAATCCGTGAGGGGAAGCTGATTCCCCCGTCGGATTGTCTCCCGGGCTTTTCGGATATTCTGCATCAGGTCTGGCCGCCTCCAAAGGGCGCAGGCCAGAACAGCAAGCTGTCCATCTGCGGAAACCGGATCGTGCACGGTATCATGTATGGCACGCGAACGCCACCCAGTCGCCCTTGTGGCAGATCTCGTCGATGACATAGCCCGCGGCGAGCAAAGCGTCATGCACATCCTTTTCCGCTTCGGCGATGATGCCGGAGCATACGAAGCGTCCGCCGGGGGTCAGGTGCGCTTTCAGGGGCGCGGCCAGCATGCAGATGACGGGCGCCAGGATGTTGGCCACGGAAAAATCGAATTGCTGGGACAGGCCCTGAAGCAAGTCGCCCTTTTTGACCTCGATGGCTTCTTCCAAGCCGTTATGCGATACGTTTTCCCGTGCCACCCGCACGGCATCCGGGTCGATATCCACGGCCACGATCCCCTTCGCACCCAGCCGCGCCGCTGCGATGGCCAATATGCCGCTGCCGGTGCCCACATCCAGCAAAGTGCCGCCCTGATAATACTTTTCGATCAGCCCCACGCACATGGCGGTGGTTTCATGGGTACCGGTGCCAAAGGCCATGCCGGGATCGATTTCGATGATCAGGTCGCCGGGCTGAGTATCCCAGGGCTCCCAGGTGGGCTTGACGACCATGTGTTCGCCGATCCGGAAGGGCTTGTAATACTGCTTCCAGTTTTCGCTCCAGTCCTCTTCCTTCACGCCTTGCAGGGTCACTTTCAAGGTGCCCATGTCAGGATTCTGCATCAGCGTCAGCTGCTCGCGCAAGGGGCCCAGGATGGCCTGCAGGCTGCGTTCGTCAAACCAGGCTTTCACCTGCACATCCTCCGGCATGGCGTCGATGACAGACTGATCCATCAGCTCCCAATTGGCGGTTGGCTTACTGGGATCGGGCAGATCGGCCCGGTCCAGGATCTGAGTGCCCGCGGCGCCCAGCCGCAGCAGCAGATCGGATACCAGTTCCGATCCCTGGGTGGTGGTGGAAACGGTGACTTCTGTGTATTCCATGGCTGTTTATTCCTCCGTATGCCGGAACAGGCACATCTGCACCACGTCGTGATACGCGCCTTCCCGGAAAATTTCTTCTTTCAGCACGCCTTCCCGACGGAAGCCGCATTTTTCATAGCATCGCTGGGCCGCCGTGTTGAAATCGAACACGGCAGCCTTGATTTTATGCAGGTTCAGCTCTTCAAATCCGAATTTGCAAAGCACCTGGATGGCGTCGGCTCCGTAGCCCTTGCCGCGGTACGCCTTTTCCCCGATCAGGATGGCCAGTTCGCCGGTGCGGTTTTTCCAGTTGATTTTCACGAATCCGCATTGGCCGATCAGCTTACGGTCTTCCTTCGTTTCCAGGGCAAACTGGTATTCGCCGGAAGAGTAGCTGGTGTTATTGCCCATAGCCCGGGAGGCGTCGTCCACAGTGGACGGGTACAGGATGGCCCCAGATGCGCCGCGCATCACCTCGTAATCGTTGCTGTAGCTTAAGCAGTACATCAGATCGCTGCTGTCAAAGGCCCGCAGCCGTACCAGTTTTCCTTCATACATGCCCGCATATCTCTCCTTCCTGTTCCTGTTCATGATAATGCCCTGAGAAACGGCTGTCAATGCCATGAAGCAAAAGAAATCTTTTTTTCCGTTTTTTTGCGTTTTTTACGGTCCAAATGAAGGAATTTCCTTTTTCATCCGTCTTTGTATATGAGTGATCACTGACACGGCAAGGAGAACGAGAGATGACGGACGAAGCGTTTGAACAGGCGCTCATCAATCTGACGGAAACCATGTACCGGGTGTGCTATGCCCAGCTGCGTCAGAAAGCGGACCGGGAGGACGCAGTGCAGGAAGCGCTGAAAAAGGCATGGGAGAAGCGCAGGCTGCTGAGGGATGAATCGGCGCTGAAGCCCTGGCTGGTGCGCATTCTGATCAATGAGTGCCATAATATCCAAAGGAAGAACAGGCGCGTGATTCCAACGGAAGACGTGATGCCGCCCCCGCCGCCGGAAGATGCGGATGGGGTGATGCACGACCTGATTCTCGCCTTGCCGGAAAAATACCGGATGCCGGTCTTGATGATATTCATGGAGGGAATGAACGGAACGGAGGTCGCCCGGGCGCTGCGCATTCCTCCGGGCACGGTGCATTCCCGTGTGCACAAAGCGCGGCAAATCCTGAAATCCCAATGGGAGGAGGCGCAGAAGGAATGAAGCAGTTCCCCGATGATCTTTCCCGCGCCTTTGGCCGGGCGGATAAGGAATTTGTGTATCAGGTGCAGTGCACGGTAAAGAAATTGAGCGAAGAAAAAAGGAAGGAAAGAACGATGAACAAGAAAATTCCGTTTGGGGTGGTCCTTTTTCTGGCCATCCTGCTATTGGCCATGGGCACCGCCATCGCCCTGACCATCCATAACTGGAAGCATATTGAAACGGCCATGGATATCGCCGTGGAAAACGGCGCCTACTGGGAATGGAGCCTGAACGCAAAAATCAGGCTGATCGAAGCCATGGCGGAGGATGGCCTGGCGGTGAGCGAGGGAGATATGGCGGCGCTGAAAGGCGATGATTTGACGGAAGATGAAAAGCAGGAACTGGCCGACAGGATTCTGACAGAACAGTACGGCGAAGAGCATTTCATCTACTACTATACCATCGCTGTGGCCGAATGGGGCGAACCGCAGACCTGGACGCTGGAACAGCGCTATTGGTTCTTCAAAACCGAGCGTGAGAAGGGGCTGTATCTGGATAACAGCTGGATCGACCTGCTGCCGGAGGAAACCGATCTGACAAGGGACGAGGTGGTCCGCATCGCCCGTGAGGCGGTACGATCAGCGTATGGGATGACGGACGAAGAAATCGAAAGCTATGCTCCGAATGTGTCTTTCTTCATCACCGATGTGTGCGATACACCCCGATGGATGGTGGAATTCTATACCCAAGGGGAGGATGGGCAAATCCACGGCAGCCCGTACAGCGTGCTTTTGACCCGGGATGGGGAGGTGACCGAGGATTGGGAGAACCTGGGCGTTCTGACCCCTGCCCAGGCCCGGCTCAGGCAGGAGCGGCAGAAAGAAACCGCGGTGGACGTATTCACGATGCGTGGACAGATGCGCCTGCAGGACCAGAACACGGTTTTTTGGAATCCGGAGGGTGGGAAACACTATCATTTTCTGGCGGATTGCCCGATGGTGAACGCAGATAAACTGCCGCTGAAGGAATTGCCGGTATGGGATGCACAGTTCGGCTTGCTCACGCCCTGCCCCTGCTGCGTTTCTCTCCAGGATTTTTGGTCGCTGAAGGACAAGCTGCGTTATGACGTGGGATCGTGGAAATACCCCGGACCGGATTGGATCAGCGAGGAGGAAGCCGTTGAGAAGGCGCGGGCGGCGCTGGAAGAAGAGGGATGCTCACCGGAGGGGCTCTACCCCGCGGTATACAGCACCGGCGCGCTGGAAGAGGAGGACCGATACATTGTGTACTTTGACGCGCTGCTGACGGATCCCGATGGATTCACGGGCGTTGATCCGATATATTACGCGATCGTGGACGCCTGCAGCGGGGAAGTGGTCAGCTGCGGGGAGAGCGAAAGCAACGGATAGAGAAATATGGTTGCTCAGGGCATGCTTTTTGAAGCGCGTGTAAGCCGTTTCCGGCAAGGCCGGCGATGACGGCCGGGCTGCGTGAGAAGCGCAAAAAAACGGATGGCCTTTCCCGGAAAACGAGCCTGCTCGTTATTTGGGAAGGGCCATCTTTTATATTCTTCACGGAGTATGAGCGAGAAAGAAACGGCCTTGATTGTCATTCCGAGAGGAGTGGGGCGAGAGCGAAGGAGAGCCGAAAGACCTATTTGCAGTTTTTCGATCAACGCACAGATCCCTCGGCTGCGCTTTGTCTCCCAGCTGTGCTTCGCTCGGGATGACACCAAAGGTTTTTTGATTCTCTGACATACATTTCCATGACAATCTGTGAAAAACCTTTTTTTGCCACTCAGGAATACTTGACCGCGATGTCAGCGACAGGGGCATCCATATAATTAAGCGGGGAAAAAGCCGGGACAGTTCAGGGAATGAAATTTCTTAGGAAGATAAGCGCAGGAAACGCTCAGGCTCCGTCCTCTTACTCGATTTTCGTCACGAACTCGGTCATCACATAGCCCTCAATGTCATCCGTTTTTACGTGCAGCCAGTCTTCCAATTCCTGCGTCACGATCAACTCCTGCCCGAAGAACAGCTGGCGCAGCACGCCGGCCTGGGTGTTGGGGGCCTCCCGCAGGTTCAGATAGGAATTGACGCCGATGTTGGTCACCCTGACCTTGTATTCGTTGGGCCCTGGCGTTGCGCTGATCGGCATCGGGGTGGGCCGGGGCGTTGGCGTGGCCGCCGGGCCGGGCGTGGTCAGGAATTGCTGGGAAAGGGGAGTGGGCAGAATGTAGGTATACTCGACTTTCTTCACCGTCATGCCCGGATAGTAGAAGCGCAGGATCTGTTCGCATGTCCAATCGTATTTTTTGGCCATTTGCTGGGCGCCTCGCTGGCTCATGCCCACGCCGTGGCCGAAACGGCGTGATTCCAGAATGAAAGCGTCGTCCGTTTCGCGGATCGACATGATTTCGTTTCGGCCCGCATTGATGGACAAATCCAGCAGTTTTTCCACTTGCGGAAACAGATCCAGCGTGACCACCACAGGCTGCGGCAGCGCTGTCATGGCGGACCACTGCTCGCCCCGGGGCCGGGGCGGGGACGTGGGGGAGGTGTCGAACATGGACACGTCCTCCTCCCCGTCATCGTCCATCAGACGGCGTCCCTGCACCTGCAGGGAAAGGCGCAGCATCGTCATCACCTTGGAGGGGGAGTCGGGATACAGGGGCAGCGCCACCTCAGCATTCTGGATCCCGGTCACACGAATGTGCTCCTGGTCGCCGTCATAGCCGCGGCTTTCCATGATTTCCGACAGGGCGCTCATGACCTGATCCTTCAGTTTACCCAGGCCTTCGCCATTCTCCATGGATTTGGCGAAGGAATAACGCTTGACCGTGCTTTCCGGGTTTTCCAGGTCGTACGGGTCATCCACCATGACCAGATAATCGCAATCCGCGTTTCCCCACACGTGGGACACCAATTCCGTCTGTCCGCCGTTGCTGGCGGAATAATAGCATTCGGCCAGGGAATCCTTGTAATAGCCGCACATGCCTTCTGTGGCGCGGACGGCCTCGGCCGCGTTCGTGTGGGAAGCGCGAACGCCGTAATATGCCTGGTCGTTGGTGTTGTCCACTACGTCATAGTCATTCTGGGCCCCGACTTTGCGCAGGGCATAGGTGCGGGCGGCGATGGCCTGGGATTTCAGCGCCTCCACGGGGAAAGAATCACTCATTTCATAGGGCACCACGCCCAGCAGGTATTCTTCCACCGGCGCGTGCAGGACCGCCCGCAATTGGCCATTCTGGGCGGAAAGGACCAGATCACCGGGATGCAGCTCATATCTGCCGCTGAAGCGCACGCCGTTTTCCTTGCCTTCCTCCGTTGCATGGCGCTTGAGGGTCAGCGTTTTTCCGGCGTTCAGGGCCATGCCTTCATAATAGACATAGAGGGAATCTCCGGAGCAGGTAACAGTCAAGTGGCTGCCCCGCTGGAAAGACAGATCATTGAGGGTATAGCTGCCGTCCAGCGAGATTTCCGCCTGATTGGTCAGGTTGAGCCGGGTCAAAAGCACCCGGACGATGCCGGCGGTTTTTTCAGCCCTGGCATGCAACGCCAGGGGAATCAGCATCAGCGCCAGACACAGAGCACACAGGCGGACGCCGCGGGAAATGTTTTTCAAGGCTGCGCCTCCTTTCAAGGTGTTGCAGGGTAGAACCGCTTGATCCCGTTCAGAACGGATGAAAACATCAACGCAGGGGGAAAATCCGGTACAGCAGGTTGAAATCGCGTACGGTGGACAGGGCGGCCCAGAACATGGCATAGGTGATCTGGTACCCGCAAACCAGGCCGGCGTCATTTTTGACGGGGGATACAACCCGGCTTCCCTCCACACATTCCCGGACGGCATTGCGCACCCGCTCATCGGCGCTTTCGCTGTAAGGATCGGCAGCCAGCACTTGCTTTTCGCCGCTGCTGATCCGACCGCCCACCAGGGCGACGATGTGACCGACCCGCAGGTTGCACAGCGCCGCGCCGCCCTGCAGGAGATGATCGTGCAGCGTGTCCAGATCGTTGCGCAGGCCGTCGAACCGGTATTCAAAGCCGTGCTTTCTGGCCAAGCCGTGAAGCTGCATGGCGGAAAGCAGGGCGGGCCGATCGGTGCCGTCGTCGCCCCGTCCGCCGCAGGCGCAGGAAAAATCGGCCAGTTCTTCCGGGATCACCTGTTCTCCGCCCAGATACCAGGCGGCGTTCGCCACGGCAAATATGCCGCAGCCGGCGTTGCACAGCATGGAGCCATCCCCCTGGTATTCATAGGGGTGCGTCCAATCCCGGCAACGCTGATTGCACAGCTCGTAGTGGATGCCTTGATGCTCTACGGGAATATATTTTCCGGAGATGTTCATGTTTATACGCTCCTTTTATCAGGAATACAGTTCTATTATATCGAAAAAAAGCGAAAAAGCCAATGTATATTTTTTCTTGACGCAGAATTTACAGACTCGGGAGATTATGGTACAATGCGTTTGGTGAAGGATTTCGCGGGAAGGCGGGCGTATTTTTTTGCTGGGACGGTTATTAGGGCGGCTGCTGGCGCCGGAGTATCTGGTGACGGAGGAGCACCGGCTGGGCGATCTGCCGGATGGAAAAACGGCATACCGGAACGCGATGACCATCGCCTTGCCGTCTATCATCGAAATGGTGCTGATGAGCCTGATCGGCTCGGTCGATACCATGATGGTGGGCGGATTGGGGGCGGGCGCGCTGTCCTCGGTGGGACTGCCCACCCAGCCCAGGATGCTGCAGCTGTGTATGTTTTTTGCGCTGAACGTCGGCATCACGGCCATCGTGGCCCGCAGAAAGGGCGAGGAAAGGCAGGATGCCGCCAACGCCACGCTGCGAAACGCCCTGATGCTTGCCTTGGGCTTATCCGTGCTCCTTGCGGGCATCGCCATCGCCTTCGCGGAGCCGCTTATGCGCCTGGCCGGGGGCGACCGCGCGGAAACGGAAAAGGTGTTTTCCGACGCGGTGGATTATTTCCGCATTATGACCTACGCCCTGCCGATCAACGCCCTTTCGATGTGCATCTGCGCTGCCCAGCGGGGCATCGGCAAAACGAAGATCACCATGTGGGTGAACATGGCCAGCAATCTGGTCAACGTTTTTTTCAATTACTGCCTCATCGCGGGCAACCTGGGCTTCCCGCGGCTGGAGGTGCGGGGCGCCGCCATCGCGTCGGTGATCGGCATGACGGTGGGCCTGGGCCTTGCGCTGTTTACCGTGCTGGCCGGAGGAAAGCACAAGGGGTATCTTCATCTGTCGATTCACGATCGCTGGCAGTTTGACCGGGACAGCATGCAGTCCATCCTCCGGGTGGGCGGCAACGCGGCCATTGAGCAGCTGGGGGTGCGGTTCGGCTTTTTCATCTACGCCCGCATCCTGTTTTCCCTGGGCACGGTGATGTACGCGGCCAATCAGATTTGTATGCAGCTGCTGAACATTACCTTCACCTTCGGCGACGGCCTGGGAGTGGCGGCCACGGCGCTGGTGGGGCAGAATCTGGGCCGGAAACGGGCGGACCTGAGCATGCTCTACGGAAAAATCTGTCAGCGCTATGCCGTGATGATCTCCATCGTGCTGGGGGTGCTGATCCTGACGCTGCGGTGGCAGCTGTCCGCCCTGTTCATCGGACAAAACACGGAAAACGCCGATCAGGTGATCTGGCACGCGGCGAACACGATGCTGGTGCTGGCGGCCATTCAGCCATTCCAGACCAGCAGCGTGGTGCTGTCCGGTTCGCTGCGCGGAGCGGGGGACAACCTGTATGTGGCGCTCATCGCTACCATCTGCGTCAGTGTGCTGCGTCCTTTGATGGCCGTCATTGCCGTGAGGGTGCTGCATTTTGAACTGATGGGCACATGGATTTTCGGCCTGGCCGAAATCATCGTGCGCGTAGCCTTCTTCTATCCGCGGTTCGCCGGCGGCAAGTGGAAGGACAAAAAGGTGTGATGCGTTTTCCGGCCCGCAAGAAGTAGAAGCTTTCCCATCCATGGTTGACTCAAACGATCGTTTGCATGCTCTGTTCACAGTTTCAATCATCCCAATGGTTTGCAGAAAAGGGAACCGACAGCCGGAAAATGACACGAATCCGGCGGACGGTTCCCTTTCAAATTCCTCAAATCCGGCCAAAATATCCGAAATGGCTGCGAAAACGGAAAAATAGCCCTTCCAGCTTCCGGGAAAATGTGATATAATCATATGATAAAAGGAGGGAGTGTGTCCATGCGGAGCATGACGGGCTACGGCCGGCGGCAGATGAGCCGGGACGGACGGGAAATGACGGTGGAACTGAAATCGGTCAATCATCGCTTTTTGGATATTTCCTGCCGGCTGCCCAGGGCCCTGTCTTTTGCGGAGGATGCGGTGCGCCGGCAGATCGGCGCCGCGCTGCGAAGGGGCCATGTGGATGTCAATGTGACCTACCTGAACCTGCGTGAGGACGCCAAAGAAGTGCGTTTGGATGACGGGCTGCTGCTGCAGTACCGGGAAGCGCTGCTGAACGCGCGGCAGATCGCGAGAAAAGAGCGCTCCTCCATCCGGGACGAGGATGTGGCGTGGATCATCCAGCAGCCAGACGTGCTGCAGGTGACCGTCAAGGAGGAAGATCAGGATGCGGTGCTGGCGCTGCTGACGGATACGCTGTCCGAAGCCCTGGCCGATATGATCCTGATGCGGGAGAAGGAAGGAGCCGCCCTTTGCACCGATCTGACCGTACATCTGGATGAGGTGGCCCGCATTCGCGAGGAAATCGCCGCTTTAGCGCCCCGGGTGCCGAAGCTGTATCAGGAAAAGCTGAAGGCGCGCATCGCCGAATTGGGCGCGCAGGAGCTGGATCCGCAGCGCATGGCGCAGGAGGTGGCTCTGATGGCCGATAAATGCGCCATTGACGAGGAGCTGGCCAGGCTGCAGTCCCATATCGGTCAAATGCGGGACGCCATCGGAGCGGAAGGGGAAACCGGACGCCGCCTGGACTTTTTGACCCAGGAACTGAACCGCGAAGTGAATACCATCGGCTCCAAGGCCTCCGATGCGGATATCACCCGCTGGGTAGTGGCCGCCAAGAGCGAGATCGAAAAGCTGCGCGAGCAGGTACAGAATGTGGAGTGACGAGCCATGAAGCTGTTGAATGTAGGCTTTGGCAATATGGTGTCGGCGGAAAGGATCGTGGCGGTGATTGCGCCGGATTCCGCGCCGGTCAAGCGCATGATCCAGGAAGCGCGGGACGGCAACCACCTGGTGGACGCAACCGCCGGACGGCGCACCCGGGCCGTGCTGATGATGGATACGGGCCACGTGGTGCTCTCCGCCGTGCAGCCGGAAACCATCGCCGGCCGGCTGCAGAGCGACGCATAAGGCCGATCACAGAAGAAAGAGGGGATACGCACGATGCGGGAAGAAAGAAAGGGCATGCTGGTGGTGATTTCCGGGCCATCGGGCACCGGAAAGGGCACCCTGTGCAGCAGACTGCTGAACGATGATCCCAGCCTTTCCTTTTCTGTCAGCGCCACCACCCGGGCACCCAGGGAAGGGGAAATCGAGGGCGTGCATTATTTCTTTGTCAGCGAACAGGAATATGACGATTTGCTGGCCAAAGACGCGTTCCTGGAGCATGCCACCGTGCATGGCCACCGCTACGGCACCCTGAAATCGCAGGTGGACCGGATGATGGAAATGGGCGTGAACGTGCTGCTGGATATCGATCCCCAGGGCGCGAAGGAAGTGATGCGCCAGCGGCCGGACTGCGTCAGCGTGTTTATCCTGCCGCCTTCCTATAAGGAACTGCGCGTGCGCCTGCACACCCGCAACACCGATGATCCCAGGGAAATCGAGCGCCGCCTGGGCAATGCCCGGGGGGAGATCGAGCAAATGCAATTGTATCAGTATGCCGTGGTGAATGATGATCTGGATCTGGCCTATCACCAGCTGTCCGCCATCATTACCGCGGAAAAACAGCGCACAACCCGGTATTTTCCCGTGGTTGAATGATAGAGGAGGAAAGCAAAAATGCCTGTCAACAAGCCTGCCATTGACGAACTGTGCGAAAAGGTGGATTGCCGTTATACCCTGGTGGTGGAAAGCGCCAAGCGCGCCCGCGAACTGGTGGGCGGCGCTCAGCCCCTGATCGACCCCAAGGATATGAAGCCCGTCTCCATCGCTGTGGATGAAATCAACCGGGGGTTGCTGGCCTATCGCCGCAACCTGGAAGACGAAGAGGTATAATGTACCATGCCGCTGGAAGGAAAAAACGTGGTGCTGGGGGTGACGGGGGGCATCGCGGCATATAAAGCCTGCGAACTGACCTCCCGGCTGCGCAAGGCCGGGGCGCAGGTGCACGTCATTATGACGAAAAACGCCTGCCAGTTTGTCGCGCCTCTGACCTTTGAGACCCTTTCCAATCATCCGGTGGTAACGGACACCTTTGTCCGGCCGGACACCTGGGAAGTGGAGCACATCGCCCTGGCTAAGTGCGCGGATGTGTTTGTCATCGCGCCGGCCACTGCCAACATCCTGGCCAAGATGGCCCACGGGATTGCCGACGATATGCTGTCCACCACCGTGCTGGCCACCCGCGCCTCCATCCTGCTGGCTCCCGCCATGAATACCGGCATGTGGGACAACGTCGCGACCCGGGAAAACGTGGAAACGCTGAAAAAGCGCGGCGTGCGCTTCATCGGGCCGGAGGGCGGCTATCTTGCCTGCGGCGATACCGGCTCAGGCCGCATGAGCGAACCGGCGCAGATTTTTGAGGCCATTGACGCGCTGGCGTCGCCCCGGCAGGATCTCAAGGGCCTGCGCGTGCTGGTCACAGCCGGGCCCACCAGAGAAATGCTGGATCCCGTGCGCTACATCACCAACCGTTCCAGCGGCAAGATGGGCTATGCCATCGCGGAGGAAGCCCGGCAGCGAGGCGCGGAAGTGACGCTGGTCTCGGGACCCACCGTCCTGCCCGTTCCGGAGGGCGTGGAGCGGATGGATATCCTGTCCACCCAGGATCTCTACGACGCCATGACCGCCCGGTGCGCCCATGCGGATGTGGTGATTCAGGCGGCGGCTCCGGCGGATTTCACCCCGGCGCGGGTATCGGACCGGAAAATCAAAAAACAGGGCGACGGCAATCTCGTCGTCGAAATGAAGCAGACGCCCGACGTGGCCGCCGTGGTGGGGCAATTGAAGCGCCCGGGACAGATCCTGGTAGGCTTCGCCGCCGAAACGGACGATGTGACGAAAAACGCGCAGGGCAAGCTGAAAAAGAAAAACCTGGATATGATCGTGGCCAACGACGTCACCGCGCCCGGCGCGGGCTTTGACGTGGACACCAATATTGTCACCTTCCTGACGAAGGACGGCATGGAAACCCTGCCCTGCATGCCCAAGCGCCGGGTGGCCGAGGCGCTGCTGGATCGGGTGATGAAGCTGCGGGGCTGATTAAGGAGGAAACCGGTGTACGCGGAAATCATCATGGATATCGCTTCGGAGCAGGTGGACCGCGTATTCACCTATGAAGTGCCGGACGGAATGGCATTGCGGCCCGGCACGCGGGTGCGGGTGCCGTTCGGGCCCAGGGAAAAGGAAGGCTTCGTGATCCGCCTCAAGAAGCAGGCGGGCTATGATGCGAGCAAAATCAAGCCCGTTTTATCTGCCCTGGAGGAATATCCGGCGCTTCTGCCCCCGCTGATGGATTTGGCCTTTGAAATCAAGAGCAAAACGCACTGCCCTTTGTGCGAGGCGCTGCGCCTGATGCTGCCGGCGGAAATGCGGGGAGGACGGGTCAAAATCAAAACCCAGCCCTATGTCCGGCTGCTGATCCCGCCGGAGCGGGTGGACGAAGCCATTTCACAACAGGGCAGAGCCAGCAAGCGCAAGCTGCTGATCACCCTTCTGTCGGACGGCCGGGATCATCCCCTGGATGAGTTGAAGGAAATGATCCGGGACGTGCGCACACCGCTGAATTACCTGGTGGAAAGGGATATGGCGGCGGTGATTGAAAAGGAGGCCCTCCGGTCGCCTTATTACGGGCATATGGATGCCCCGCCGGATCCTGAATTGACGGACGAACAGCGGGAAGCACTGGCCGAACTGATCCCGGCGCTGAAAAAACCGGGAAAGCCCTTTCTGCTCCACGGTGTAACCGGGTCCGGAAAGACCGAAGTCTATATTCGCCTGGTGCGGGAAGCGCTGAAAATGGGCAAGGGGGCCATCATCCTGGTCCCCGAAATCGTGCTGACGCCGCAGATGATCAATTGGTTCCGCTCCCGCTTCGGGGACAACATGGCGGTGCTCCATTCCCGGCTCAGCCCGGGAGAAAGGTATGACGAGTGGCGCAGGATCCGGCTGGGACAGGCCCGAATCGTCATCGGCGCCCGGTCCGCCGTATTCGCGCCGGTGGAAAACCTGGGCGTGCTGATCGTGGATGAGGAGCACGAGCAGACCTACCTGTCCGAACGCTTTCCCCAGTACGACGCACGGGAAATCGCCGTTTCGCGGGGAAAAAGGGAGGGCGCAGCCGTGCTGCTGGCCAGCGCCACGCCGAGCATTTATTCCTACGCCATGACCAGGCGGGGAGATTACATGCTGATCGAAATGCCCCACCGGGTGATGAGCCGCCCTTTGCCCCGCATCCACTTGGTGGATATGCGCGAGGAGCTGCGCCGCGGCAACCACAGCATGTTTTCATCGCTTTTGCAGCAAAGGCTGGAAACGTGCATTGCGGACGGCCATCAGGCCATGCTGTTTATCAATCGGCGGGGCTATGCCAGCTCGGTGAACTGCCGCAAATGCGGCGAAACCATCAAATGCAGCCGGTGCGATGTATCCATGACCTACCACAGCGTGGATCATACCCTGCGCTGCCACTACTGCGGCGAAATCCGTCCCATGCCCTCCCTGTGCCCCGCCTGCCAAAGCCCCTACATTCGGCCCATGGGCACAGGCACCCAGAAGGTACAGGAGGAACTGAACCGACGTTTTCCGGGCGTCGGCGTGATCCGGATGGATATGGACACGACCGCCGGGAAGAACGCCCATTTTGAACTGGTGGATCGTTTCCGCGCCCGCCAGGCGCAGATCCTGCTGGGCACCCAGATGATCGCCAAGGGGCTGGATTTTCCCCAGGTGACGCTGGTGGGGGCGGTGATGGCGGATCTGACGCTGAATTTTCCTGATTACCGGGCGCCTGAACGCACCTTCCAGCTGCTGGTGCAGGTGGCGGGCCGGGCAGGACGGGGCGAGGATCCCGGGGAAGTGGTGATCCAGACCTATCAGCCGGATCATTACGCCATCGCCGGCGCGGCGACGCAGGATTACAGGGCTTTTTTCAATCGGGAATTCGAGCGCAGGAAAAGCGATTTGTACCCGCCCTTTACCATGATCGTCCGTTTCCTTTGCGACGCCAAGGAAATGGAAGCAGCCCGGAAAACGGCGGAAAATCTGCGCGAACAGGTGATCCGGGAGTTCTCAGGCACGCCCCTGTACCGGCGCATTTTATTTATCCGGTCGGATGACGCGCCCATCAGCCGCATTCAGGATCGGGCGCGGGCGCATGTGCTGATGAAGCTGCTGAATCATCCGGACACAGAAAAAATCCTGGCCCGGCTTCAGGAAATGGCCGGCGGGGAATACCCGGCGCGGGTGCAGCTGGAAATCAATCCCGCGTCGCTTGCATAGGAGCGTGAAAACAATATGGTGCGAAAAATTCTGAAGTTAGGCGACGAAACCCTGCGGAAAACCAGTAAGCCCATGCAGAAATTTGATCTGCGGCTGTGGCTTTTGCTGCGGGATATGACGGAGACCATGAGAAAGGCGGAGGGCGTGGGCCTGGCCGCGCCGCAGGTGGGGATTCTCCGCCGGGTGGTGGTGATCGACGTGGGGGACGAACACGGCCTGATCGAGCTGATCAACCCCGAAATCATTGCCGCCGAGGGAGAACAGGCCGGCAGCGAAGGATGCCTGAGCGTACCGGGCCGGAGAGGCTATGTGGTGCGCCCCAGCAAGGTCACTGTTCGCGCGCAGGACCGGAAGGGCAAGCCGTTTGAAATCACCGGCGAGGATTTGCTGGCTCGGGCCCTGTGCCACGAAATCGACCACCTGGACGGAATCATATACGTGGATAAGATGGATCATGAGATCTTTGACGACGATGAGGAGGCGCAGTAATGCGGGTGGTATTCTTGGGCACGCCGGAATTCGGCGTTCCTTCCCTGCGGGCGCTGAAGGAAGCGGGATATAACGTGGTGGGTGTATTCACCCAGCCAGACAGGCCTAAAGGCCGTGGCAACAAAATGCTGCCCAGTCCGGTGAAGGAATGCGCGCTTTCTTATGGCATTCCGGTATTTCAGCCGCTGAAAATACGGGTGGACGGCGTGGAGGATTTGCGCTCCCTCAAACCCGATTTGTGTGTAACCGCAGCCTTTGGCCAGATCCTGTCCCAGGAAATCCTGGATATCCCCACCATCGGCACCGTGAATGTGCATTCCTCTTTGCTGCCCAAATACCGCGGCTCTGCGCCCATCAACTGGGCCATCGCCGAGGGCGAAACCGTCACCGGCGTCACCACCATGATGACCGACAGGGGCCTTGACACCGGCGATATTCTGCTGAAAAAAGAAGTGGAGATTCTTCCAGGAGAAACGGCGGAGGAATTGACGGCCCGTATGGCGCCCATCGGCGCGGAGCTTTTGATTGAAACCATTCGGAGAATCGAAGCGGGCAATTGCCCCCGGATCAAGCAGGATGAAACGGAAGCCACCTATTATCCCATGCTGAAAAAGGAAATGGGGGATATCGACTGGCGGCTGCCCGCCGAGAAGATCGTGTGCCTGGTGCGCGGCCTGACGCCCTGGCCCGGCACCAGCTTTGTTTGGGGCGAGGGAGAAACGGTGAAGGTATGGAAGGCGGAAGTGGCTGAAAATCCGGGCATGACGCCGGGCAGCATCATCGCCTCCGATGCGAAGCGGGGGCTGGTGATCGCCGCCGGAGAAAACGCCGTGCGGATTATTGAATTGCAGGCTCCGGGCGGCAAGCGTATGCAGGCCGTGGATTATCTGCGCGGACATCCGGCTGCATGGCAGCGGTGCGAAATGAAGGAGGAGCGGCATGGATAAAGACAACCGACAGAAAAACAGCGGCGCTCCCTTCCACGCGCGGCCAAAGCCCGTACGCTCCGGTAAACCCGCGGATCGAAACGCCGGCCCGCGCCCCGCTTTCGGCGGATCGGGACGGGAACGCGGTCCGGTCAGCGGAAATGGCAGCCGTTTTGTAAAAAAACAGACCGGAGTCAAGCCGGGAAGGCCGATTTCTCCGCGCCCCGCTGCCGTTCGTCCTGCTGCAAATGCGCCGTCCTCCATTTCCCGGAAGGTGGCTTTGGAAATCTTTCAGGATGTGATTCACAAAGAGGCCTTTGCCGCTCTGTCCCTGGATGAACGCCTGAAAAATGCCAATCTGACCCAGCTGGACAAGCGATTCTGCGCCAGCATCGTTTATACGACCATTGAAAACCTGATCCGCATCGATTATGCGCTGTCTTTCTTCCTCAAGGACGCCGACGCCCTGGAGCCCACCGTGCGGGATATCCTGCGCATCAGCGCATGTCAATTGCTTTTCCATGACCGCATCCCGCCGAATGCCATTGTGGATGAGGCGGTGAAATTGACGCGCGGCGCGGGAATGGAGGGCTTGACCGGCCTGACCAACGCCGTCATGCGTTCCATGGTCCGGGGCAAGGATGAAATTAAATGGCCCCAGCGGGACGAAGGCGCCCATTACCTTTCCATCATGTATTCCGTTCCACTTTGGCTTGTGGAAAAGCTGACAGCCGCTTATGGCGAACAGGAAGCGGAAAAGATCTGCGCCTATCGCAGCGAAGCGCATTACACCGTGATCCGTCCCAATCTGGCCCGCCTGACGGACGCGCAGTTTGAAGCGCTGCTGCAAAAAAAGGTATGGGAAGTGGAAAAGGGGCTGGCGCCGCATGCCTACCGGGTGCGTCTGGCGTCCGATATTGCCCGGGACGCCGATTATTTCGAAGGAAATTTCTCCATACAAGGGGAAAGCAGCATGCTGGCCGCCCAGGCGGTGGATGTGAAGCGGGGCATGCAGGTGCTGGATTGCTGCGCGGCGCCGGGAGGAAAAACAGCGTATCTGGCGGAAAGCATGGCCGGTACGGGGCGGGTGTACGCCTGGGATGTGCATGAGCATCGGGTGACGCTCATCCGGGCCATGACAAAGCGCCTGCGGCTGGAAAACGTACGCCCCGTGGTGCGGGACGCCGCCGTATTCAAGGAAGACCTGGCCGGCACCATGGACGCGGTTCTTCTGGATGCGCCCTGTTCCGGCCTGGGGGTTATTGACGATAAGCCCGACATCAAGCTGCGGGTCACTCCGGAATCGGTCAGGGAACTGACCGGGATTCAGGAAAAGCTGCTGAATACCTGCTGTCAGTATGTCAAGCGCGGCGGCACCCTGGTGTATTCCACGTGCAGCGTGCTGCCGGAGGAAAACGGAGAGCAGATCAGGCGCTTTCTGTCCGCGCATCCGGATTTTTCCCTGATCCCGCTGCCGGAGGGCATCCCGGAACGGTTCCGGGCGCAGTATACCGATTTGGGCCTGCAATTGCTGCCGCACCGCGACGGCGTGGAGGGCTTCTTCATCGCGCGGCTGCGCAGAAACAGTTAAGGCTGTTACGGAGATACAATTATGCGGGAATGGATGGGAATGTATCCCGAGGAATTGCGCCAGGCGATGAGCGACATGGGGGAAAAGCCCTTCCGGGCAGGACAATTGTTTTCCTGGCTGCACCGGGGGGCGCAGTTTGGGGAGATGACCAATCTGTCCCTGGACCTGCGGGAAAAGCTGGCCCGGGATGGGATCGACCAGCCGGTGTCCGTCCGGGAAAAGCGGGTGTCCCGGCTGGACGGCACGGTGAAGTATCTTTTCTCCCTGCCGGATGGCAACTGCGTCGAAGGGGTGCTGATGCGGTATCATTACGGGGCCACCCTGTGCGTATCCACCCAGGTGGGCTGCAAAATGGGCTGCCGTTTTTGCGCCAGCACGCTGGACGGCTGTGTCCGCAGCCTGAGCGCGGCGGAGATCCTGGGCCAGGTGCAGTGCGCCAATCGGGAACTGGGCGACGAACGGGTGTACAACATTGTGCTCATGGGCAGCGGAGAACCCATGGACAATTATGATCAGGTGGTGCGTTTTCTGCATCTGGTATCCCATCCGGACGGATTGAATGTGGGTCTGCGGCACATTTCCGTCAGTACCTGCGGGCTGGTGCCCCAAATGCGCCGCTTCGCGGAAGAGGGGCTGCCGGTGACGCTGTCACTGTCCCTCCACGCGCCCAACGATGAGATCCGCCGTCGGATTATGCCGATCGCCCAGCGTTATACCATCGCAGAAACCCTGGATGCCTGCCGATACTATATTGAAAAGACAGGCCGGCGCGTGGTGATGGAATACGCGCTCATCGACGGTGTGAATGCCAGCGAGGCCAATGCCGAGGAATTGGCCGACCGGCTGCGGGGCATGCAATGCCATGTGAACCTGATCCCGCTGAATACCGTGAAGGAAAGAAATCTGAAAGGGGTCAGCGAAGCGCAGGTTCAATCCTTTCTGCGGGTATTGGATGGCAGGCACATTTCCGCCACCCGCCGCAGGGAAATGGGCGACGATATCGAAGGCGCCTGCGGGCAGTTGAGGAAAAGAAGAATGCAGGAGGAGCAGGCATGATTGTAACAGCCAGAACACATATCGGCAATGTCCGCGCGTCCAACCAGGATGCGCTGCTGGTGCTGGAAGGCCCCTGCGGTCTGTTCGGCGTGGCGGACGGCATGGGCGGGCATCAGGCCGGAGACGTGGCCAGCCGGATGGCTGTGGAGGAACTGACGGCCACCCTGGGCGGGAAAAAGCCCTCTGAAAAGCTGCTTCGCCAGGCCATACAGGAGGCAAACCGCCGTATTTTTGACGCGCAGATGCAGGATGAAGCCTTGAGCGGCATGGGCACCACCCTGACCATGATCTGGGAAGATAAAAAGCGCGTGCTGCTGGGCCACGTCGGTGACAGCCGGGCTTATTGCCTGAGGGACGGGGTGCTCAAGCAGGTCAGCCAGGATCATTCCCTGGTGGCGCAAATGGTGCGCGACGGCCTGCTGACGCAGGAGGAAGCGGCGCGCCACCCCTATCGGAACATCATCACCCGCGCGCTGGGCACCGATGAAACGGTGGAGGCCGACATTCTGGAATTGGATAAGCGCTCCGGGGATCTGTATTTGATCTGCTCGGACGGCCTGACGGAATATGTGTCCGATCCCGCCCTGCAGGAGATCCTGAGCGGCGCGTCCATGGAGGAAGCGGCGGATACGCTGCTCCGCCTTGCCTTAGACGGCGGCGGCCGGGATAATGTGTCCCTGGTGCTGGCGGAGGTGACCCCATGATCGGCAAAGTGCTGGACAACCGATATGAGCTGGTGGAGTTTATCGGCAAGGGCGGTATGGCGCTCGTATACCGGGCCGTGGACCAGCGCACGGGGCATTCCGTTGCCGTGAAGATCCTGCGCCCAGAATTCAGCCAGGACGCGGAATTCCTGAGCCGTTTCGAGCGCGAAGCCATGACCGCCAGCAAAATGAGCCATCACAACATCGTGAACCTGCTGGACGTAGGCCAGGAAGAGGACATGCGATACCTGGTGATGGAATACGTGAGGGGCTTGACGCTGAAGGATGTGATCCGTCAGAAGGGCGCTCTGCCCCCTGCCGTAGCGGCGCAGATCGCGATCCGCATCCTGTCCGCCCTGCAGCATGCGCACAATAACGGCATTATTCACCGGGATATCAAGCCGCAGAATATTCTGGTGCATTCCGACGGCCATATCAAGGTGGCGGATTTCGGCATCGCGCGCGTGGCGGGCGCCAACACCATCAGCACTGACGAGAGCGTGATGGGCTCCGTGCATTACTTTTCGCCTGAACAGGCCAAAGGAGAAAGCGTGACCGCCGCCAGCGACCTGTACAGCGTGGGCGTGGTGCTTTATGAAATGCTGACCGGCCAGCCGCCCTTTGACGGCGAGACCCCGGTGGCAGTGGCCCTGCAGCATATCAACGATCAGGCGCGGCCCATCAGCGAACTGAACCCCGCCGTGCCGCCCGCCATGGAGCGGGTGGTGGAAAAAGCCATGGAAAAGCGGCCGGAAAAGCGCTATCAGAGCGCCCTTGAAATGGCGCAGGACCTGCAGCGCGCCATGCAGGAGCCGGATGGCACCTGGCTGGGCCGGCTGCCCGATAAACCGGAAAGGGAGCAGGAAAAAAAGCCGGCGTGGAATACCACCCGGCAGCAGCCTGTTGTTCACGATCGTAAATGGTGGCTCGTTCGCATCGGCGCGGCGCTGCTGATGGCTTTGGTCGTGGCCGGGATCGCCCTGGGGACCGTGCTGATCTATAACCGCATCATCAACACCAAGGAAGTGCCCTACTGTGAAGGCGCGACCGAAGAAGAGGCTGTGCAGCGCATCCGCCAGGCGGGGCTGACGGAGGAGATTGTCCGTGTCAGCGACGACATTACAGACGCCGGCAAAGTAATCAGCCAGTCCCCCAAGCGGGGGGAATATCTGCCCCGGGATTCCAAAGTGACGATCATGGTTTCCACCGGCCCGGCCTTGCAGCCGGTCCCCAGCGTGACGGGGATGAACGTGGAAACGGCGAAAATCGAATTGGAAAAGCTGGGCTTTACAGTGGTGGCGCTGACGGAGGAGCGGGAAATATCATCCGCGCCCTGGGATACAGTGGTGGCGCAGGAGCCGGCCGCGGAAGAAATAAAATCCAGCCGTGAGCCGGTATATCTGACCCTCAGCGGCGGCAGCGTGGTGCTGCCCGATCTGCGGGGGAAGCCCCTGGAGGAGGCCCGGGCGGAACTGATTCAAAAGCAGTTGGATCTGGTGGAGATCCAGCAGATGCTCGTATCCGATGAGCGTGTGGCCAATCAGGTGGCAGGTCAATCCTATCTGGACAGCGCGAAGAAAATATACTATGCCCCGGGAGACACCACCATCCAGCATCTTCAGGTGACATTGCTGGTTTACGTGACGGAGGACATGGTGCTGTCGCCTGAGGAATTGCAGACCTCCGTGCCTGATTCGGAGGAAAACCTGCAATGAGGGAAGGAATCATCGTGCGCGGCCGCGGCGGATTTTACACCGTCCGGCAGCAGGACGGAGAAGAATTCGTGCTGCGGGCGAAGAAGAAATTCCGCAGGCAGGGCATGTCCCCGCTGGTAGGGGACCGGATTCTGTTTACGCCCGGCACCGTGGGGGAGGAGGACGGCTGGATCGAAGAGATCCTGCCCAGGAAAAGCCAATGTCTGCGTCCTCCCGTGGCCAATGTGACGCTGCTGTGCATCGTGGCGGCTCCCCGCCCCGCGCCGGATTGGCTGCTGGTGGATAAACTGCTGATTTTCGCAAGAAAGCAAGGCCTGCGGCCCCTGCTGATCATCAACAAATCGGATATGGAGCCTGCGGGCGAAACGGCGTCCCTGGCCCGCTGCGTTTACGCGGATGCGGAGACGGAGGTGCTTTCCGTCAGCGCGCGGGAAAAAACGGGGCTGGAGGAGCTTCGACAGCTTCTGAGCGGGGAAATCTGCTGCTTTTCCGGTCAGTCAGGCGTGGGAAAATCCACGATCCTGAACGCTTTGTTCGGATTGTCGCAAGAAACCGGGGACATCAGCCGAAAAATCCAGCGGGGGAAAAACACCACCCGTCACGCAGAACTGTTTACCTTCGGGGACATCCAGGTGATCGACACCCCGGGCTTCAGCCTGCTGGAAATGGATGAAGTGTTTGACCCGGTCCTGCTGCGGGATTATTACCCGGAATTCGCGCCATACGCCGGTCAATGCCGCTTTTCTCCCTGTTATCACGGCAGTGAGCCGGGATGCGCCGTGCTGCAGGCGGCCCGGGAGGGGAAAATACACCCAATGCGGCTGGAGGGATACCATACATTGCTTTCCGATTGCCGGCAGGCTTGGAGGGAGAGATATGATTGAGCTGGCGCCGTCGCTGTTGGCGGCTGACTGGATGCACCTTGGCAGGGAAATTGAAAACATGCTGAATCACGGCGTGAATCTGCTGCATTTCGATGTGATGGACGCTCATTTCGTGCCGAATCTGTCCTTTGGGCCCGATTTGTGCAGCGATGTGCATCGGTTATTCCCGGAATGCAGGCTGGATGTGCATCTGATGATGAATAATCCGCAATCATACTGGCGGATTTTCGCGGAGGCCGGGGCTGAAACCATCACCTTGCACCGGGAGGTGCTGGCCGATCCACGGACGGCCATGGAGGCGCTCCGCTCCCTGGGGGTGCGGCGCGGCATGGCGGTGAAGCCGGGCACCCCGGCGGAGGATCTGCTGCCGTATCTGGATTGCCTGGATCACATCCTGATCATGACGGTGGAGCCGGGCTTCGGCGGGCAGACCTTTATGCCGGAGCAAATGGACAAGGTGCGTATGCTCCGGGACAAAGGATTCACCGGCGACATCGCTGTGGACGGCGGGATCAACCTGGATACGGCCCGTGTTGCTGTGCAGGCAGGCGCCAACGTTCTGGTCATGGGCACCTCTTATTTCCACTCTGATGATCCGGGACGGGTCGCCCGGGCGGTCAAGGAGTTCAAATGAAGCAAAAAAGAGGAAACAACGGGGACTTTCATCCGAAGCGCAGCCTGGGACAGAATTTTCTGACGGATGAATCCCTGTTTCAGCAGCTGGTGGATTTATCCGGCGTTGGCCCGGAGGACGCTGTGCTGGAAATCGGCGCCGGCGCGGGCGGAATGACGCGGGCGCTGTCCGCCACCTGCCGCAGGGTCATCGCCATCGAGGTGGACGGCACGCTGCTGCCCATTCTTCGGGTGGCGCTGGAAAAATGCCGGAATGTGGATCTGGTGCACGTCGACGTGCTGCGGCTGAACCTGCCGGAAATCACCGCGCCTTTGAGCGCCTTTCATATCGTGGCCAATATCCCGTATTATTTGACCACGGATTTGATGAATCTGCTTCTCACGTCATCCATGCCCATCGAATCCATCAGCGTGATGGTGCAGAAGGAGGCGGCGGAGCGAATCACCGCCAAGCCGGGGGAGGATGGCTACGGCATGCTGGCCGTACGCGCCCAATACTTTTACGATCCGAAGATCGTGCTGGATGTTCCGTCCTGCATGTTTACCCCGCCGCCCAAAGTGGACAGCGCGTTTGTGGTCATGAAGCGGCGGACGGCGCCGCCGGTCGCTGTGACGGATGAAGCGCTTTTTTTCAGGGTGGCGGCATCCGCCTTCGCCATGCGTCGCAAGACCATGGTCAATAATCTGATTGCATCCTTCCGGGCAACGCGGGAGGATGCTCAGCGGTGGCTGGAACAAAGCGGCATCGCGCCGTCTGCCCGGGGGGAGACCCTGTCGCTTCAGGATTTTGCACGGATCTGTGATGCGATGGCGGAAAGGAAGGCATGACATGAAAGTCTGGAAGCATATTGCCGGGATGCTGCTTGCTGTATGCATGATGCTTGAATGGGGGACCGCTTCGGCCGAAAGAAATGCCGTGGAAGGGGAGAAAGCACTTCAGGCTGTCAAAAACATGAAAATCGGCTGGAACCTGGGCAATACGCTCGATTCCACCGGGGACTGGATCCTGGCGTATACGGAAGGAACGGCCAAGGATTTTGAAACAGCCTGGGGCAATCCTGTGACGGACGCGCCGCTGATGCGGAAGGTGAAGCGGCTTGGGTTCAATGCCATCCGGATCCCCATCACCTGGAAATTCCATTTTAACGATCAGGGAATCATTGATGAAGCGTGGCTCAGCCGGGTTCAGGAAATCGTGGATATGGCGCTGGACGCGCATCTTTACTGCATCATCAATATTCACCATGACACCGGATCGGACGGGTGGCTTCGGGCATCCAAAGACAACTACAAAAAGAACGCGGCTTTGTTCGCATCGCTTTGGACCCAGATCGCACAGCGATTCAGGGATTACCCGGAGACGCTCCTGTTTGAAGGCTTCAACGAGATGCTGGATGACAATGCAGAGTGGTCTTATCCCACGAAGGAAGGCCTCGACACAGTCAACGCCTATAATCAATTGTTCGTTGATACCGTGCGGGCGACCGGGGGAAGGAACGCCACAAGGAATCTGGTGGTATGCACCTATGCGGCATCCAATGTGGAAAATATCCTTCAGGGCTTTCAAATGCCCCACGACATGTATCCCTATCATCTGATTGCCGAGGTTCATTTCTACACACCGTATGAATTTGCGGGTTATGAGGATTGGACGATGCCCTACAATTCCTATACGGAGGACAGCCGCAAAACGGTGGATGATGCGTTTACCCTGCTCAAAAGGAAATTCGGCGGAACCCCGCTGATCATCGGAGAATTTGCCGCTTCGAATAAGAATAACACAGCGGATCGTATCCAATGGTATACGCGCGTCGTTCAGGATGCAAAAAGGATCGGCGCCGTGTGCTTCATCTGGGACAATGGGGATGGCGGCGACATCATGGGCCTGATTAACCGCACCGGGAAACAGGACGTCTTTCCGGATATCATCAAAGCCTGCACCGAAGCGGCCGGAACCGGCCGTTGAGCGATCAAATGAACATACCCGGATAGGATTTCCTCCGAAATGAAGCGCGATCGAGCGCTTCTTTTCAATTTATGATCAATGAATGAACATTTATTGCGCATTTTGTTGATTGACCTGCCGAAAACTATGTGATATAATGTACTTGGTAGAGGTTGGGTTTTCCAGCAGCTACAGGAAACACTGTTACATCCCAAATTTGACAGAAAAGGGGTTTAAGCACATGGCGAATCTGGATCTGACCCGGTATGGCATTACCAGCACCAAAGAAATCGTTTACAATCCTTCCTATGAACTGCTGTATAAGGACGAAATGGATCCTTCCCTGGAGGGCTTTGACAAGGGACAGGAAAGCGAACTGGGCGCCGTGAACGTGATGACCGGTATCTACACCGGGCGTTCCCCCAAGGACAAGTACATCGTGATGGATGAAAACTCCAAGGACACCGTGTGGTGGACCAGCGATGCCTACAAGAATGACAACCATCCCATGACCCAGGAAACCTGGGCAGTGGTGAAGGAACTGGCCCAGAAGCAGCTGAGCGGCAAAAAGCTGTATGTGGTGGACGCTTTCTGCGGCGCCAACAAGGATACCCGCATGGCTGTGCGCTTTATCATGGAAGTGGCCTGGCAGGCTCATTTCGTGCGCAACATGTTCATCAAGCCTTCCGCTGAAGAAGAAGCCTCCTTTGAGCCGGATTTCATCGTGTACACCGCCTCCAAGGCCAAGTGCGAGCAGTATAAGGAGCTGGGCCTGAACAGCGAAACCGTGGTGGCCTTCAACGTCAGCAGCCGCGAGCAGGTGATCCTGAACACCTGGTACGGCGGTGAAATGAAGAAGGGCATGTTCTCCATGATGAACTATTACCTGCCGCTGAAGGGCATCGCCTCCATGCACTGCTCCGCCAACACCGACATGCAGGGCGAAAACACTGCCATCTTCTTCGGCCTCTCCGGCACCGGCAAAACCACCTTGTCCACCGATCCCAAGCGCCTGCTGATCGGCGACGACGAGCACGGCTGGGACGACAACGGCGTGTTCAACTTTGAAGGCGGCTGCTATGCCAAGGTCATCAACCTGGATAAGGAATCCGAGCCCGATATTTACAACGCCATCCGCAGGGACGCGCTGCTGGAGAATGTGACGCTGGATGAAAACGGCAAGATCGACTTCGCCGATAAGTCCGTCACCGAAAACACCCGCGTTTCCTATCCCATCGAGCATATCGAAAAGATCGTCAAGAACGTGCGGCCCACTTCCGCTGGCCCGGACGCCAAGAACGTGATCTTCCTGTCCGCCGACGCTTTCGGCGTGCTGCCCCCTGTGTCCATTCTGACCCCGGAACAGACCAAGTATTACTTCCTGTCCGGCTTCACCGCCAAGCTGGCGGGCACCGAGCGCGGCATCACCGAGCCCACCCCCACCTTCTCCGCGTGCTTCGGCCAGGCGTTCCTGGAGCTGCATCCCACCAAGTACGCTGAAGAGCTGGTCCGGAAAATGGAAAAATGCGGCGCCAAGGCTTACCTGGTCAACACCGGCTGGAACGGCACCGGCAAGCGCATCTCCATCAAGGACACCCGCGGCATCATCGACGCCATCCTGAACGGCGACATCCTGAATGCGCCCACCAAGAAGATTCCTTACTTTGATTTCGAAGTGCCTACCGAGCTGCCCGGCGTGGATTCCGCCATCCTGGATCCCCGCGACACTTACGCCGACAAGGCTGTGTGGGAAGAAAAGGCCAAGGATCTGGCCAGCCGCTTCATCAAGAACTTCGTCAAGTACGAGGGCAACGAAGCGGGCAAGGCCCTGATTGCCGCCGGCCCCAAGGCTGAATAAACTGTCAATCGCATGTTTCCGGGAGGAAAGCGGGATCGCCGCTTTTCTCCCGTTTTTTTCATAGCAGTGAAACAAATCCGCGTGATGATGTGTCATTATGGATGAACACGGTCACGAGGAGGCGTTGAAAATGAAGAAACAATGGATTTGCGGATGGATCGCGTTGGCCCTGATGATCTGCTCGGCGGGCTGTGCAGCGGCGGAAGAAAGGCACTGCGTGATTGCACCGCTGCAGAGCATCGAAGCACGGGTAAAGCTTCGCAAGCATCCCGACACCGGCGCGGAGATCCTGGGCCAGTATTTTGCGGGCGTGGAGGTGACGGTGTACGAAAGCAACGCGAAAGGCTGGGCCAAAGTGGAGATCGGCGGACGGCAGGGCTTCATGATGGAAAAATTCCTGGCTCCGGCGGGCAGCGACAGCGCGCTGTACAGCGGTCAGCCTGGCTGCGTCCGGTATGAGGAAACGGCAGGCCAGGGCGTTCCGCTGCGCACGCAGACCGGCGGACGGGGAGAGCTGATGGCATGGCTGAAGCAGGGTGACAGGGTCCGGGTGCTGGGCACCGTCAGCGCGGATTGGCTCCATGTATGCCTGGAAGCGGACGGGCAAAGACTGTACGGGTATGTTTCCTCGGCTGTTATTGCCCAGGCGGACAATTTCGCCCATGCCCGGGTGAATACAGGCAAGGCGGACGAGACGGTGAACATCCGAAAAGAGCCGGACAGAAAAAGCACGGTGCTTGGCAGGCTGTTCTGCGGCGTTCAGGTGGACCGGCTGTTCGACGATCATGTGGCGGACGACGGCTGGGACCGGGTGCGGATCGGCCCAGTGATCGGTTACATTCAGAAGGATTTTCTGGATTACAGCACGGCGGGCTGCCCGGCTTTCCAGCCGCCGGTGGCGGAATTGCGGGAAACCGACGGGGACCTGTACGCAGACGCAGCCCGGAAGCAGAAAACCGGCGTGCTTGTGAGGTATGATCCTGTCTGGGCGCTGGGCGTGTTCGGCGACAGCTATCTGGTACGGGTGGAGACCTGGATCAGCACCGATACGCGGGGCGATGAATATGCCTTTCTGGCCATGGGCGACGTGAAAGCCCGGATCATCGCCAGCGCTTCCACCGCCGGCATCCTGCGGCAGGACACGCCCTTTTTCCAGCGCGAAACTGCGGCTGGACCCATAAGGCAGGCCGGGCTGCTGGAAAAAGGACGGAGGGTGCTCATTGTTGGCACGGCGGATGAAAACGGAAACTTTGTGAGCGAATACGTGCTGCCTGATGCGGAATACCTACTGGTGGAGACCGAAACGCCGGACGGCGGCGTTATCGATGTGTATGTGCCCGCCGGCGCGGTGGAGCACGATCCGGGACTGGATATGCCGGAAGACATGACGCTTGGATGAATGTGACATGGATCAGCGCAGAACCCCCGCGTTCCCCGTCTTTCATTCAGCTGCCCAATGAAGTGGAAGAAGAAACGCTTCATTGGACAGCGGGGGATTTATTACAATTTCACAAACTTTTGAAAAGGACGGCGATATCCGCCGTTTTTTTCGTTCGATTTGGGAAACTGCAGGGGCGGATGCGCTTGCCAAGGGCCCCGTTTTCATGTATAATGATGTATTGGATAGCAACGCCTGATTTCAGCGGACAAACGCACGAAAGGAAGGGTTCACCATGAGTAAAGTGCATATTTTCGACCATCCCCTGATTCAGCACAAGCTGAGCATCATGCGGCAGAAGGATACCGGCTGCAAGGAATTCAGGGAACTGCTGGATGAGATCTCCATGCTGATGGTATACGAAGTCACCCGGGACCTGCCGACCGAGGACGTGCAGATCGAAACGCCCATCTGCGGCATGAATACGAAAATGCTGGCGGGCAAGCCCATCGGCATCATTCCCATCCTGCGCGCGGGCCTGGGCATGGTGGACGGCATCCTGAACCTGATCCCCAACGCCAAGGTGGGCCACATCGGCCTGTACCGCGACCCGGAGACCCTCAAGCCCGTGGAGTATTACTGCAAGCTGCCCGATGACGCAGAACACCGCCAGCTGATCGTGCTGGATCCCATGCTGGCCACCGGCGGCAGCGCGGTCGCGGCCATCACGTTCATCAAACAGCGTGGCTGCAACAACATCCGCCTGGTCAATCTGATCGCCGCGCCGGAAGGCATCGCCGCGGTGCAGAAGGCACATCCGGACGTGGATATCTACGTGGCAGCCTGTGATGAACGGCTCAACGACCATGGCTACATCGTGCCCGGCCTAGGCGACGCCGGCGACCGGCTGTTCGGGACAAAATAACAGAGTTCTGGTAAAGGATAGCTGAAATGAAGATTGATCCTGCCGTCAGGAAGGAAACCGCAAGGGTGGCCGCCGGGACGCTGATCCTGACGGTGCTGATGATCGCGGTGTTTCTGATCCTGGGGAAATTTGACCACACCGTGTTGCTGGGGGCGCTGCTGGGCTGCGCCACGGCCATCGGGAATTTTTTCCTGATGGCGATGACCGTGCAGCATCTGACCGGCAGCATGCCAGTTCTGCCAAAGAGCGATGAAGAGGAATCGCCGGACGGCGGGGAGGATGCGGAAGAAGAAGAAAAAGCATCTCCGCCCCTGAGCCCGGAGGCGAAACAAGCCGGACGGAAAATGCAGCTTTCTTTCGTCCTGCGGCTGCTGCTGATCGGGCTGGTGGCGCTTCTGGCCCTGAAAGCGCCTGTATTTCATCCCGCGGCGGCGCTTCTTCCGCTGCTGTTTCCCAACATCGTGATCGTTTTGATCCGTATAGCGAACGGAAAGGGGGCATAAAGGAACATGCAAAGCAAAAGGCGGGCGCGGGCGGTGGATATTCTGCTGATCCTGCTGATCGTGCTGCCCTTGGCTGGCGCCATGACGCTCAAGGTGCTGACCACGCCTGACGCGCCCCTGTCCGAGGGCGTTCAGATTTCCGGCGCGCAAATCTATTTCACCATTCCCATGCCCATTCAGGATCTGCCCATCACTGCGGCGCAGGTCAATTCCTGGGCAGTGATCCTGTCCATTCTCGGCGTGTGCCTGTATCTGACCCACGGGATCAAGGTGATCCCCGATTCCAAGCGCCAGTTGGCGGCCGAATGGATCGTGGACACGGTCAACAGGCTGGTGCGCAGCAACATGGGGGAAAAGTTCATTGGCTTCGCGCCGTTTGTGGCCGGGATCCTGGCGCTTTCCGCCCTGAGCAGTCTAAGCAGTCTGCTGGGGCTGTTCGCCCCCACCTCGGATGTCAACATCATCCTGGGCTGGGCCATTCTGGTGTTTATCCTGATCACCCATTATAAGCTCAAGGGCGGCCTGTGGGCGTACATCAAAGGCTTTTTCAGCCCGATCCCCGTCTTTGCGCCCCTGAACATCATCGGTGAAATCGCCACGCCCATTTCGATGTCCTTCCGTCATTACGGCAACGTCATGAGCGGCATGGTCATTTCCACCCTGATCGCTTTCGCCCTGCGCAGCCTGTCCCAGACCGTGCTGGGCTGGCTGCCCGGAACGCTGGGAAAAATCCCTTTCCTGCAGGTGGGCCTTCCGGCCGTGCTGTCGCTGTACTTTGATATTTTCAGCGGCTGCATGCAGGCCTTCATCTTCGCCATGCTGACCATGATGTTCATCGCCACTGCGGCCCCCGAGGACGCATAACCCCATCGTTACACGGCAGGGAAGGCCCTGCTTCACATAGGACACAACAACAAAATCATTGAGGAGGATTCTGTCATGATTGAACTCGCTATCGGTATTATCCTTGGCTGCTGCGCCATCGGCGCCGGCATCGCGCTGATCGCCGGTATCGGCCCCGGCATCGGTGAAGGCCAGGCCGTGGCAAAAGCCTGCGAAGCCGTCGGCCGTCAGCCCGAAAGCAAGAGCCAGGTGACTTCCACCCTGATCCTGGGCTGCGCCCTGGCTGAAACTACCGGTCTGTATGGCCTGATCATCGGCATCCTGCTGATCTTCGTGGCACCCGGCTCTTTTGTGGGCATCCTGAAGGAAGCCATGACCTCCTGGGGCGCTGGCCTGTAAGCAGCCGCCGCAGTAACATCGACAGAAAGGTTCGATAAGCGTGCAGTCATTAGATATCATTTCTGTCAATTTCTGGCAGATCATCATTTCGCTTGTGAACCTGCTCATCATTTACCGCATCATGAAGAAATTCCTGTTCAAGCCTGTGCAGAAGGTCATGGACACGAGACAATCGCAGGTGGACAGGATCTTTTCCGAGGCGGACGACAGCCGGGATTCGGCGAACCAGATGAAGCGGGAATATGAGCAGAAGCTGGCCGGCGCGAGGCAAGAGGCGGATACGATGATCAAGACCGCAGCCCAGACGGCCCAGCTCCGCGGCGACCAGATCGTGGCGGAAGCCAAGGAGCAGGCTGCGCACGCCAGGCAGAAGGCGGAAAGAGAAATTGCCCAGCAGAAACAGCAAATGCTGCAGGATGTGCGCAGCGAGATTTCCGAACTGGCGGTGGATATCGCCTCCAAGGTCGTGGAGCGTGAAATCAACCAGAAGGATTACGACGGATTTGTGGATGAATTCATTCAGAACGTTGGTGATCCCTCATGACAGAATTCGGAAGCGTTTACGGCGAAGGCCTGTATGAGCTGTGCGCGGAGGAGCATATCGATCGGGATGTGCTGGGTGAATTGCGGGAGCTGAAAACGGTTTTCCACGATCATCCGGAATTTCTCAGGCTGCTGTCCAACATGTCTCTGAGCAAGGAGGAAAGGGTGCATATCGCGGATCAGGCCCTGCAGGGGCAGGTGCATCCGTATGTGCTCAATTTCCTCAAGATCCTGGTGGAACGTGGCGCCGCCACGGCCTTTGATGAATGCGAAGCGGCCTATGCCGAATGCTACAACCGGGATCATCGGGCGACGGTGGCGGATGTGACGGTGGCTAAGCCCCTGAGCAAACAGCAGCGCGCGGATTTGCTGGAAAAGCTGAAAGCCATGAGCGGCAAGGATGTGGAGATCCGTGAAACGGTGGATCCTGCTGTGATGGGCGGCGTGCTGCTGACCATGGACGGCAAACGGTATGACAACACCGTACGCCAGCGGCTGGATGCCATCAAACAAGCCCTGATCCGGAATGCGGATCCCCAGGGACGCATTGACTGAAAGCGGTGATACGATGCAATTGAGACCCGAAGAGATTTCCAAGCTGATCAAGCAGCAGATCAAGCAGTATAACAATAAAATCGCCCAGAACGATACCGGCACCATCATCATGATCGGCGACGGCATTGCCAGGGCGTCAGGGCTGGACCAGTGCATGGCCAACGAACTGGTGAAGTTTCCCAACGGGGAATACGGCATGGCCCTGAACCTGGAGGAAAACTCCGTGGCCATCGTTATGCTGGGCACGGATGAAGGCATTCGCGAGGGGGACACGGTGGAGCGCACCGGGCAGGTGGTGTCTGTTCCGGTGGGCGAAGGGCTGATCGGACGCGTGGTCAATTCACTTGGCCAGGCCATTGACGGCAAGGGAGCCATTGAAGCCAGGGAATACAGGCCCATTGAGCGCAACGCGCCAGGCATCATCCAGCGCAAGAAGGTATCCGTGCCGCTGCAAACCGGCATCAAGGCCATCGACAGCATGATCCCCATTGGCCGGGGCCAGCGCGAATTGATCATCGGCGACCGACAGACCGGTAAAACGGTCATCGCGCAGGACACCATCATCAACCAGAAGGGCAAGGACGTGATCTGCATCTACGTGGCCATCGGCCAGAAGATGTCCACGGTGGCCCAGATGGTGGATACGCTGGAAGCCGCCGGCGCCATGGATTACACCATTGTGGTGAATGCCTCCGCCAGCGAACTGGCGCCGCTTCAGTACATCGCGCCATATTCCGGCTGCGCCATGGGCGAATACTTTATGGATCAAGGCAAGGATGTGCTGATCATTTATGACGATCTGAGCAAGCATGCCGTGGCCTACCGCGCTCTGTCGCTGCTGATTCGCCGTCCGCCGGGCCGTGAAGCGTATCCGGGCGACGTATTCTATTTGCATTCCCGCCTCCTGGAAAGGTCCGCCCGCGTGGACGCGAAATACGGCGGCGGATCCATCACCGCCCTGCCCATCATCGAAACCCAGGCGGGCGACGTGTCCGCTTATATCCCCACCAACGTCATTTCCATCACAGACGGCCAGATCTTCCTGGAGACGGAGCTGTTCCACAGCGGCATCATGCCCGCCATCGATCCCGGCATTTCCGTCAGCCGCGTGGGTGGCGACGCCCAGATCAAGGCCATGAAAAAGGTGGCCGGCAGCCTGAAGCTGCTCTATAGCCAATACCGCGAATTGCAGTCCTTCGCCCAGTTTGGCTCCGACCTGGATGCGGATACGAAGGCCCGTCTGGCCCAGGGCGCCCGGATCGTGGAGGTGTTCAAGCAGAACCGGAACCACCCTATAGATGTGGAAAAGCAGGTGTGCATTTTCTACGCCGTCACCCATGATTACCTGAAGGATGTGGATGTGCGGCACGTATCTGATTACGAGCAGGGCCTGTATGAGCGTATGGATGCCCAGCATGGCGACGTGCTCACCGAAATCCGCAACACCGGTCTGCTGACCCCGGAAACGGAAAGCAAGCTCAAGGCCGCGCTGGACAGCTATACAAAGGACTTTTTGAACGCCAAGGCGTAAGGAGGGATTTTCATGGCCGGTTCGTCCATGAAGGCCATCAAGCTGCGCATCAAAAGCGTGGAAAGCACCATGCAGATCACCAAGGCCATGCAGCTGGTAGCCACATCCAAGCTCCGCCGCGCTAAGGAACGCATGGAAAAAAGCAAGCCCTACGCCAGCATCTCCCGGGAGGCCATGATGGCCGCCGTGCGCAGCTGCGACGAGCCTGATATTCCCTTTGTGACGGCGCGTCCGGTCAAAAACCGGTGCTATGTCGTCATCGCGGGGGAACGGGGCCTGGCAGGCGGCTACAACGCCAATGTGTTCAAGGCCGTGGATGCCCATGCGGAGGGTACACCCTACTGTGTGCTGCCCCTGGGGCGAAAAGCCATTGAGAAATACAACCATCTGGGCGTCAGGCTGCTGAACGAGGAATACAGCCATGTGGAGGGCCTGCCCGTCAGCGCCTGCTACAAGCTGACCCAGCAGCTGACTGCCGGATACCTGGCCGGGGAATACGATGAAATCTACCTGGTCTATACCAATTTTCAGTCTATGATGAGCCAGGAAGTGAAGATCGAACAGCTGCTGCCCATTGAAAGGCAGGAAGAAAGCGGGATCGATCACCGGAACGCGTCCACCGTGTATGAGCCAGATGCGGCTGAAACGCTGAAATCCGTGGTGCCCGATTTCCTGGCCGGACGGCTGTACAGCGCCGCGTGCGATTCCTTCGCAAGCGAAGTATCGGCCCGGCGCAACGCCATGGACAGCGCCACCAAAAACGCCGGCGAAATGATCAGTGATCTGAGACTGAAATTCAACCGGGCCCGTCAGGGCGCCATCACCCAGGAAATCACGGAAATCGTGGCCGGGGCGGAAAAATAAGGATCCGGAAAGGAGAACCCGATCGTGAGCGAAAACGTGCGCGAAAAGAACATCGGCAAAGTGGTGCAGGTGATCGGCCCGGTGCTGGATATCCGGTTCGAGGACGGCCATTTGCCGGAACTGCTCAACGCCATTGAAATACAGAATGGGGAAAAGCTGATCGTAGCCGAAGTGGCCCAGCACATTGGCGACAATGTGGCGCGCTGCATTTCCATGAACGCTACCGATGGCATGGTGCGCGGTCTGGAAGCCATTGACACCGGCAGCCCCATCACCGTACCCGTGGGCAATGAATGCCTGGGCCGCATTTTCAATTTGCTGGGTCAGGCCATTGACGAACAGCCCGATCCGGTCACCGCGGAGCGCTGGCCCATTCATCGTCCCGCGCCTTCCTATGAGGAACAGGAATCCAGCGCCGAGATCCTGGAAACGGGCATCAAGGTGGTGGATTTGATCGCCCCTTACTCCAAGGGCGGCAAGATCGGCCTGTTCGGCGGCGCCGGTGTGGGAAAAACCGTGCTGATCATGGAATTGATCAACAATGTGGCCAAGCAGCACGGCGGTCTGTCCGTGTTCGCCGGCGTGGGGGAGCGGACCCGCGAGGGCAACGACCTGTACAACGAAATGAAGGAGAGCGGCGTTATCAGCAAAACGGCCCTGGTATACGGCCAGATGAATGAACCGCCGGGAGCCCGTATGCGCGTGGGCCTGTCTGGCCTGACCATGGCGGAATATTTCCGTGACCGCGAGAATCAGGACGTGCTGCTCTTCATCGACAACATATTCCGCTTCACCCAAGCGGGCAGCGAGGTATCCGCGTTGCTGGGGCGCATGCCCAGCGCCGTGGGTTATCAGCCCACCCTGGCCACGGAAATGGGCGCCCTGCAGGAGCGCATCACCTCCACCAAGAAGGGGTCCATTACCTCGGTGCAGGCTGTATACGTGCCCGCGGACGACCTGACCGACCCGGCGCCTGCGACCACCTTCGCCCATCTGGACGCCACCACGGTGCTGAGCCGCGCTATTTCCTCCCTGGGCATTTATCCCGCTGTGGACCCCCTGGATTCCACCAGCCGCATCCTGAGCCCGGAAATCGTAGGCCAGGAACATTATGATGTGGCCCGCAGCGTGCAGAGCATTTTGCAGCGCTATAAGGAACTGCAGGACATCATTGCCATCATGGGCATGGATGAACTGAGCGACGAGGATAAGCTGATCGTTTCCCGCGCCCGCAAGGTGCAGCGTTTCCTGAGCCAGCCCTTCTCCGTGGCTGAGCAGTTCACCGGCATGGAAGGGAAATACGTGCCCCTCAAGGACACCATACGTGGCTTCAAGGAAATCATTGAAGGCAAGCATGATGACCTGCCGGAGAGCGCGTTCCTGTATGTGGGTACGATTGACGAAGCGGTGGCGAAAGCCAAAAAGGGTGAGTGACGATGGCCACATTCCATTTGCAGATCGTAACGCCGGACCGCATGGCCTATGATGGGCAGGCAGAAAGCATCATCGTGCGCGCCATCAACGGCGATGTGTGCATATTGCCCCATCACATTGATTACGCAACCCCCTTGGGCATCGGCGAGGCGAGGGTAACCGATGGAGAGGGCAACACGCGCATCGCCGCATGCAACGGAGGATTGCTGAGCGTCAGCAATAATGAAGTGCGCGTGATCGCCGTCACCTTTGAATGGCAGGATGATATTGACCTGGAGCGCGCCAAAGAGGCAGAGGAATACGCCAAGAAGCAATTGGAATCCATGAGCCGGGAGGATCGGGATTTCACGATCGCGGAAGCCAAATTGAAACGGGCCATTACCCGCATCCGGGTCAAGAGCTGACGGGCTTTGTCCTGCGCGTCCGTTGCGCCGATGACAAAAAAATGAAAAAAACGTGAAATACGATAAAGCCGAAAAAATTTTATGAAATCAACTGGAAACAGGCGGGCAGACCTTGACAGAAGCGTACGCCTGTGATATACTGATCAAGCTGTCCGAAAGACAGCTATGCGCCCGTAGCTCAGTTGGATAGAGTGTCAGACTCCGACTCTGAAGGCCATGCGTTCGAATCGCACCGGGCGTACCACGAAAAGCCTTGCAAATCATGGATTTGCAGGGTTTTTCTTATGCCCTTATTTGTGCAAGTCACGAACGTTCGGCGCGTTTTGTGCCGTTGAAGGATGTAAAACGGTATGCAAAAAGGGTCCTTCACGGATTGTTCCGAAATTGAAAATCCTTCATTGTCATCCCGAGCGAAGCGAAGCCGAAAGGCGAAGCGCATCCGAGGGATCTATGCGTGAATCGCACGACCGATATATAGATCTTTCGACTCCGTTCCGCTCCCGCTCCACTCCGCTCAAGATGACAAGAAAGATCATTTCTTTCTCTATGACTTTCCGTGAAGAATCAAAGAAAAGCTGGCAAGGGGAGGGAATGGGGAGAGCGCGGAAATGACACGCCTGAAGAATTCATTTTCTTTTTGTTGGTCAGCTATTGACGCAGGCATGCGCTGAATATATAATAGGTAGGAAGTAGGAGACTGGGCTGCGGATGCGCAACCAGAGCTCCGAAAACTACCATCATTACAGAATAGGAGGCCTCCCCTTATGTCTTCGCTGTGGTACATCCTGGTCCTCTGCGTGGTCGCAGCAGCCATTGCCTATGTGGCGTTCAACTATCAGCGCATTCGCAAAATGCCTGAAGGAACGCAGGAAATGGTCGAAATGGCCGGCATCATCCGTTCCGGTGCGAACACCTTCATGAAAACCGAATACAAAACCATCATCATCGTGGTGGTTTTGCTGGCGGCGGTGTTCAGCCTGTTTGTCGAACAAACCAGCGGCCTGACTTTCCTGTTTGGCGCGCTGATGAGCTCTTGCGCCTGCGTGGTGGGCATGCGCAGCGCCACCTACGCCAATGTGCGCACGGCCAATAAGGCCCGGGAAAGCCTGTCCATCGGCGAAACGGTAAAGGTCGCGCTGTGCGGCGGCTCCATTTCCGGCCTGTGCGTGCAGGGCTTGGGCCTGCTGGGCCTGGTAGGCATACTCATGATCTTCGGCAACGTTCGCCATGACGTCGCGGGCGGCGGCATCATCACTTCCCTGGAAGGCGTCAATCCTACGATCATGCGCATCTCCACTTACTCTCTGGGCTGCTCGCTGGTTGCCATGTTCAACCGCGTGGCCGGCGGCAACTACACCAAGGCGGCGGATATCTCCGCCGACATTCTGGCCAAGGTGCGCAATGACCTGCCGGAAGATGACTCCCGTGTTCCCAATGTTATCGCCGATTTTATTGGCGACAACGTGAACGACATCGCCGGCAACTGCTCCGACCTGCTGGAATCCTTCGTGGCTACCATTTCCGCTTCCCTCATGATCGCTGTGATCCTGTTCCAGCAATATGAACTCAACATCGGTGAAGGCCTGAAGGACGCGCTGGAAGGCGTTTTCAACGGCACGATCATTTATCCCGTGCTGCTGGCGGGCGTTGGCCTGCTCAGCTGCCTGCTGGGCCTGTTCTATGCCGATCGGAAAAAGATGAGCGACAATCCTTCCCGCGAACTGAACCTGGCCACCTGGATTTCCGCAGGCCTGACCATGGCGCTGGGCCTGGGCGCGGCGGCCATTTGCTTTGGCAATGTGAACGCTGACGTGATCCGGGATACCTATCACTGGGTAGCCGGCTGGGCTTCTCCCTGGATCTGCGCTGTGCTGGGCATCGCCAGCGGCGTGGCGATCGGCTCCATTACCGAGTATTACACATCCACCGATTATAAGCCCACCCGCTCGCTGGCTGAAATGGCGCCGGAAGGCGAGGCGTTCGTGGTGACCAAGGGCGACGCCGTGGGTTCCCGCTCCGTGCTGCTGCCCGTTTTGATGATCGGCATTGCGCTGTTTGTTTCCGGCAAAGTGGCGGGCATTTACGGTGTGGCTGTTGCCGCGCTGGGCATGCTTGCATTCGTGGGCGCCACGGTATCCATCGACGCCTTCGGCCCCATCGCCGATAACGCCGGCGGTCTGGCGGAAAGCTGCCATCTGGACGCCAATGTCCGTGTCATCACCGATAAGCTGGATGCCGTGGGCAACACCACCGCCGCCGTGGGCAAGGGCTTTGCAATTGGCTCCGCCGCTTTCGCCACTGTGTCCCTGATCGTTTCTTATGTAGGCAACTTTACGAAGGCCGGCGCTGAAATGACGCTGAACATCGCCTCCTTCGTGGTGGTGGCCGGCGCCATCATCGGCGGCGCGCTGGTGGAATACTTCTCCGCCATGCTGACCGACAACACCATCGAATCCGCCAAGCTGATGGCCGATGAAGGCGACAAGCAGCTGACGCCTGAAGTGCTCGCCGGGAAAAAGACCCCGGACTACAACCGCATGATCGCGCTGGCCGCCAGGCAGGCGCTGAAAAAGATGCTGGTTCCTTCTGTGCTGGCTATGATCATTCCCGTGATCGGCGGCTTTATCTTCGGCGTGGAATTTGTGGGCGGTCTGCTCATCGGCGCGACCATCGTGGCCATTCCCCGCGCGATCTTTATGGGCAACTCCGGCGGTGCGTTCGACAACGCCAAAAAGTATATCGAATCCGGCGCTTTGAAGGGTTATGGCAAGGGCTCTCACGCCCATAAGGCGGCCGTCACCGGCGATACCATCGGCGATACCCGCAAGGACGTGGTGGGCGTTGCGCTCGATATCTTCATCAAGACCATGTCCACCGTGGCCAACACGTTGGTCAGCGTGTTCCGGAATATTACGCTGATCAAATAATGCCATTGTCAACTGTGCGAGGGGAAACCGCGGGGTGTTGTCCGCCTCCATGATCGGGACGGCAAGGCCTCCCAGGATCCCTCTTCCCGCGGTTGATCGGATACAAATCCGTCGGGCGAAGGAAACAGCTCATCCGGCCGATCGGTTTTATCATCCGCCTGCGCGCCAAGCGCGCACGAAAAAAGGCAGAGATTCCCGAGAAAATGAATGAGTTCATTTTTGAAGGCTATCCCTGCCTTTTCTTTGTTCCGGGAATATACGGCGAAGCCTTCCAAATGGCAGGCGGCAGCGGATTTCCCAGGATGGAACGCATCATCGCCGGTAGAAGCGCAGAATCCATGCGGCACATGCCACGGAAATGAAAATGATCGTTCAGGACGCATTCAATCCCACTGGGATACACGTGAAAAGCTGGAAAACGGGAAAACCGTGAATGACGCGAAAAGCAACGAATGGATATAGAAAAGCAAGGAATGGCGCTTGCCGGATGACGGCGTATATGGTAAAATAAACATATATGAGAATCAGGCAGCCGTTTGGCCGCAAAATGAACGCAAGGAGGAAACGGAAAGCGATGAGCACGAAACTGTATATTGGTGTTGACCTGGGCACTTCCGCTGTAAAGCTGCTGCTGGTGGATGGCTGCGGCAAGATCCTCAATTCCGTATCCCGGGAATATCCCTGTATTTTCCGCAGCCCGGCTGGTGCGAGCAGCAGCCCGATGATTGGTGGAACGCCTGTGTGGACGGCATTGGGGAACTGCTGCAGGGCTTTGACACCGCCAGCGTTGTCGGTATCGGCTGCGGCGGACAAATGCACGGCCTGGTAGCCCTGGACGAAAACGATCGGGTGATTCGCCCCGCCATTTTGTGGAACGATGGCCGCACTGCCGACGCGGTGGATTATCTGAACAATGTGATCGGCAAGGATAAACTGTCCCAGTATACCGCCAACATCGCCTTTGCCGGCTTTACCGCGCCCAAGCTGATCTGGATGGAGCAAAATGAGCCGGAGAATTTCCGCCGGATCGCCAAGATCATGCTGCCCAAGGATTACATCAATTATCGGCTGACCGGCGTGCACTCCTGCGATTATTCCGATGCTTCCGGTATCTTGCTGCTGGACGTGCAGCACAAGACCTGGTCCAAGGAAATGATGGAGATTTGTCACGTGCGGCTGGATCAGATGCCCAAGCTGTTTGAAAGCTATGAGGTGGTGGGCGAAGTGAAGCCGGAAATCGCCGATCTGCTGGGCATTCCCGCCGGCGTCAAGGTGATCGCGGGCGCGGGCGACAACGCCGCCGCCGCCGTGGGCACCGGCACGGTGAAAGACGGCAGCTGCAACATTTCCCTGGGCACCTCCGGCACCATCTTCATTTCTTCCGACAAATTCAGCGTGGATCCCTATAACGCCCTGCATTCCTTCGCGCACGCCAACGGCCACTATCATCTGATGGGCGTGGTGCTGTCCGCCGCCAGCTGCAACAAGTGGTTCTGTGACGAGATCCTGAAAACCAAGGATTATGCCGGCGAACAGAAGGATATTTCCGACGACCGGCTGGGCCGCAATAGCGTATTCTTCCTGCCTTACCTGATGGGCGAACGCAGCCCCATCAACGATACCGACGCCCGGGGTACCCTGATCGGGCTGTCCATGGATACCAGCCGGGCGGATTTGGTGCAGGCCGTGCTGGAAGGCGTATCCTTCGCCATCCGTGACAGCTTTGAAATCGCCAAGGCGCTGAACATCCCCATTGAAAAGAGCAAGCTGTGCGGCGGCGGGGCCAAATCCCCCCTGTGGCGGAAGATCATGGCCAACGTGCTGAATATTCCCCTGGAGATCCCCCAGGCGGAAGAGGGCCCCGGCTACGGCGGCGCCATGCTGGCCATGGTGGGCACCGGCGAATATGAAAGCGTACAAGCCTGCGCCGACGCTCTGGTGAAAACGGCGAAGGTCATTGAGCCCGATCCGGAAATCGCGGCGCGGTATGAAGCGCAGTACCAGAAATTCAAGAAGATTTATCCGGCGCTGAAGAGCACCTTCCCGGAAATCAGATAAGGAGAAGCGATATGCATCGAGACGAAGCGAAAAAAAAGGCACAGGCTTTGGTCGATCAAATGACCCTGGAGGAAGCGGCATCCCAGCTGAGCTATCAGGCCCCTGCCATCGAGCGCCTGGGCGTTCCCTCCTATAACTGGTGGAATGAAGCGCTCCACGGCGTTGCCCGGGCCGGCATGGCCACCATGTATCCCCAGGCCATCGGCATGGGCGCCACGTTTGATCCCGAGCTGGTAGAAGAACTGGGCGATATTTCCGCTACGGAAGGCCGCGCCAAATACAACGCCGCCTCCCGCCACGGCGACACGGATATTTACAAGGGGCTCACCTTCTGGTCCCCCAACATCAATATCTTCCGAGACCCCCGCTGGGGCCGCGGCCAGGAAACCTTCGGCGAGGATCCCACGCTGACCGGTGAAATCGGCGCGGCGTACGTGCGGGGCTTGCAGGGCAAGGGCGATACCATGAAGGCAGCCGCCTGCGCCAAGCATTTCGCCGTGCATTCCGGGCCGGAAGATCTGCGTCATGAATTTGACGCCGTCGTCAGTAAAAAAGACATGGCGGAAACTTACCTGCCTGCCTTCAAAAAGCTGGTCACGGAAGCCAAGGTGGAATCCGTCATGGGCGCGTACAACCGGACCAACGGAGAGCCTTGCTGCGCGTCTAAGGATCTGATGGGCCGCCTTCGCGGCGATTGGGGCTTTGAAGGCCATTTCGTCAGCGACTGCTGGGCCATCAAGGATTTCCATGAAGGGCATCACGTAACGGATAATCCGGTGGATTCCGCAGCCATGGCGCTGAACGCCGGATGCGATCTGAACTGCGGCTGCACCTATGAAAAGCTGATCGCCGCCGTGATGGCCGGGAAACTCAGCGAGGATAAGATCCGGGAGAGCGCCGTCAGGCTGTTCACCACCCGCTATATGCTGGGCATCATGGGGGAGGGCAGCGCTTACGACGATATCCCCTATACCGTGGTGGAGTGTGAAGAGCACCTCAGGAAGGCCGAGGAAACAGCCCGGAAGAGCTGCGTGCTGGTGAAGAATAATGGCCTGCTGCCGCTGGATATGAGCAAAATCCGCACTGTTGGCGTCATCGGCCCCAACGCCAACAGCTTTTCCTCCCTGATCGGCAACTATCACGGCACTGCGTCCCGCTATATCACGATCCAGACCGGTCTGCAGGACGCCCTGGCGGGCAAGGCCCGGGTGCTTTGCTCCGAGGGCTGCCACCTGTATCTGGACAAGATGTCCAGCCTGTCCCAGGAAAAGGACGATCGGCTGAGCGAGGCCCTTACAGTGGCGGAAAACAGCGATGTGGTGATCATCGTGGTGGGCCTGGATGAGACCTTGGAGGGCGAGCAGGGCGACACCGGCAATCCCTACGGTTCCGCCGATAAGCTGGATTTACTGCTGCCCGCTTCTCAGCGCCGGATGATGGACGCGGTTCTGAAGGTGGGCAAACCCACGGTGATCTGTCTCACCGCCGGCAGCGCCATCGACCTGAAGGAGGCGGGCGACATGGCCGACGCCGTGATGGTGTGCTGGTATCCCGGCTCCCAGGGCGGCAAGGCCGTTGCCGATCTGCTGCTGGGCGAGGCGTCACCCTCCGGCAAGCTGCCCGTCACCTTCTACCGCAATGAACAGTTGCAGGAAATGCCCGCCTTCACCGATTACAGCCTGCAGGGGCGCACCTATCGGTATTTTGAGGGCGAACCGCTGTATCCCTTCGGTTATGGGCTCACCTACGGAGATGTATACGTGCAGGCTGCGTCCGTCGAAAAGACAGCGGACGGCGTAACCGTGCATGCCACCGTGAAAAATGACGGCGCGATGGACACGGAGGATGTGGTTCAGATTTACTGCCAGAATGAAGGCAGCAAAAACGCGCCGCTTCATCCTCGTTTGGTTGCCTTCCGTCGCGTGTCTGTTAGCGCCGGAAAAACAGAACACGTGTCCGTTTCTGTCAAACAGACCGCTTTCCTGGTGGTCAATGAAGCGGGAGACTTCGTGAAAGAGGGAAACGTGAAGCTGTATGTGGGCATGGGACAGCCCGATGCCCGCACCCAGTCCTTGACTGGCCACGCCAGCGTGACCGTGGACTGCTGAGAATCATCGGAACAATATAGTATCGGCCCGACGCTGATTGACAGCGCGGGCCTTTTTCATTGCATCAGGATATCAGTATTCCAGGCAAATCGACATGGCTTTATCTGCGATAAATCAGCAGAATCCGAGAATTCTCATGGAATGACTCCGTGATAACACATCAGCTGCGGCCGGCGCCTGTGCGGCGGGAGCGTCGGTTCTTTGCCGTGCTGAAACCTGCGTATCGCCCTGCGGGCAGACGGCGGCGTGCATTTCGCGTGGCCAAACTGTCGGTGACCGCCGATGCGCACCAGACGCGGTGACGCAGATCGTCAAAACGCTCCGTCACCAGATATTGGTAAGGCGCCGTCCCATTGGCGGCATTGGTGCCTCGCAGCTTGTGGGGCATGCCCAGGGCCCTGCCAACGGCCTTGGCGAAGGGCATGGTGCCGAACTGCCGGATCAGGTTTTCCATCCGCTGGCACAGGGAGAAAAGCTGTGTCTCAGGCAGGTCGCTGCCGATGTTCTGTGCATAGCCTTGCTCGGTTTTCCGGATCAGAAGAGACAGCATATCATCCATTTTCCCGCTGATCATGCCCAGCAGGAAATCCGGCATGATTTTGCCCATCAGGCTGTTAAACACGGCAGCCGCGTCCTCACCGGGCATTTTGGTCAGGGTACGCAGAAGAGCCAGGAACAGCAGCATGGCCGAATTATTGTCCCGGATGGTGCGCGTCAGGCTCAGCACAGCCCGGAAGGCGGGATCCTGCCAGATCTGGCCGTAGCATGCCTCCCGCATGGCGCTGTCCGGCAGGAAGACCCGGCAGCGACCCAAATGCAGCTGCGCGCCCACCCGGGGCACCACATCATCCGCATTGATGATGTGAAACAGGGGAAAGCTGCCCGGATCGCAGGCTGGATGCAGGTAAACGGCGCTGGGAGACGCAAAGCCATAGCCCAGCATATGCTGGCGAAGCAGCCCCTGACGCACCTGCCGATAGGCGAACAATTGCATCACGGCGCCGCCCTGGCTGTGTCCCGCCATCCAAATGCGGAAGCGGCTCTGGGGACGGCGGCACTCCGTCAGGATATCGGCCAGGGAAAGCTGGCTCAGCCCTAATTCCTTGGCTGTTTCGGGAAACAAAATCTGATCGCAGTGCATTTCAAAGCGCTGGGTCAATTGCAAAAAGCCGTTGTGCATCCCCTCATTCTGGCTCATTCGGAAATTGGAAATCCAATCATAGATCCGTTTTCCTGTCCCCATGAAACCAATGGCCACCACGTAATGATCCCTGAGGGCGCGGTGAAGCATCACCACAGCCTTGCAGGTGTCGCTGCCTTCCCGCTGGCGCAGGGTGCCCCGCAGCTGACTGAAAGGGTTGAGGCGCTTCAAACGCGCCTGGGCCAGGCGCTGAAAGCGTTCTGCCGTATTGGTGTCCGTGTCCTTGAGTTCTTTTTTCCCTACCACAGCGGAAAATAACGCGTTGTCCACCAGATAGGAGATATCGTGCCATCCCGCCTCCCGCCAGGCATCCAGCGCCAGGTCATAGGCGGACGCGGCCAATTCCAGGGATAAAAGCGCAGCGGCCCGGGAAAAACCGGGCTGACGCTGCCCGTTTATGCTGATCCAGGGCATGCACAGCGATGTTACATCGGATAAATCGCAACCGGTGACAGTTCCTTTTCCGGCCATCCTTCGTGCTCCTTTCGTCCGTTTACACCTGCCTATCTTACCATGAATGCGCTGTCGAAGCAAGGGGAAAATGGCCGTCCGGAACGGGCTGGCAGATTCCGGTTTTGTGGCCAAATTGTAACACATTCGTGCTTTCCGTTTACAAACGGATTTGCCCTATGATATAATACTGGCGAATGCGGAGCTTTCTGACGCGTCGGACACGGAGAAAAAGCGTGCCGGACGCAAGGATTTCATCCGATCATGCGTACCGCGGCAAGGAGGCGACTCCCATTGAGACACTCGCGATTCAAGCGCCTGATGGCGCTGGTGATGGCGCTGCTGCTGCTGGCCGGCAGCACGGCGCTGGCCTATAACAAGCTGGAAAAGGGCATGGAGGGGCCGGAAGTGGCCGCCATGCAGCAGGCGCTGAAGGATTTGGGCTATTCCATCAAGGTAGATGGGAAATATGGCACAGACACAGTGGCCGTGGTGCGCTCTTTCCAGCGCCAGCACGGTTTGACGGCAGACGGCGTGGCGGGAGACAAGACCCTGACGCTTTTGTATTCCCTGGTATCGGCCAACGCTGCGGTCAGCGTTACGCCGTCCCCCGCCCCAGTGACGACGCCTGCCGCTTCCGGGGAAACAGCCACGGTTTATACCACCGGCGGTTCGCTGAACCTGAGGCAGGGGATGTCCGCCTCAGCCAAAGTGCTGACCACCATTCCCTTCGGCGCTGAGGTGACCGTGCTGCAGCGGGGGAATAACTGGTGCACGGTCGTGTATAACGGCATAATGGGATACGCGATGACCCAGTTTTTGCGCTTTTCTTCCTCTTCTCCCGTTGCGACAGCCACGCCTGTCCCCACGCAAACGCCGACTGCCGGCGGCTCTGTGCTGGCGCTCGTGACCGGGGGAGACCTGAATCTGCGCACGTCTACCAGCACCTCCTCCAAAGCCCTGATGTCCATTCCGAATGGCTCCTGGGTCACGGTGACGGCCAAAGGAGATGTCTGGTCCGCTGTCAGCTTTAACGGATACAGCGGCTATGTGATGAGCCAATTCCTGACATTCGGAACGCTCGCCCCCTCGGCTGTACCCACTGCGCAGCCGACTGCGGCGCCTACCCTGCCCCCAGCAGGCGGCGGGGAAAGGGCGATCGTAACCACCACCGGCGGATCACTGAACCTGCGGGCATCAGCCAACAGCGGCGCCAAAGTGCTGACCACCATCCCCAACGGTACGGAAATCACCGTCGTATCCAGAGGAACGGTCTGGTGCGCCGTAAACTACTACGGTTTGTCCGGCTATGTGATGACTTCCTTTTTGCGGTTCATTGGCTCCGATGCCTCCGCTTCTCCCGTCCCAACAGCTACTGTTCCGATCGTAACTGCCGCTCCTGTTCCCACATTCAGCGCGGGGGAAACGGCGTATGTAACCACCAGCGGCGGGTCGCTGAATCTGCGTCAGTGGGCCGGCAGCACCGCCAAGGTGCTGACCGTCATCCCCAACGGGACGCCACTGACCGTTCTGTCCCGAGGCAGCACCTGGTGCGCCGTGACATACAACGGCATAGCCGGCTATGTGATGACCTCGTTTCTCCGCTTCCCGGCCGCGTCGGCAACGGCTACGCCCACGGCTGCGCCTGTGGTGACGTCTGTACCCGATGGCGGCAATACGGCGTATGTGACCACCTCCGGCGGTTCGCTGAACCTGCGGGCGGCAGCCCAATCCAACGCCAGGGTGCTCACCACCATTCCCAACGGTACCCTGCTGACTGTGACGGCGCGCGGCGTAAGCTGGTGCGCGGTGAGCTATCGCGGATATGCAGGCTACGTCATGACCTCGTTTTTAACATTTACCGGCACGCCGCAGCCCACTGTTACGCCCACGTTGGTTCCCGCGTCGACGCCCACTGCGGCGCCTACGCGGCAGCCTGATACGCCCGGTAGCGCCACAGCGCTGGTGACCACGTCCGGCGGCACCCTGAACCTGCGCGCCGCCACGTCCACCACCGCCAAGGTGATGACCAGTATTCCCAATGCCACGCAGGTATCGGTGCTCAGCCGCGGCGAGGAATGGAGCTGGATCGTCTATAACGGCCTGACCGGCTATGCGATGACCAGGTATCTGACCTTTATCGGTTCCTCCGCTACGCCAGCGCCCCAGGATCCGGAGGACGACGATCCCTCCGTTTATACCCGCACACTGAAAAAAGGAATGACCGGGGCGGATGTATCCTGGGTGCAGAGCAGGCTGATCGCGCTGGGCTACGCCCTGTCCGCCACTGATGTATATGACGACGCTACCTTCAACGCCGTGAAAGCCTTCCAGAAGCAGAACGCCCTGTCGGTGGACGGCTATGCCGGCAGCCAGACTTTCGCTCTGCTCAAAAGCAGCAGCGCCCGCCGGGCGGAGGACAGTCCCCTGACGTATTCCTCCCTCAGCGTGAATGACAGCGGCAGCGAAGTAAACAAGCTGCAAACGGATCTGAAGGCGCTGGGGTATCCTGTGAAGGTGAACGGCAGCTACGATGTCGACACCCACAATGCGGTGGTAGCTTTCCAGCAGCGCAACGGTCTGGTGATCAGCGGCATCGCCGATGCCCTGACCCGAACCGTGCTGCACAGCGGAAACGGCAAGCCCTACTCCACACCGGTGTCGCAATTGCCTGCCCAGGAGGGATGGATCGAAGGCCCGGCGGCGAGCGAAATCCAACTGCTGCACTGGGTGAACGATATCAAGCCCACGGTGCGTGCGGGACAGAGCTATACCATTTTCGATCCCAACACGCATCTGAGCTGGAAGCTGGTATTCTATTCCCTCGGCCGTCATGCCGACAGCCAGCCGGCCACCTGGCGGGATACCCAAATCATGAATCGCTCCTTTGGCAGCACGTCCTGGACCATTCATCCGGTGTACGTGCAATTGCCCTCGGGCACGTGGACCATCGCTACCATGCATAACCGACCGCACCTGTACGGCTCCATTCTTGACAATGGCTTCGGCGGCCATCTGTGCGTCCATTTCCTGCGGGATATGGCCGAAGCCCAGCAGAATGACCCCGATTACGGCGTGAACAATCAAGTGGTGCTGCGCAACGCCTGGAAGGCGCTAACCGGCGAAACCATCGACTATTGATCAGGAGGCAGCAAGATGAGCAAGCAGACAGTTCACAGCGACCGTGCACCCCGGGCCATCGGACCGTATTCTCAAGGCATTTGGGCCGGCGATACCCTGTATCTTTCCGGACAGTTGGGGACCGATCCGGCGACCGGCTGCCTGGCTGAGGGCGTGGAGAATCAAACCCACGCCGCCATGCGGAATATTGGCGCCATTCTGGACGCCGCGGGGCTGACCTATGACAGCATTGTAAAGACCACCATTTTCGTTCAGGATCTGCGGGATTTTGCCAAAGTGAACGAGGTATACGCCTCTTACTTTGCCGGGGCTTATCCAGCCCGCAGCTGCGTGCAGGTGGCTGCCCTGCCCAAGGGCGGGCTGGTGGAGATCGAGTGCGTAGCGATGAAATGAATGCGTTCGGGATCTGCGGGCGGGGCCATCCCCGCCTTTTTCTTTGTGCGCTGTATCTGTTCGGTCAAGAATTGAACAGATACGCGCTTTTTTGAAATGTTTGCAGGCGGGGCGCTTTCTTTTTCATTCGTTTTATGTTATAATCAAAGGGAAAAGCAAACGCGAAAGGGGGGAGGAACATGACGCACGATGACGCCGCCAAGTTGCTGGACGCGCTGCTGTCCCTGAAAACCAGGGAGGAAATGCAGGCGTTTCTGGAGGATCTGTGCACCATACAGGAAATCAACAGCATGGTGCAGCGCTATGATGTGGCGCTCCTGCTGGATCAGGGGCTTACCTACTCCCAAATCGCGGAAATCACACGGGCCAGCACAGCCACCATCAGCCGCGTGAACCGCAGCCTGATATATGGCTCCGATGGGTACCGGCTGGTGATCGCGCGCATGCGTGATGCGCAAGAGAAAATGACGGGTAAAAAAGAGGATGTATGATTGATTTAAACGCCCTGAACCCCATGCAGCGCAAGGCGGCGGAAACGCTGGAGGGTCCCGTGCTGATTCTGGCCGGCGCTGGAAGCGGAAAAACACGCACGCTGACCTATCGCATTGCCAATCTGATCGACCATGGCGTGCAGCCATGGCATATTCTCGCGCTGACCTTTACCAACAAGGCTGCCCGCGAAATGCGGGAGCGGGTGGAAAAGCTGGTGGGTGCGGACGCCAATGACATGTGGCTGGGCACCTTCCATTCTGTTTGCGTGCGCATTTTACGGCGTGACATTGAAAAACTGGGCTATCAGCGGTCCTTTACCATCTATGACGACGATGATCAGCTGCGGGTGATCAAGGACGCGGTGAAAACGCTGAGTCTGGACGAAAACCGCATGCCGCCCCGGGAGATCCGCAACAAGATTTCAGACGCGAAGAACAAAATGCTCACTCCGGATGAATGGTTTCAGGAATCTCTCAAGGATTACCAGAGCCAGCAGATCCACGACGTATACTCCTACTATGAGGAGCGTTTGCGCGCCGCCAACGCGCTGGATTTTGACGATTTGCTGCTGCGGACCCTGCAATTGTTTGTGGATCATCCGCCGGTATTGGATTATTACCGGCAGCGTTTTCAGTACGTACATGTGGATGAGTATCAGGATACGAACCCGGCCCAGTATACCCTGGTGCGGCTGCTGACCCAGGAAAGCCGCAATCTGTGCGTGGTGGGGGATGACGACCAATCCATCTACGGCTGGCGCGGGGCGGACATCCGAAACATCCTGGATTTTGAGCAGGATTTTCCCGATACCAAGGTGATCAAGCTGGAACAGAATTACCGCTCCACCGCCAACATCCTGGACGCCGCCAACCAGGTGATCGCCCACAACATGGGCAGAAAAGAAAAGGTTTTGTGGACCGACGCGGGCGAGGGCGAAAAAATCCATCTGTACAGCGCGGGAGACGAGCGGGAGGAGGCCGCCTGGATCTGCGAAAGGATCCAAAAGCTGCGGCGGCAGAACGTGCCCTGTTCTCAGATCGCGGTGCTGTACCGCATGCATGCGCAAAGCCGCGTGATGGAGGAAATGTTTACCCGCGCGGCGATCCCATACAGGATTTTCGGAGGCACCCGGTTTTATGACCGGAAGGAGATCCGCGACGCGCTGGCCTACCTGCGGGTCATTGTGAACCCGATGGACGACGTGTCCCTGGCCCGGATCATCAATACGCCCAAGCGTTCCATCGGCGATTCCACCGTGGCCGTCTTGCAGGAGCATGCCAGGCAGGAGGAATTGCCCCTGTTCTCCGTGCTCAATGATCCGCCGGCGAGCCTGTCCTCCCGTCCCCGGAAATGCATTTCCGAATTCGCCATGCTGCTGATGAAGCTGACCGCGCTCAAGGATACGATGCCCCTGTCGGAGTTTGTGGATACCATGCTTCAGGAAACGGGGCTGAAGGCGCAGTTTGAAATCGAAAGCAGCGAGGAAGCGCAGACCCGGCTGGATAACCTGATGGAATTCGCCGGCGCGGCCCGGGAATTCGAGGAACAGTCCCAGGACAAAACACTGGAAGCCTTTTTGGAAAACGTGTCTCTGGTGACGGACCTGGATCAGCAGGAGAGCGCGCCCCAGTATGTGACGCTGATGACGCTGCACAGCGCCAAAGGGCTGGAGTATGACGCCGTCTTTCTGGCCGGGATGGAGGAGGGCATTTTCCCCTCTATGCGCACCGCGATGGATGAAAAGAAAATGGAGGAAGAAAGGCGGCTGTGCTATGTTGGCATCACCCGCGCCAGGAAGCAGCTGTACCTGTCCTTTGCCCGGCGTCGGATGATCTTCAATCAGATCACGCATAATCCGCCCTCCCAGTTCCTGAAGGAGATCCCGGAGCGGCTGGTGATCGACGAATGGGCCGCCGCCGCGAAGAACAGCTTTGCGCCGGAAATGGATCGGTCATCCATGGCCGGACGGCGGGAACGTCCCCGGAATCTGAGCTTCGGCACGCCGGGCATGGCCGTCAACGCGCGCAGTCCCCTGAGCATTCCGGGGGTGCAGAAGGGCTTTACCGTGCCCTCTGTGGCCCGCAGCATGCCATCCGGCGCTGAGCAGAGCCTGTTTCAGCCGGGAGATCACGTATTGCATCGCAAATTTGGGGAAGGAACCGTTCAGGAAGTCAAGGGCAGGGGCGCTGATGCCCGGATCACGATTTCTTTCACCGCCTACGGTACCAAGGAGTTTTCTTTATCCATTACGCCCATTGTGAAAATCGATGAATAAACGCACGGTGATATGAAAAGCGGGGGTTCTTTCCGATGATGAAAGAGCCCCCTCTGCCGCATAACTGAATGGAGGGCGGATGCATGGAACATTTTCACGATATGCGTTCCCTGGTGGATTATCTGAACAAAACGGCGTATGCGTATTATGTGCTGGATGATCCCTTGATTTCCGACCATGAATGGGATGCATTGTACAATCAGCTGCTGAAAATGGAAAAAGAAACGGGCGTGGTGCTGCCAGATTCCCCCTCCATTCGGGTGGGCGGCGATCCCTTGCCGGAGTTTCAGAAGCATCGCCACATCAACCGGCTATGGAGCATGGACAAGGTGCAGAGCGAAGAGGAATTGAACGCCTGGTTTGACCGCACGGAAAAGCTGTGGAAACAGGATCCCACATTGCCGCCCCTGTCCTACTGTGTGGAATACAAGCTGGACGGCTTGACCCTGAATCTGACATATGATCACGGCACGCTGATTCAGGCAGCCACCCGGGGCAACGGAGAGGTGGGGGAAGCCATCCTGCCCCAGGCCCGCACCATCCGGGATGTGCCCCTGACCATTCCCTGGCAGGGACTGATCGAGGTGCACGGCGAATGCATCATGCGGCTGAGCACGCTGAAAAAATACAATGAAACTGCCCAGGAGCCGCTGAAGAATGCCCGCAACGCCGCCGCGGGAGCGCTTCGGAACCTGGATCCGGCGGTGACGGCCGCCCGGAAGCTGAGCGCATTTTTCTATTCCGTGGGCACCATCGAAAACCCGCCATATACCGACCATGCGGGTATGCTGAGGTTCATCCGGGAGCAGCGTTTCCCGGTGACCCCCTATTTTCAGCAAGCGGACAGCCGCGAGGATGTGATCAGGCTGATCCGGCAGATCGAAGAAGACAGGCCCTGGCTGGATTTCCTGATCGACGGCGCCGTGGTGAAGGTGATGGATTACCGCACCCGGGACATGATGGGCCACACGGAAAAATTCCCCCGGTGGGAAGTTGCCTATAAATTCGCCGCGGAGGAAAATACCTCCACCCTGGAAAAAGTGACCTGGGAATTGGGCCGCACGGGCAAATTGACCCCCTTGGCCCACGTGACACCGGTCGACTTTGCGGGTGTGACCGTAAAAAAAGCGACGCTGAACAATGTGGGAGATATTCAGCGGAAAAAGCTGACCCTGGGCTGCACGGTATGGATCCGCCGATCCAACGATGTGATCCCGGAAATCATGGGCAAGGTGGACGACGGTGTGGAGGGCACGCCCATACTGCCGCCGGATCGGTGCCCTGCCTGCGGCGGGGAATTGACCTGGCGGGGAGCGCACCTGTATTGCCTGAACCGGGAATCCTGCCGGCCTCAGGCGGTGGCCCGGCTGTCCCACTTTGCCTCCCGTGACGCTATGAACATCACAGGGTTTTCTGAAAAAACGGCGGATCTGCTTTACGATCAGCTGCACGTGCGGGACGCTGCGGACCTGTATCGCCTGACAGCGGAGCAATTGCAGGCGCTTGACGGCTTCCAGGATAAACGCGCGCAAAATTTGATGGACGCGCTGGAGGAAAGCAAGCATTGTCCTTTATCCCGCTTCCTGCTGGCCATCGGCATCCCCAACATCGGCAGCAAAACAGCCAGGGATCTGTCCGCGGCCTTCGGCACGCTAACGGCTGTACGGAGCGCGAAAATGGATCAGCTGCTGGCTATCGACGATGTGGGAGAAATCGTTGCGCAGAGCGTGATCGACTTTTTCTCTTTCCCGGAAAACAACCGCATGGTGGACGCCCTGCTGGCAGCGGGCGTCAACCCGCAAGCCGAAGCGAAAGCGGCCGAAGGACCGTTTTCGGGCATGACCATGGTGGTCACCGGCACCCTGCCCACCCTGTCACGCCATGAAGCGGAGGATTTCATCCGCGAACACGGGGGCAAGGCTGCGTCCTCCGTCAGCAAAAAAACCAGCTATGTGGTGGTGGGCGAAAACGCCGGCAGCAAGCTGAGCAAGGCTCAATCCTTGGGCATCCCGCTGTTGACTGAAGATGAATTACGCAAAATGGCCCAAAACGGCTGAAATGGTAATCCGATCAAAAAGGCTTGACAGGGCAATAATTGATTGTATAATCTGTATAGGACACACGCGAAATGCGCGGAAAAAACGCAGGCGGTGAGGAGGCGATGGGATTTTGCTCAGGACAAGCGTAAGCCGCGTCGAACGCTGGTGCGATAAAACCATGAGCGTCATGCGGGAAAGGCAATTGGAAGCTTGCCAGGAAAGGCTGTCCCGTTGGCCCTCCGCCGGAATTTTCGGCACCCTGTGCGACGATGAAGTACAAAAGCTGTTTCTTTTTTCGTATTACGCCAAGGAAATTAAAACCCGCATACCTCGGCTGGAAACCTTGCAGGCCCTGGTAAAAGGACGGGCGAAAGAGGAAGCGCGCTATCTGTCCCCGCGGGAAGATGAATTGGTAAAGCGCATGCTGATGAATAACGGCGCAGTCTGTCTGGAAGACTGGGACGAAATCAGCGCGGCTGAGGCGCTGATCTCCCGTCTGTGGTGCACGCTGCAGATCACGAATGATGAAAGCGCCCAATTGACCTTGGCGCCGGAGCTGATTGGCACCATCACACAGGCCATGCTGGCCCCGGAATACACCCAGGCCCGGGAAAAGGTTTTTTCGTTCGACGCCACCCTCCACAGTCTGCTGTATCTGGCCGGCTTCCTGCACGCATCAGTGCCCATGGCGCATTTTTATCAGCAGCACCAGGAGCCTGATGGGGCCATGGCCATTTTGATTGCCCGCTATCTGCGCGCCGCCTTTGATTACACCGAAACACCCGAGGGCGAAATTCTGCTTTTGCATCCCGGCTTGGCGGATCCGGATCATCTGCTTGCTCATCTGGCTCACATGAAGCCCCAGGAAATCCACATCACGAAGGAAATGATGCTGGGCGGCATGAACGGTATCCTGCCGGAGGAAGTGGCCTCCTGTGAAGCCATGCGGGGCGCGCTGTACGGCGCTATCCGGCCGGAATACGATGAGGAAGAAGTGCTGGAGGATCTGCGCATGATGGCGAAGCAAGGCGCGGATCTTGCGGAAATGCGGGAGGTGCTGGAAAGTATGCTGTGTGTTTTGCCAACGCCCCGAATGCTCAATGCGCTGTCCCAATTGCATCTGCAAACGGTACGGTGGCTGGGCATGCCCTCAGCGGTGTTGAACTGATGCGTGTTTATACCGCAACCGTACCGCAGCGCGCATCGGGCATGACCCTTGGCGCATATGCCGTCCAAGCCTTTCCTTTGCTGTCCGCGCATGCCGTGCGGGATGCTTTTTCCGCCCGGGACGTGAAAATGAATGGAAAAAGGACGGATCGGGACGCGCCGCTCATCCCCGGTGCGGAAATCCGCCTGTATACACCCCAGGAAGTATCGCTGCCTGTGGTGTTTGAGAATGACCGGGTGCTGCTGATCAACAAGCCTGCAAGCATTAACTGCGATGCGGACGAATGGGGCGGCATGACGGTTTTGTCCCTGATGGAGGAGCGTGCGCAAGGAAAATACCGGCCCCGCCTGTGCCATCGGCTGGATCATCAAACCAGCGGTCTGCTGCTGCTGTGCAAGGACGATGACAGCGAGCAATGCCTGTTCAGCGCCTTTCGGGATAGAAAGCTGGAAAAGATCTATCAATGTCTGGTGCGGGGGGAAATGCGCCCGCCGTCAGCCACCCGGGAAGCGTATCTTATCAAAGACGCTGAGCAAGCCCGGGTGCGCATCGTGACCCACGAAACGCCCGGCGCCCTGCCCATTGCAACTCATTATGAGACCATAGGTTTTGACGGCGTGCTCTCGCGCCTGCGGGTAACGCTGATCACCGGCCGCACTCACCAGATCCGTGCGCATCTGAGCTTTCTGTCCCATCCCATTTTGGGAGATGACAAGTATGGTGACCGGGCGCTGAACAAGCGATGGAAGGCCCGGGATTTAAAGCTGTGCGCCACAGAATTGACCCTTTGGCCAGGAGGGATCCTATCGGACCTGGACGGCATGCATTTTTCCATCCAGCCACCCTTCTGAAGTTGTTAACAAAGGAGCAAACGCCCGATGCCAGACCAACCCATACGTTTGATCGTCACGGACATTGACGGCACATTGCTGGATGATCGGGGAAAACTGCCGCAGGAGAATATCCGCGCCATCCGCAAAGCCCGGGAACGGGGCATTGTTGTGGCCATCTGCACGGGGCGGTTTCCGGAGAACGCGTATCTGCTGTTGGAGGATTACAGCCTCCGCTGTCCCATTATCGGCGCCAACGGGGGCCGTACCGTAGATGAGGATTTGCGTACCTTAACAGAGCACACGATGGACCCATCCGCGGCAGCGCAGGTGCTGGATACGGTGCTGACTTTCGGCGCGCAATGCTTTATCTTCGGGCGGCGGTTCGTCTGCACCTGCAAAGAGGGCGGGCATCACCACTCGGAACTGTCCCATGGCGACCGCATACGGGCTTTAGGCTTTACATATTATCACGGGCCTCAGAATGCCCGCGCATGCGTGAAGACGTCGGTCTACAAATTCTATGTGTGCAATGATGTGCCCCTGGAGCCTATCCGGGAAGCGCTGTGGATGATCCCGGATACAGAAATCACCCAGTCCGGTGAATACAACATTGAAGTGATGCCAAAGGGCATAAATAAAGGCTTGGGCGTAAAGGAATTCGCCGCTCACCTGGGCATCCCCATGTGCCAGGTCATGGCGTTGGGAGACGAGAACAACGATATCCCCATGCTCCGCGCGGCGGGCTGCGGCGTAGCGGTCGGCAATGCCTGTGCGGCTGCCAAGGCCGCTGCCCGATATGTGACCGACACCAACAGCCAGTGCGGCTTTGCCCAGGCTGTGGAGCGCTACGCGCTGAACGGCGCATAAACGAGCAATCTCTGAACAACCGCCATCCGGCATGAAACGTGACCGCCGCAGCAGGAGGGATAAACCGTGCCCAGCCAGAGAAGTCAAAAGACCCTGGGCCTGATCCGTGCCCACAAGCGAACGGCCAGCGCCATCGGCCGCAGTTGGATCATGCGTTTGGATCCCACGGCAAAATCCGTGGCCCGGCTGCGGATGGTTGGTACACGGGCGAAAACCATTGACACTCTGGGCATGCCTGCGGTGATGATCCTGCCGCAGCATATCGCCGTGGATGACGCGGCGATCCTGCACATGCACGGCGGGGCTTACGTTTCCGGCGGCATCCTGCAGAGCCGCGCCATTGCCTCTCCCATCTGCGCTGCCGCGCAAATCCGTACCCTGACATTTTCCTATCGACTGGCTCCCCGCGATCCCTATCCCGCACAGTTGGAGGATGCTTACAGGGCTTACTGTTATCTGCGTGAACAGGGCTTCGCGCCTGGAAAAATCGCATTCATGGGGGAGAGTGCGGGCGGCAATCTGGCCCTGTCCCTGGCGGCCAAGCTGCGGGATGCAGGCGAAGAAATGCCCGCCGCGATTGCGTTGATGTCCCCCTGGGTGGATCTGGCCCAAACAGGAGACAGCTATGAGCGGTTGGTGGACGTGGATGCTACCCTGGACGCTGAAAACCTGATGGAGTCCGCCATCGCCTTTGCCGGCAGCCCATCCCGCTTCATGGACGGAGATATCTCTCCCTTGTATGCTGATTTTACCGGTTTTCCGCCTATACAAATACACTGCGGCACCCATGAAATCCTGCTCAGTGATTCGGAACGCCTGGAGGAGGCCCTGCAGCGGGACGGCGTGCAGGCGCAGCTGTTCCGCTGGGTGGGGATGTGCCACGTGTTTCAGGCCTTCGGCTTTGAGGAAAGCCGCGCCTCCATCCATCAAATCGGTCAGTTTCTCCATGAGCATCTGAAAAAACAGCCGATGCCGGACGAAAAAGCATCGAAATCATGAAAATAAATTTGCAAAAAGTATTGCACAGCAGGGGTGGTTTGTGGTAAAATATTTCTGTTGCTGATTGACGGACGGTCCGCTGCGGGCGTATGAGACGCCGCGCATGAACGTCTATGAGGGAAGGAGGACACCATTCATGAGCGAAATTATCCGTTCGATCGAACAGGCGCAGCTCCGTACCGATCTGCCGGAATTCAACGTTGGCGATACGCTTCGCGTATTCGTGAAGGTTGTGGAAGGCAGCCGCGAACGTCTTCAGGCGTTTGAGGGTACTGTGATTGCCAAGCGCAATGGCTCCAGCCGGGAAACCTTCACTGTCCGCCGTGTATCCTACGGCATCGGCGTGGAACGCACTTTCCCGCTGCATTCTCCCCGTGTGGATCATATCGAAGTTATCCGCCGCGGTAAGGTGCGCAGGGCCAAGCTGTATTATCTGCGCAATCTGCAGGGCAAGGCTGCCAAGATCAAGGAAGCCGGCCGTCGGTAAGATGCGTCAGAAAAAGGCTGTCTCGTGACGAGGCAGCCTTTTTTTGTGCATCATGCATTTTTTGCTTCATGCATGACAAAAACGGTCATCAGCCCATCAGATAAACCGTCTCCACCCATCGGATGAACAGACACGCGTGAGAAGAAAGAGGGAGAAAAGCGCAGCGCTTTTCTCCCGACACACGTTCTGTTTTCTTTGAATCGATTTTTGAAGCATCAATTAATGACTGGATAGTATCCGAAATAGCAATCATGGTTGACGGTATAGTAGTAATCGCCGAATGCGGGATTCAGCCAGTCACCAACGTTCAAATCACCCTCAAGTGTTCCGCCGTCCGGGGGAAGATGAATGGTGATATGCGTGCCGGCCTTCACATAGCCGGAGGTGGCATGGTTGTAACCGCCGCCGGAGAATGTGCATCTATAGCAAGTCACGCTGTAGGTGGGAATTGGCTTGGGCGTGGGCACATAGCCGAATATCGGCTCATACACCATGGAACGGTCCAGGGTGTTCACGATGAAGTAGGTCACTTCGCCATTGAAGGTGAGGCGCATATCGTTGAATTTCCAGCCGTAAATCCGGTAGTTGTCCGGCGCTTCTCCGGTTACCCTTACGCTGATCTGGCCGCCGTTTTCATTCTGATTGGTAGCGGCGTTCAGATAATCGTTGGTGAAATCAAATTCACGGAAGCTCTTTCCGCCCACGTCTCTCCCGTTGCTCTGCAGGAAATGCATACGGGAATTTATGGACTTGACGATCAGGGTGTCGCCGGTACGGGCATCCTGAATGTCCTGCGCGGATTTGATTGTTTGCGGATTGGCGTCGATAACGGGCTCAATGACCAGTGTTTCTGTCACCTTGCGGATCACCATGCGGGTGATGTTATCCTCAAAGTCATACCGTACGCCATTGAGAATCCAGGAATGCACATTTTTGCTATTGGCTGTGACAGCGATATCGATGCTGCTGCCCGTCACGGGGATTTCGCTGTAACGTTCGCCGGTGGGGGAGCCGTTGCTGTCCGCCATTTGGAGATAGCCGTTTACAACGCGCACCACGGTCTCGCCGTCAGCCGCATCGTTTTGCTGATTCTGGTTGACAACAGGCGAGAGAGATACGTTGGGCGGCGCATTGGTGACAGTGGGCGCGGCGGTAGTCACCGCATTGACGTTGTATCTGACGCTCAGCATGGCGATGACGGTATCCACGGAATCGCTGCCATTGCTCAGCCGGCAGAATACGCCCCAGCCGTCCAGCTCAAGCGGAACGCGTTTCAGGCTCAGGCGATCCGTTTGTGCGCCGTCCACTTCAAGCCCCGGGAATTCCTCGGGCGCTTTGGTGGCCAGGATGGTCCGCCCGGAGTCGGGATCCACGAAACGCCACAGGAAGGTTTCCGCGGCGCCATGCGCGACCTGAAATACGCATTCCTCATTTTCCTTGATGGATACGCTTTCGGGCTGACGGTCGATCACCGGCGCGTCAGCGGAAGCGCATCCCAGCGGAAGCAGCAGACAGAGTATCATCAGGAGGGAGAGGGCTGTTTTTTTCATGGAAAAACTCCTTTCTTTTTGACCGTGAGATGAGGGAACGTGTTCCGGCAAGGCACTGGATGAAGCGCAACAGAAACTGGAAACGCTGTAAGCCGACTATGAAAAGGTGACTGCGCTACGTTTTCTTCGGTATTGATTATACCATATTTGGCACACATTGTCATCCCATATTCGCGAAAAAAACAAATAGAATTCGATTGGAAAAGAAAAAAACGGAGGTGTGCGCCTCCGTTTAATAATATAAGCGTGAAATAAGCGTGAACTTGCTTCAGGCAGCCTCGCTGCCGCCTTCGTCCTCCCTGACGGGTTCCTCCGCGGGAACCTCCACCGTGTCTTCTGCGGGGGCATCGGCCACTTCTTCACCGGCCGGCTCCGCGTCGGCCGTTCCTTCAGCGGTTTCCGGCTCAGCGCTTTCTTCCTTCACAGAAGTCTCCTGAGGTGTGACGATATAGGGCAGCGTATACTGGGCGATTTCATCACCGGCGGGATTGAGGAAAAGAACGTTCAGGGTATATACCCCCTCCGCCAGATTCTTTTCGGGCAGCAGGCTCAGATCTTCAAATTCGGTCACGGTCCGGCCACGGGAATTGTAGATCCGCACCACGGTCTTATCCAGCTTGGCCGCTTCGGCACTGTCCACGGCAGACCGAAGCGCGGCCAACTGATCCTGGGCAGCCATCAAATCGGCAGTCACCTTTTCATAGTCGGCTTTCAGCGTTTCCAGTTCCTGCTGCGCTTCTTCCAGCGCTTTTCCGGCAGCATCTTCTTCTTCGCCGGTCAAAGCGGTGATGGTGGCTTGCGCCTGACGGGCTACGCTGCGCAGCTGCTCCACAGCGGAATCAATGCTGGCCTGCTGCTGCGCCACCTGGTTTTCCAGGGTCTCGGCCCGTTCAGTGGCTTCCACCGTAGCGGTTTCGGCTTTTTCACGGGCTTCCTCCGCTTCTTTTACTTTTTGCTCGGATTCCAGCTGAACGCTGCGCTGCAACTGCGTGGCTGTTTCAATGGCGATTTTCTGTTCCTCAATTTGGAGGCTCTTTTCTTCCAGCTGAGATTCCTTTTCCTTCACCTGATCCAGGGCGCTGTTGCGCTGGCTGGCAAAAACAGCAATCAGGATCACAGCGATGATCGCGACGCACAAAACGAGCCAAACGGACTTTTTCATTCTGATATCACTCCTTGTTTCCATTTTTTCTCCGCCTGAGCGGAAGCAAGAGAATAAAATGCCCGGCGCAAAGGCCGGGCAAACAGGGGAAGAGATTATTCTTCTTCTTCCTCGTCCTTCTGCGCGTTTTCGATGATCTTCTTGGCCGCGTCGGAGGGCATCTCTTCATACCGCTCAAAGGTCATGGTGAAGGAGCCGCGGGCCTGGGTCATGGAGCGCAGGTCAGTCGCATACTTGAACATTTCGCCCATGGGCGCTTCCGCGGTGACGCGCTGCTGACCGTCCACCTGATCCATGCCCATGATGCGGCCGCGCCGCTTGTTCATGTCACCCATGATGTCGCCCATGTATTCATCGGGCACGAACACTTCCACATGCATGATGGGCTCAAGCAGCACAGGGCTGGCGTCCATGCAGCCCTTCTTGTAGGCAATGCGGGCAGCGGTCTTGAAGGCCATTTCGGAGGAGTCCACCGGGTGATAGGAGCCATCATAGAGCTTGGCATGCAGGCCCACCATGGGATAGCCGGCCAGAACGCCCTTGCGGATGTTTTCGCGCAGGCCCTTTTCCACGGCGGGGATGAAGTTGCGGGGCACGGCGCCGCCGACCACGGCATCTTCAAACTCAAAGTCGATATTGGTATCGCCGATGGGGGAGAATTCGATCCATACGTCGCCGAACTGGCCATGGCCGCCGGACTGTTTCTTATGACGGCCCTGGCAGGCCACCTTCTTGCGGATGGTTTCGCGATAGGGGATCTTGGGATCGTTCAGGTTGGCCTGTGCGCCGAACTTGCTGGCCAGCTTGTTGCGGATCACATCCAGATGAACTTCGCCCTGACCGGACACGAGGGTTTCGGTGGTTTCGGTATTCTTTTCGACCTTGATGGACGGGTCTTCTTCCTGCAGACGGCTCAGGCCGGAGAACACTTTGTCTTCTTCGCCCTGCTTCGCGGCGGAAATGGCCTTGGAGATGCAGGGGATGGGGAAGTCGATGGGAGCATACTTGATGGGGGAGGCGGCGTCGCAGAGGGTGTCACCCGAATTGGTGAATTGCAGCTTGGACAGAGCGCCGATATCGCCGGCGTTGAGCACCTGCACGTTGGTCTGCTTCTTGCCGCGCATCATGAACAGACCGCCGGCCTTTTCGGCCTTGTCCGCAGAGGAATTGTACAGTGCGGTGGCGGGCGTGATGCTGCCGGACATCACCCGGAACAGGCTCAGCTTGCCCACGAAGGGGTCGGCCACGGTCTTGAACACAAATGCGGAGAAGGGCTCGCCGTTATCGCAGGAGCGCTCCACCTTATCGCCGGTTTTGGGATTCTCGCCCTGAGCCTTGGCGCTGTGGGGAGAATGAAGATAAACGCTCATCACGTCCAGCATCTTGGCTACGCCCACGCCGGTGATGGCGGAAACGGCCACCACGGGCACGATGCTGCCGTTCTGCATGCCGGCACGGAAACCGAACAGGATTTCATCGTGCGTCAGTTCTTCGCCTTCCAGGTACTTCATCATCAGTTCGTCGTCCGCGCCGGCGGCCGCTTCCGTGATTTCTTCCATGGCGGTTTCGATGGCAGACGCCATATCGCCGGGAACGGGCACTTCCTTCAGGCCCTTGCCGGTGCCTTCATAAGCCTTGTTCTCCAGCACGTTGACCACGCCCTTGAACCCTGCGCCTTCGCCGATGGGCAGCAGCATGGGCACGACGGAGGAGCCGAACTTGCCGCGGAGCTGTTCCACAACCTTCATGTAGTTGGCGTTTTCAGCATCCATGCGGTTGATGATGAACATCCGGCATACATTGTTTTTCTGGGCATAGTTCCAAGCCTTTTCAGAGCCCACGTCCAGGCCGCTCACAGCGCCCACCACGATGCCGGCGGTTTCCACCACCCGAAGGGGACCCATCATTTCGCCGATAAAATCAAAATAGCCGGGCACATCGATCACGTTGATCTTGGTGCCCTTCCATTCCACGGGAGCAACCGCCGCGCTGATGGAAATGTGGCGTTTGATTTCTTCGGGATCATAGTCTGTGGTGGCGGCGCCATCCTCCACTTTTCCCTGGCGGTCCACATGACCGGCAGCGTAAAGCATTGCTTCCGTCAGTGTGGTTTTGCCGTTGCTTCCGTGACCGATCAGGGTAATATTGCGGATGTTCTCGGTTTTGTAATCTGCCATGTCGGTTCCCCCTATGAATTCATTTGATTTTGATTCATGATTAATCCATGAACGTATGACAAGAATCACACACAAGAATTATTTTACCAGATTGCAGGGCAAAATACAAGCCATTTGACCCAAAAGTTTTTGGATACAAATGGCTTTTTTGATGCGTTGATTCGTTTTTTTGTCCGGGAGGCTCATCGCGGACTATTTAGCGCCGCCGCATTACAGATAGGCGCGCAGATCCTGCACCAAATGCTCCTCCATGCCGATCAGCCGTTTCGCGAAATCCTTGCTCTTTTCGTCTGCCGCCGTATACTGGTTCAGGTAACGGCTCAGGGATTTGATGCCCATGTTGCAGCCGTCGGTCATCAGGTCGGCGATGGTTTCATCGGAACCGTTCATCATCATTTCCGCGTGGGCCTTCAGCCAGGCCATGCCGGACGCCATGACGGACGGGTCCTTGCCCTCGTCGTCAAAGCGGTGCAAATGTTCCTGAATGTCGTGGGAAAGCTTCTCGTGTTCATCTATGGATGTCAGCAGCATCCGGCGCATGTTGTCATCTTTCACCCGATCCTGCACGTCCTGCAGGGATTGAATGCCCATTTTCGCGCCGGAATCACATTCCCGCAGCAGCTTGACGGTATCCTGTTCGATCATCAGAAGGGACCTCCTTTCTTCCTACAGCGACAGTATGCGCCGGGCAAAGGAATTCCATACGCGATCCTTCGGCCTTCCCGCTTCCGGCCGGCGGGCGGGAAAAAGGGTTGGATATCCGACAAAGCGTTCAGGTGTTTTCTGTTATTTTATACATTTGTAAAAATTCCGTAACAAATAGTTGAAAATGCGGGCTGTCTGTGCTATAATAAAAAAGGCTATGGAGTGATTCATCCGACGAAGCGGATGAATTTTTATGTCCGTAGGAAGGGAGGCGCAGTTTCTTGCGTAAAATGCTTTTGGTTCTGGCGGGGATGATCCTGCTGTCCCTGCTGCTGGCTGTACCGGCGCTTGCCGAAACGTATTCCTTTGGAGAAATCCGGGCGTCGGTGGAGATCCCGAATGACTTTGAAGTGGTGCTGACACCCTATAATCTGAGCACGCACGCCGAATGGATCGCCAGCCAGGGCTGGGATTTTGATGCGCTTGGCAATGAATTCGAGGCGGAAGGCATCCTGCTGAAAGCGTATGACGCTGAAAACCAACGCACGTTGGTGATCACTGCCATCAAGGATGTGGATGCGCAAACCTTTTTCGATTTGAACAACCAGGACGAGGATATGCGCCGGGAATTCCGCGTCTCCCATACAAACGGATCCGTCTATGGCATCCTGGGCTATACCTACAGCAGCGCGGCCTGGCGGAATTACGGAAAGAATGTGCTGCGCTTCCTGGCCACCAAGTATTCTCTCCGTCAGGAGGGGGAGCCGGTGTGCACCGGCTATCAGCGGCGTACCATCCGCAACGGCTATACCATCACCCTGGATATGCAGATCCGTGGACGCAACGCCAAGGAAGGGGACAACACGGTGCTGGAAAAGATCATGAAGACCTTCCAGTTCACCGAGATCCTTCCCATGCCGGAATTGCCCATCAAGCTGACCGTGTCCTCCGCGCCGCCCGCTGAAACCAATGAAGAAACGTTCACAGTCAAGGGCATATCCGCCAAAAAGGCGCTGGTGACCGTCGCCGTGTTTTCCCTGAGTTCCTCTTCGGGGCAAAGCTACAACGTTACGGCGGGCAATAACGGCGCGTTCTCCGTGAAAGTCACCCTGCCCGCGCAAGGCGTGTATTCCGTCACGCTGACGGCGGAAGCGGAGGGCGCTATCAAAGCCCAGCGGCTGTACTCCGTCACGTTCCAAAAGGGCATCCTGCCGGTGGAAATCGATCTGTCCCCGGACCAGGTCTTGGAAGACAGCACGGTCATATCCGGAACAACCATCGCCGGCGCGAAAACACAGCTGTCCATTTCCGGCCCCATCAGCTACAATAAATCCACCACCAGCAAGACGTTCAAATTCAAGATCGACACGAGCGCCGAGGGTACCTACAATTTTGTGCTGACCGTCACCAAGAAGGGCTTGGAGGAAAGGCGGTTCATCTACACGGCCACGCGCTCCTATTCCGATGTGGAACGGGATGAGAAAATCCGCTCCAGCGCCAGGAAGATGACCTATGCCAATTTGTCCAAGGCGGAAAATATAGGGAAGTACGCTGTGGAAACGGGATATATCACCGGCATCTCGCAGAGTATCAACGAATATGTGGTCACGCTGGCGCTGTCCAAATCGGGAAACAACTACAAGGAAATCGTGTATTTGATCAGCGACAGTGATCCGGGGTTTGCGGAAGGAACGATGGTAAAGGTATACGGCCTGGCCAACGGCACCTACAGCGTCCTGGATGAAAACGGAAATGTGCGGAATTATCCGCGCATGACGGTGTCCTTCTTTGAACTGGCAGAATGATCGGGATACCATAAGCGCGCAATAAAGCCAGAACAATATAGCAGCCCCCGGCTCCAAATTGTGTGAAGCCAGGGGCTGTTTCATTGACAGGATGTTACTGATCGGGAGGCAGGGTGAGGCGCACTTTCGGAGGGACGCTCTTACCGATGACGATCCGACGTGCGGTATTTCCGCCTGGAAGTTCCAAAGGAACGGGAGGAAAAGCCGGGCAGGATTATGTCATGCTGTGCTTCACGCGGTCATGCTCTTCGGCACGCTTGGCGTTGTTGAAGCGATCCAGGGTGCCCACCAGATAGCCGGTGATGCGGCGGATGCGTTCAAAGGGACGTCCGTTTTCCTCGCGGCCGCAGCAGGGGCAGGTGTCGCCGATGATGCCATTGAAGCCGCACAGGGGGTCACGGTCCACCGGGTGATTGATGGAGCCGTAGCCCACGCCGCAGTCGTGCATATGGCGCACGATTCTTTCAAAGGCTTCCAGGTTCTTGGTGGGGTCGCCGTCCATTTCCACATAGCTGATGTGGCCGGCGTTGGTGAGCGCGTGATAGGGGCCCTCAATGGAGATCTTGTCAAAGGCGCTGATGGGATAATACACCGGCACATGGAAGGAATTGGTGTAGTACTCCCGGTCGGTCACGCCCTCGATCACGCCGAAGCGCTCCCGGTCCATGCGCACGAACCGGCCGGACAAGCCTTCGGCAGGCGTGGCCAGCAGCGTATAATTCATGTGGCGTTCGGCGGTGAGCTTGTCCAAATAAGACCGCATGAAGCCCACGATCTCCAGCCCGAGATTCTGGCTTTCCTCGCTTTCGCCGTGATGCTTGCCTCGCAGCGCCTTCAGGCATTCCGCCAATCCAATGAAGCCCACGGACAGGGTGCCGTGCTTAAGCACTTCCCGCACCTCGTCGTTCCAATCCAGCTTTTCGGAATCGATCCACACGCCCTGCCCCATCAGGAAGGGGAAGTTGTAGACCTTTTTGCGGGCGATGATTTCATAGCGTTCATCCAGCTGCTCCACCACCAGCTTCATTTTGTTTTCCAGTTCGGAGAAGAACCAATCCACGTCGCCGTTGGCGTTGATGGCGATGCGGGGGAGGTTGATGGAGGTGAAGGACAGGTTGCCCCGGCGGGGAGCGATTTCCCGGCTGCGGTCATAGGCGTTGCCCATTACGCGGGTACGGCAGCCCATGTAGCCCACTTCGGTTTCCGGATGGCCGGGCTTGTAGTACTGCAGGTTATAGGGGGCGTCCAGGAAGGAGAAGTTGGGGAACAGGCGTTTGGCGCTGACTCGAATGGCCAAGCGGAAAAGATCATAGTTGGGTTCGCCGGCGTTGTAATTGACGCCCTCCTTGACGCGGAAAATCTGAATGGGGAAGATGGGGGTTTCGCCCCGGCCGAGACCGGCCTCGGTGGCCAGCAGGATCTGCTCCATCACCAGCCGGCCTTCGGGAGAAATGTCCGTGCCATAGTTGATGGAGGAGAAGGGCACCTGGGCGCCGGCGCGGGAATTCATGGTGTTCAGGTTATGCACCAGGGCTTCCATGGCCTGATAGGTGGCCCGGCGGGTTTCCTTCACGGCATACTTCTGAGCGAAATCGAACACTTCGTTCGCGGTTTCTTCCGTGGCGCGGTTCGACAGTTTTTGAATCAGAGCGGCCTTGAATTCGTCCTTCTCCTGCAGGGTCGGCACCAGGCCGGTTTCTTCCTTGATGGCGTTCAGGATGGCTTTGGCTTCCTCATCGGCGTTTTCCACGCTGAACTTCAGGTCCAGCGCGCGGCTCAGGTTGTCCCGGAAGCGCTTGATAAAGGTTTTGCGCACGCCGGGGGCCATGCCATAGTCAAAGTCTACGATGGATTGGCCGCCGTGCTGGTCGTTCTGGTTGGCCTGGATGGCAATGCAGGCCAGAGCGGAGTAGCTGGAAATATCGTTGGGCTCCCGCAGCACGCCATGGCCGGTGGAGAAGCCATCCTTGAACAGGGTAGACAGCTGGATCTGGCAGCAGGTGGTGGTCAGGGTGAGGAAATCCAGATCGTGGATATGGATGTCGCCTTCCCGGTGCGCTTTGGCGTGGGCCGGGTTCAGCACGAACATATCGTAGAACTGCTTGCTGCCCTCGGAGCCGAATTTCAGCATGCTGCCCATGGCGGTGTCGCCATTGATGTTGGCGTTTTCGCGCTTGATGTCGCTGTCGATGGCATCCTTGTAGGCGATGTCCTCGAACACCTTCATCAGTCTTGTGTTCATTTCACGCACCCGGCTGCGCTCAGCGCGGTAGAGGATATAGGCCTTGGCAGTGCGCACGAACCCCTTTTCGATCAGCACCCGCTCTACGGCGTCCTGCACCTCTTCCACGGTGGGGGTGCTGCTGATATTTTCGTTGTTTTCCAGCTCCAATTCCACCTGCTGGCTGATGGCCTTGGCCGTTTCCTCGCCCTTGGCGCTGCCGGAGGCTGCAAAGGCCTTGGAAACTGCATGCTGGATTTTTTCCATGTCGAATGGCACAACGCGGCCGTCCCGCTTCCGGATAGATGAAATCATGGATGGATCCTCCGTATAGTATATTTTCGGGTTTTTCCCGTGATAAACAGATCTCGCCGTGACCCGTTCTCATCAAAACCGCACCCTATTATATAAGGTGCGGTCCGACTTGTCAATACCATATTTGGGATATTTTTTTGCATAAGCCCGGTTAGAAACCACTATATATTGTGGTGTTCTGTACTGCAGGCCGGCGCAAACGCAGGCGGGGCAAGACTTAGGGCAGGACGATGGTAGGATCCTTGCGGCGGGGACGGTAAACGGAAAATTTTCCGCCGATGCACTGCACGGGGGCAGCGTGCACCCGTTCGCACAGGGCCTGGCACGCTTCCCGGGCGGTGAGGGGCGCTTCCCGCTGCACGGAGCATTTGATCAGTTCCCTGGCCTCCAGAACGTCCCAGGCTTCCTTCACGGTAGCGTCGGTGATGCCTTCCTTGCCGATGTAGAGCACGGGCTGCAGGTTATTGCACAGGGAGCGCAGATAAGCGCGCTGCTTGCTGTTGATTTCCAGTGTCATGGGATCTCCTTTCCAACTCATCGCGCGAGCAGATGATTATTCCAAAAAATCAAATTCCATATCGTCGATACGCACGGTGCTGCCTTCCCGGGCGCCGGCCTGGCGCAGGGCGTCGATGATGCCGGCCTGGCGCAGGGTGCGGTGGAACCAGTTCATGGATTCCTCGTCGTCGAAATTCACGCTGTCCAGCAAATGAACGATGGCCTTGCCGGACACAACGAAGACCGGCCCGTCCCGCGTGATTTCAAATCCGGATCCTTCCAGCGCCTCAGGCAGCAGTTCTTCCTCGGTGAAGGGCTCCATCGGCGGGAGAGCCGACAGTGTTGAAGCCACGCAGTTCAGCAATTCCTCAAATCCTTGCCCGGTGGCAGCGCTGACGGGAAACAGGGGATACCTGCCCTTTATGTGCTCCTTAAGCATGTCAAAGCCAGTTTGTCCATCGGGAAGGTCCATTTTGTTTGCGGCGACGATTTGGGGCCGATCCGCCAGATCGCCGTACTTTTGTAGTTCCGCGTTGATCTGCTCGTAATCCTCCACCGGGTCCCGGCCTTCGGAGCCCGCGGCGTCGATCACGTGCAGCAACAGGCGGGTGCGCTCCACGTGACGCAAAAAATCGTGGCCCAAGCCCGCGCCTTCGCTGGCTCCCTCAACCAGGCCGGGAATATCGGCCATCACGAAATCCATGCCGTGATGACGTACCATGCCCAAATTGGGGGTCAGGGTGGTGAAGTGATAATTGGCGATCTTGGGCCGGGCAGCCGTCACCGCCGAAAGAATGGTGGATTTACCCACATTGGGAAAGCCCACCAGCCCCACATCCGCAATGGATTTCAATTCCAGGATGAATTCGTGCCGCTCCGTCTTGATGCCCGGCTTGGCAAAATTGGGCGCCTGACGGGTGGGGGTGGCGAAATGGCTGTTGCCCCAGCCGCCCCGGCCGCCGCGCAGCAGGATCTTCCGGCGGCCAGCCTCATACATATCGGCCACCACAACGCCGGTTTCCTTGTCCCTTACCACAGTGCCCACGGGTACCTTTACAATCAGGTCCTCGCCCCGCTTGCCCTGGCGGCGGCCGCTGGAGCCATCCACCCCGGCAGGAGCTTCATATTTGCTGCGGAAGCGGAAATCCAGCAGGGTGTGCATATTTTCGTCGGCCAGCAGGATCACATCCCCGCCGTGGCCGCCGTCCCCGCCGTCCGGCCCGCCGTTTTGCACAAATTTTTCTCGGTGGAAGGATACGCATCCATTCCCGCCGTTTCCGGCCTTGGCGATGAAGGGCGCGCGATCAACAAAAGAAGCCATGGATACCTCCGATCAAAGCGATTGCTGACGCATGGGTCACAGCTTTTGTTCCGCCAGCCATTGTTCGCCAGCCGCCACGGCGGACAGCACCTTTTCCGGCGCGGGTCCGCCGATCAGGTTCCGGGCCGCCACACAGGAGGACAGGGAAATGGCCGCGTACACGTCGTTATCAAACGCAGGACAGAAGGAGCGCAGCTCCTCCAGGGAAAGATCATCCAGCGCGCAGCCCTTGCTGAGGCAATGGGCTACCAGACGCCCCGCCACAGCGTGAGCATCCCGGAAAGGCACGCCCTTTTTCACCAGATAATCAGCGCAGTCGGTGGCGTTTGCAAAGCCCGCGCTGGCGCTGTCATGCATCCGCTGGGTGCGAAACGACGCAGTTTTCAGCATTTCGGTAAAAACGTGCAGGCACTTGAGCCAGGTGTCGCGGGCGTCAAAGAAGGATTCTTTATCTTCCTGCATGTCCTTGTTATAGGCCAGGGGCAGGCCCTTCATCACGGTAAGCAGCGCCTGCAGATCCCCGTAGACCCGGCCCGTTTTGCCGCGGATCAATTCAGCCACATCGGGGTTTTTTTTCTGCGGCATCATGCTGGAGCCGGTGGCAAAGCCGTCATCCAAGGTAAGAAAACCGAATTCCAGGCTGCTCCACAGCACCATTTCTTCGCAGAAGCGCGATAAATGCATCATGCCGATGGACGCGGCAGCCAGATAATCCAGCAGGAAATCCCGATCGCTGACGCCGTCCAGGCTGTTCATGCAGACCCGGGCAAAGCCCAGTTCGGCGGCCGTAAATGCGCGATCCAGGGGATAGGTGGTGCCGGCCAGAGCGCCGCTGCCGAGCGGACAGCTGTCCGCCGCGTCCCGGGCCTGGCATACGCGGATCATATCCCGCTTGAACATTTCAAAATACGCCATCAGGTGATGGCCCAAGGTAACGGGCTGCGCCCGCTGCAGATGGGTGTACCCCGGCATCACATCCTCAGCGTGCTTTTTTGCCAATTGAAGCAGCGTCTCTTCCAATTCCCGCAGCAGCGCGAGGGTATCGCCGCAGGTATCCTTGGCATACAGGTGCATGTCGGTGGCCACCTGATCGTTGCGGCTGCGGCCGGTGTGCAGCCGCTTGCCCGCATCGCCGATGCGCTCCGTCAGGATCTGCTCCACCAGCATGTGGATATCTTCACTTTCCGGCGGAAAGGAGATTTTTCCCGCCTGCATATCGGTCAGGATGCTTTGCAGGCCGCTCTGTATGGCCTGCTCGTCCTCCTGGCTGATGATGCCCTGGCGGCAAAGCATCCTGGCGTGGGCCATGCTGCCCAGTATATCCTGGGCAAACAGGCGCCGATCGAAAGAAATGGAGGAATGGAAATCATCCACCATTTGATTGGTTTCTTTCTGGAATCGTCCACCCCAAAGCTTCATGATGGTTCCTCCTCTGTGATACGGGTGTAACGGCCCATGTACCAGCCCGCGATGCCGTTCTTTTTCACATAGCAGCCGTTGGGCAGCCGCAGAATCAAATGCAGCGTATCGCCCGCGGAAACGGGCAGGCGATAATCGGTGATATCGGAGCAGCTGAGCACGCCGTCATGATCAAAAATGCAGCTCGTGGGCACATTCATGGGCATTCCGTGGTGCAGAATGAGGGATTGATGCCCGCCCCGCCGCTGAACGTAAATGGCGTGATCGTTCCATCGGATGTAGCGGGCGTTTTCAGCGGGAGACCCCGTCTGATCGTCCAGCGCCTGAATCACGGGCAGCCCATCCCAGGTGATGAGGGAAAAATCATCGCTTCGCCAGTCGGGCAGGATCAGCAGGTTCAATTGCCCTTCGGACTTTACGCCGCAGGCGCCGTCCATGGAAATGATGCGGCGCCGCCGGTCGATGAGCGGGCGAAAATCCGGATACGTCGGACTGTACAGTACGGCAGGCCAATGGCCAACGGCAACGTATTTTCGAAAAGAGAAACCGGCGCTGTAAAAATCGTCGAATTTCAGCAGGGGATAGGCGTCTGTGCCTGCCAATTCGTCCAGCCGCTCATGGGGGATCCCGCCGTGAACGAAGGTGATGCGCTGGGTATCCAGAATGGTGATGAGGCCGCTCAGAAATGCGATTTCCGGGGCAAAATGCAGCTGGATTTCGGGGAATACCGTGGCCATATCCGTTTCAGCAGTCAGCGGCATGCCGATCTCCGCACACATTTCGCCCAGCATGCTGTTTCCCCACCAGGTTTTAGCGCGCAGGGAGTAATGCTTCATTTCCTCCCATTTGCGCGGATCATCGCTTTGCAGGAATTCCAGCCGCCACAGATCCACATTGCCCATCAGCGGGTACACCGTGCATTCCTTTTCCAACGCCATCACCAGCCGCAGCGTTTCCAGGCTTTGTGGGCCTTTTTCCACCAGATCACCCACGATCACCAGGATATCATCCGGTCCGAAGCGCGCTTGACGCAATACATGCCGCAAGCCGTCTGCGTGTCCGTGCAGATCGGAAATCATCAGGATACGCCGGTGATCCGGAAAAGCAATCCGCTGAAGGGTGGTTATCATGGTGCGTGTCCGCCTTGCTCAGTGCATTTGTACCCGCTCATTATAGCAAAGAAATGCATTGGGGGCAAGCAGAAATTCAATGCTGTACGGTTCAGCCGGGCGATGGGGAGAGGAACAGTGCTATAGCATCCTGTGATAAAAACAGACTTTGGACTTTTTTATCCAAAGTCTGTTGATTCATCATGCATTCAGGGTGGATTCCATGCGTCAGAAACCGGAAACGGTTGATCCTCCCGCATGGAAGGAAATCAGATTACTGACGGGTGAAGGTCATGGAGGCGCCTTCGCCGGTCAAGGTCAGGGTGTTGCCATTGATGGAGAAGTCCAAAGTGGAGCCTTCAACTTCCAGTTTATTGCCATTGATCTTATAGGTGGTCTCTTCTTGCTGCGTTTGGCCCAGCAGGTTCATGTTCATGGTCAATTTGCCGTTGTTGAAGGTCATGGTCACGCTGCCGCCCATGGAATTGATCATCTGCAGGGCTTGCGTGAAATCATTGCCGATGCCGTCGCCGCCGCCACCGGTGAGCTTCCAGGTGCCTTCGATGCTTCCGCCGCCACCGCCGCCGCAGGCCGTCAGCACCAGCACAAGCACCATCAGGAGGGAAATCAGGCAAATCGTTTTCTTCATGCTCTCTACCATCCTTTGTTTTTTGATGTGCCGCTTATTGACGCCAGCGGCCACTGTTTGAAAGCGAACGTTGATCCCCGCAAAATGGATTGTGCCAGCTTTGAACGGATCGTACGTTAAAATCATTATATCAGATATTTCCAAAAAGTAAAGCGAAAAAGCACAGTTTGACAAAAAAACAAAACAGGGAAAGCGCGCTGCATTTTCGTTTTTTGCATTTTCTGAAAGAACGATTGACAAACAACGGGAATACCTGTTAAAATAAGCAGTAACTTGAAAAGTTGCGTGAGGCCCGCGGCGTGCCATGCGCCGCGCCTGAATACAGGATCAAAGTGGAGAGGAAGAACACAACATGAGCATGACCTATTCTTTGCATGTGGCAGGGCTGGAACGGGAATTGACCCTCTGCCCGGTGAATGAAAGCCTGTACATCGCCGGATTCGTGATCTTCGGGGACGTGGAATTGACCCAGGCCTGCGCCCGGGATCTGCTGAAAAAGGCGCCGGAATACGATGTTCTGATCACCGCCGAGGCCAAAGGCATCCCCCTGGCCTATGAAATGGCGCGCCAGGCCGGCACCAACCGGTATCTGATCGCGCGCAAGGTGCCCAAGCTATATATGAAGAATGTGTTCACCGTGAAGGTGAATTCCATCACCACCGCCAAGGAACAGACCCTGTGCATCGATCAGGACGACGCCGATTTCATGCGTGGGCGCCGGGTGCTGATCGTGGACGATGTGATTTCCACCGGCGAATCCCTCCGCGCCGTTGAGGAACTGGTCAAGCAGGCCGGCGGAAACATCGTGGGCAAAATGGCCATCCTGGCGGAGGGCGAGGCCACCGAACGGGATGATATCATCTACCTGGAAAAGCTGCCGCTGTTCAACCCGGACGGGAGCATCAAGGACTAAAACGCTTCTCCATCTGCATGCAGAAAAAAGGCTGTCTTATCCGTCAGCAGACCGGATACAGACAGCCTTTTTCATACCATCGGAATATGAATCCCGTTACAGCGCCGCGATCACCGCGTCGCCGAACTGGGCGCAGGTGGCGCCTTCCTTTGAGCCGGTGATGGGGGAGGTCTTATTGGCGGCGTCGATGGCGGCGGCCAGCTTCGCGGCCTTGTCCGGCATACCGATGTGCCGCAGAAGCATCACCGCGGCGCGGAGGATGCTTTCCGGATTGGCGTAGTCGCCCATGCCCCGGGCGATCATCCGGGGCGCGGAGCCGTGAATGGCCTCAAACATGGCATAGCGGTCGCCGGTGTTGGCGCTGCCGGCGGTGCCTACGCCGCCCTGGATCTGAGCTGCCTCATCGGTGAGGATGTCGCCGTACAGGTTGGGCATCACGAACACCTGCAAAGTGCCGCGCATGTTGGTTTTGAGCAGGTTGGCGCTCATGATGTCGATGAAGTACTCATCCGCCTGAATCTCCGGGTATTCCGCGGCAATTTCACGGCACAGCACGGAAAACATGCCGTCTGTTTTCTTCATGATGTTGGATTTGGTCACGATGGCCACGTGGGTCTTGCCGTTTTTCCGGGCATACTCAAAGGCTGCCCGGGCAATGCGGCGGGTGCCGGCAACGGTGGTCACCTTGAAATCCATGGTCAGCAGCCCAGGGATCTCAATGCCCTTGCTGCCCAGAGTGTATTCGCCCTCCGTGTTTTCCCGGAAGAACATCCAGTCGATCCCTTCCTCCGGCACGCAGACGGGCCGCACATTGGCGTACAGATCCAGTTCCCGGCGCAATGCCACATTGGCGCTTTCCAGCAGTTCCCCGCCGGAGGGGGTGGTGGTGGGGCCCTTGAGCAGCACGTCGCATTCCTTGATGGCGGCCAGCACATCATCGGGTATCGCTTTGCCTACGGCCAGACGATTTTCAATGGTCAAGCCCTCAATGGCACGGATTTCGATGGCGCCCGCCTGGATTTCATCCTTGAGCAGCGCTTCCAGGGCACGCTGCGCCTGCAGTGTGATGATGGGGCCGATGCCGTCGCCGCCCACCACGCCGATGACGGTTTTATCCTTCTTTTCCGGGGCGGAAACGTTGTTCATTTTTTCTGCCCGATCAATTTGCGCGAGCAGCAATTCGCGGTAATGATTGACCGCCTGTTCGATCGCGTTCTGGTTCATAAACTTGCCTCCTTCGTGTAATTCAGCAGCCCGCCCGCTTTGAGGATGGCGATCTGCCTTTCTGTCAGTGGATAGGATAGGCGGATGGTTTTTCCGGCGGTGGTGACAGCTGTCAAATGGCCGGATGACAGCTGACCGTGAATACCATCCAGCATCAGCGTATCGCCCTGGGCCAGCGCATCGTAATCCGCGGGATCGTCAAAGGTCAAGGGCAGGATGCCGGCGTTGATCAGATTGGCCGCGTGGATGCGGGCGAAGGACTTGGCGATCACGACGCGCACACCCAGATACAGCGGCACCAGCGCCGCGTGCTCACGGCTCGAGCCCTGGCCGTAGTTGCTGCCGCCCACCACGCAGCTGCGTCCCAGCTTCCGGGCACGGGCGGGGAAAGCTTCATCGCAGACCCCAAAGCAGAAATCGCTCATCTTGGGAATGTTGCTCCGATAGGGCAGCACCTTGGCGCCGGCGGGCATGATGTGATCGGTGGTGATGTTGTCGCCCACTTTCAGGGAAATGGGCAGAGAAATGGCGTCCGGCAGGGGTTCACCCTTGGGGAAGGGCTTGATATTGGGGCCGCGGTCCACGGACAGCTGCTCCGCCTCTTCCTCGGGAGCCGGAGCGATCACGCCGCCGTCGTCAATGACGAAGGTCTCCGGCAGCGCCACATCCGGATAATCACCCAGCGTGCGCGGATCAGTGATGCGGCCGGTGAGGGCAGAAGCGGCGGCCGTTTCCGGTGAGGCCAGATACACCTGGCCGTCCTTGGTGCCGCTTCGGCCCTCAAAATTCCGGTTGAACGTACGCACGGACACGCCTGCCGAGGCGGGAGAGAAGCCCATGCCAATGCAGGGCCCGCAGGCGCATTCCAGGATCCGGGCCCCGGCGGCGATCATATCGCTGAGCGCGCCGCATTGAGCCAGCATGGTCAGCACCTGGCGAGAGCCGGGGGAAATCGACAGGCTGACGGAATCGGCGATACGCCTGCCCTTGAGGATGGCGGCCACGCGCAGCATATCCCGCAGGGAGGAATTGGTGCAGCTTCCGATGCACACCTGGGAAACGGCGATATCTCCCTTGTCCGCGGCCCGGGCTACGTTATCGGGGGAATGCGGGCAAGCCAGCAGCGGCTCCAGCGCAGACAAATCAATATCGATGATCCGGTCGTATTCCGCGTCCGGATCGCTGGCCAGAGGCACATAATCAGCCTCGCGGCCCTGCGCTTTCAAAAATGCGCGGGTGACTTCGTCGGATGGAAAAATGGAGGTCGTGGCGCCCAGCTCCGTGCCCATGTTGGTGATGGTGGCGCGTTCGGGAACCGACAGGGTGGCGATGCCCTCGCCGCCCCATTCGATGATGGCGCCCACGCCGCCCTTCACCGACAGGATGCGCAGGATTTCCAGGCTCACATCCTTGGCCGTCACCCAGGGGGACAGCCGGCCCGTCAAGTTGACCTTATACATTTTCGGCATGGTGATGTGATACGCGCCGCCGCCCATGGCGACCGCAACGTCCATGCCGCCCGCACCCATGGCCAGCATGCCGATGCCGCCGCCGGTGGGGGTGTGGCTGTCGGAGCCGATGAGGGTTTTTCCGGGCTTTCCGAAGCGCTCCAGATGCACCTGATGGCAGATGCCGTTGCCGGGACGGGAAAAGTATACGCCGTATTTCCGGGCAACGGACTGGATATAGCGGTGATCATCGGCGTTTTCAAAGCCGCACTGCAGGGTGTTGTGGTCGATATAGGCCAGGGATTTTTCCGTTTTTACCCGGGGGATGCCGATGTTTTCCAGAGCCAGATAGGCCATGGTGCCGGTGGCGTCCTGGGTCAGGGTCTGGTCGATCCGAAGGGCGATTTCATGCCCCGGGATCATTTCGCCGGATACCAAATGCGCCGCAATGATCTTTTGCGCGATGGTGCGTCCCATGTCAGTTTCCCTTCTCTCTTAACAGGATGCTGTCGCGTGCGTTCTGCACGTGCAGGATGGTCAATTGTTCAGCCCGGGCGGGATCGTGGGCGGCGATGGCCTCGTAGATGGCCCGGTGCTCCGCCAGGGATTGCTCCGCCCGGCTGTGCGCGGACACGGAAACCCGGCGGTATTTCAGCAGTTTTCTGTGCAACGGTTCCAATGTATCCTGCATGGATGTGCTGCCGCAGAGGGTGTAGATGGTTTGGTGGAAGCGACTGTCGGCATTCTTGATGCTCTCCGGATCCTCCTTCTGGGTATAGAATTCCTGCAGGTCCAGGGTTTCTTTAAGAATGCTGACGCCCTCCTCGTCGGCCCGTTCCGCGGCCCACCGCGCGGCCAAGCCCTCCAGACGCAGGCGGATTTCGCAAATATCGGATATGTCGGATTTGTCGATGCCGATGACCCGGGCGCCCTTGCTGGTCAATTCGATGATGTGCTCCTGGGCCAGACGGCGCAGTGCCTCCCGGATGGGGGTGCGGCTGACGCCCAATCGCTCACTGAGCTTCACTTCGGTCAGCACTTCATCCCGTTCGTACGTACCGGACAGGATGTCATGCTCCAATTCTTCAAAAACTTGATCCGCGATGGAGATCATTTTATGTTCCATGTTACTTCGCACGGCCTGCGCTTCGCTTGCTCGCGCTCCTCCTTCTATTTTTCTCGGTTGATGCCGCGTCGCTTGCCTCTCACCGGGGAGGCAAGCGCCTGGATTCGCACGGCCTGCGCTTCGCTTGCCCGCGCTCCTCCTTCTTT
>JAFXVJ010000012.1 GCA_017524615.1 Clostridia bacterium | reverse complement strand
GTGGCCCAAGGGCGGCTCCACCATGGTAACGGTCAAACAGGTGGGCCAGGCCATTGCCGGTGCGTTGGAGAAGAATCACGGCGGGAATTGCTACCCCATCGGCTGGTACAACCTGACCTGGAAGGAAATGCTGAGGATCTGCCATAAATACCTGGGATGTCCGGAAAATTCCGTCCGTTTCCGTTAGAAAAACTACTATTTCAGCTTTCCGCATATACGGCGGACGGCGTGAGGAAGCCATATAAAGTTGACACAGCCTGAAAAGTGGCTCCACATAAGGGATTTCGGTATGTCTGCCAAAGACCAGCCACCGACACGGAGAGCGTATGTGTTGTTGGATTTCTAATCATCAGCGCGATTAGCAGCCGTGATTGCTGCAAAATCTGGTGGACGACGATGCAAAGAAAAGCGGACGGTCACGCAATCCACAAGCAACCTCTCATGACTTTACTCAACCGCAAGAGCCTACACTGGACAAAGAAATCATCAAGAGAAAGGACAGAAGAACAGCATGGTACCGGGTTTAATAATACTGAACTTTTTTCCGTAATTTGAGGGTATTTCAAAAACGTGATTTCGGTCAACTTGCTAATTTTGGCGAACGATCCGGGAAAATGTCCCACCGCCAAAATTAGCTCTGCTAATTTCCTGCTAATCGCACTAGGGTAAAACAGGGGTTTTTTGGAGGAAATGCGAACGTCCGGAAATCGTTAGAAACCCAGTAAAATCAGGCACTTGCGGCACATCGGAGGGCAGCGAAGGCGAACGCTTTTTTCATCTCCTAAGCGGAACGTCGCGCGTTCGAATCACGCCGAGATCGCCAGTCGCCTGCCGGTTTCGATGGATTTGCCACAACAGGCAGATCGTGGAACCGGCAGGATTTTTCTATCGTGTTTTATTGCCGTTCAGTCATGGAGCAGAGAAGAGGCCCGGTTTTCGGCAAAGGCTCCGACGCTTTTCGCCCAAACCTGCGCATCATGCCGCATCGTCATATCCCATGCTTGACAAGTGATCGCTCGTTCACTATAATATGCAGTGATCGAGCGATCACTTTATTCGCAAAGCCATCCGCGGCGAACATTTCAGGAGATAAGCCCCGGCGACGGCGCCGGAATGGCTTTCCCATGCAGACGGAACCGAGGCAAGGAGGAACCTGCCATGAAAATCCTGGTGTTGAATGGAAGCCCCAAGAAAAAAAGCGATACGTTCAGGATGACGGAAGCCTTCCTGAAGGGACTGAACCGGAACGGTGAGCACGAGGTGCATATCATCCATGTGATCGATAAGGATATCGCCCCGTGCAGGGGATGCTTCAGCTGTTGGATGCGTTCTGACGGCCATTGTGTCATCCAGGATGATCAGAATGCTATCCTGGATCTGTACAGAAACGCCGATGTGATCCTCTGGAGCTTCCCCCTGTATTGCTATGCCATGCCCTCTCATCTGAAAGCGCTGCTGGATCGCACGATCCCGCTGGTTCAGATGAAGATGGTGCGTGAGGCGGACGGCACCGTGCGCCACGAAGCGCTGGCCGATTTTTCAAAAATCCACACACTGGTGATCTGCGGATGCGGCTTCCCCCAGTGGCAAGGAAACTTCGACGGCCTGAAGCTGATGTGCGCTACCTGCTTTGGCAATCCGGATATCGTCTGCGTGCCGGAGGCGCCCCTGCTGAACATACCGGAAGCGGCGATCGTTGCCGATCCGCTGCTGGCCCGCTTCGAAAAGGCGGGGGAAGAATACGCGTCTGCCCTGTCTCTCTCGCCGGAAACGGTGGCCGCGCTGGAAACGCCCATGATCCCATCGGAAGACTACATCAGAATGGTGAACAGTGTCTCGTGAAAAGGGGCCAGCGGATCCGTCCCGCCCGGACAAAGCCAGGCAGCAGCTGATGATGAGCGGGAAAGAAGGCAGGCGGCCCGGCGCATCCCCGCGGTTGGTGAGAAAAGAAGCCCAACAGAGTTTTCCCGAATGCAGAAAAGGAGAAATGTGAACATGAACAGCGCGCTCCCCCGGATCGGCGCCGCCATCGTAACGGTGACCGTTTTCCTGTTTGCGGTTTTCCTGCTGATAGATTTTACCTTTGGCTCATATTTCGTATGCATGTTTTTGCCGATGGGGTATATCATGATGGCGGCCGGGCTGCATCACGAATGCGCGGATGATCGACGGGTCGCCGCAAACATCGGCATGGTCTTTTCAGCGATTTACGCCGTTCTGATCCTCCTGGTCTACTTTGCGCAGACCACCACCGTTCACCTGGGCGGGCTGAAGGACCAAGCCCTGGCGCAATTGGATTTCAAAAGAGGCGGCTTGCTGTTCAATTATGATCTGCTGGGCTACGGGATGATGGCGCTTTCCACTTTCTTTATCGGGCTGTCCATCCGGGCGGATAACCGGGCGGACAAGGTGCTGAAAGCGATGCTGATGATCCATGGCGTCTTTTTTATCAGCTGCCTGATCCTGCCCATGACGGGCATGTTCAGCAGCATGTCGGATGGGGAAAACAGCGGCGGAGGCGTCATGGCGCTGGTGCTTTGGTGCGTCTATTTTCTTCCCATCGGCATCCTGGCTTATCGGCATTTTAAGAACGGACATGGGAGGAAGCATGTTTGATTGGCAATCATATCTGCAAACGCTGATCTCCGGGTGTAAAGCCGCCTTCGGGGAACGGCTGCTGTATGTCGGTCTGCAAGGCAGCTATATGCGCGGCGAAGCCACCGAAAACAGCGATATCGACGTCATGCTCATTCTGGATCGCCTGTCCGTGGACGATATGGATGTGTATCGGGGCATCCTGGAGCAGACAGGGGCCCACGAGAAATCCTGCGGCTTTATCTGCGGCCGGGAAGAAATGGCGCGATGGAATCCCCTGGAAGTGTGCCAGCTTCTTCACACCACCAAGGACTTATTGGGAACACTGACCGATTATCTGCCCGGCGCCGCCCGGGAGGATGAAATCAACTATGTGAAGCTGAGCCTTGGCAACCTGTATCATGCGCTCTGCCATGGCTACATCCATGGGGACGGGAGCAAAAGCCCGGAAAAGCTGCGGGGCACGTGCAAAGCATTGTTCTTTCTGATCCAGAATCTATACTACCTGGAATCCGGAAGGTTCGTCGCCACAAAGAAAGAACTGAAAGAATCGGTTTGCGCGAATGACCGTGAAATGCTGAACCTGTCAGATTTACCGGATGGAGCCGATTTTGATGCCGCTTTTTCCGCTGTATTCTCCTGGTGCCAGCGCGTTTTCCTCCGGATGGACGCCTTGCGCTGACAAACAGTCCATCCGCAAGTAGAAAAAAGCATGATCATTCACGTCCCGGAAAGCTGACACCGAAAAAAGTGGCTGTTCCGGTACGGAACAGAGAAACGGGAAAAAACGCGCCACCGCGGGACGGAAAAACCGCGGGGCACGCGGGGCCGTCCTACGCGCTTGCGCGCATCCGTTCCCGTTTGAACAGAAAGAAAAAAAGCAAGGGGAGACACAAATGAAGGAATATATCGCATACTGCGGGCTGGACTGCGAACGATGCGAGGCCCGCATCGCCACCGTCAACAACGATGAGGCGCTTCGGCAAGCCGTGGCTGAAAAGTGGTCGAAGCTGAACGGAGTGGACATCACGCCGGACATGATCCATTGCGTGGGCTGCCGCGTGGATGGGGTGAAAACGCCCTACTGCGAGTCCCTGTGCCCCATCCGGCAATGCGCCCTCAAGCGCAGGGCTGAATCCTGCGGCACCTGCGGCGAAATGGCCGCCTGCGAGAAGCTGGCCGCGATCACCCGAAACAACGCCGACGCATGGAGAAACCTGAAGGGCTACTCCTGTGTCGCCCTCCGCGGCCGGCCGGACCTGATGGAGCGCGGCGCGGCATGGTTTCATCAAAAGTGGGGCGTGCCGCAGGAAGCGTATCTGGAATGCATGTCGGCCTATTTGAACGGCGAAACGGAATACGGCTGGTATCTTTGCCTGGACGGGGACCGGATCATCGGCGGGCTGGGCGTCATTGAGAACGATTTTCACGACCGCAAGGATCTGGCGCCCAACGTATGCGCCGTCTATACAGAGGAATCCTATCGGGGACAGGGCATCGCCGGACGGCTGCTGGAGCTGGCGGTGGAGGACATGAAAGAAAAGGGAATTTCGCCGCTGTATCTGGTCACCGATCACATCGGATTCTATGAGCGGTACGGCTGGGAGTTTCTGTGCATGGTGCAGGGCGATGGCGAACCGGAAATGACGAGGATGTATATCCACCGATAAAGGGCTTTCCGTCATTGATCCTCACAAATAACGATTTTTCCCGGAGAGTCAAGGAAAAAAACGGCCATTCCTGTCATCCTGAGCGGAGTGGAGCGAAAACGGAACGGCGCCGAACAATCTGTTTGCCGGATGCTCGCACAGATCCCGCCGGCTGCGCTTCGCCTTTCGGCTGCGCGTCGCTCGGGATGGCGCCGAAGGGTTTCGTTTCCGTGGCAATCCATGAAAAACCCCAAAAAAACGGTCAGCCTTCCCGGCTGACCGTTTTATCTGACTTCAAAGGCATTGTCCGCTTCGGGATGGTTCTCCTACCCGGTCCAGCCGACCGGGATGAAGCAGCGCCAGCGCGGAAAACGCGCCCAAAGATGATATATGATTTTGCCTGAATGATCCCAAAACAGCATGATGCCCGACTGATGCGGCCGATGGGCATCACCGCACCAGCGGCTGCTCCGGCATGCGGGGCCACAGCCCGGGATCGGTGGATTCCACACCGTTGTAGCATTCCGGGAATTCACCGGCCCAGGACAGGGCGTCCGGCGCGTTCAGCAGATGGCCCACGTCCCCGGCGCACAGGCAGCGAAACTCGATTTCCCCCTTCACCCGCTCCTGGGTCACCAGCGTGGTGATAGAGGCAGGAAGAAACAAAAACGCCTGCCACATGGGCAGGGGAGCCAGCCCCGTCAGATAGCTCAGCACCGCCATGCCAATGCCATAATGGCAGAACAGCACCAGGGTATCCTCCCGGTTATCCGCGCAGCGGTATATGCCGCCCTCCCGCAGATAGCCATGGCGCAGCAGCAGGCCATCCATGCCCCGGGCCGTTTCATTCCAAATCTCCCGCACGTCCCCGCCCGCTGCCAGCGTGTCCTCCGTCCACCGATCCCGGTCCGCCAGCAGGGGACGGTCATACCACTGGGTGGTACGAAAATCCCAGGGGATGCGCATCCTGCCGGTGTTTTCGTCCAGCGCCCTGCCCCGGAATTCCGCCAGCCAAGGCAGCGTTTCCGCCTGCCGGCCCAGCGGCGCCAGGGTACGGGCCGCCGTTTCCTGCGCCCGGCCCAGCGGGGACACATAATATGCCTTCGCCGGGATTTGCCTGAGCCGCTCTCCCAGCAGATCCGCCTGACGCCTGCCCCGCTCGGTCAGGCAGTCGTGCGCGTAATCCGGCTCCGCGTGCCGCACGATCAGTATCCGCATGATTTTACTCCTTTTTCCGTCCCGCGCCTGTTCATTCCGCGCCACTGATCCCGGGTGATTGCCATTTCCCGGCAGGCCCAGCTTTCCCCCATGATGGGATAGGCAACGGGCACCGGCAGCGGCGTTTCACGAAAGCCAGCCGACGCGTAGCAGGCCGCGGCTGCCGGGTTGTTTTCAAACACTCCCAGGGTGGCCCGGCGGGCGTTCAGCCCGTCAAACGCACGGGCCAATGCAAGCCGCACCATTTCCCGTCCCAGGCCCCGGCCCCGCCGGGCGGTGTCCACGATCACAAAGCCCAGCCGTACCGTCTGCCGATCCGTGAACCGCAGGATCAGGTGGCCCGCCGTCTTGCCATCCTCCACCGCGGTCAGGGGAAACACCTCTTCCCCCATCTCCGCGTACTGGCGGTTCATCTCCTCCGCTGTCACGGGATACGGGCCGTACCGGTCCGCGCTCCACTGACGCAGGGCGAATTCATCCGGGATCCAGGAAAGGATGATCGCCGCGTCCCGGGGTTCATATGGTCTCAGTCTCAGCATACCGCTCCCCTTGCTCCGTCATCAGATACGCCCGGCAGGGCGCGCCGTCGCAGCCGCCCAGGTTCAGCGGCGCGGCGCTGAGGAAATAGCGGCCCGGCTCCACATCCGCGAGCACCACGCCCTCCAGCAGCGTTATCCCCGCGCCCAGCAGCATCAGGTGCACCGCCTTGGGCGCGTTCTCCGGCCCCACAGTCTGGCTTTCATTGCCCAGCAGCAGCAATTCCTCCCCGGAAAACACCCGCGCCGCGTCCTCCGTCACCGTGGCCTTGCCAGCGATCAGCAGCCGTCGGGATGCGCCTGCCTGCCGGGCATTTTTCAGCATTTCTTCCGCATCCGCGCCCGTCACGTTTCCTTCATGCCGTGCCACCCAGCAAGGCCCCACGTAAGGCGTCAGCCCCATTTGATCCACGGTTTTGCCGTCCTGCATAAAATGAAAGGGCGCATCCACGTGGGTGCCGTTATGCGCGCACATGGAAAAATGGGTCAGATTGCATACGTCGCCCCGGTCAATACGCTGCAGCTCCTTCTTCTCCGGGGCCGGGTCTCCCGGATACACCTGGCAGGAGAATACCTCCTGGGAAATATCTATGATCATGCTTTTTCCTCACTGTGAATTCCTGCACGCGGCGCAGAATTGACGGATCAATTCTTCCTGACCGCCGGCGTTTTTCCCTTTCGCGTCGACCAGGCTCATTTCCGCCGCTAATTTCTCCACGCCCAGGGCTTCCCGCAGCCGGGCCAGGGCCTTTTCCCCGCCGCCGCCCATCAGGCAGATGTACGCCGCCAGCTTTTTCCCTTTCAGTGCCTCCCTGTTATCCCGGATAAAAGTCCGCAGCGGCGGCACGAAATTGCTGGCCCACACGGGCGTACCGAAAATGACCAGATCATAATCGCCGCTGAAAGCATAGGGCGTCAAGGCCGGCGCGTCGCCCTTCAAGGCGCTTCTCCCGCCGTGAAAATACTTGGCAAGTCCCTTGGCGGGATAGGGCGTCACCGGGCTCAGCCGGATCAAATCAGTCTGCAAATCCCGGGCGATCGTCTGCGCCGCTTCCTCCGTGTGGCCGCTCAGCGAATAATACACCACTGCCGTTTTCATGCCGCTTCCTCCTCTGCCGGTTCTCCTGGCCGCTTCGCCATCGTTTTTTTGGCGGCTCCCTGTTTTTCCAGTATACCATGAAAACGCCGGCAGATTCAACCACCGTTCCCAGCCGAACAGAAAATTTGCGAAAAAACCGATTCAGTTGGGAAAAAACGCCCAGTTCCTTCGTGTTATATAGTGAAGGAGGTGATCATCCATGGAGCATGCTGCGGTACCCAGCATGGTTCGGGAGCAACGCCTGCGAGAATGGATTGCGCGCTATTCCGGCGACGTCATGAAGCTCTGTTACGTCTATTTATCCGACCGCGGGCAGGCGGAGGACGCCACCCAGGATACTTTTCTCAAGGCATGGCGGCATATGAACGATTTTGAGCGCAGAGGCATCGGCAATGAAAAAGCCTGGCTGATGCGCATTGCCATCAACACCTGCAAGGATTACAAGCGAACGGGCTGGTTCCGCCATGTGGATACCCGCCAGAGCATCGACAGCATGCCCCCTGCTCGGGCAGAGGACACAGCCGACCATGACCTGGCCATGGATGTTCGCCGCCTCTCCGATAAGTTCAAGCAGGTGGTGCTGCTGTATTACTATCAAGGCATGACCATTCAGGAAACGGCGAAGGCCCTGGGCATACCGGCCTCCACCGTGCACCGGCGTTTGAAGCAGGCCGTTGCCCTGCTCAAGGACAGCCTGATGGGAGGTGACACGTATGAAGGATGATGCGATCCGCGCCCGGATTCAGCGCGCCCTCCATCAGGAATTGAGCCATTTGGAGCCCACCGCCGCCCAACGCGAAAAAATCTATCAGAACGCTGTAGGAGGAAACACCATGAAGATCCGTCCCCGGCCGTCCTTCGGCCTCATCCTGGCCATTGTGCTCATGCTGGTGGCCGTCACCGCCACGGCGGCGGTGCTCCTGTCCGCCCAGCAGGTGGTGGAGGAAACCGCCGTGCCCATGGCCCTGGAAAACGATACCCCCGTCCGCCGGGTGGAAAGCTACACCCCTGAGCAGGTAGCCGCCCTGATCCGGACCGCCAACGAAAACGGCATCACCCTGTCCGAAACCACCGGCATCATACAAGCCCTGAAAAAGGGCGAGGGCTACTACGAGGATGAAGCCATCATGGAAATCTGCCGCGAGGCCTTCGGCGGCATATTTCCCGAATGGACCATCGAGGAGCAGCATTGGTTCATGAACGTCATGATGCAGGTGAACGGCGACGATTACAGCGAAAACGATTACTGCATGCCCGGTCCTGAGGATATGACCGTGGAGCAGGCCCGCACCTACGCGGCGGAGCAGTTGAAAACCCTGTATTCCGACGCGGCGGAGGTGGAAAACGCGGCCGTTTACATGCGCCAGGAGAGCTTCGTCATGAATTACGGTGAGGATGAAGAGCCCGCCGGCCCCATCTGGCGGTTCCAATTCCTGGCCAGGGATCTGACCCATCCCGAATACACCATTTCCTTTGACCGGGAAGGCAAGGTGCTCTACAGCGAGGAGGATCCCGCCTTTGCCAGCCATCCCTTCGGCGCCGGTGATCTGGTCAGCAAAATCCACTCCGTCACCCGCTCCCGCCACCATATGCAGTACGATTGGGACCAGAATGCCTGGCACCTGTTCCGGGAATACCTGCCCCAGGCCAATCAAAGTCCGGATTGGGGCTGGGGCAGGGAGCAGCAGGCCTGCATGCTCACCGCCTATCCCCTGCCCGATGAAAACGACATTCCGATGGAGCAGGCCATATCCAAAATCAAAGAAAGCGCCGATACGGAGAATGCCTATAACGTCACCGCCGTGCTGATGGAATATGAAGGCCGGCGCTTCTGGAAGGTGGTCGCTTATTTCCAGGACGAAGGCCGCATCGTGTCCCGCCGCACGGCGGAGATCGACAGCCGCACCGGGGATATCCTGACGGCGGCCGAATACAGCACAGCCACCCCGGTTTGGGCCAATTATGTGCCCCAGGCGGCATATGAAGCCGTATCCGACGGTATGCTCCGGGAGGAAGACGCCCTGAAACTGGCCATGGATGCCCTGCGTGAAGCCCTCGGGGATGACACCGTGCCCTTTGACGATCCCGCGTGTTTCCGCACCGATATGAGCTATCTGGAGCGCCGCGGGCTGTGGCGCGTCCAGTTCCGCACCAAGGATCTGCGCTATGGCAATTGCGCCGTGGAGATCACCGAGCCGGACCGGCAGGTGACCATCACCGCCCTGTCCCAGCCCACGGTGGACGGCGACACCGTCTATACCCGCTATACCCAGGTCTACGGCGGGCTCATGTACGCGAGTCAGGACGTGCTGATCCAAATGGCCGATCAGCTTCGTGATCTGAATCCCACCGGCTGGAAGGGGAAGCTGCTGCAAAAGACGGTATACCCGCCCCTGAGCGAGGCGAAGATCCCCCTGTCCGACGCCATCGACATCGCCGCCCAGGTGAACGGATGGCCCGTTACGGAGGAACTGGGGTCCTGTCTGCTGGGCACGGAGGGCAATCCCGTCTGGAAATTCATGCTGGACGGCGAGGACGTGTGCTGGATGTATGAGGTGGACGCCGTCACCGGCGAGATCCTGGACCGCACCGCCTTTAAGCCCGATAATTCCGATTTTGACGATCCCATCCAGCGCATCACCCTGCGGCGGGATTTCATGCCCGCCTATGTGGAGGAATTCGGTATCGAGCGGGCCGCCGTCATCGAAGTCACCAAGGCGTTCGCGGATATGATCCAGGACGAACCCATGCTGCCCCTGCTGGACACGGACGGCGATGATCCCCCGATCGTCCACTACGAAACCATCGTGGACGGCAGGACCGTCACGTTCCGGGCGGATCAGCCGGGCTGTGACAGCTACCGCGTGGAGTTCAGCGAGAATTGGCTGCCCTTGCAGGCAGAAATAATCGAGCCGTAATCAAAAACGCAAGCCGCTTATACGGCGCCTGTTTCCCCGGAGGGAGACGGCAAGGCACGCGGGGATGACAAATACCCCGCGTGTCTGTTTTTTGCCCGGAAATACGCCGGACAGCCTCTGCGGGATCCCCCGCACAAGAAGAATCACGCTTCCGGCGCGGCGTCCTCCGGGGCGATTCCTGCCAGCAGCGGCCGCAACTCCTCCTCCAGCAGCGTTTCCCGGGTCAGCAGCGCCTGCGCCAAGCCCTGCAGCGCGGATTCGTACCGTTGCAGGCACTGCCTGGCCGTCTCCATGGCCTCACGCAGGATGTCCTTTTCATCCGCCGCGGGATCCCCCGTTTTGCCCATGGCCCACTCCCGGGCCATGGCAGAGGCGATTTCACGCGCCCGTTTCAGGTCATTGGCCGCGCCGGTGGTCACATCGTCCTGCCCCAGCAGCATTTCTTCCGCCGCCCGGCCGCCCAGGGCCACGGAAATCATGGCCATCAGTTCTTTGCGGGTGCGCAGCTGCCGGTCGGGCTGCACGCTCATGGAATAGCCCGCTGCGCCCCGCGAGGAGGGGATGATGGTGACCCGCGCCAATTGCGCCTCCGGCTGCATCACATGCGTCAGCAGGGCATGCCCGGCCTCATGCCAGGCAACGGTCCGTTTCTCCCGTTCGCTCAGTTTGCCCGGCCGTTCCTCCCCCACCGTCACCGCGCAGAAAGCGGCTTCCATGTCCTCCGGCTCGATTTGCATCCCTTCCCTACGGGCGGCCCGGATGGCCGCTTCGTTCAGCAGCGTTTCCAATTGCGCCCCGGAAAACAGGGTGGTGCGGCGGGCCAGATCCTGCAGCTTCACCGTTTCCGCCAACGGCTTGTTCCTGGCGTGCACCTGCAGGATCTTCAGCCGTTCCCCGTAATCCGGCAACCCGACCTCGATGCGCCGGTCGAACCGTCCTTCCCGCAGCAGCGCCGCGTCCAGCGTATCCAGCCGATTGGTGGCCGCCAGCACAATGATGCCGTCCTGGCCGGAAAAGCCGCTCATCTCCGTGAGCAGCGCGTTCAGGGTTTGATCGCGCTCATCGTTGCCGTTGTCCCGGCTTTTGCCAATGGCGTCGATTTCGTCGATAAAAATCACGCCGCCGCCCGCTTTCCGGGCCCGGCGAAACAATTCCCGCACCCGGGATGCGCCAACGCCCACATACACCTGCACGAAATCCGATCCGCTGAGGGCGAAAAACGCGGTTTTCGCTTCGCCTGCCAGCGCCCGCGCCAGCAGCGTTTTGCCTGTGCCCGGCGGGCCGTAAAGCATCACGCCCCGGGGCCGGCGGGCTCCCAGGCGTATGAACGACTCCGGATGCTTCAGGAAGGACGCCAGATCCCGCATGCTTTGCATGGTATCCGCCGATATCGCCACATCGCTGAGCGTCACGTCGGGCACCCGCTCATCCGCATGCACGGCGGCGTATTTCTGCAATCCGGCCGCGCCCCGTCCGCCGCCCCGCAGCAAAAGAAGCGCGCCGCCCAGCGCAAGCGCCGCCAGCAGCAGCGCGGGCATAGGCTCCCCCTGCTCCCGGACGTCGATACCCAGGGCCAGCAGCCTTTCCTTCCCGTCCGTCGCACGGGGGTTGGGCGTCGCCGCCCGGGTACCGTCGGTAAATTGCACCTGCCAGGTGTCGCCGGAGCCCAGCGTGACCGATTCGATTTTTCCATGTTCCGCCAGTTGCCAGAACTCCGGATACGACAGCCGCGCAGGGGCATCCCCCGCCTCCCGCGCCAGCAAAAAAATCAACAGCGCGCCGATCATGCCCAGTACCATCAGCCCCTGCCAGCGCTTATTCTTCACGCACGCCGCCTCCATTTCATGGGATTCAGTCTCATTTTCTGTGCCCCAAAACATGATCAGTCGAGGACTGAACAGATGTCGTTTGCTTTTGTATGCAGTCACAGTATAGCGTACAGGCGGGCCGCCGTCCATGGTAATTGCTGGCTGTTTTCCAGCAAATAACAGGCTGAAAGCGGCTGGAAAGGGGGAAAATGGCATGAAGAATGCCAGCTGAGCCTGAAGGAGGACTGCCGCGTGGGAAAGGGAAAATGGGGCCGGGCCATGCGCCGCATGGATCGGATCAACGACCGGGAAAGCATCAGGGAGCTAAAAAAGCTGGACGGCGTGAAGAAGCGTCACGCGGGAAAAATTGTCTTGTCCGTGCTGGGCGCGCTGGTGCTGTCCGGGATCACCGCCTTCTATTTTGTGTTTGACGTGGGCTCCTGGCAGCGGCTGGATCTGAACAAAATCGTAAACCTGCCCCAGACCGGGGCGATTTACGACCGCAATGGGCAATTCATTTCCAAAATCCAATCCACGCAGGACCGGGTCAGCGTGCCCCTGTCCGAAGTGCCCAAAAACGTGCAAAACGCCTTCCTGGCCGCGGAGGACCTGCGCTTTTACCACCACGCCGGCATTGACCCTGTGCGCATATTCGGGGCGCTGTCCGCCAATATCCGATCCCGGGATTACAGCGAGGGGGCCAGCACCATCACCCAGCAGCTGGTGAAGCTGAGCCATCTGAGCACCCAGAAGACCCTGTCCCGCAAATTTGAGGAAATCTATCTGGCCCTGCAATTGGAAGCCCGGTGCAGCAAGGATCAGATCCTGGAAATGTATCTGAATTACATTTATTTCGGCCGGGGCGCTTACGGCATTGAGGCCGCCGCCCAGGCCTATTTCGGCGTGTCCGCGTCCCAGCTGACCGCCGCCCAGGGGGCCAGTCTGGCCGCCATCATCAAGGCGCCCTCCGCTTATGCCCCCCACCTGCACCCGGAGCAAAACCGCCAGCGCGCGGAATACATCCTGCGCACCATGCGGGAAAACGGGATGCTCACCGAGGAAGCCTATCGATCCGCCCTGGCGGAGGATGTGACGCCCATTGAGCAGACCATGCGCGCCGCGCAGTACGGCTGGTATGTGGACGCGGTATTGGACGAGGCGGAACAGCTTTTGTCCCTGCAGGCGGAAACGCTTCTGGGAGGCGGGTATCACATCTACACCGCTTTTGATCCGGAGCAGCAGGAGATTGTGGACGCTCAGTGGACGTCCGATGCCAATTTCCCCGTCAACGCCGCCGACGGCACGCCGGTACAGGCGGCCATGGCGTCGGTGGACGTACACACCGGCGCGGTGCGGGCCTTGGTAGGAGGACGGGAATACACGGTGCAGCGGGGGCTGAACCGCGCCACCCAAATGCGCCGCCAGCCCGGTTCCTCCCTGAAACCCCTGGCGGTGTACGCCCCTGCCATCGAATCCCACGGCTACATGACCGCCAGCGTGCTCAACGATACACCCCAGAAATTCGGCAATTATTCTCCCCGGAACAGCGGCAACCTGTATTACGGCAACGTCACCATCCGCACCGCCCTGAAAAACAGCCTGAACGTGGCCGCGGTCTCCCTGCTGAGCAAAATCGGCGTGGCCTCCGCCCGGGATTATCTGCAAAAAACGGGCATCGAGCTGGACGACCGGGACTGGAATCTGTCCCTGGCCCTGGGGGCCATGACCTATGGCGTATCCCCCATGCAGCTGGCCGCGGCTTACGCGCCGTTCGCCAACGGCGGCGTCTTTCACGCGCCGTACCTCATCGAGCGCATCGAGGACGCGTCGGGCAGCGTGCTCTATCGCCATGAGGATCACCCCGCCCGGGTGCTGTCCGCCCAAACGGCATACCTGATGACCAGCCTGCTGCAATCCGTCACCGCGTCCGGCACCGGGGCAAAGCTGAGCCAGGCGGGCACGCCGGTGGCAGGCAAAACGGGCACCGTGAATATGACGGGCGGCGGCAACCGCGATATCTGGATGGCGGCCTACAACAGCGACATTTCCACCGCCTTCTGGATGGGCTTTGACAACCCCGACGCCAGCCACCGCCTGCAATCCTGGGTGTCCGGCGGGGATTACACCGCCGCCATGGCCACCAAATTCTTTAAATCCTATTACGCCGAAAAAGAAAAGCCCGCCTTTTTGCAGGCGGACGGCGTGGTGTGGCTGAAGATCGACAAAAAATCCATCGAGTGGGCAGGCGAACCCATGCTCTCCTCCTCGTCTACCCCCAAGGCGTACAGCTATTCCGAGGTGTTCCTTTCCTCCAATCACCCCACCAAGGAATCCAACGTATGGCGCGCGCCCCGGACCCCCTCCTCCTTTTATGTCACGCACAACAGCCAGGGCAATCCCGTGCTGGTCATCACTGCCCAGGACGCCGGGCTGTACCGCATCCAGCGGGATGCCGTGGGCGAATGCCTGATCCTGAACGAGCTCAACGGCAGCGCCGGGGAAACCCTGTATTACACCGACAAAAAGGCGCAGGTGGGCGTCGTGTACACCTACCGGATCATTCCCATCAACGCGGAATTGCTGAATAACGGCGTGCTCCTGGAGGGCAAGCAGGCCGTCCAGATCGCCCAGGCCAAGGCTCCCAGCGCCGGCAGCCGCCTGTGGCAGGATATCACCGGCCTTTTCGCCGGTTCATCCCCGTCCGGCGATGACGCCGCAGACGCCCTCAGCCTCTTCTGGCAGTCCGGGGATTGAGCGGCCGCCCTCAGGCTGCCTTTTTTCCGCACCAGATCCTCATCCGGGCATATCATGGCATTGAAATCACCATGAAGGAGGAACCCATCCATGAGCCCGGAAAAAAGCTGTTCGGAATCCCCGTTTTCCGCCCTGTCCTATCAGGAGCAGCAGGATCGCTGGCTGGAATGGCGTTCCCGCCAGCTGGATTATCAGCCGGCGGACCGGAACCCATCGGAAGCCGATCCCTTCCCGCCGACAGCCTCCATGCCGCTGCGCATGCCCAACATGGCGCTCGCGGCGCCCACCCGTCACCGGGAACTGGACCAGGTGATTTCCCGTCACGCCCAGGCCCTCAGGAAAGCGGGGGCGTTCCAGCCCCTGTCCACGAAGTGACGGCCGCGACGATCTCGTTCCAGTGGCGGATCACGCCCAGCACGAACAGGTGAAAGGGATATACCCCATAGCCGATCCACTTGGGGATGCGCAGCCGGCTTTTCATGGGGATCAGAATCAGCGGCAGGGCCAGGATGGCCCAGAATTCAACCTGAAAAAACAGATTGGTCAGGTCGCTGCCGTACTTCATCCAGGGAATGGTGAGCGCGGCTTTCTGTACCCCAAAGGCATGGGGATAGGACCCGTACACCAGCCCCAGATACAGGCAGTAGGCCGTGAAGCCCGCCGCCAGGGCGCTGCGGCTTTTCCGGCATCCGTACAGGATCAGCACCAGCGCCACGCCCCGCCAGCCATAATCCATTTCCACCATCAGCGCTGTGAAAAAGGCCAGGAGGGGCATCCAGACCTGGCTGCCCCACCGTTTCCACCGGATGCCCGCGATGGCCAGCACCCCCAGGCCCAGGGTGGCGAACACGTTCAGTTGGCCGATGGAGTGATTCAGGCCAAACATGAAGCAGAACTGGGAAACCACGCCCACCGCCAGGATCCGCAAGAAATAGATCCAGATGTTGCGGGTGTATTCCGTGCCCACCACGATGCCCCAGCAGAACAGCGGCATGGCGATGCGGCCCAGCAGGCGCATTTCATTGTAAATATTGGGATTGGGGCGCACCCCGTTGATCGCGAAAACCACCACGCCCACATGGTCGATCAGCATAAAAAAGATGGCGACCAGCTTGATCAGGGCCGTGTTTTCATTGCCCGCCGTACGGGGGCACTGCAAAGCATCTGCATTTTTCATTGCGTCGATCCTCGATATTTTCGTCCCTTGTTCACATTTTTGACGCATGTAATTCATATTGCGCGCATACAATAGGATCATGGAACAGCTTCCATGCATTCACTGTCCCGCCGGATGGGCCGCTGAAAAAAGCGCGGCGCAACGGCGGGACAGACGATTATGGGGAGTTGGCTTTCCCCTTTTCCTCAGTCCACGAAAGAGATTCGGTCTTCCTTCACCGGATGGGGCTCCTTGGTGTCCGCGGGCACGCCGATGGCAATGGCAATGGCAAAATCCCACCCCTCCGGGAAATGCAGGGCCTGGCGGAACGCATCCGCCCGCTCCCCGGCAAAGGCGTCCCGGGGCATTCCCAGGATCACGCTGCCCAGCCCCATGCTTTCCGCCGCCAGGGCGATATTTTCCACGGCGATGCCGCAGTCAATGTGCGTATAGGGATTATCCGGCATGCCGGAAAGAAAAATCACCGTGGGCGCGTGATAGAACACATGGAAATCCGGATCCACGAACCGGGGACTGCGCCGATTCGAATCGCGCTTCATCATCTGCTCCCACACCGCGGCGTTCATTTCGTCCAGCAGCGGCTGATTGCGCACCACGGTAAAATGCCAGGGCTGGCGGTTCACGGCAGAGGGGCTTTCCACCGCCGCCCGCAGCAAGGCGTCCAATTGCTCCTGCGTCAGGGGCGTTTTTTCATATGCCCGGTGGCTGCGGCGGGAAGAAATCAGGCTCAGGGTTTCATTGCGCATAGGGTCATCCTCCTTCTTGATTTCCGATGGGGCTGTGTGATATAGTAAAGAAAAGGACCGACGGGGAGGGAGCGCCATGCATACGGCGGAGGCATTCATGGCGGAGGCGCTGGCGGAGGCCCGCCAAAGCGCGGACGAAGTGCCGGTGGGCGCCGTGGTGGTGCATCAGGGCAGGATCATCGCCAGGGCCCACAACGAGCGGGAAGGCGGCAATCCCTTTGCCCACGCGGAAATGCTGGCCATGGAGCGGGCCTGCCAGGCGCTGGGCACCCGGCGGCTGCACGGCTGCACGGTTTACGTCACCCTGGAGCCCTGTCCCATGTGCGCCGGCGCCTTGCTGATGGCGGAGGCGGACGCATGCGTCTTCGGGGCGTGGGACCCCCGACAGGGCTGCTGCGGCAGCGTGTATACCCTGCCTCAGGATCCCTCCTTTTACCGGAAGGTCACCTGCGCGGGAGGCGTGCTGGAGCAGGAATGCAGCCAACTGTTACAGCGTTTCTTTCAGGAAAAACGCGGCCGGACCGATTGATCCGGCTGTTTTTTGCTCAGCGCGCCGGCCCCAGGGGCATCAGATCGGTGCAGTAGGTGGTGCCTTCCAAGTCGATCACATACAGCTGCACGAAGTATTCCGTGTCCGGATCCAAAGGCTGCCGGCTGAATTGCAGCCCCCCATCGCTCACGTACGCCTCGCAGAAATACACCGTGCCCGGCTCCGGATTGTACCATTGATAAAAGGGCAGCGGCACGCCCGACGCATCCAGGGTCAGCCGCCTGACCAGGTAAGCAAAGGACAGCAAATCTCCCGGAACCGGCGTCAGGGCCACGGGAGAAGGATAATCCTCGCCCGTGTCCTCCCGCAAGGTGTCGAAATAGCCATCCGGGTGCTCCGCATCCGCCCACATCAGGGCGGTGGCGTTCCGGACGGTCAGATCGTGAATCAGCATGGCGGGCACATTAAAGTATATGGCGTCCTCGTCCCGATACGCTTCGATCCGTGTATATTCCTGCCAGGGCTGATCCTCCCCGCCGCGGACCACAGGCGCCTTCCAGGGCAGAGTCACTTCCAGCGCCCCGTTTTCATTCATCGTCAGGCTGCGGCCGCCCTCCACCAGGCGGTACACGTCCCCTTCTTCCTTCGCCAGCACGGTATAAGCCGCCCGGGCGTAATTCTCGCCGCACTCCTGCGGAACGGGGATGGAAAAGGTCTGCTCCATCCAATCCGGCCTGTATGCCGCGGTATGGCCGCCGTCCGACACGCCGGCAAGATATACCATGTTGTTGAATCTCAGCTTCCGGTTCGCAAAGCTTCGGATAAACTGATAGTAGCTTGGCATCAGCGAATGTTCATTGACCCAATCCTGATATATTTCCAGCGCGCTTTCAATGCCGTTCCGGTCCATCATCGGGAAATAGATGGATATGCCGCACATCCGCCTTGCCCGCTTGGTTCTTGATAAGGCGATGATCACTTTTTCCAGGCTGGCCTGCGCGCGTCCGCTTGCCCATTCCGATATCGGTTCAGCAGCCTTCAGAAAATCCATGAGATCATACAAATCCGTTTCGTTTTCGTGTCTTCCCCAATTATCCATCTCATAAGCCTTGGCCATGCCGCGGCCGAGAACGAGGCTGTTATGCTTATCCGACTGGCATTTTTTATTCAGACTGGAGGCCAGGGTCTCTATATCACTGATCAATTCAGGCATCCAATCCAGATCATAAGCCGCCAGCATATCCACCATGCCTTGACTGGTCGGGTTATTGATGTTTCGGGCATGAATCTGGCAGATGTGCTTTACCAGATTTTTGCACGTGCCGGTCATGGGGGCGTCGCCCACAAAACTGTAATCAAAGGTGGAGGTCCAGGCCACGTCCTCGGATGCCAGCATGTAATGGGCATAGGGGCTCATGGCCGCGGCCAGCTCCAGGCTGCCCATCATGCACGCGTCAAAGCCGATGAAGCCCAATTTGTTTTCCCTGGCGAGGGATCCGGTTTTCGCAAAGGGGGACTTTTTCAGCGCCGATGTGATCTCTCCCAGCGTCAGGCCGTCACCGTGATCCCACAGGCACCCTCCGATCGGACCGCCGCCGTGGTCCATCAGAATCAGGTCGAATTCCTCTGCCGGATAATACGCATAGCAATAGTTCAGAAAAATGCACAGCGTCAGCCATTCCCCCATGTTGACATCGTCGGACACAATTGTGTCCGGCGCCAGCTTCAAATAAGCGCCGCTCGCTGTGCGCACCACCTCAAAAATGCCCGCCTCTCCCCGCTTGAGGATCGTGCTGTGCCATTTGTCGCATCCGCCCGCCATGATCAGCACGTGAACGTCATCCGAATTTTTGATGGTGGCTTTGATCTGGTTCATCTTATAGGTCATGTGTCCGTCGTATTCCTCCAGATCACTCCCCACCATATAGATCATCAACGTGCGTATGGCCTTTTTTTCCGCGGGGGCTGCATGGACAGGCAGGCAGGCAAAAAGCATCAGCAGGGCCAAGCCCCACGCCATGATTCGGTTCCGTACGTTCATTTTCATCCGTCCCTTCTCCTGTCTGAAAGCAGCGGACAAGCTGCGCCGCCAATTCATTTGTTCAATCGCGTCTATTGTACCATGCGCCATGGTCTTTTGCAAGAAACGGAATGATTTCAAGCACTGTTCTTGGGCTGATTTTTGATTCTTCACGGGAAGGCAGGGAAAAAGAGACGACCTTTCCTGTCATCCTGAGCGGAGCCGAAAGATCTGTTTGCCGCGTTCACGCACAGATCCCTCGGCTGCGTTTCGCTCGGGATGACCCCGAAGGGGTTTCGTTTCCTTAACAATCCGTGATGAACTTATCATTTGGGACTCAATATATAAGATTGGGGCTGTTGCACCAAACTGCAACAGCCCCCGAAACCCGCGCCCAAGCGCATACACTGAGCGCGGGCGTTTGACACAGCGCCAGCGCGGACAAAACGCCCGCAGATGCAAGTCTACGATAAAAACCAGCATCAGTCTCCCAGCGGCACATACCCCGCCTGGGCCACGGCCTTTTGCCCCTCCGGGCTGATCAGCCAATTGACGAATGCCTCCGTGTTTTCATCGCCTTTGCGATATACAGCGAAATAGTTGACCGTGAAGGGGTAGGCGCCGGACTGCAGGTTTTCATCTGTGGGCGCAATGCCGTCGATCGCCAGCACCTTGATGCCGCCGCTTTCCACCAGGGCGTTCACATAATACAAATAGCTGTAGCCGATGGCGTTCTGGCCGTTATTGTAATTGCCCACCTGCTGCACGGCGTCGGCCATGCCGTCGGAAATGTAATTCTCATTCACGCGGCTCATTTGCAAACCACGCATCACCATTTCCTCCATGGCCGTCTGGCTGCCGCTGCCGTGTGGCCGCTGATAGGCGTCAACGATCCGGTCATCCCCGCCCACCTGGGCCCAGGTGAGCACCTGGCCGGTGTAAATCTCCTGAATCTGGCGCACCGTCAGGCTGTCCACCGGGTTCCGGTCGTTGACCATGAAGATAAAGGCGTCGCAGCAGAAGGGCACGTATACCAGCTCTGCCCCCGCGTCCGCCGCCTGCTGCCGCTCATCGGCGTTGGGATAGGTCGCCAGCACCAGGTCGATGGGATGGCTGTCGTCCATCATCACGCCCTGGGATTTGATGGTCACGAGCGGATTTGCCCGGCCCTGGATCAGCCGGTCATAGGCGTAGGGCGTAGTGGAAAAGTTCACAAAGCCGTTCATGTCCCCCTCGGGCAGGCCCAGCCACTGCCGGGCCAGCTCCATGGCCATGGGCACGCACACTGTGCTGCCGTCCATGCTGGGATAATTGCCCCACGCCCCGATATACAGGCCGTCGCTGCCCTGAAGCGGCATTTTTTCGCCCAATTGGAACCATTCCGCTTCCTCATCGGTCACAAACCGCTGCCAGTCCTCCCCCGCGGAAACCGCCTGGTTGATCTGGCTCCAGGAGCCGGTATCCGGGTTTTCGGCGAAGGCGGGCAGGGCGATCATCCAGCCAATCAGCATCCAGCACACAAACTTTTTCATCTCAGTTCCCCTCCTTTTGTTCCGGTATGATTTTCACATATTCCTTGGCCACCCACCCGGACGCAAAGCCCGTGGTGACGGCATAGCCCGCTTCATCCTCCGCCAGCACCTTGATTTGTGTGCCGCCGATCAGCGCTTCCGTGATCTCCCCGCCGGGGCCGGACAAAAGCGGGATATCCCGGAACCAATCCTCATTATATACGATGCCGTACACGCTGTCCGTCCCGTCGGGAACCCGGGTCAGGATCGCGTCCTGGATGGGACAGGCAAAGGCGACCCGGTCGTGATATGAACTGCCCTCCATGACCATGAAGGGGCCGTACTGCTGCCATTCGTAATCATCCTCAGGCGGCGTCACCACCCAGGCGTCCCGCTCCTCCCCGGGCACGGGCAGGCGCGTAAACCAGGCGCGCATATTCGCCCGGGGCTTTGCCTCCGCCCAGGAGAACAGCGTTTCGGATGGCAGGAATTCCACGTATTCCACACCCACCCAGCCCACGTTTTCATACGTGAACGGGTCATCCAGCAGCACCCGGCCGTTGTTGAATTTGACGATCCAATACATGTCGCCGTTTGCCAGGGGCCGCCCCTGATTGCTTTCCGTGCTGGTGGGATACGCGCAGATCTCCTCCGCCGACTCCGTCAGCCGTCCCGGCGCGCGGATATACTGGGCGGAGGAGGACGGCGCGATGCCCGCGGTGGTATCCCCGTTATCGCCCCGGAAGATCCGGTCGTCCGAATAATACGCGATCCAAAAATCGTTCTCATACCTTTCCGCTTCCATGCCTTCCGGCAGGGACACCAGCTCCAGCGACACGCAGTCGCTGAAAATATCCTTGCCGATCTTTGTCACCGTAAGCGGCAGGGCGATGGACTGCAGCCTTGTGCAGCCGGAAAAGCCGTAATCCCCCACCTCTTTCAGGCCGATAGGCAGGGAGATGGTCTGCAAATACTCGTTGATGAACGCCTGATCGGCGATCCGCTCCACCCCCTTGGGCACGTCGTAATGAGTGGCCGTCCGGCCGGTGGGGTAGGAGAGCAGCGTTTTTCCGTCCTTGGTGAACAGCACCCCGTCCACCGTTTTGTACAGGGGATGCCCTTCCGGCGCTTCATACGCGCCGATGATATTGTCCATGCCGTTTCCGTCCCACCGGATTTCCCCGACCTGCTCCCAGGGCAGCTGCGCTTCGATGCGCAGCACATCGATATCGCCGGACACGGGATCATTGTAGATCTTTTCCAGCGTTCCGGGCAGCGTCAGCTCCCGGAAATGGTAGCCCACAAATGCTTCGCCGCCCAGATACCTGAAGGTGGAGGGCCACTGCACGGCAGAAAAGTCCGGATCTTCATAAAAATAACGATCAAAGCAGTACGCACCCTCAAACCAGGCTTCCTCCTCCGGATACTCCACCTCGTCCCATTCATCCGTTTCCTGATTGTACACCCAATCGCCTCCGTAGTATCCCAGTGCAGTGATCCCCTCCGGCAGGATCAGGGTATCCCCGTCCACGTACCCGGGCATTTCCCGTTCTTCTTCCCAGTCCTCCGCCAGCGCCGGCGCAATCAGCGTCAGCGCCAGCAGCAGGCACAGGATCCCTTGCCATTTCTGCATACGCATCCCTCCTTGTTACCTGATATCCTCCGGCAGAACCGGCACCGTCATCACTTGGTTTTCCCGCACCCAGCCTTCGTCAAAGCCGGTGGTCACCCGGGCCCATCCGCCACTCGTTTCCAGCACCCGCACCTGGGTGCCGGGGTACACGCAGGCCGCTGCCTCTCCCGCCGGAGATTGCAGGACGCTGATAAGCGCATAGGGATCGGAATCGTACACATAGCCCAGGTTTCCCTCCGGTCCGTCCGCCCGGCGGTACATTTCCGCCTCCCACAAAAGGCAGACGACGCCATCGGCAGCCACGTCTTCCACATCGTAAAAATCAAATGCGATCAGCGGGCCCCACAGGGTAAAGTTCCATCCGTTATTTGCAAGAAGGGGACTCTCCGTCGCCCCATCCCCCAGCAGGGCCAAAGGCGCGCGCGCGGCCGCGTAGGAAAACAGCGTTTCATTGGCGATGATCCTCACCTGCGCCGTGTCCACCCAGCCCAGTATGCTCGATTTCTCCATATCCCCCACCTCGCATACCCGGCATCGGCCCTCCCGGCTTTCCTCCGCCAGCACGATCATGCCCTCCGGCAGGGCGCCCATCGCCTGATCGCCCTCCCAGTCCGCGTACACGGTGATGTCCTGTCCGCCGTTCGTCAGGCGGGCCGGTTCGTATATGTCATCATATTCATCCCATTCAAAATAATGGCGGCGTTCTTCCTCTTCTTTCTTTTCCGTTCCGCCGTTGTCGCCGTGATACAAGCCGTCGTTTTCGTAGTACATGTCATATTGGCTCTTGTCCGCCTTCAGTCCCTCCGGCAGGGATACCAGATCCAGCGATACGCAATCCGCGAAGATCCACCGGCCCAGCTCCGTCACCGTCAGGGGGAAGGCGATGGCGTGCAGCCGGCCGCAGCCGGCGAAAGCGCAGTCCTCCACCGCTTTCAGCCCGATGGGCAGCGAAACAGTCTGCAAATACTCGTTGCTGAACGCGCGCTCGGCAATGCGCTCTACGCCCCGGGGCACGTCGTAATGGGCGTCCGTCCGCGCATTGGGATAGGACAAAAGCGTTTTTCCGTCCTTGGTGAACAGCACCCCATCCACGGCTTTGAACAGAGGATGGCCCTCCGGCACGTCCCAGGCATACACGGCGCAGTCGTACAGGCTGTCCCGGATCTGCTCCCAGGGCACCTCCGCCTCGATGCGGAACACCGAAAAGCCGCAGTATACAAAGGCGTCCGAAAACACCGCTTCCACGGTAGCGGGCAGGGTGAACACGTCAAAATGCAGCACGTGAAAGGACGAGCCTCCCAGATACCGGATCGTGGATGGCCACTGGATGCGATGAAAGACGACGTCTTCCCCTGTAAAGCCCCGGAAGCTGTCCGTAAACAGGTCTTTCTTCGCCTCGTCTTTGATCCAATGCCAGCGCTTGTCATCCTCCCATGCCATTTCGCCGGTGTATTCACCCAGGGCCGTCACGCCCTCGTTCAGGATCAGCGTGTCCCCCTCCAGGCGGCAGTAGGGGCTGTATAATTCTTCAAACTCATCAGGACGGATCAGCACCTCCCCCATGGCCAGGCTGGGCAGCAAAAGCGCCACGGCCAGGAAAAAAGCCGCTCCCCGGCGCAGGCTCATGCGTCATCACCCCCCTTTCATTCCATATAGACACCCGAAGGCCGCAAAATGTTGCATAGCCGGAAAAATTTTGAACAAAAAAACCGGGCCGCTTCTTTTGAAACAGCCCAGCCGCTGATTAAAACTGATTCTTTAATTGCTGAATCTGCGCCAGCACCTGATCCTTCGTGGCGTAATTGAGGGGCGAAAACCGGCCCTCCGCCGCCTGCTCCAGCTTTGCGATGGCGTCCTTCCGCTTTCCAGCCTCCAGGTCGTACTGCGCCAGGAAATACAGGGTATCGATCTGGGATTCCTTGATTTCGTGGGCTTTATCGAAATACTGTTTGGCCGTTTCCTTATCATTCAGCAGCCGATAATACGTCTGGGCCAGGTTGTCCAGGCACACGGGATCCTCGTCGTCGTATTCCACCGCTTCCCGGTTAAAGGCCAGCGCCTTTTCCGCGTCCCCGGCCTCGATATACAGGAAGCCCAGGCACTGATAGATGGTGCCGCAGGGGGCCTTTTTGTGGGATGCTTCCAGCAGGTTGATGGCCTTCTCGATTTCACCCAATTTATACTGGGCCACGGCGTAATCCACGTGCAGTTCCTGTTTGCGCTGAGGACTCATATCCGGGGCTTTTTCCGCCTTTTTCAGGATTTCCTTCACCTTGAGGAAGTTTTCTTCGCCGCCTTCCCTGAGCAGCAGCACGCTGTAGGGCAGCATATAAGCCGCGGAAATGAACCCGCCTTCATAAAGCCGGGCATAGGCCTCCTTGGCCCCTTCAAAATCGCCCCTTTGCTGCATCAGCATGGCCTTACGCGCTTTGAATCCATCCAGCATTCCCATTATCCATTCCTCCTCGCCTTGGTCATCAGGCGTTGATATCGCTTTTGCAGGGCGGCCATATCCGCCCCTTCAGAGTCGGCGGCGATGACGATAGCCCTTCTGGTATATTCGATAGCGGCGGGAATATCCCTTTTCCGATGCTCAGAAATTTTCGCCAGGGCGATCAGGGGCGCGGCGCCGCCCTGCCGGTCCCGGACCATGCGGCGGTACACCCCTTCCGCCGCCTCCCAGTCCCCATCCCGGCGATAGCAATCGGCCATCCGTCCCCGGGCCAGCAGGGACATGGACCCCTGATCCGCCGCGCGGTAGCACATGCGGGCGCCGTCCCGCCTGCCCCGCCGCTCAAATACCCGCCCCAGGCTGAACAGGTCCTCCGGGTCCTGGGCCGTCAGCGGGGATTCGTGCAGCCGCAGCAGCCGATCCAGGATATGGGCCAGGGAAATGATATCCTGGGCGTTGTGGTCCAGAACATCCTCCAGCAGGGCAAAGTCCCTCGTTTGCAGGAAGGAAAAGTACCTTTCCGGCACCAGCGCCCCGGGCAGGTCATCCTGCCGCTCCAGGCCCAGCACCGCGGCCTCCAGGCTGGTCAGATTGCATTTTTTCAGCCGCAGCTTCCACACCCGCCGGGAGGCGGGCAGCAGGTCCACGTGGGGTTTCTCGGGATACTGATCCCGCATGCGCTGCATGGTGAAGCGGCTTTCCAGCAGCGGCAGGTCGAAAGAAGCGCCGTTGAAGGTACACAGCACCTTGCTTCTGCCCATTTCCTCCGACACATGATGCAGCAGCAGCGCTTCTTCATCGTAATCCCGCATCAGATACTGCCGCACGGTGAACCCGTCCCCGTCAAAAAACCCGACGCCCACCAGGAAGGCCACCGTGCCCGCGCCGTGGGACAGGCCGGTGGTTTCCGTATCCAAAAAGCAGATCTCCTCCCGCCGAAAATCCGGATAAGCCGTGCCCTGCATGATTTCCAGCGCAGCGCCGGGTATATGATCCGGCAGGGTGAAGGCGGACAGGGGCACATGGGTCTCCTTCAGCATGCAGTCCCTGGGCGCTTCCCGCCGGGGCGCAGGCCTGGGCGCGCCCGCCGATGCCTTCAGCTTTTCCCGCAGCGACAGCATATCAGCGCACCTCATTCCTCAGGGCCATCTCCAGCGTGACCTCCCCGGGCAGGAAATACGCCGTCATTTCTTCCATCACCGAACGCTGTTTTTCCGGGGTATCCGCGGCGGAATCCAGCAGCTCCTCCACGTACTGGCCATCGCCGTTGATGAGGTCATTCATCAAGCCGAACAAAAGATAGGCGTTCCCTTCCGTCAGCACATATTCGGGCAGGACCATGGCGGCGTGCGCATAGGTTTCATAGGGGATATTCAGCCACTGCACCGCGCAGGCATGGGCGACGCCCAGATAGCGGAAATGCCAGGGCTCCGCCGCATAGCCGGTGATGTCGGACCATTCTTTGCGATAACGCACGATGAAGCCGAAGCGATGGCAGTTTTCATACAGCCATTTGCCCTCCGCCGTCTCCAGAAAGCCGCTGTTCAGGTAGCGGAAGCTGTCGCACACCACATCCATGGCCAGGCCCAGCTGATGCTCGCTGGCCCCGGCGGGAGCCACGGTGCGCCATGCGCGTTCCTTGTCGCCGCCCACGGATTCCACCTTGTTTTTGAACATCAGCTGCTGCTCGCCGTAGCTGCGGTAGCCGGACACCGCCAGCAGGATATATCCCTGCTCCTCCGCCGCGGCGGCGAACATGCTTTCCAGGGCATGGGCCGCCTCCGGCCGCAGATAGATGCTTTCCCGCTGGCTCTTTTTATTCGTAGGCACGTCGGGCAGGATCATATCAGCGGGCACGTAATGCTTCGTGATTTTTTCGTCCCGATTCACCAGACGCAGCAGCCCGTCATCATCAAAAGAGGCAGCAAGCGCCGCCCGGCAGACTGCCATGCATAAAACCAGGCATACGGCCGCCAATCCTGCCCTTTTCATCTTCCGCATCTCCCGCTCATAGCTTCGCGCCCCGCCGCGTCACGATCAGTAAAAAATCGACAGTTCCTCTTCTCCGTCGTCGGATACGTTCACCACCGTGGCGTCGTTCACCCGGGCCCGTTCCATCAAAAGCCGGGCAAAATCGCCACCCGCCGCTTCATAGGCCGCCACATAGGCTTGCCATTCCTCGGTGAATTCCTCCAGGGACAGGTGATTTTCCATGATGTAGGCCGCGGCCGCCTTGCCCACATACCGGAAATGCCACGGCTCAAATTTGATCCCGGTCAGTTCCTCCTTATCCTCCATATACCGCAGGATAAAGCCGAATTCCTGGCAGTGTGCTTCCATCCACTGGGCTTCCGCGGTTGCGGCGAACTGCTTGTTCATGCCATCCTTCAGCGTCCAGGCGTAATTGAGGATATCCACGCCCAGGCCGGTCTGATGGTCGCTGGCCCCGGGATAGCTGACCAGCCCGTCGTCCCGTCCCAGCTTTTCCAGGCGGCTGTTATACATGAATTTCTGGGTGCTGTAGGCCCTGTAAGCGCTTTTCAGGTACAGGGTGTACCCGGCCTCCTCCGCCGCCTGAAACATGGCGCTGACGGCGTCGCTGGCCGCCTGGCGCAATTGCATTTTCTCGGTGCCCTGGGCGCGCCGCACGGGAACGGTCACCAGATCCAGCGGCTTATATTTGCTGTCCAGCAGGTGATCCCGATTGGCCAGGGTGATGTACTGCTCCACATCCCGCAACACCTCGGGTTCCAGGGGGTATTCCCAGGAGGGCATATCCTCGGCCCGGGCCAGGGCAAAAAGCATCATCCCCGCCAGCGCCAGCAGCAAACACCTTTTGATCACTTTTCGTTTCCTCCTAAAGCTTGGGCAAACTGCGCCTCTCTGAGCTGCGCAACGTAATACTCGTAGGGAATATCCAATTCGTGGATGCGCCGGGCGTGTTCCACGCCCACATACCGGATATGCCAGGGCTCGTAGGCGTAGCCGGTGATCTCCTCCCATTCGGCCTTATAGCGGATAATGAAGCCGAAGCGGTGGCAGTTTTCCGCCACCCATCTCCCCTCGGGCATCTGGCCGAAGCGTTCTGTGAGGGCCGTTGTTTCCTTGCAGCCCAGATCCATGGCCAAGCCCAACTGATGCTCGCTGCAGCCCGGCGGGGCAGACAGACGCAGCGCCGCCTTTTTTCCCGCCGATTTCACCTTCCGCTCGTGGATGGAGGCCTGCTGGCCGTAGCTGCGGTAGCCGGAAACGGCCACCAGCTGATAGCCGCCCTCCTCCCGGGCCGCCGCGAACAGATCCGCCAGGGCCTGGGCGGCCTCGGCGCGCATGCTGACATCGCTGTTCACCGCGCTCACCCGCACCTTCACCAGGTCCGGCGGCACATAATCGGCCGCGATGGGATAATCCCTGTTCACCAGGAACAGGCACCCGCCCAGATTCATTTCTTCCACATACGCGTCGACGGTGCCCTGTCCCAGGGACAAAAGCATCATCAGCAGCGTCAGCAGCCTGGCGGCCATGGCGTCGCTTCCTCCTTGGTATCGGTTTACGCCTCCGGAGCGCCTTCCCGCAGCAGTTCGCCGTACCGCGCGGCAATCTGGCCCGCGGCCTCCCGGGGCAGCATCACGGTCACCCGGGTGCCCGCATCCTCGTACTGTTCCTCCAGCACCCGGCCCTTCTGGCGCAGTTCATTGATGACCCCATGCCGGGCAAAGGGCACCAGCAGGGTCATTTTCTGCTCTGATTTGCGTATTTCCCGGGCGATGGCGGCATACAGCGCCTCCAGCCCCTGCCCGCTCCGAGCGGAGATATGCATGGCGCCGGGCAGCAGGGAAATCTGCGCCTCATCCGCCTGCTCCCACAGGTCGCACTTGTTCAGCACGTCGATCCTGGGCTGTACGTCCGCCCCGATCTGGCCAAGCACCTCTTCCACCACCCGATGCTGGAACATCAGGTCGGGGGAGGATGCGTCGCTGACGATCACCAGCAAATCCGCCAGGGCCGCTTCCTCCAATGTGGACTTGAATGCCTCCACCAGATCATGGGGCAGTTTGCTGATGAAGCCCACCGTATCCACCAGCAGGAATTCGCCCCCGTCCGGCAGTTCCACCCGGCGGGATACGGCGTCCAGGGTGGCGAACAGTTTGTTTTCCGCATACACCCCCGCGCCGGTGATTTTGTTGAGCAGGGTGGATTTTCCGGTATTGGTATACCCCACCAGCGCCACGATGGGCACCGCGTTTTTCTCCCGGCTCTTCCTGCGCAGCTGTCTTTGCCGCTGCAGCTGATCCAATTCCCTTTTCAGAGCGGTGATCTGTTCCCGGATGCGGCGGCGGTCGATTTCCAGCTTGCTTTCGCCGGGGCCCCGGGTGCCGATGCCGCCGCCCAGGCGGGAAAGGATCAGGCCCTGGCCGATCAGCCGGGACGAGCGGTATTTGAGCTGGGCCAGCTGCACCTGCAATTTGCCCTCGCCGCTTTGCGCCCGCTGGGCGAAGATATCCAGGATCAGGGTGGTGCGGTCAATGACCTTCACGCCGATCAATTCTTCCAGGTTCCGGGTCTGGGCGCCGGTCAGTTCATCGTCAAAAATCACCAGGTCCGCTTCCAGCGCCTGGGCGTCCAGCTGCAATTGCTGCGCCTTGCCGCTGCCCACGAAGGTGGCGGTATCGGCCTTGGGCCGCTTCTGGAAAAAACGGCCCACCACCTGGGCCCCGGCGCTCTCGGCCAGCGCCGCCAGTTCATCCAGGGATTTTTCCGTGTCGATGCCCACCAGCACAGCCCTTTCCGGCTGCTCATCCCCAGGCAGATCCTCTCCCTGCAGCACCCGCTGATCGGACAGGAGGATTTCCTGCATCCACGCTTCCTGGGGCAGCCTGCGCAAGGGGTATATATCCGTCAGCTCCACCCCGGGCACGCCTTTTTCCTTTTCCGTCAGAAAAGCGGCGCTGACGCCGGTCACCCGTCCCTCGCCGTCCACGCCCACAGCGCACATGCTGTCCAGCATCATGGATCGCAGGGCCGCGACGTCCACATCGCTCAAACGGGCGCTGCCGCCGGGGTGGGTGTGAATACACCGCACGCAGGACAGGCGGCGGCTGTTTCTCCGCAGCCGCAGATCCATGAGCGGCACGCTGTCGGTGACCCCCACGGTCACGTCCATCACGTCCCCGTCCCGGCTCACATAAACCGCGATTTCCCGGTTCAAAGCGCACGAATGCCGCGCAAGCTCCTCAAGGAGGCCGCGCGGCGCGAATTCATTCCATTCAAAGGGGCAGTCATACAGGGCGGCCAGCTCAGCAAGCTGGCTGTCCCGGATGCCCGCGGTATTTCCGTGTACTTCCGGCATGGCGTTTCCTCGTCATCCGGCTTGCCGGCCTTATTCCAGCCCGGCCGCTTCCTCCGGATGATTCTTCAAATAATCTTCCACCGCGGCGTGGATGGCCTCCTCCGCCAGCAGGGAGCAATGCAGTTTCACCGGGGGCAGCCCGTCCAGAGCCTCCGCCACGGCTTTGTTGGTCAGGGCGAGCGCTTCCTTGAGGGTCTTGCCCTTCACCATTTCGGTGGCCATGGACGAGGTGGCGATGGCGGCGCCGCAGCCGAAGGTTTTGAACTTTACATCTTCGATAATGCCGTTTTCCACCTTCAGGTACATCCGCATGATGTCGCCGCACTTGGCGTTGCCCACCGTGCCCACGCCATTGGCGTCTTCGATCTCTCCCACATTCCGGGGATGTTCAAAGTGATCCATTACTTTTTCGCTGTACATAGCCTGATTTCCTCCCTTAATGCACGGTCAAACGCGATTGTTTACAACTTGGCAACTTTTTCAGCTTATTTTTTCCCGTGAATAAAATCGTCATACATCGGCGACATGGAGCGCAGCGTGCTCACGATTTGGGGCAGCACCCGCAGCACCTCGTCCACTTCTTCTTCGGTGTTGGTGTCGGTCAGCGACAGGCGCAGGCTGCCGTGGGCCACCTCATGGGGCAGGCCGATGGCCAGCAAAACGTGGCTGGGATCCAGGCTGCCGCTGGTGCACGCGGAGCCGGACGACCCGGCGATGCCCGCCAGATCCAGCCGGAGCAGCATGGCCTCCCCCTCGATATACTGAATGGATACGTTCACGTTGCCGGGCAGCCGCTGCAGGGGATGGCCGTTCAGGCGGGTGTAGGGAATCTGATCCAGAATGCCCTTGATGAGCTTATCCCGCAGATAGGTCAGCCGGATGCCGTTTTCCTCCAGATTGGCCGCCGCCTTTTCCAGCGCGGCTGCCATGCCCACGATGCCGGGCACGTTTTCCGTGGTGGCCCGCCTGCCCCGCTCCTGGGCGCCGCCGTGCATAAACTGATCCAGCTTGGCGCCGGTGCGGATATACAGCGCTCCCACGCCCTTGGGCCCGTGGAATTTATGGCCGGACAGGGACAGCATATCCACGTGCCAGGCGTCCACATTCACCGGAATGGCGCCCACAGCCTGCACCGCGTCGCAGTGGAACAGGATCCTGTGCGCCTGGGCGATCCTGCCGATCTCCGCCACCGGCTCGATGGTGCCGATTTCATTGTTGGCCGCCATGATGGTGATCAGGATGGTCTGATCGGTGATGGCCGCCTCCACGTCGGCGGGGTTCACCAGGCCGTATTCATCCACCGGCAGATACGTCACCCGGAAGCCCTGCTTTTCCAGCCACTGGCAGGTGTGGAGCACGGCGTGATGCTCAATCGCGCTGGTGATAATGTGATTGCCCTTCTTCCGGTTGGCAAAGGCCGCGCCCTTGATGGCCCAGTTGTCGCTTTCCGAGCCGCCGGAGGTGAAATAAATCTCCTGAGGCTTGGCGCCCAGCACATCGGCCACCTTGCGGCGGGCCTCCTCCAGCACCTTCCGGGCGTCCCGGCCGGTGGAATGGATGCTGCTGGCGTTTCCGAAATGCTCCCCAAAGCAGGGCAGCATGGCCGCCAGCGCCTCGGGGCACACGGCGGTGGTGGCGGCGTTATCCATGTAAATACGGTTCATAATCGCGTCTCCTTTATGTGGTTTGATTCAGGTTTTGGTGAATCATATCTGCCAGGGTAATGCTGTCCAGCAGACCGTTGAATTTGTCCGTCAGGAATTCCCACACGCTGCGGGCGGGGCAGTTTTCCTTCCGGGCGCAGGGGCTGTCGCCCTCCCCCACACAGTCGGACAGGCTGAAGGGGCCCTCCATAGCCTCCAGGATATCCCGCGCGGTAATGTCCTCCGGCGGGCGGGACAGTTGATACCCCCCCTGCGCGCCCCGCACGGTCTTCACCAGGTCCGCCCGACGCAGGGATCCCAGCAGCTGTTCCAGATAGCTTTCCGGCGTGCCCACCTCGGCAATGGCCTTGAGGGATTGGGGCCCTTCGCCATGATGCTGCGCCAGAAAAATCATGGCGTACAGGCCGTATTTTCCGCGGGTCGACAGCTTCATGGAACCCCTCCCTTCTGAATCCCGACCGATTTTGTCGGGTTTCCGGATGTAAGGATAGCATGATCCTGCGGGAATGTCAATATGCGAAAGAGCGGGTTTGCAAATTTATTTTCAAAAATGCCCGTTCTGGCCGTTCACTGCCCGGCCGGACAATGGACAAGCATCAAAAAAAATGCTACAATGTATGTTGGTTTGTTATGTTTATCTTTGGAGGGATCATTCCTTGAACGAGCAAGACAACCTGAAGCTGGAGAGGCTGCTGGAAATGGTGCAGAAGCCCGCGCGCTACACAGGCGGCGAAATGAACGCCGTGGTGAAGGATTGGGCCGCCGTGCGCTCCACCTTCGCCTTCTGCTTTGCCGACACCTATGAAATCGGCATGAGCCACCTGGGCATGAAGATTCTCTACGACCTGATCAATCGCCGGACGGACGCCCTGTGCGAACGGGTGTTCATGCCCGGAGCGGACATGGCCGATCTGATGCGGGCGGAAAGCCTGCCCCTTTTCTCGCTGGAAACCCGCCATGAGCTGCGGGATTTCCAGATCATCGGCTTTACCCTGCAATACGAAATGAGCTACACCAACATCCTGGAGATGCTGGACCTTTCCCATATTCCCGCCTATGCGCGGGACCGGGCTGAAAACGATCCCATCATCGTGGCGGGCGGCCCCTGCGCCTTCAATCCCGAGCCCCTGGCCCCCTTCATCGACGCCTATATGATCGGCGACGGGGAGGACGTGATGCACGAGCTGATCGACGTGATTCGGGACGGACGGGAGGCGGGGCTCCCGAAGAAAGACATTTTCCGCAATCTGGCCAGGCTGGAAGGCGTGTATGTGCCCTCCCTATACGACGTTTCCTACAATGACGACGGCACGCTGAAATCTTTCGCGCCCAACGATCCGGCGGCCCCGGCGGTGGTGAAAAAGCGGGTGGTGAAGGACCTGTCCGCCGCGGTGTACCCCACCGCCATCCCCGTTCCCTACACCGAAATCGTTCACGACCGGATGGTGCTGGAAATCATGCGGGGCTGCACCCGGGGCTGCCGCTTCTGTCAGGCCGGCATGCTGTACCGCCCGGTCAGGGAGCGCAGCATGGAGCGTCTGCTGGAGCTGGCGGATCAATTGCAGCAGGCCACCGGCTATGAGGAAATGAGCCTGTCCTCCCTGTCCAGCGGGGATTATCCCTGCCTGCCCCAGCTGATCCAGGCGCTGATGGACCGCTACCGGGATAAGCGCGTGGGCGTCAGCCTGCCCAGCATGCGCATCGACAACATCGTCAAGCAGTCCCTGGAAGAGACCCAGCAGGTAAAGCGCTCCGGCCTCACCCTGGCCCCGGAGGCGGGCACCCAGCGGCTTCGCGACGTGATCAACAAGGGCGTCACGGAGGAGGACCTGATCCGGTCCGTCACCGACGCCTTCGAGTGCGGCTGGAGCAGCGTGAAGCTCTACTTCATGATGGGCCTGCCCACCGAAACGGACGAGGATCTGCAGGGCATCGGCCGCCTGGCGAAAAAGGTGGTGGACGCCTATTACGCCCTTCCCAAGGAAAAACGCAGCAAAAACGGGGTGAAGGTGACGGCCAGCGCCTCGGTGTTCGTGCCCAAGCCCTTCACGCCCTTCCAGTGGGCCGGCCAGGACACCATCGAAACGGTGCACGAAAAGCAGGCCGCCCTGCGCCAGTACCTGAAGCTGAAAAGCGTGCATTTCAACTGGCACGAAAGCGAATTATCCATGCTGGAGGCCTGCGTATCCCGGGGCGACCGGCGCATGGGCGATGTGATCTACGCCGCCTGGAAGCGGGGCTGCCGCCTGGACAGCTGGAATGAATACTTCAAATTCGATCAATGGCTGGGCGCGTTCGCCGACTGCGGCCTGACCCCGGATTTCTACGCCTACCGGGAGCGGCCCTACGATGAATTGCTGCCCTGGCAGTTCATCGACGCGGGCGTCAGCCAGGAATACCTGAAAAAGGAAAACGAAAAAGCCAAGCGGGGGGAAACCACCCGGGATTGCCGCCGCGGCTGCAACGGCTGTGGGCTGCACACCTGGGGCGTGTGCGATTGGGTGAAGCATCCGCCGCTCAGGGATACGGATCAAGCCTCCGCGCCGCTGTTTGACTGAGGGGGGTGCCGATATGAAAATGATCGTCGTGTTTGAAAAAGCGCCCCGCCTGCGCCACATCGGCCATCTGGACCTGATGCGCGCGATGCAGCGCGCCCTGCGCCGAAGCGGATTGCCGCTGTGCTATTCCCAGGGCTTCAACCCCCACATTCTGCTGTCCTTCGCCGCACCGCTCAGCGTGGGCATGCCGGGACAAAGGGAAATCATGGAGGTCCCCATCGCCCGGGACATGACGGCGGATGAATTCATGCAAAAGCTCTCCTCCGCCCTGCCGCCGGATCTGCCCTGCCTGGAATGCCGCCCGGCGGACGACCGCCATCCCGCCCCCATGGCGCTTTTGACGGCGGCCATGTACGAGGCGCAGCTGGAGACCGTGCCGGACGGACTGGAAGAAAAAATCTCCGCGTTCCTGGCCCAGGAGGAGATCCCCGCCATCCGCAAAACCAAGACGGGCTTAAAGCCCTGTGATATCCGGCCCATGATTTATGATCTGTCCCTGCGGGGCAGCGTCCTGCGCTTCACCTTGGCGCTGTGCGAAAAGGCCACCTGCAAGCCCGATCTGCTTTTGTCCTCCCTGTTTGAATTCGCGGGGATGGCGCGTCCCCGGGCCCTGGTGACGCGCACGCAGCTGCTGGGAGAAAGGGACGGGGCGTTCGTCCCCCTGGAAACGCTATGAAGCGCGTGCTGATCGAAACCCTGGACGGGCACAGGGAAATCGCCCTGATGGAGGACAAGCGCCTGCTGCACTTTTCCCGGGAAATGCCGGACGCGGTGGAGGCAGAGCAAATCTATCTGGGCCGGGTGGACCGGATTGTGAAGGGCATGGAGGCGGCCTTCGTGAAGCTGGGTCGGGATCAGGTGGGGTTCCTGCCCTTTTCGGAGTGCGTTTCCCCGCCCCGCTCCGGCGATATGCTGCCGGTGCAGGTGAAAAAGCCGCCGCTGGGCGGCAAGGCCCCCTATCTCACCGCCGATGTTTCCCTGGCCGGGCGGTATACGATCCTGACCCCCCTGTCGCAGAAGATTTCCGTATCCAAACGCATTCAGGATGAGGAAACGCGCAGACGCCTGGCCGAAACCGCCGCCCGTCTGGCTCCTACCGGCATGGGCCTGGTGATGCGGGCTGAAAGCAGCGGAATGGAGGACAGCGTCCTCCGCGGGGAAATCCGGGAATTGTGTCAGGCGTGGGACCGCGTGCTGGATCGGAAAAAAAGCGCCGCGGGGCCCGGGCTGCTCCGAAACCGGGAGGATGCCCTCGCCCGCCTTTTGCGGGATGAGCAGGGCACGGTGGATGAAATCCTGACGGATGATCCCGCGGCCCTGCCGGCCTTCTCCATCCCCGTGAAATCCTGTCCCCATCCATTTGACCTGTACAATGTCCGGGACAAGCTGAAAAAATCCCTCCAGCGGAAGGTCTGGCTGGACTGCGGCGGGTACCTCGTCATCGACCGAACCGAGGCCCTGACCGTCATCGACGTGAACAGCGGCAAGTATACTGGCAAAAAAACCGGCGCGGAAAGCACCTTCCTGGCCCTGAACCGGGAAGCCGCAAGGGAAATCGCCCGGCTTTGCCGCCTGAGGAACCTGGGCGGCATCATCATCATTGATTTTGTGGATATGCAAAGCGACGAAAGCCGCGCCGCGGTGACCCAGGCCCTGCTGGACGCCCTGCGGGACGATCCGGTGAAAACCACCCTGCACGGCTTCACCGCCCTGGGCCTGATGGAAATGACCCGCAAGAAAACCGACGCGCCCGATTCCCTCCTCCCGCCGGAGGACGCGGCCAACAGCGAGGAATGAACATGGAAAGAGAACAAACCATCCGCATCTCCCCCGAAGAAATGGAAGCGCAGCGGCGCTTTGCCCGGGAATTTGCCCATTTGCCGGATCGGCCCCGCACCTATCATATCGTCACCTACGGCTGCCAGATGAACGTTCACGACTCTGAAAAGCTGGCGGGCATGCTGGAGGAAATGGGCATGACCCCCGCCCCCACCCGGGAGGAAGCGGATTTCGTGCTGCACAACACCTGCTGCATCCGGGACAACGCCGAGCGCAAGGCCCTGGGCAACGTGACGTGGCTGAAGGAAATCAAAAAGCAGCGGCCGGGCATGCTCATCGGCGTGTGCGGCTGCATGGTGCAGGAGCCCGGCATGGCGGAAAAGATCCTGCGCCAGTATCCCTTTGTGGACGTGGCCTTCGGCACCGGCAACATCTACCGGCTGCCGGAATTGCTCTACCGCGCCGTGGACACCCGCCGCCGCACGGTGGCCGTGCCGCAGGAGCAGTCCACCCTGATCGAAGGGCTGCCCATCCGCCGGGAATCCCCCTTTCAAAGCTACGTCACCATCATGTACGGCTGCAACAATTTCTGCTCCTACTGCATCGTGCCCTATGTGCGCGGCCGGGAGCGCAGCCGCAGCGCCGACGATATCCTGCGGGAAGTGGAGGGGCTGCAGAAGCAGGGCGTTCAGGAAATCATGCTGCTGGGGCAGAACGTGAATTCCTACGGAAACGACACGCCGGGCGGCATCACCTTCCCCCAATTGCTCCGCCGCATCAGCCAGACCGGCATCCCCCGCGTCCGCTTCATGACCAGCCACCCCAAGGACCTGTCTGACGAGCTGATCGCGGAATTCGCTGAAAATCCCGTCCTGTGCCGGCATCTGCATCTGCCGGTGCAGTCGGGCAGCAACGCCATCCTTCAGGCCATGAACCGGCGCTACACCCGGGAATCGTACCTGGAAAAAGTTGAAAAGATCCGCAAAGCCGCCCCGGACGTGGGCCTCACCACCGATCTGATCGTGGCCTTCCCCGGAGAAACCGATCAGGATTTTGAGGATACCATGGATCTGGTGCGTCAGGTCTGCTTCGACAGCGCCTTCACCTTCATCTATTCCCCCCGGGTGGGCACCCGGGCCGCCGGAATGCCGGGGCGGATCGATCCCGCCCTGGCCACGGAACGCATTGAGCGGCTCATCGCCCTGCAGGAGGAAATGACGCAGAAGCGCTTCGCCGAAATGATCGAAAAAACCGAATCCGTGCTGGTCACCGGTCAGAGCCGCCGGAACGAAAAGCAATTCACCGGCAAAACCAGCCGGAACATCAGCGTCAACTTTGAGGGTTCATCGGAAATGATCGGCAAAATCGTCCCCGTCAGGATCACCGCCGCAAGCAAAACCACCCTCAGGGGGCAGATGCAAGGCGCGTGACCGCGCCGGGACGATCGCTGATCGGAATATACGGAGGCCAAGTCTATGCCCATTCCGCAGAAACACCAGTATCTCGCCCCGCTGTGCGATGCCCTCGCGCGCCGCTGGCCGGACAACCGCGCCGTCAGCCTGGTGTGCCACGGGCACAGCGTGCCGGCTGGGTACGCGTGCACGCCCTTTGTGGACTCTTTCCACGCTTACCCGCATCTGATGTACCGGACGCTGAGCCAGCGTTTCCCTTACGCCGTGATCAACGTCATCGTCACCGCCGTCGGCGGGGAAGCCTCCGACCGCGGCGCGGCGCGCTTTGAAGCGGACGTGCTGTGCCATAAGCCCGATCTTGTCACCATCGACTACGGCCTGAACGACCGCGGCCTGACCCTGGAGCAGGCGGAAAACGCCTGGCGGGAAATGATCGAAAAATCGCTCGACCGCCGGATCCCCGTGATTCTCCTGACCCCCAGTTGGGATCAAAGCTGGTTTTCTCAGTCCGATGAGTGGCACGCGCTGGAAAAGCACGCGCAGCAGATCCGCCGCCTGGCCGGGGAGTATCAGGTGGGCCTCGCCGACAGCTTTGCGGCCTTTGAACATGAAGTGAACGAGCACGGGAATCTGCTCAACCTGCTGAGCCACTGGAACCATCCTTCCCCTCTTGGGCATGCGCTCATCTCCGGGGAATTAACGGCCTGGTTTCCGGCAAGATAAAATCATCCGATGAAAGGAGAAACAGACATGAGTCAGTCAGTGATCGAAAAAGCCCGGGAATTGGCCGGGATCATCGCCCAGTCCCCCGAATACATCACCCTCCGGGCCACCGAGGACGCCGCCACCCAGGACGAGGCCCTCACCGCCTATTTTGCGCGTTACCATGAGATCCATCGCCAGATCGAGGAGGAAACCCTGAAAAAGGAGCCGAATTTTGAAAAAATCGGTGACCTGAGCAGGGAGCTGGACGAAGCCCAGGAGCAATTGAAGCAGCAGCCCATGTACCAGGCGCTCCAGGGCGCGCGGCGCACCTTCACCGCCATGATGAACCAGGTGAACGCGGAGCTGTCCTCCGTGCTGAACCCCAACGGCGCCGCCGCGGGCGGCTGCAGCGGCAATTGCGCCGGCTGCTCCGGATGCGGCTGATGGGCAAACACACGCAAGGAGAAAACCGCCATGAAAAAAATCGGAAGCATTCTTCTTATTCTGCTGCTGACGATGCCGTGGGCCTCCGCGGAGATCCCCTCCCCCCGCCCTTCGGGCGATTTTCTGGATCCCGCGGAGCTGACGGGCGTTCCAGGCGTTCTGCTCTATGACGATTGGTCCTTTACCGATCCCCTGTTTGGCGATACGGACCTGTATTTCGCCTACCGATACGACCCGCCCCGGGATCTGGACGGTTTTATCGCGCAGTATCAGCGCCGTATGGAAGCGGAATATGCTTATCCAACGGAGATGACCGGCGTGGAGGGCAACGCCTGTCTCTGCTTTGGCCGCGGCAACGGACGGAATTTCCTGTTCTACGATTATCAGGGCTTTATGCTGCTGCTCACTCCCGTGCGGTTCGGCTTTGTTCCGTGGTCACCGGCCCCGACGTCCTCCCCTACGCCGATCGCAACGCCCCTCCCCACAGCAGAGCCCGCTCCCACTGTCTCATCCGGCGAGTGGCGATGGGTGACTGTGGAAGTGGACTGTCCCAACTGCGTGAACGGCGTCTGTCCCATCTGCCGCGGAATGGGATATATCACCCTATATGGTCAGCGGGTAGACTGCGACAAGGCCTGCCCCTCCTGCAAGGGCAAAGGCACCATCACCCAACGGCAATACCAGTATTTCCCATGAAAGGAGGTTTCTTTCATCGTCTGTCCTTTTTCCGTTCTCTGTTTCCCACACGACCGTTTTTTTCCATGGTAACGAGCAAAAAAACATCAAAGGAGGAAAACCATGAAAAAACTGCTGTCTGTACTCTTTATCCTGTGCATGCTATCGGCTCCCCTGCAGGGATTGGCCTCTCTGCCCGTGATTGCCACCACCCCTGTGCCCGAAGTGCCCGCGCTGCCCAACCCCGGAACCAATTACAATGTGGAAGCTACCCTGAACCAGACCAACTTCGTATTCCCCGACGATGGGCTGACCTATGACGTATACACCTTCCCCCTGGTGAATAACTGGGGCGACCTGACCAGCGATTATCTGAACGCCTGCACGAACCGGGGCCTGAAATGGACCTCCAGCCACATCGACGGCATCATCGCCTATATCATCACTGCGGGCGATTTGAAGGCCATTCTTGTGCCCAATTACAGCGGCTTTATCATGCTGATGGTGCAGAAGGGCCTGGAAATGGAAAAGGCCGCCATCACGGAAGAGGAGCCCCTGAAGCTGGGCGAAGGACGGCTGTATTACAACGGCAATCTCTGCGCTTACTCCAGCGCTGAAATCAACGGTTATTACAGGGGTTATCATACGCTGAACGTATTCCCGGTTGCCAAGGATCCGAACATAGTTAATATCAAGTTCTCCAACGACGTGCGTACGGGCCAGGTCATTGATATCACCCGCGACCATCCGGATAAAACCGTTTATTTCCTTACCCTGAATGATTCTCTGGTCTACGATGGGCATTTGCAAAGCAATGGAAAAAAGGACTTCTTCAAAATGGAAATCATCCTTTCCGATGCGGATAGCCTCTGGTTTACCTTTGAGGGCTCCTTCAACGATGGCGCAACCACCATTTCCGGCGAATTCTATCTGCCCAAGCCCTGACCGGCAGGTTTTTCGGCCCCGGCGTCTGATTTCAGGCCGCCGGGGCTGATTGCCAGCAATGATGCGCCGTGGTTTATCTTCATCACCTGTTCTTTCCCCTTTCTCCCCGAATTTCCACGCAAAGGAGCATCGCCTATGGCCACCCTCTCCCCCATGATGCAGCAGTATATGCAGCTCAAGGCCCAGAACCCGGATACGCTGCTGTTTTTCCGCGTGGGCGATTTTTATGAAATGTTTTTCGACGACGCCCTCACTGCCAGCCGCGAGCTGGAACTGACCCTCACAGGCAAGGAATGCGGGCTGGCGGAGCGGGCGCCCATGTGCGGCGTGCCCTATCACGCGGTAGACACGTATGTGTCCCGTCTGGTGGAAAAGGGCTATCGGGTGGCCATCGGCGAACAGATGGAGGACCCGGCCCTGGCCAAGGGGCTGGTCAGCCGGGACATCATCCGCATCGTCACCGCCGGCACCCTGACCGATTCCGCCGTCATCGGGGAGAAACGCAACAATTTCCTGTGCTCCGTCTGCATCAATGGCAAGCGCTGCGGCGTGGCGGCCTGCGATGTATCCACCGGCGAATTTTTCGTGCAGCAGATGGAAAACAAGCCCGCCGCCTTGAAAAGCGCGCTGGACGCCATCGCCCCCGGGGAAATCATCACCAACGCCGCGGACGCGGTGCAGCCCTGCTCCGCCCTGCCGTGCCGCGGCTACACCGCCGCCGCGTACCAGAGCCAGAACGCCCGGGAAACGCTGCTGAATCACTTCCGGGTGTCCTCCCTCATCGCCCTGGGGCTGGATCAAAGCATGGCGGCCGCCGCCCAGGCCGCCGGCGCGCTGATGCGCTATCTGAATGAAACCCAGAAAAATTCCCTCCGGCATATCGCCCGGATCCGGGTGCAGGAAAAGGGCGACGTGATGCCCCTGGACGCCGCTACGCGGCGCAACCTGGAGCTCACGGAAACCATCCGGGGCCGCACGGCGAAGGGGTCGCTGCTGTCCGTCCTGGATGAAACGGTGACGGCCATGGGCGGGCGTCTTTTGCGCTCCTGGGTGGAAAAGCCGCTGTTGTCCAGAGAGAAGATCGAGGCCCGGCTGGCCGCCGTGGCGGCGCTGTACGATCAGCATGTGCTGTCTGAAAACCTGCGGGATCAATTGCGCCAGGTGTATGACATGGAGCGGCTTTTGTCCAAGGTGTCTTATCACACCCTGAACGCCCGGGACTGCCTGAGCCTGCTGCGTTCGCTGGAGCGGGCTCCGGAGGTGCTGAAGCTGCTGGGCGGAATCGCGGGGGACGCCCTGGCCTTCCTGCGGGAATTGCTGGATCCCCTGCCCGAGCTGACCGACCTTTTGCGCCGGGGCATTTCCCCGGACGCGCCCCTGCTTTTATCCGACGGCAACATCATCCGGGCGGGGTATAACCTGCAATTGGACGAGCTGCGCCGGGCCTCCACCGAGGGCAAGCAGTGGCTGATGGATCTGGAGGCCCGGGAGCGGGAAGAAACGGGCATCAAGAACCTGCGTATCCAGTACAACCGGGTGTTCGGCTATTATATCGAGGTCACCAAATCCAATTACGGCCTGGTGCCCCTGCGGTATCAGCGCCGCCAGACCCTGGCCAACAGCGAACGGTTCACGACCGACGAGCTGCGTGAAATCGAAAGCAAGCTGACCGGCGCCCAGGAGCAAGCCGCCAAGCTGGAAATGCAGCTGTTTGAGGATATCCGCGATCAGATCAGCGACAATATGGGCCGGCTGCAGTCCACCGCCCTGGCTTATAAGACCCTGGACGCGCTTTTATCCCTGGCCCGGGTGGCGCTGATCAATCACTACACCCGGCCTCAGATCACCAACGATGGCGTGATCGACATCAAGGACGGCCGCCATCCCGTGGTGGAGGCCGCCCTGCCGGATCAGGGCTTTGTGCCCAACGATACCCATCTGGATACCGGCGACCACCGCATGCAGATCATCACCGGCCCCAACATGGCCGGCAAAAGCACCTACATGCGCCAGGTGGCGCTGATCACCCTGATGGCCCACATGGGCTCCTTCGTGCCCGCCAGCGCCGCCAGCATCTGCCTGGTGGACGGGGTGTATACCCGCGTCGGCGCGTCGGACGACCTGGCCACGGGCCAATCCACCTTCATGGTGGAAATGAGCGAAATGGCCTATATCCTGCGCAACGCCACGGACAGATCCCTGGTGATCCTGGACGAGATCGGCCGCGGCACCAGCACCTTCGACGGCCTGTCCATCGCCTGGGCGGCGGTGGAATACCTGGCTGACCGGAAAAAATCCGGCGCGAAAACCCTGTTCGCCACCCATTATCATGAATTGTCCGAGCTGGAAGGACACCTGGAGGGCGTGAAAAACTACTGTGTGTCGGTGAAGGAGCACGGCGAGGAGGTCATCTTCCTGCGCAAGATCGTTCCCGGCGGCGCTGATAAATCCTTCGGCGTTTATGTGGCGCACCTGGCCGGGGTGCCCCGGCCGGTGGTGGCCAGGGCCCAGGAGATCCAGGCCAGGCTGGAAGTCAACAACGTGAACAACGTCACCATCGGCCAGAACATTCTGGGCGCGGGCCACAAAAAGAAAAACGAGCAGGTGGACCTGATGGAATACCAGAAAACGGAATTCATCGAGGAGATCCGCGCCATGGACGTGCTGTCCATGACCCCCATCGACGCGCTGAACAAGCTGTTCCTGCTGAAGGAAAAAGCCATGAAGCTGTAAATCCCGCTTGCAGCATTCTATCCGCAATCATGAAAGCAAGGTGAGCACAGATGAATGAACCGCGCGCCATCCGTCAATTGCCCCCCGACGTGATCGGCCAGATCGCCGCGGGCGAGGTGGTGGAGCGGCCCGCCGCCGCCATCAAGGAATTAGTGGAAAACAGCATGGACGCCGGGGCCACCGCCATCACCGTGGACATCAAAGAGGGGGGCGTATCCTCCTTCCGGGTGACGGACAACGGCAGCGGCATCCCGCCCTCCGACATCCGCCTGGCTTTCGCCCGCCACGCCACCAGCAAGATCCGCACCGCCGAGGACCTCTACGGCGTGCGCTCCCTGGGGTTCCGGGGCGAGGCCCTGGCCTCCATCGCCGCGGTCGCCAAGGTCACCTGCCAGACCCGCGCGCGGGGCCAGGAGATGGGCGTGCGGGTGCGCAACGAGGGCGGCGAAATGCTGGAAATCCAGGACGCCGCCTGCCCGGAGGGGACGGCCTTCACGGTGAAGGACCTGTTTTACAACGCGCCGGTGCGCCGGAAATTCCTGAAAAAGCCCGCCGCCGAAACCGCCGCGGTAAGCGACCTGATGGCCCGGCTGATCCTCAGCCACCCCGCCATTTCCTTCCGCTTCATGGCGGACGGCAAGCTGATTTATTTTTCCGCCGGCGACGGCAAGCTGGACAGCGCCATCATGAGCGTCTACGGCCTGGACACCCTGAAGCTGATGACCCCCGTTGAGGGCACCATGAACGGCGTCGGCATATCCGGCTATGTGGGCGTGGGCGACGCCGGACGGGGCAACCGAAGCCACGAGCTGTTTTTTCTGAACGGACGTGCCATGAAAAGCCCGCTGCTGTGCTCCGCGGTGGAAAACGCCTGCCGCCAGCGGGTCACCATCGGCCGCTTCCCCCTGTGCGTGCTGCACCTGACCATGCCCTTTGAGCGCGCCGATGTGAACGTGCACCCCAACAAGTGGGAGGTGCGGTTCCAGGACGAACGGGGCGTAAGGGAAGCGTTGGAAACCATCGTGTTTGAAGCGCTGACGGCCACCAACGCCGCGCCGCCCATTCCACCCCTGTTTGTGCGGCCCCAGGGGGAAGCGCCCCAGCCCGCCCCAGCCCGGGTGCAGATCACGGAATCCGCTCCGCCGCCCGAAGGCACGCCGCCCCTCAGTCCGCCGTCCCCCGCCAGCCGTCTGTCCGCCTTTACGGAGGATGGCGCGCTGCCCACCTTTGATCCGGCTCCCCCACCCCGGAAGCCGCGTCCCGCCCCGGCGCTGCCCGTCCAGCGGCCCGCGTCCGCCCTGCGGGACAGCGGCGCTTCCCTGCTGCCGCCCGCGCCCGTCATGCCCGCCGCATCGCAGCAGGCTTTCCCCGCCCCCGCGCCGCAGGCGGATCAGACGGAGGCCCCCCCGGTTCAGGAGCAATTCAGCCGCACGCCCATCCGGGTGATCGGGGTGGTATTCAACACCTACATCCTCATGGAATACGGCGATCTGCTGATCCTCTCCGATCAGCATGCCGCCCATGAGCGGCTGCTGTACGAACGGTTTATGCGGGAAACGGCCTCCGCCCCCGCCAGTCAGGCGCTGCTGGTGCCTTTGGCGGTGCAGCTTTCTCCCGCCGAATACGCCTGCTATGAAGAGAATGAAGCCATTCTTCAGCGTGCGGGCTTCGATCTGTCCCCCTTCGGGGACGGAGCAGTGCAGCTGCGCGGCGTGCCCATCATTCTGGGCCATCCCCAGGCGGAAGGCTGCCTCCGGGAAGCCCTGGACGAACTCATGGACAATCCCTCCGCCGCGCCCGCCGACCGCACCAGCCGGGTGATCCAAATAGCCTGCAAGCACGCGGTCAAGGGCGGCGAACGGCTGCCCATGGAAAGCGTGGCGGAGCTCATCCGGGACGTGATCGAGCAGAAGGTGACCCCCACCTGCCCCCACGGCCGGCCCCTCATGGTGCAGCTCACGAGGAATGAACTGGAAAAGCGGTTCCGGCGCATCCAGGGATGAAGAGAGAGCGTGTATGAAAGAGAAAAAGCGCGTTCTGGGCATTGTGGGCCCCACCGCCAGCGGGAAAACCGCCCTGTCTTTATTGGTGGCGGAACAACTGGGCGGGGAGATTTTATGCATGGACTCCATGCAGATTTACCGGGGCATGGATATCGGCACGGCCAAGCCCACCCGGGAAGAGCAAGCCAGGGTGCCCCATCATCTGCACAGCTTTCTGGACCCGGACGAAAGCTTTTCCGTGTCCCAGTACGCCCAGTTGGCCCGGGAGACCATCGACAAGGTGGAGGTTCCCCTCCTGGTGGGCGGCACAGGCATGTACCTGCAATCCCTGTCCCTGCCCATGGATTACGGCGCGGTGGGCGGCGACGAGGAAATCCGGAAAAGGTATCACGAAATCGCCGACACGCAGGGTGTGGAAGCCCTGCATGACATACTCAAGCGGGTCGATCCCGCCTCCGCGCAAAGGCTCCACCCCAACGACGTGCGGCGGGTGGTGCGCGCTCTGGAGGTGTACGACCTGACCGGCGTGCCCCTGTCCCGGCAGGAAATGCCGGGGCCGGAGGACAGCCCCTACGATTTCCATCTGTACGCCCTCGATCTGCCCCGGGACGCGCTCTACGCCCGGGTGGACCGGCGGGTGGATGAAATGATGCGTCAGGGCTTGCTGGAAGAAGTGAAAAAGCTCCGGGACGGCGGCTTGTCCCCCGACGCCCAGAGCATGCAGGGCCTGGGCTATAAGGAGCTTTGGCCCGTGCTAAACGGAGAAATGAAGCTGCCCGACGCTGTCAGCCTCATAAAGCTTCGCACCCGTCATTTCGCCAAGCGGCAATTGACCTGGTTCCGCCGGGATCAGCGCATCCAATGGCTGCCCTGGCAGCCGGGAGAGCCTTTGGAGCCTCTGGCTGACCGCATCTGTGAAAACGATCGGAAGGAATGATGCGCATGGATATTCAGTCTTTGATTTCCCGGGCGGAGCGGGACTGCGCGCCTGTTTTCGCCGCCCTGGAGGAAAATGAAATCAAAAACACCCGCCGGGTGCTGGCGGCCTTCCAGGCCGAGGATATCGCCACCCGGCATTTTGCCCCCACCACCGGCTACGGCTACGATGATATCGGCCGGGACAAGCTGGAAAGGGTGTTCGCCCGGCTTTTCGGGGCGGAAAGCACCATCGTGCGGCCTTCCGTCGCCTGCGGCACCGCGGCGCTTTCCCTGTGCCTGTTTGGGCTGCTGCTGCCGGGGGATCATCTTCTGTCCGCCACGGGTTCGCCTTACGATACCATGGAAACCGTCATCGGCCTTTCCGGCAATGCGCCGGGCAGCCTGAAGGAAATGGGCGTGGCCTATTCCCAGGTGGAAATGACCGAAAACCAATCGAAAATCGACGTGCCCGCTGTACTGCGGGCCCTGCGGCCCGAAACCCGGGTGGTGCTCATCCAGCGCAGCCGGGGCTATGCCTGGCGCGCCTCCCTGCGGCCCGAGGAGATGCAGCCGCTGATCAGCGCCGTGCACGAAGCGCGGCCGGACGTGTTCGTCATGGTGGATAACTGCTACGGCGAATTCATCACCGATCGGGAGCCCACCCATTTCGGCGCGGACGTGTGCGTAGGGTCCCTCATCAAAAACCCCGGCGGCGGCCTGGCCCCCACGGGCGCGTATCTCGCGGGAACGCAGCGGGCCGTGGAAAGGATCGAGGCGCGTTTGACCGCACCGGGCCTTGGCCGGGAGGTGGGCAGCTACGCCGCCAGCTATCAGCCTTTTTTCCAGGGCCTGTTCCTCGCCCCTCACACCGTCACCCAGGCCCTGAAAACGGCCATCCTGGCCGCCCGTGCCTGTGAATTGCTGGGCATGAAAACCACCCCCGCCTTCGACGCCCCCCGGGCGGATATCATCCAGGCCATCGAAATGGGCGATCCGCAGAAGCTGATCGCCTTCGTCCAGGGCATTCAGGCGGCCTCCCCCATCGACGGCAGCGCCGTGCCGGAGCCCTGGGATATGCCCGGCTACACCGATCAGGTGATCATGGCGGCGGGCACCTTTGTTTCCGGCGCGTCCATCGAGCTTTCTGCCGACGCCCCCATGCGGGCGCCGTACACCGTGTATCTCCAGGGGGGCCTGACCTACGTCCACGGAAAGATCGCCCTGATCACCGCCCTGGAAAAAATGATGAATGCCCCGCGCTGAGATCCGCCGCTTCCGGCTTGCTTTTTCCCGGGAGCGGCAGTATCATGGTAACAAATATCCTTCACCACAAAAAAAGGAGAGATTCGGATGAAAGCATTGTTTATCGGCGGTACCGGCGTGATCAGCACTTCTATTTCACGCCTGCTCGTTTCCCAGGGGTGGGAACTGACCTTGCTCAACCGCGGCAACCGCGCCGGCGACGTGCCCGGCGCCCAATCCCTGATCCTGGATGTGAACGACGAACAGGCCGTGGCGAAGGCCATTGCGCAGGAGCATTATGACGTGGTATGCGATTTCATCGCCTTTGTGCCCGCTCAGGCGGAGCGTGATATTCGCCTGTTCAGGGGCAAGACCGACCAGTATATGTTCATCAGCTCCGCTTCCGCCTATCAAAAGCCCCTGTCCTCCCCCGTGATCACCGAAGCCACGCCGCTCTCCAATCCCCATTGGGAATACTCCCGCAACAAAATCGCCATTGAGGAACTGCTGATGCGGGAATACCGGGAAAACGGCTTCCCCATCACCATCGTCCGGCCCAGCCACACCTTTAGCTGGCGCTCCCTGCCCCTGGCCATCCACGGGGACAAAGGGCCCTGGCAGGTGCTCAAGCGCATGATGGACGGCAAAAAGGTGCTGATGCCCGGGGACGGCAGCAGCCTGTGGGCCGTGCTGCACAGCGACGATTTTGCGCCCGCCTTCGTGGGCCTGATGGGCAATATCCACGCCATCGGCCAGGCTGTGCAGATCACCGGGGAAGAGCTGCTCACCTGGAACCAGATCATGCAGGCCGTGGCCCGTGCCGCAGGGGCGGAATACAAGCCCTGCTATGTGCCCACCGCGCTGCTGATGCAGTACAAAAACTATGATTTTGAGGGCGGCTTGCTGGGCGATAAATCCAATACCGTGATTTTTGACAACACGCTGCTGCACCGCCTGGTGCCTGCCTATCAGCCGAAAAAGCGGTTTGACCAGGCTGCCCGGGAATGCGTGCAATACTTCCTGACCCATCCCGAATTGCAGACGGAGGATCCGGCATTTGACCGGTTCAGCGATGATGTCGTTCGGATCATGGAACAGGCGGAAGCGGCCGTGAAAGCGCTGCCTTGAGATCCTGCTCTTCGGATCATAACAGGAACCGCCTCCGGCCCATATCGGCCCGGAGGCGGTTCGGTATATCTGCGGGGATGTCATGTTCTCTCGCGTATCCGCTCACGGATGGAATGAACCGGCAGGCAGCGTACCCGCTGCGCCTGCCGGTTTTTTGATGCCGGCGCTCAGCGGCGGCCGATTTCGGTGTCGTCGGAAGTGACCTTGCTGTTGTCCTTGATATAGTCGATGATTTCGTCCAGATAACCGAAGGCCAGGCCCACATAGCTGTCCGCCGCGCCGTAGAACACGGCGATCCTGCCGCTTTCGGGATCGTGCAGCGTGGCGCAGGGGAAAGTGACGTTGGGCACGAAGCCCCGCTCCTCAAACCACTGCTCGGGGGTGAGCAGATAATTCTGGCAGCGATACTTCACAACGGAGGGCTGGTCGATATCCAGGATCGCGCCGCCGATGGAGTACACATACCCGTTGCAGGTCTGGGTGACGCCGTGGTAGAACAGCAGCCATCCTTCGCTGGTCTCGATGGGCGCTGCGCCGCCGCCGATCTTGAGGCCCTCCCACCAGTTGTTGCCCCGGCTCATCACGTGGCGATGGTGTCCCCAGAATTCCATGTCGGGGCTTTCGCTGATGAAAATGTCGCCGAAGGGGGTGTGGCCGGAATCGGAAGGCCGGGACATCATCATGAAATTGCCGTGCACCTTCCGGGGGAACAGCACCGCGTTGCGGTTGAAGGGCAGGAAGGGATTTTCAATGCGAACGAAGGTTTTGAAATCCTTCGTCTTGGCCACGCCGATGGCCGCGCCGTAAAAATCCTGACACCAGATCACATAGTAGGTATCCTCCACCTTCACCAATCGGGGATCATAGGCGTAGATGGGCATGAAGGGCTTTCCTTCCGCGTCCACAAAGGGGATCTTTTCAGGCTCGAAATCCCAATGGATGGCATCCTTGCTCCAGCCCAGATAAATATAGGGCACGCCGTTGGTCTGCTCCCCACGGAACACACCCACGAATTTCCCGTCATAGGGCATGACGGCGGAATTGAAGATTCGGGCCACGCCGGGTAGCGGATTGCGGTCAATGATGGGGTTATCGGTATAGCGCCACAGGGGGCCGTTGATATGGCCGGCGGGCTTTTCCTGCCAGGGAACATTGGGGAGGGCGGGGGCGATCATCTGATACTTGCCCATGATGGTTTCATCCTTTCTTCATTCGCGTTGATGGAGCGTCAGAACACTCACATTATAACTGGAAACAGGCGCAGTGGCAAGGAAAATTTTACTGCATATCGGGCAGATTATCCCAGCCGGCGTAGGCCATGATGGCCTCCACGATTTCGGGGAACACGATCTGGCCGTTTCGGCGGTTCAGCAGGCCGAACAATTCGCCGCCGCCATTGAAGGCGTGGTTGTCCCACCACAGGCAAGGCAGGTTGCGGGCGCTGGCCGCCGCCACATAGAACGCCGTCCAGTCCACCCGGGCCTGCAGGTTATTCACCGACGCGTTTTCCTTCTTCATCAAGGCGCCGTACTCGCCGATCACCACGGGAATGCCCTGGGTGATATAGCGGTCATAAACGGCGTTCATGAACAGGATGATGTCCCGGGTATCCGCCGCCGCGCGATAATTGAAATCCTTCTTGCCGTCCTTCTGCAGGGCAAAGGAATAGGGTGTATAGGCGTGCACCGATACGATGATTTTATTGTCCGCCGTGTCCGTGGGCAGGATGAAGGAATCCCGCACCGCGTTATCCGGTGAGGCGTCATAGGCGGGCACCATCAGGTAGCGGCTGGCATTCTGGCCGCCGGTGGCCCGCACCGTGTCCACAAACAGCTGATTGAGCCGATTCAGGCAGTCCGCCGCGTCCTTGCATTCCAGCGCCACGGGATTGAACGCCCATTCGTAGCTGGAATTCATCAGGCGGGGCTCATTCATGGATTCCAGGATCAGGCGCTCGTCATAATCCCGGAACCGCTGGGCGATCTGCCGCCAGACGCATTCGATGTAGTGGGCGGATGCCTCGTAGTGCGCCGAGGTGGGCAGGAACTGATCCTCGTCGTGATGGACGTTGAGGATCACGTACATATCCCGGCTGTACGCCCAGTCCACCACTTCCTGCACCCGGTTCAGCCACCGCTCGCTGATTTCATAATCGGGGCCGGACACGTGATCGTGCCACGACACCGGGATGCGCACGCAGGTAAAGCCCGCTTCCTTCAGGGCGTCGAAAACCAGCTCCGTGGTCTCCACACCGCACCAGGAGCTTTCCACCGTCATTTCGTCGGCATTGGCGTTCCAGGTGCCCTTGGTGGCGTCAAACGTGTTGCCCAGGTTCCAGCCCACGCCCATTTTTTTCAGGAACGTCATGGCTTCATTGTCGGGAATAGGGCGACGCACGGTGCTTAGCTCCGGCACGGTGATTTCATTTTTTTTTACCGCCTCTCCCAGCGCCGTCAGGCAGGGAAGGACAAGCATCAGGCACATAGCCAGGCATAGCAGCTTTTTCACTTCGTTTTCCTCCTTGCGTATCTCATGGGTATTCATCAGGCCATCGAACGAGCCAGATCATCAGATATCAGCTTTTCCTCCCGGGCAGCGGCATCCCGATCCGGGGCGGAAACGGAAATATAGATCTTCAGCTTGGGTTCCGTGCCGGAAGGACGCACCACGCAGCTGGCGCCGCCGGCCAGGCGGAATTTCAGCACGTCGGACGGGGGCAGCCCATCCAGGCCGGGAGCGTAATCCAGCAGCTTTTCCACCCGCCGGCCGCCGATGGATGTGACACCGGAACGGAAGGAAGCCATGATCCGCTGCATTTTATCAAAGCCCGCCGCGCCTTCAAATTCATAGCTGTGCAGGGTGTTCAGGCAATAGCCGTATTGATCGTAGAGCTGATTCAGCCTGTCCAGCAGGCTGATCCCCCGCTGCCTGTGCCAGGCAAACATTTCGCAGATCAGGAAAGCGGCGTTCACTGCGTCTTTGTCCCGGACGTACGTGCCGCTGAGATATCCGTAGCTTTCCTCAAACCCGAAAATGTATCTTTCGGGATGGCCCGCGGCTTCCAGCCTGCCGATGGTTTCCCCGATGAACTTGAAGCCCGTCAGCACGTTGACCGTATCCACCCCGTACTGAGCGGCAATCCTTTCCGCCATGTCGGTGGTTACGATGGTTTTGACCAGCACAGGATTTTCCGGCATGATGCCCAGAGCGGCCCGGCGGCTGCACACGTAATCCAGCAGCAGCATGCCCGTTTCATTGCCGGTGAGCAGCTGGTATTCCCCCGCAGGAGTGCGCACCGCGATGCCGCACCGGTCGCAGTCCGGGTCGGTGGCCAGAAGCAGGTCGGCGTTCAGCCGGGCAGCATATTCCAGGCCTAATTGCATGGCTTCCCGGATTTCCGGGTTGGGATACGGGCAGGTTGGGAAATGGCCGTCCGGCTGTTCCTGCTCCTTCACCACGGTTACATGGGTATAGCCGCTCTCCCTGAGGGTGCGCAGCACGGGCCTGAGCCCCGTGCCGTTCAGGGGGGAATACACGATGGCCACGTTTTTGTCCACGTCTGCCCCGCCAAGCAAGGATTGCCGCTTCACCTCCGCCACGAACCCGTCGTACACCGCGTCGGGGATCCAGGCGATACTGCCCTCCCGCAGGCCCGCTTCAAAATCCATGGCCTGGATATCGGAAAAGACATCCAGCTTCCCGATTTCATTCAGGATCTCCGCCGCCGCTTCGGTGGTGATCTGGCAGCCGTCGGCGCCGTATACCTTGTATCCGTTGTATTTGGCGGGATTGTGGCTGGCAGTGACCATGATGCCGGCGGCGCAGCGCAGCGCCCGGACGGCATAGGACAGGCAGGGCGTGGGCATCAATTGGGGATACACCAGCGCCTGAATGCCATTGGCGGCGAACACCCCGGCGGCGGCGCGGGCAAATTCATCGCTGAGGATGCGCGAATCATAGCTCACCGCGATGCGCCGGTCCTGCGCGGTGAAATGCTTGATCACATAGTCCGCCAGGCCCTGGCTGGCCTTGCGCACGGTATGGATGTTCATGCGGTTGGTGCCCGCCCCGATCACGCCCCGCAGCCCGCCGGTGCCGAAGGCCAGATCCCGGTAAAAGGCGTCCTCCCGGGCGGCGCCGTCCATGCCGCGTAATTCCGCCTGCAAGGATTGATCCGCTTCCTTCAGCCACCGCTCATAGCTATGGTGTATATCAGCCAAGGGAAAAACCTCCTTTGCGCTACCGCGCCGTCATTTGTTTTCCAGATACGCTTTGTTTTTCCGGATAAAGTCGATCCGCTGCCGCACGCAGTCCGCGCTGCGCAGGGGATCGGCGGGGGTGTTGAACACATAATCGGTGAGCCGGCCGATATCCGTGGTGGCTACGTGCAGCCGGGTGTCGCTGGCGGCGTAATAGATGTACACCTGCCCATCCGGCGCCGCAATGGCCCCGTTGGTGAATACCACATTGCTCACGTCTCCCACCCGTTCGTGGCCCAGGGGCACGATCAGCGCGCCGCCCGGTTCCGCGATCACCCGGGCGGGATCGTCCAGGGCGGTGGCGAAGGCGTAAATCACATACCTCAGGCCCGCCGCCGTGTTGCGCACGCCGTGGGCGATGTGGATCCAGCCCCGGTCCGTCCTGATGGGCACCGCCCCCGCGCCGTTTTTGGCCTCGGTGATGGTGTGGTATTTGCGGATGGAGGTCATTTTCTCCTCGTCGATCACGGCGTTCGCAATATCGTCGCACAGGCCGAACCCGATGCCGCCGCCGGAGCCGGTATCAATGAAATCATCCATGGGGCGGGTATAGAAAGCGTACTTTCCATCCACAAATTCAGGATGGAGGCACACATTCCGCTGCTGGGGGGAACGTCTGGTGATCAGATTGGGCAGCCGCTCCCAGGTTTTCAGGTTTTTTGTGCGCACGATGCCGGCGGCGGCGGTGGCGGCGGACAGGTCGCCGGTGGAGGTGTCCTTGCTCTCCGAGCAGAACACACCGTAGATCCATCCGTCCTCATGCTGGGTCAAACGCATGTCATACACGTTGGTTTCATCGCCGCACGTATCGGGCAGCAGCACCGGCTCATCCCAGAAGCGGAAGCCTTCCACGCCGGAATCAGACTGCGCAACGGCGAAAAAGCTCTTCCGGTCCATACCCTCCACCCGGGCCACCAGGGTGAATTTCCCATTCAGCATCAGGGCGCCGCTGTTGAACACCGCGTTGACGCCCAGGCGCTGCATCATATACGGATTGGTGTCCGGATTGGGATCGTACATCCAGAACGGCGGGATATGCTCCCTTGTCAGCACCGGACGCACCCAGCGCTGATAAATGCCGTTATAAAACCGGGGATTGACGGCGTTTTTTTGCCGGATCAACGCCTCATAGCGAATGTTCAGATCCTGATAATTCATGGGGCGGCCTCCTTTATGTCAGCAGTTTCTTCAATTCATCGCAGATTTCCCGCGCCGCCCTGCGATGGGCGGCCCGGCTGGGATGCCAGCGGGAGCCCACGTCGCCGTCGCAGTCAGTGAGCGCCAGGTAATGCACCCGGCCGTCCCCATCCGCGCGGCGCTTTGCCACGGCTTTTTCCAGCTGATCCTTCACCTGCCAGCCGCACAGGCCATAGGCCCACACGATATGGGCATGGGGGTTCCTTGCCCGCACCTGGCACAGCAGGTTTTCGGCGCATTCCGTCAGGTACGCTTCCGCTTCCGTTTTCTTTTCACCCTCCAGGCTGCTCATGGCTGTCGCGTCATTGGTCCCTAAGTTGATCACCACCGCGTCAGCGGGCCGCTCCGGAAAATCGGCGGGCACGTTCCCGCCGGGCGTTGGTCCGCACAGCTGACCGTAAATCCGTCCGATCCGACTGTCGGGATTCAGGTCCCACCCCTGGCTGGCGCCCCAGCCGCCCAGGGCAATCACCCGTTTTTCAGCGTTCATTTCTTCCGCCACCAGGGTGGGGAAGGCGGGCATATGCGAAATGAACACTGTGCGCCATTCGTCGCCGGATCGGGGCCCCACGCACCCCTCCCCCACCGTCAGGCTGTCGCCCACGAATTCCAGCAGCAGCGGGCGAAGGGCAGGGGCGGCGGGTTCGCCGTCGGTATATACGGCGTTCAGCACCACGGGGCCGTCCTCGTCATAGGTCAATTGGCTGTCCCGTAAAATGGTGATATCGTGAGAAACCGTGCTTTCCATGCCCGCCAGTACGGGATAGCGGTGGGTGCCGTTGATGAGGGGAAAGCGGGCCACCGGCGCGCCGTCTACCATCACGCCCATCCAGGCGGCGTGATCCCGGGCGTTCACCGTGGCTTCGATTTCCATTTGCCTGCAGGCGATATGCACCCGCACGCCGCTGCCGCTCCACCACAGGCAGCTTTCTTTTTCCCGGGGATCATGACGGCCCAAGGGCAGAAACCGGGGATCGGGAAGGGAATACCGCCGGAGCATCTTTCAGTCCTCCTCTGCTTTCAGGGTATACAGTACGGACGCCGCGTCGCCCTGGGCCAGGGGGCACAGCAGTCCCGAATACATCAGTTCTTCTCCGCCGTAGGTTTTGCCCGTCTCCAGGACGCGGTAATCCTTCCGGGGATCCAGCCCCCGCAGCTTCAGCAGGGGCGGGGCGGCATTGGCCAGGGCCTGGCCCCGCACGCAGGTCACCACGGCTTCTGTCTGGTCCGGGGATACGGTGATCCAGGCCGTGTCATTGCCCGCAAAGGGAGAGCGCAGCCGATACAGGCTGCCGTGGAGGCGGGTAGCCTCCGTGCGTATGGCGTATTGCACCTGGCCCTGCAATTGCTCCTGTTCCTCCTCGGTGAGCTTTCTGGGATCCAGTTCATACCCGAAGCATCCGCCCAGCGCCACGGCGAAGCGGGTGTCCAGGGGAGTGACCCGGCCCGTCTGATGGTTGGGCACGGCGCTCAGATGGCTGCCCATGGCGGAGGGCGGCAGGAACAGGCTGGTGCCGTATTGGATGCGGCAGCGGCACAGCGCGTCGGTGTTATCCGAGCACCAGAACTGGGGTACGTAATACAGCATGCCGGGGTCGAAACGCCCGCCGCCGGAGGCGCAGCCTTCGATGAGCAGATCGGGGAACGCCCTCGTCAGCCGCTCCATGACAGCGTACAGGCCCAGGATATAGCGATGGGGCAGTTCCTTCTGCCGGTCCGGCGGCAGGGCGGATGATCCCACATTGGAAAAGTTGCGGTTCATATCCCACTTGAGGTAGGCTGCCCCGCTGTCCCGGATGGTGCGGCTCACCGCGTCCACCACGAAATCCTGAACGTCCCCCCGGCTCATATCCAGGGTGAATTGATGGCGGGCTGTGATGCCCTCTCGGCCGGGAATGTGAATGGCCCAATCGGGATGGGCGCGGAACAGTTCGCTGTCCGGCGATACCATTTCCGGCTCCATCCAAATGCCAAACTGCACCCCGGCAGCCCGGATCCGGTCGCCCAGGCGCTTCAGGCCGCCGGGCAGCTTCTTCCGATCCACGTCCCAATCGCCCAGGGAGGTGGTATCGTCATCCCGATGGCCAAACCAGCCATCGTCCATCACAAACAGTTCCACGCCGGCCCGGGCGGCGCATTCCGCGATGGATACCAGCTTGTCCTCGTCAAAATCAAAATACGCGGCTTCCCAGCTGTTGAGCAGCACAGGCCGGTGGGCGTTCACCCAGCGGCGAGGCAGCAAATGGCCCTCCCACAGCCGATGGAAGGCGCGGCTCATGCCGCCCAGCCCCTCCGTAGAATACACCAGCACCGCTTCCGGGGTCTGAAACGAATCCCCCGGTTCCAGGCGCCAGGCAAAATCCGCGTCATGAATGCCCAGCAGCAGCCGGGTGCTGTCATTCTGATACACCGACGCCTGCGCCAGGAAATTGCCGCTGTACACCAGCGCCGCGCCCAGCGCCTCCCCCTGCTCCTCGGCGGTTTCAGGGCGCGCCAGGGCCAGGAAGGGCGATTGCTGCAGGCTGCTGGCCCCGCATCGGGTGCTGACGCCCTGATGACCGGGCACCAAGGGCCGGCGGTAAGGCGTCCGTTCCCGGGCCCAGGCGCCGCTGAGGGTGATCAAATCCCACGCGCTGTCCGGCAGATCCAGGGCCAGGCTCATGGCCCCGCGCAGGGTCACCGCCGCCGCGCCGGCGTTTACGATCCGCGCGCTGCGGGCGATTGCGCCGCAGTCGTCAAACACCGTGTAGCTGAGTTCCACCCGAAGGCCCGTGCAGGGATCGGCCAGCGTCACCGTCAGCGTTTCGCAGGTTTCCCCGAACGTGGCGGGCAGCCCGGCCAGGGCGGGCTTGCCATGCCGTGTTTCCGCCCGTTCAAAGCGCAGGTCCACCGCGCCGGTGCCGTCGGCATTGTCGATTTTCAGCGCGCCGTCCCTTTGATCCCCCAGACCGTACACCGGGTATTCCTGGGGCAGGCGGTCCAGCCCGCATTCCTGATGGATGAAGCTGCCTGTGTCCCGGCTGCCCGCCGCCCGCAGAACGGGATCGGGATCCAGCCGGTTCAGACGCCGGCCAAAATACACGTGGGCCAAGGCGTTTTCCGGCATCACGCACAGGATGTAACTGATGCAGCCATTCCGTAAATGAAACAGATTCCCTTGCCGGATGATTTCCGCCATTTTGCTTTCCCCCTTCAGATATACGGGTTTCCTTTCGTGTGCTCCCTCACGGCCCGCCGGCCTTTCCGGCCCGTTTTCTTCCGTTCGCGACGGGCCGCCCGTCTCTTTGCCGATAGCCCGTTTTATTATATAACAGATTTTTCTTTATTGCTACCCGGATTTTTGACAGAATTTCATGTCCCCCGCGTCAAAAAAACAACTGACAGTCGGACGCAGCCAAATGATGCACGATGATCATTGAAAACAGGCCGAACATATGCTATAATGCACAGCGGCTTTGATGATCCCTTTTGCCCGCCCAACGGGAACCGCCCCGAATGTGTGGCAGGCAGCTTCATCACGGCCCGGAAACGATCGAACCCTGTCGGCCGCAAAGGCACGCCTTGTTATCGGCCGGCTGCGTTCCGGCGGCTGACAGCGAATCGGCGGCGTCGGAACGCCCTGGCTGAAGCACGGGGCATTCTGATCCGGTCCTGACGATGAACCCCGCCGTTTTTCATTCCGAAAAAGCAAGGGCAGGGATTGCACCCCCCGCTCCCGCGCCCCATCTCCCCCAGTGCGGCCAACGAAAGAACAAAGCTGGAGATAACGATATGACAAAGGATCTGCGGGAAAACAGAACCGTAACGGCGATCCTGCTGAATATGCTGCTGGCGGCGGCCAGCCTGTTTGTAAACGGTTTTGGCGTTTATTTGACGATTCAGGCCAATTTGGGCGCGGCGCCGTGGGATGTGCTGAACTTGGGCCTCTCCAAAAGCCTGGGCATTCTGTACGGAAACGCCTCCATCGCCGTATCCCTCACCATTCTGTTCATTGATATCCTGCTCAGGGAGCCCATCGGCATCGCCATGTTCATCGACGCAATCGTGGTGGGCAAATCCGTGGACTTTTTCAATTGGATCCAGGCGGTGCCGGCGTGCGATTCTCTCCTGACAGGCATTCCCGTAATGATCGCCGGCCTGGTGATCCTGGCTTACACCCAGTATGGCTACATGATCGCGTCCCTGGGCTGCGGCCCGCGGGACACGCTACTGGTGGGACTGGCCAAGCGGGCGGGAAAAATCCCCATCGGCGCCGTCAGCATCGCCCTGCTCAGCACCGCCACGCTGATCGGCTGGCTGCTGGGCGGTCCGGTAGGCATCGGCACGGTGATCTGCGCCTTCGCCACGGGGCCCATCATGCAGACGGCCTTCCGAACTGTGCGGTTTGACGCCACCGGCGTAAAGCACCAGAGGCTCAGGGATTCGTTCCGGGTGATCTGCTCCAAGTGATCCCAGGCAGGACGGCCATGGGAAAGAAACGCTGATCCCTCGTTGAAAAAGCAGTCCCCTGTGAAAAGAGGGCTGCTCCGAAAGCCGGAAAGAACTGCTGCGGATCACACGCCCAGGCCCTGATTGACCGCGTCCATGAACCGTTCAAAGGCAGCCGCCCCTGCGGGCGTGCGCTTATAAACGCCCGCGTGCTCCAGCACCTGGGCAAACACCTTCCCCACCTCATCCCGAAGAATGGCCGAGGCGTTCTCCGGCGTGAAGGTGTATTTTTGTTTCAGCATGTCCGCCCACGGCGCATGCTTTTCCAATTCTCCCGTCAGCGGCGCACCGGACAGGAGGGCCGCCTCCAGATCGGTCAGCTCCTTTTTCAGCCGGGCGGGCAGCACCGCCAGGCCCATCACCTCGATCAGGCCGATGTTTTCCTTTTTAATGTGATGCAGTTCGGCGTGCGGATGATACACGCCCAGGGGATGCTCCGCCGTGGTGATGTTGTTGCGCAGCACCAGATCCAATTCATAATCGCTGCCCCGGCGGCGGGCGATGGGGGTGATGGTGTTGTGCGGCACGCCGTCAGTCTCCGCCAGGATGAAGGCGTCCGGGTCGCTGTATGTCCGCCAGATGCGCAGGATGCGGTCGGCCACATCGGCCAGCCGCTCCCGGCTGGCGCCTGTCAGGCGGATCACGCTCAGGGGCCATTTCACGATGCCCGCCCGGATGTCCTCATAGCCCGTCAAATGAACTTCCTTTTCCACCGGCGCCTGCTCCATGGGGAAGGTGAAATGCCCGCCCTGGAAATGCTCGTGGCTCAGGATGCTGCCGCCCACGATGGGCAGATCAGCGTTGCTGCCCACGAAATAATGGGGGAATTCGGTCACGAAATCCAGCAGTTTCTCAAAAGCCGCCCTGTCGATCACCATGGGCGTATGCCGGGCATTGAACACGATGCAGTGCTCATTGTAGTACACATACGGGCTGTACTGCATGAACCATTCGCTTCCGGCGATGGTGACGGGAATGATGCGGTGATTCTGGCGGGGCGGATGGTTCATCCGTCCGGCATAGCCCTCGTTTTCAGCGCAGAGCAGGCACTTGGGATAGCCGGACGGCGGGGCGTTCCGGGCGGCGGCGATGGCCTTGGGGTCTTTCTCCGGCTTGCTCAAATTGATGGTGATCACCAGGTCCCCATATTCGGTGGGCGTTTTCCAGCGGATGTCCTTTTCGATGCGGTAGCGGCGGATGTAATCGGTATCCTGAGAAAAGCGATAGTACCAATCTGTGGCTGCTTCCGGCGATTGGGCGTACAAAGCCGCGAATTGACGCCGCACCTCATGCGGCCAGGGGGTCAGTATGCCCATCAGCCTGGTATCCAGCAGATCCCGGCTGGTGATGTCATCGGCGCAGACGCCCCGGCGGACAGCGTCGTCCAGCAGCCCCTTCAGGATCTCCTCCAGCGGCAAATCCAGGGGCTCCGCCGCCTCCGCCTCGCGGAGGGACAGCGCGTCCAGCAGCTGGTTGAAAATAAACGTCCGATCGCTTTCCTCGATCAAACGGTGCTGAATGCCATATTGAACCAGTGAAGCCAGGTATCCGTCTGCCGTCATGGTCGTGCCTCCCCTGCTTTTCTCGGTATCGGTCCGCCGGACGCGTCATGCCCGGGGAACCGTCCATCACCTGCATCTGTTATGCCATAATGCCCGGCGTGCTCCCATTCCGGCCTGCCGGGGCAGAAAGCTGCGCTTTCTTCATTAATTATACCAGACAGCTTTTCCCATCGCAAGATGAAGGATACAAAAAGGCCAGATGACCTGACAAAAAGCGTCATCCAGCCTGCGTTCATCCCGCGCCAAAGCGCATGCGCTGGGCGTTTGAAGCAACGCATGCGCGGAAAACCCGGAGATTCAGGACTTTATAATATGCGCAATAGGAATAGTCGCAGCATCATTCATCCGCCTGCAGTTCCTTCCAGGCCCGCTGCAGGCCGTCGATGATGCTCAGGTGCTGCGGGCAGGCCGCTTCGCAGGCGCCGCAGCCGACGCACTGGTCCGCTCCGCTTCCCTTCTCCCTGATCTGGCGCAGGCCCCAGTCCCATTTGGGGTTGGTATCGTACAGCGACACTTCATTCCAGGACGAAAAAACGCCGGGAATGTCAACGCCGTTGGGGCATGGCATACAGTAGCGGCAGCCGGTGCAGCCGATCCTGGTACGGCTGAGGTACGCCGCGCGCACGCTGTCCATCAGCTTCAGCTCCTCTTCGGTCATGATGCCGCTTTCCACCGTATCAAAGATGCGCAGATTGTCGTCGATCTGTTCCGGCTCGTTGCAGCCGGAGAGCACAACGGACACCTCCGGATGGTTGCACAGCCAGCGGAAGGCCCATTCCACCGGCGTACGCTTCACGGGGAAAGCGTCATAGAGCGCCTGCACATTGCCGGGCGCCCTGGACAGCCTTCCGCCCAGAAGCCCTTCCATGATCACCACCGGGATGCCCTTTTTCCCGGCCAGCTCCAGCCCTTTGGTGCCCGCCTGGTTGTGAATGTCCATAAAGTTGTACTGGATCTGCACCATATCCCAGTCCCAATCATTGAGGATATATTCAAAATCCTCATAAGGCCCGTGGAAAGAGAAGCACTTGTAGCGGATCTTTCCCGCTTTTTTCATGTCGTCAAAAAACGCTGGCGCACCGATGGATTGAAAGTACAGCCATTTTTCTTTGTTGATGCCGTGCATCAGATAAAAATCGATATGATCCGTCTGCAGTTTTTTCAGTTCGCTGTCCAGCAGCGCTTCCATCTCCGCCCGGTTGTGCACATACTCGGCGGGCATTTTGGTGGCGATGGTCACCCTGTCCCGATAGCCGTCCCGTAAAGCCTTGCCCAGCACGGTTTCAGAGGTTTTGTCCAGGTAGACATAAGCGGTGTCCAAGTAGGTCACGCCTCCGTCAACGGCCCGGCGGATGAGCGAAATGGCCTTGTCCTCGTCAATGACGCTGTCGCCGGAGGCGGCGCCGTTGAAACGCATACAGCCCAGGCCGAAAGCAGAGGTCTGAATCCCCAGTTTTCCCATGATCCGGTATTTCATAATGGGTTCCTCCTTTGTGGTTCGTTCAAAGTCAGCAAGATCTGTATCATCAGCCAATGACCGCCAGCAGGACGAACCCCGCCAGGGTGATCAGCGTGGAAACGGATAAGGCGGAAGAAAGATACACCCGCTGGCCTTCATCCGTGGAAAACACGGGCAGCACATAGGGCGGCGGCAGCAGGAACATGAGCCACACCGCCCGATCCCACTGGGCCTGGGGCCACAGCAGATGAAACAGCAGCAGCACACACCCGCCCAGCGCGGCCATCACGCCCAGGCGCAGCCCGGCCGCCTTCAGCGTTTCCGCCCAGGGGATGTCACGGAACACCAGATCGTAGCCGATGGACAAAAGGATCAGCGCGCTGACCGGGGCTGAAAGAAAATCCGTGCAGGCGTCCAGCACGTCCGCTGCGCCGGAGGGGACCAGCGCCTGGTACGCACCCGACACCCCCAGAATCACCCCCGCCAGGATGGCCAGGATGATGGGCGACAGGATCATTTCCTTCAGCAGCCGCCGCATATCACCTTCATCCCGGGTGTGCGGTTCTCCCCTCCCCAGCAGCGCCTTGTACAGCGTGAACACGAACAGCACCTGTCCCAAATCGATCCGCGCAAAATCCGGCAGCCGCTCGCTGCCATAGAGCAGCGTAAACAGCGCATATCCCAGCATGCCCGCCTCAAAGCCGGTGGTCAAAAACGGCACAAAGCGGTTTTTCATGCCCAGCGCGCCGCCCAGCCACTTCCCCAGCAGCCATCCAAGCACACACACCAGGAACATGATCAGCGGCACCACCAGCGTGGCCCAGGAGTACTCCGCCGCGGCAAAGGTATGCAGCAGCACCGCCGGCAAGCCGATCTGCACCGCCACGGTTTTCAGCGCGTCGATGCCGTTCCGGGTGATCAGCGCTTTTCTGCGGCACAGCATGCCCAATAGCAGCATCACCACCACAGGCAGGACGATGCGAAGCACTTCCGTGAGTCTTTCCAAGCCTTTTCCCTCCCCGGTGTTCGGCTGTGCGCAAATAAACTGATATATTATTCTGCCTGTCATCCGCCAATTCCTTCCAGTTTGTCCCATGATTTCCGAAAGAGATTTCTGTGCTGCATTCTTTCGCCGGCGTCCTCCATCGGGTGTTTTTTTCCGCCCCCATTGAGAAAACAAGGCGTTTATGGTATAATCCTCCGTGAAAGGATGGGGTGAGCTCATGAAGCGATGGATCTTTTTTGCGCTGATCGGCGTATGGCTCGCGGGCGCCCTGACAGGAGCGGAGGCGGCAGACATGAAAATCGAAAAAAATGAATTGCTTATTCAGGGATCGCTGGGAAACATCTATGGGGAGTTGGCAATCCCCGAAGCGGAGGGCCCCCTGCCGCTGGTGATCCTGTGCCACGGATTTGGCGGGAACCTGCAGGGCAATCAGGATTACGCCGATTATTTCCTGTCCCAGGGCCTTGCCACCTTCAATTTCGATTTCTGCGGGGGCGGGTTCGGATCCAGGAGCGACGGCACGATGCTGGAAATGTCCGTGCTGACCGAGGCGAGGGACCTGAACGCCATCCTGGATCATTTTTCGGAGGACGCCCGTTTCAGCAAAATCTTCCTTTGGGGCTCCAGCCAGGGCGGGTTCGTATCCGCCTACACCGCGGCCCAGCGTCCCCAGGATGTGGACGCCGTGGTGCTGGAATTTCCCGCGTTCGTTTTGCAGGATGATGCCCGGGCCCGGGCGGCGGAGGATGGCTCTTTCCCCGAAACGAGCAAACTCATGACGGTGACCATCGGCCGCATTTACAGCGAAGACGCTGTTTCCTTCGATATTTATGATGTGATCGGCGCCTACACCGGGGACGTGCTGATCCTTCACGGGGATCGGGACAGCATCGTGCCGCTGAAGTATTCCCAGCGGGCGCTGGATGTATATGCCTCGGCGGAGCTGATCGTGATGCCGGGGCAGAACCATGGATTCATGGGCGCTGCCCGCCAGGAAGCCAAGGAACGGGAAGTCGCCTTCTTTCTGGCGCACTGACGGCCGCCCCTCCGGAAGGATCCGAGAAAGGAGCATCCCCATGAAAAGCATGCTGATCCTGTGCGCGTTTCTTCTCCTGCTCCCCTTCTCCTGCGTCCGCGGGGAAGAGCATGGGGATCTGATATCCTGCGAATACGCGGTTTACGGCGGCATGGAAAATCAAAGCACGTTCATGACGCTCACCGCCGGGCCGGATCGCCGGGAAAGCACGCTGACCGTGCAGGAAAACGGCAGTACGTCCGCCATCGCCGTTTCCCGGAGCGATCTGGAGGATCTGGACGCGTATGTGGCCGCGCTTCAGCCGGACACCTGGGACGGTTTTCCTGAAAGGGAAGAATTCGCCCTGGACGCCCCCACGCGGCGCGTAACGATCATCTATGCCGACGGCAGTGAATTCACCCTCAGCAACAGCAAGGAAGACAGCGGCGAAATCCTGCAGGGGATCAGCTGCTTTCTGGAGAGTTACACCGTCCGGGACAGGGAAACCTTCTCCCTGACCTTTTCCTCCTTCAGCGGCGGAGGTCCCTCCTTCCATCCGGTCATTTCCGCCCCGGAAAAGCTGGCATGGAGCAGCCGGATCCAGTATCCTGAGCCCCATGACCCCCCGGCGCCGGGCTCGGCCTATGAAGAGACCATGGAATTCCGGGGCAGGATCCCCGGCACAGTGGAGCTGTATATCGAGATGTCCGGCCCACTGACGCCGCTGGAAGCTGTGCCGTCCACGGTCTACATCCTGGAAATCGACAGCGATTACAACGTCAGGCTGCTGGAGAAAAGGGAGCAAGCCCCCGCGGGGTTGCCCCGAACGGAGGAGCCGCAATCCATGACCGGGGACAGGATGACCCGGTTCTTTTTTTCGCACGAAGGTGCATTGCCATCCGTCTCATACGCCCTTCAGCTGCGCGATGACGGCGGCTATGATTGCGCCATCAACGAACGCGAAGGAACAGCCGCGCCAGCGAAGCTGCTGGAAGGGGTCCGGGAACTGGTGGACCGGTACGGTCTCCTGTGCTGGGACGGATTTGACGGGCAGGCGCCGGAAAATGGGACCGGGGAGCGCTTCCGCCTGGAAATCGAATATGAAAACGGCGGCGTTGTCTGCGCCACCGGAAACAATCGCTTCCCCGAAGGGTATCAGGGCTTTTCCGCGGATATTCAGCGCCTGTTTGACGGAATGCAGGGCCTGGCGTGCGACGAACAAAGGGCCGCTTCCATCCGGCCCGTTCCCTTGCTGGTCCTGGAGGCCAACGGCCGCCGCGTGACCCTGACGCCGGAGGAGAATCCCTCGGCAGCGGCGCTGGTGGAAAAGCTTCAGGAAGAGCCCGTCACGCTGCAAATGCACGATGACGGCCATTTTGAAAAGGCGGGGCCTCTGCCCTGGCCCCTGCCCCGAAACGATGCCGCCATCACCGTGGCGCCCGGGGACGTGATCCTGTGCCAGGGCAGCCAAATCGCCGTCTGTTACGATGCAAACTCGGGAGATTTCACCCGCCTTGGCCGGATCGGTGGGGTGACCCGGGAAGATCTTCTGGCCATCCTGGGCAGCGGGGACGTGGCCCTGACCTGCTGGGTGGAATGGAGCGAATGACCCGGACTGCCCAAAACGTGTGAACCGACAACGCGAAACGGCGTGGTTTTCTGCCGATCAGGCATGAAAGCCGCGCCGTTTTTTGCGCTGTTCTTCTTTCAGGGGGAAAAAATCAAATCTGCTTATTCTGTCCAAGGTGATTCGGGCTTTCCGACCGGATTTGCCTTCTCCGATCCAGTTACGGGGCCTCCTCAAGGGCAGGCTCCCGATCCATATCGGCGCTGTCGGCCGGCACGCGCGCCGGCTCCGCCGCCGTTTCCTCCGCCGCGGGCAGCAGCAGCGCCAGCACATCGTTCAGCCGCTGCTCCGCCTGATCCCTGTTCTCCGACAGCTGCCGCAGCTGCGCCTCCCACTCCCGTTGGGCCTGATCCTGCGCCTGGACCAGGGCGGCGGTTTCCCGGCGCAGGGCTTCGTTTTCCTGCTTCAGCCCTTCATTCTCCCGGGTAAATGTTTCGTCTGCCTTCCGAAGCGTTTCATTTTCCTTTTCCAGCGCTTCCCACGCCTCGCTCTTCTCCTGCCAGGCGGCCTCCTGTTCTGTATAATCCTCCTTGGCCTGATCATACAGGATTTTGAGCGCATCGTATTTTCGCTGCGCGTTTTTTACCTCCTGCCGCAGGTCCGTCCGCTGGTTCATCAGCCCCAGCATCGTCAGCAGGCTCCAGCCCAGGCCCAGCCACACAATCACCGTCAGCACCTTTTTCATTTCGTGCTTCCTCCTTCCGTTTCTACGGAATAAACTGTACCGTTTTTCCGCAAAATATGCCTGCATCACGGAGGAAAGGAAGGGATTTCAGCATGGAAAATTCAGGCGCATCCCGGAAAAAATCCCGGGATACCTGGAAAAAGCGGGGCCTGTTCGCCCTGGTCAGCAACCGCCCGGACAACGATTGGTCCGGCGCCGCGCAGCGCGCTGATCCATTGCCGGGGGACGATGATTTCCAGCCCGATGATGAGGACTGACAGGCGGGAGGGCAAACCTGGCTGTTATAGGGCAGCCACCGGGGCATGCAGCTGCCGTACCGGTGTGCAAAACGATCCCGGAAAAACGATTCTTCCCGGAACGTCAGGGGGAAAGAAACGATCATTCCTGTCATCTTGAGCGGCGTGGAGCGGGAGCGGAACGGAGTCGAAAGATCTGTTTGCTGGTTGAACGATTCATACATAGATCCCTCGGCTCGCTTCGCCTTTCGGCTTCGCTGCGCTCGGGATGACACCGAAAGGTTTTCGCTTCGCCTCCCGGCTTCAGGTCCTTCACTGCGTTCTGGACGCGGGATGACACCGAAGGCTTCTCGTTTCCCTGACAAACCGTGAAGAACCAAATAAACAGGGCTCCCGCGCGGGGAGAAAGCAAGCTTTCTCCGCCAGCGGGAACCCTGTTTTTCCGGGAGGCGGGCTTTCTGGTTCAGAGGGATGAAGAAACCTCCTGCCGCCTCTCGCCCGTCCTGTCAAAAGATGGCCCGGCCGGTATTGGGCCCCAGCACCGTGCTGTAGATGGCCCGATACTGGGTGGGGGTGCAGTTTTTGCGTTCGCGGAACACGCGGTTGAAGGTGGCCATACTGCCGAATCCCGAAGAAGCCGCAATCTCCCGGATGGATTGATTGGTCCTCACCAGCAGGTCGGAGGCCACGTTCAAGCGCTTATTGGTCAGGAAATCCAGAAAAGACATGCCGGAAAACTGCTTGAACACTCGGGAAAAATAGTACTTGGAGAAGCCGGCGAACACCGCCACCTGTTCCAGGGAAATGTCATCCATATAGTGCTCGTTGATGTAGGTGACAGCGCTGTTCATGATGGCGGGATCAATGCTGCGCCGTCCGGCGTACTGCTGGGGCGCGGTGGCCTGCAGGTAATGCCGTCCCAGAAGGGCGTACATTTGCAGCAGGTAGGAATAGCACTGGGTGTTCCACATGGGCTCCCGCTGAAAATAACAGTTCACCAATTGCATCAGCAGATCGTTCACCTGATCCTGCAATTCGGAATTGTCATGCAAGTACAGCGGCTGCTGCATCAGCGGGCTGATGCTGGGAATATCCCGGAGGCTCATGAGCGGATTGGGTTCAAACAGCAACAAATATCGCTGGGTATCCCGGTTTTCCGTCAGGGCGTGCGATTGGCCCGAGGGAATGATCAGCACCTCGCCCGCATTGACGCTGTAGGTTTCATTGGGCAAATGATACACCGACACGCCGCGATGCGGCAGGATGATCTCGATGGCGGAATGGGTGTGCTGATCGAAATGGGATGCAACATCCGAAGGCCACACCCGGATGGAGGAATGCTCCATATAGGTGATGAATTCCTGTTTGCCCTGCAGGATGCGAAACCCGTCCGGGAAGCGGCTGCCGCTGCCGGATTCAACAGTTTCTTTTCTCTTTTCCATGTTTCCTCTCCCATCCGAGCGCGTCACTAATATATCAGCCCTTCACGCTGCCCAAGGCCATACCTGTGACGAAGTACCGCTGCAGGAAGGGATAAATCACCAGGATCGGCAGGGCGGTCACCACGGTGGTGGCGCACTGCACGGTTCTGGGCGATACGCTCTGGCGCGCCAGCTCGTTGGCTGCGTCCAGACTGCCGTTCGCCAGGTTGGACTGCTGTCCGGCCGTGTTGATCTTCCCCATCAGGTAATACTGCAGGGTATCCAGTTCACGGTTGTTCGGAATGTACAGCATCGTGTCAAACCAGGAGTTCCAGGCGCCGACCGCCACAAACAGCGCCACGGTGGCCAGCACCGGCGCGCACAGGGGGAAGATGATCTGCCAGTAGATGCGAAGATCTCCCGCGCCGTCGATCCGCGCCGACTCCACAAGCTCGTTGGGCAGGCCCATGATGTAGGTTCGAATGATGATCATGTTGAAACACGAGAACATGGTGGGGATGATGTAGACCCAGAACGAATCCGACAGGCCGAGTGTTTTCGTGATCAGCAGGAAGTTCGGGATCAGGCCCGCGTTGATGTACATGGTGAACACCATGACCAGGGTGATGAACTTGCGCAGGACGAATTCCTTTCTGGACAGCGCGAAGGCCAGCATGCCGGTCCAGAAAAGGTTCAGCACGGTGGTGATAATGGTTTTCGCGCCGGAAACGCCAGCGGCCCGGTAGATGGTGGGCGTCAGGATCTGCTTGTAGCTGTCCGTGCTGAACTGCCGGGGCCAGATTCCGATCCCGCCGCGCGCCGCGTCCGTGCCGTCATTGAAGGAGTAGGCCACGGTATTCAGTACCGGATACAAGGTCAGGAACATCAGGAAAATCAGGATGATCACATTGAAGGTCGGGAAGCCCAGATCCCGTTCATAGCGGAAATAATAGAGGAGACCGAACACCAGCATGATCAGCAGCGCCAGCGATACATAGAAGATGATCCGCCACACGCCGAACCCGCCCTGCTTCTCCGGGAAGGACACCGTAACGGTTTTGGCGTTGTTGCCTTTGCCGATCACATAGGAGAATTTTTCGGTGGGAACCCCGCCGTTCGCTTCAGCTGTTTCTTCCTCAGATACCGCGCCGGTGGCCAGATCCGTGGCGACAGTCAGGTCGCTGATGACCACGATCTCGTCATTTTTCTGGTTGATCCAAACGGTCATCACCATAATGCCGATCAGCATCACGCCGGCGACGATCAGCGTAATGATCCGGATCTGACGGCGTTTTGGCGCGGCGCTGGCGTTTTCGTCCCGGTTGGCGCGCTTCAGCTGAATCGTCAGAACGGTGGCCGCCGCAATCAACACGACGATCATTGCCATGCGGATCATGCGCAGGGTATTTTTCCGTCCCTCCATCTCCTCGATCTGGCCTTTGCTGCCGCGGGAGAGGCGGATCGCCTGGTCGGAGTCGTATCCGAAATTATAGATCGCCAGTTCGCCCAGCATCTCTTCAAGCGTTTCACGGTCCTCATCCGAGATCCCGCTCAGATCCGGCGTGCCGCTCAATCCATCCAGAGAGATGAAATGCGCTTCAATCCCCTTCTTTTCCAGCTTCGCAATGGTATCATCCAGTACATTTCTCTGGGAAACGGCCACATAGAGGCCCTTGCCTTCCTTCACGTCCAGGGGAATCAGCTGCTTATAGCTCTTCATGGCGGCCGCGTATTCCGCGGCTTCATCCTCTGAGCAGTAAACGAGCCAGTACAGCTTGTCGGAATCTTTGCCGGTCTGCTGGCCCACTTCCTGCAGCACGTACAGGTGCTTGCCGTCAATGGTGGCCGTTCCGTACCGATCCGTCAGCTGCAGCTTGTTGGTCAGCTCGATCCGCTCGGCGGACATCGCTTCCCGCATGACCACCGCGCTTTCATTCACCTTCAGAATGGAAGTGGCGCGGCCTTGCGACACAATGATCAGCGTGATCAGCGCCAGAATCAGCACGGTGGCGATGAACAGGCTGTAACGAAGCTGCTTCGGGCTCATCCTTGCGCCGCGGCGCAATGTATCCGGTATTTCCCGGATTCCCCGGGTATCCCCCATCAGTACCTGCGAGGTTGTTTCGGCATTCTTGCTCACGTGAATTCCTCCTTCCCTTTTCCCCGTCACAGCAGCGAATCATCGCTGAGCCGTTTGGAGATGAAGTTGGCGCCTGTGAGCAGCACAATCGCGACGATGCTCTTGAAAATACCGGCCGCCGTGGCAAGGCCGTAGTCGATCTGTTTGCCGGTGCCGTATTCCAGAACATACAGGTCTATGGTATAAGCGACCTGCTGGGTGCCGCTGGATTTGAGCAGGTACTGTATCTCAAACCCGGTATCCAGCAAGTGCCCGATATTCATGATCATCAGAATGATAAAGGTGGACCGGATGCCGGGCAGCGTCACATGCATAATGCGCTGGAACCGGCCGGCGCCGTCAATGGAAGCGGCTTCGTACAGACACGGGTCGATCCCCGTCATGGCGGAGATATAGATGATGGTGCCCCAGCCGACCTCCTTCCAGACATTGATCACGCCGATAATCCACCAGAAGTATTGGGGCTGGCCCAGCCAGTCCGGGCCTTCCCGCAGGATGCCGGTGCCCAGCAGCAGACTGTTGAGGGGACCGGGGGTCCGTTCATTACTGTCAAAGATGATCTTGGCCATGCCGACCACAATCACCATACTCAGGAAGTGAGGCAGATAGGTGACCGTCTGCACGGTCCGCTTGTAGGTCTTCTGCCGCACTTCGTTCAGCAGCACCGCCAGCACAACGGCGGATACGGTGCCCATCACCAGATTGATGAGGCTCATCGCCAGCGTGTTCCGGATCGCGCCCATAAAGGGAATCGCGCCGGGCTTGAAAAGATTGGTGAAGTTGTTGAATCCGTAATCAGCCGGATTCTCACCGCGCAGGAAGGAGATCAGGGTGCCGCGTTCATTGCTGATATCTTTGAATGCGTTTACCCAGCCAAACAGCGGCACATAGTTGAACAGGATCACATACAGCAGCATCGGCACGGACATGAGCAGCAACTGCCACTGCGTGCCGAGCCGCTGGAGATAGCGTGCCCCTTTCGGATTGATTCGCCTTTCTGTTCCGGGAGTTTTTGCGGCACTGGTCATGTCCGTATCCCCTTTCCGAAAAACCAGAGGGGAGAGAAGCGCCTCTCCCCTCTGGGGTATACATTACACGTATGAATTATTCGGCAACGTTGTCCAGAACCTTGTGAGCCTCGGCGATGACCGCATCCTGCATGAAGGCGCCGAATTCGTCGGCATAGGGCTGGATTTCGGCCACGAAGGCATCCCACTTGGCATCGAATTCCGCCGGCTCGCACATGATCAGCTGAGGCAGCTGCTCATCCTGAACCTTCAGGAAGTTGTCATGGGCGGTGCTGACGGGCGTGTAGTCGATCTGCCAGGCTTCGCCGTAGGGAGCCAGTTCGATGGGAGGATTCACGAAGTCCGCGAACTTGGAGTAGCCGTAAGCGGCCAGGAATTCCTTGTCATAGTCGTTCATCAGGCCGAACACGATTTCATCCTGGTTGCCGGGCTCCCAGCAGTTGCCGGCCTTGACGACCTTGTCGCCCACCTGGATGTCGTTCAGGATCCAGCCCTGACGCTTGGGGCTGCTCTGGAAGAAACCGTCCGCCTTGTTGGCCAGCTTCCACTGAGCGTTCTGGGTGTTGGCATACTGTTCTTCGGTCATGTTCAGGCGGCCGTTTTCGTCAATGTAGTAATCTTCGCCTTCGATGCCCCAGTTGAAGATCATCTGCCATTCATCGGACATCATTTCTTCCCACATCGCCACGATGCGCTCGGGGCAGGTGCAGCTGGTGGAGATACCGAAGCCGCGGCGCACGTTCGGCAGGGAGCCGTTCAGGTAATGCTCTTCGATCTCCGCGCCGTTCACATAGTCGGGATCGTACACGAGGCCCAGGGCCACGTAGGTGCGGTCATACTTCTGAGCGTCGGCCAGAGCGGAAGTGGCGGTGCCGAAGTCCCAGGCCTGGTCGAACATGCCCAGCACGGTGCCGTTGGAAATCGCGGCGATATACTGGTCATAGCTCATGGTGAAAGTGCTGCGGTCGATGAGGCCGGCCTGATACACTTCATTCAGCTTCTGATAATAGGCCTTGGCATAGGGCTTGTCGATGAAGGTTTCGGTCTTGAATTCCTGAGCGGGATCATTGCCGGTCACTTCGTAGTTCTGATCGGTGACGCAGATGTACACTTCACCGTCGTTGGGACGGCCCATCAGGTGCTGCACGGGGTTGATCAGGCAGAAGTGACGCCAGTCTTCGCACAGGATGGCGAAGCCGGTGTAGGGCGTGCCGTTTTCATCGGTGGGGTTGGCATCCAGGAAGCGCTCCAGCAGATCGAAATACTGGTCCATGGTCTTGATTTCGGGATAATCGTCCCAGGCCAGAACCTGCTTCTGAATGAAGAAGGCGGGGCCGCCGACGGACAGGGCGATCTGGGGGCCTTCCGGCAGACCGTAGTTGGGGATGATGTAGAGGACGTCATTGCCGTCCGCATCCTTTTCGATCAGGCGGGCCTTCTGGGGCTCAATGTGGGCCCACAGGCGGGGGGTCTTTTCGGGGCTGACGTAATCCAGCAGGTTGATCAGGGCGCCGCCGCTGATGATCAGGTCAGCGCTGTTGCCGCCGTCGAACAGATCCGGATAGGATCCGCTCGCCAAACGGGTGCTCAGGGTCTGATCCAGGTCGCCGGTGAGGTAAGTAAAGTTGAACTTGACGCCGAACTTTTCCTCAATCAGCTTGTAGATCTTGTTGTCTTCAGTGGGCTGGTCGCCGGGATCGCCGCGGAACACGGTCAGGGTAATGGGTTCTTCAGCCATCACCGCGGGGACCAGGGAGATCAGCATGGACAGGCACAGCAGAGCAGCCAGGATTTTCCTCATGTCTTTTTCCTCCTTACAAATTGTTGGGTCGTCTTGAGCACAATTGCTCTGTGGTTTAATTATGAAAAAAGAGCGGAAAATCGGCAATGGAAAAATCGGTATAGCGTCCTCATTTTTTGCTTTTATATTGATTAAATATTGCCGTGTGATTTGAGGCTCCGAACCCGTGAAAAAAAGCGAAACGCAGACGCATAAACTGCTGCAAAAGGGGAGGATTCCTGATTTATCCAAAAAAATCCGGGCACGGTTCATGTGATATTTGGTATTTATTCAGGACATTTATGCCCTGATGGTTTTATGCGCGACATGGGGCGGTCCGGCGCCCTGCTTCATCAACTTTTTGATGCTTCATCGTAATATCCTGATGATACCCTGCGCAAATTTCGCTTTCTTTTTGTCCGGGTGAACCGGCGCGCAGGCAGGCGGGAAAAAATACGCCGCGGAAAAATGGGATTTGCCGCGCATCCGCCGATAAACGGGGCGGATTCCGGTTGCTTTTTCCATTCATAAATGATATAATATGTTTAAAGTTGTTTATTTTTGCCGGACGGCGGCCGCGCGATCGTTTTTTGCGCCGTCGGCAAACGTCGGCATGCCCCCACCAGAACATACGGGAGGGATACGGATGATTCATACGCAATGGAAGCCCGAATTCGAAAGCCGCCTCCGCCGCCATCAGGATGAGCTGAAGCAGCTGCACTTTGAATTGTATCACAGCAACCTGAAGGCTTTTGACGCCTATGTGGAGATGCTGTACCACGCCTGGCAGGATCGGCCTGAAGCCCTCAGGCTCCTGGACCGCGCCCGGCAGGACGACCCCCAGTGGCTGCAGGACCGGGCCCGGGTGGCCATGCCGGTGGACGTGGCGGCGTTCGCGGGCACGATCAAGGGGCTGCAGGCCCGCCTGGATTACCTTGCCGACTGCGGCGTGCGCATGCTGCATTTGACGAATCTGCTCCGCGGCCCCCGGGACATGGAACACGGCGCCGCGGTCAGCGATTTCAGGGCTGTGCAGCCTGAAATCGGCGCCCTGGAGGATCTTTCCCGTTTGGCCGAGCAGTGCCGGAAAAGAGGCATCGCCCTGTGCACGGACCTGAGCATGCACCATACCAGTGACCAGCACGAATGGGCGCGCCGGGCCCGGGCGGGAGAAAAGGCCTGTCAGGACCGGTATTATTTCTACGACAGCTATGAACTGCCCAACGCCTATGAGCAAACCATGCCCCAGGAGCTGCCCCTGGCTTCCCCGGGCAATTTCTCCTGGTGCGAAGAAGCGCAAAAGGTGGTCATGACCACCTTTTATCCCGATCAGTGGGATCTGAATTATATGAACCCCGCCGTGCTGTGCGACATGACGGAAAACCTGCTGTTCCTGTGCAATCAGGGGATCGACGCGATCCGGCTGGAGGGCCTGCCCTATCTGTGGAAGGCGCTGGGCACTTCCTGCCGACACCTGCGCCAGGTGCATTCCCTGGCGCGCATCCTGCGCATGGCCTGCGAAATCGTCTGTCCCGGGGTGCTGCTGCTGGGCGATGTGGCCCTGGAGCCCGGCCCGGCCTCCGCCTATTTCGGGTCGGAGGAGCGGCCGGAATGCCATTTGCTGTACAATACCGCGCTGATGGCGGCGGTGTGGCACACCGTGGCCACAAGGGATGTGCGGCTGCTGGCCCATCAGGTGCAGCAGATGCTGTACCTGCCCAAGCGCTTTACCTTCCTGAATTATCTGCGCAGCCGGGATCCTGTGGTGTGGAACCTGGATTTCGGTTTCCTGGGCCAATTTGGCACCCAGGAAAGCGCGCACAAGCGGTATCTGAACGATTACCTGTCCGGCAAATGGCCCGGCAGCACCGCCCGCGGCGAACTGTATCACGCCGATCCCCGTCTGGGCGACGCTCAGCTTTTCGGCACCACCGCCTCCCTGTGCGGCATCGAAGCCGCCCGGGAAAAGAACGACGGCGTGGCGCTGGCCCGTGCCATCCGCACGGACATCATGCTCCACGCCTTCCTGTTCACCCTGAGCGGTGTTCCCGTCCTGTGCAGCGGGGATGAAATCGCCCGGGAAAACGATCCCCCAAAAACCAAAGGCACTCGCCGGATGTCTCAGGGCCCTATGGATTGGCACAAGGCTGCCCTGCGGGCCGATCCCATCACCGCCGAGGGGCAGGTCTTTGCCGCCATTCGGCGTTTGGAAGCCCTGCGGGCGGAACACCCCGCGCTGGACGACCAGGCGGATGTGCGGCTGCTGAATACGGGCAGCGACCAGGTGCTGGGCATCAGCCGCTCCTGGCGGGGCGAAAAGCTGCTGGCCCTGTTCAATTTCTCGCCGGACACCCAGATCGCCTGGCTCAAGGACCTGAGCTTATATACCGACCTCCATACCACCGCCAGCATTGACGCCGGCGCAGTCACCGTTCCGGCCGGCGGCTATCGCTGGCTGATTCACACCGAAGAAGCGCGCTGATCCGCAAGCGGGATCGTAAGGACCGCGCCTATACGCTCCGCATCCGCCCACCGGGTTCCCTGGCCATTAAGGCTTCAGATCCCGGTGGGTATATTGGATTTTCCCCGTAACGGTATCCCCCACCGTCTGGCCGGAACCGATCAGATGATATTTATATGTGCACAGGCCCTCCAGGCCCACGGGTCCCCGGGCGTGGAGCTTGCCGGTAGAAATGCCCACCTCCGCCCCAAAGCCGTAGCGATAGCCGTCGGCAAAGCGGGTGGAGCAATTGACGTACACGCCCGCGCTGTCCACCCCGGAAAGGAAGCGGTCCCGGGCCTGCGGGTCGTCGGTGATGATCGCGTCGGTGTGGTGGGAGCCATAGCGGTTGATGTGGGCGATGGCTTCATCCACCGAATCCACGATTCTGATGGACAGGATGGCGTCCAGGTATTCCGTGGCCCAATCATCGTCCGTGGCGAGTAGGCAGGGAATGATGGCCCGGACGGCGGCGTCTCCCCGGATTTCCACGCCACGCTCTTCCAGCGCCCTCGCGCAGGGGGGCAAAAACCGATCGGCAATATTTCTGTGCACCAGCAGCGTTTCGGTGGCGTTGCACACGGCCAGGGCCTGGGTTTTCGCGTCCACGGTCACCCGGACGGCCATGTCAGTATCGGCGGCGGCGTCCACATAGGTGTGGCACAGGCCCTCGGCGTGGCCCATCACGGGAATCGCCGTGTGATCCATGATGTACTTGACAAAGGCGTTGCTGCCCCGGGGGATGATCAGGTCGATGCTCCCCTCCTGGGCCAGCATATCGCTGACGTCCTCGCGGGTTTCCAGCAGCGTGGCCCAGCCGGGCGGCAGGATGTCCCGGGCGCCTTCTTCCAGCGCGGCAAACAGGGCCCGGTTGGTGCGCAGGGCCTCCCGTCCGCCCTTGAGCAGCACGGCATTGCCGCTCTTGATGCACAGGGACGCGATTTGCACCAGGGCATCGGGACGCGATTCAAAAATCACGCCGATCACGCCGATGGGACAGGTGATGCGGTACAGGTTCAGGCCGGGCGTCAGTTCCCGGGCCAATTGTGTGCGGCCCAGCGGATCAGGCAAGGCCAATAACGAATCCAGCCCGGACAGCACGTCCCGCAGCTTGGCTTCGTCAAATTTCAGCCGCTTGAGCAGCGGCGCCGCCAGCTGCTCCGCGCGGGCAGCTTCCAGATCCAGTCGGTTTTCGGAAAAAATATGCTCCGCGTGGGCGCGGAGCGCTTTTTGAACTCCCCGCAGCGCTTCATTTCTCTGTTCTGCCGAAAGCGCCGCCAGCTGATAGGACGCTTCCTTGGCGGCCCGGGCCGCTTCATGGACCTGCATGTTCATCCCTCCCCGGACACAGTATACACGATCCGCCGGACCGGCGCAACGTCCCTGACCATTGGGTACAAAAGGAAAACACCTTTAGGCGCGCGAAAAAACGGACGCCCCGGAAAGGGACGTCCGCAGGAAAACCCGCGGGAGGGCGGCGGTCAGGCGCCGCGCTCCCCACAGGAAAGGAGCATTATTCCACGGTGATAGCGGCGGTCAGATCGCCCACGGCGATTTCATATTCGCCGGCATCCAGGGTGAGGCGCATGGTGATGACGCGGAACTGACCGGCGGTGACGCCAACCAGCTTTTCGGCCACGGCTTCGCCGTTGACCAGCACGGGCACGGTGATCAGGCCGTCGCCCTCGCCCACGTTCTTGGCCACGAAGTTGATTTCAAATTCCTGGCCGGCCTTGGCCTTGTTGTTGATCTGGACGGAGGTGCGCACGCGGCCATTGGTTTCAGTGGTCACGGTGATGGCTTCCCGCGGCACGGTGAGCAGGCTCAGTTGGATGTCAGCGGGCTTGCTGTATTCGATGCCGAAGTTGTCGGTGACGATCACGTCGCCCAGGTTGTTGGGCATTTCGATGGCGGGATTTTCCTTGGCCAGCATGGCCATGTACAGCCGCAGCGCATCGGTCACGCCGATGTCATCCTGCAGTTCGCCCCAGCTCAGGGCCTTGGCGTCGCTGGCATAGCCGATTTCAAACAGGGTCTTGCCGGTGGGCTCTTTGGCGCCAAACAGCATATCAGCGGTGATGGAGGGGGTGACATAGCGGTAGAAGGCACCCACGGAGGAGCCATGGTCCGGGGTGTTGCGGTAGGTCTGCATCACGAGGGCATTGGCGTCGATGAACTGCTGCAGGCCCGGCTCGGCGCTGTTGGTGCCTTCATAGATCAGCACCACGGGAATGCCGGCGTCCTTGGCGTCCTCGATGGCCACTTCATAAGCGTCGTTGAAGCTGGTGGCGTGGTACACAACCACGGTGGCGTTTTCGATGTCGTCCACAATCTCGGCCTTCTCGGCGATGGCGGCGGCGATGGCGTCCTTGGTGCCGCCGTTGGCGTCGACATAGACCTTGGCGTCAGCGGTCAGGGGCAGGATGCCGTCATTCTTGTACACGATGGTGGACTTGACCATCAGTTCTTCTTCCAAGGCGATGATTTCGGGCCGACGGTAGACGTCAATGGCTTCGTTGCTCAGCGGGATGGTCTGCTCAGCCTTGTAAGCGTCGGTGCCGATCAGGTCCAGCAGCTCGCCCCAATCCCTGTAAGGATTGTCAAACAGGCCATAGGCGAACTTGGTCCGCAGCACGCGGCCCACATGCACGTTCAGGTCTTCCTCGGTCACCAGGCCCTCGGTCACGGCCTGCACCACCACCTGGGGACGGGCATGCATGAAGATGTCGGTATAGGCTTCGTCGGTCACGTCGGTGCCGGGCACGCCGATGGAGCAGGAGAACATGTCCACGCCGGCGTTCAGGATCAGAGCGTAGCGCTCCACCAGGCTCAGGGTGGAAATATCGGTGCCGTCGCGCAGGATGCCCGTCTTGGACATCAGGCTGGTGTCGCCCAGCGGCCAGTCGAGGCACACGACGCCGTCATAGCCCAGCTCGTTGCGCAGGATGTCATAGGTGTCCTTGTCCATGTAGCCCTGCACACCGGGGGTCACGCCGATGTTGTTGTTGGTCATGATGTACTGGGTGCCGGCATCCACAACGGCCTGCCAGCCGATCTTCCAGCTGTCGATCAGGTTGGCGGGAGACTTGGCGTTGGCATAGCTGTTGCGGCCGCCGCGGGCGATGAAGTGCTTGGAGTGGGACTGGAAGCCGTTGTCTTCATAGGCTTTGGTTTCGGTGGCGGACATCAGGGCGATGTAGCTGGGATCGTCGCCGTACCAGGAACCGATTTCGTTGCCGTAGCCGTGGAACACCTGATGATAGCCGATGGCCACGGATTCCTTGGCGTATTCGCTCATCAGGTTGTACAGCAGTTCAGGATCATGGGCCACACCGAAGGCGTAGTGCGCCGCGTCGATCATGCCGCCCCAGGTGTTATAGGTGCGGTCGCCGGAGAAGGTGGCGGGGATGCCCAGGCGGGTATCTTCCGCATAGGTCTGCAGACGGTTGAAAATGTCCAACTGATCCTTGGGAACGCCGGTCAAGGCCGCGATGAAGGTGTTCACAAACATTGTCTGGATCTGATAGCGGGTGGAGCGATAAACCTTGCCGCCCATGTCCACGGACAGATTATCCGGATCATTGATGGCGGGGCTCTCCAGATTCACCACGGAGGCGCTGGCCGCGGTCGCGGCGTCGCTGCCGCCGCCGCCGAAGCCGGAAATGTCGGCGTTGAAGTCCGTCACGGTGGAGCCGTTCTGGCCGGCGATGCAGGCGAAGAGCAGCAGGCCGCCCTTTTCGTCCATGGTCATCTGGGCGGTCAGGTCAGCCACGCGGGCTTCCACATCCTGGCGCCAGTCCTCGTACACATCCAGGGTGCCGTTGCCGTTCAGGTCCTTGAACCACAGGCCGTCGACCTGGAAAAACTTGTCGGCAGAAGCAGCGGAAAGGCGGATCTGGTCACCGTTGGCTTCGATGTAGTAGAAGCCGGAAGCGCTTTCCTTGATGGCCGATTCTTCGGCAAAGGAAGGCAGGGCGATGCAGGTCATCATCATGACCAGCGCCAGAAGCAGAGACAGTTTCTTCATACCTTTTTTCTCCTTTCATATTTGGAAATGACGGCGCGGAGGATGCGGCTCATTTGCTCCCTCCAACTGTTTCTATTATATAATAACCGCCTGAACATATGTTTATGAAATTCCGATACACATCTATGACAAATAATACAAAAAAGAAAGTCAATAGAAAATTCCTGCACAGGCATATGATTCTTTTGAACCAGCGGTTCACCCTGATCCAGCCCGTACAGGATTGCAATCTGTCCGGGGATGTGCTATAATACCCCTCGCGACGCAAAGGGAAGGGAGGCGCGTCCATGGCGAAGAAAAAGGGGATCAAGCCCATTGCCCAGAACAAAAAGGCGCGCCACGATTTTTTCGTTGAGGAAAGCATCGAATGCGGCATTGAGCTCAAGGGCACGGAGGTCAAATCCATGCGCCAGGGCAAGGTGAACCTGAAGGAAAGCTACGCCCTGGTGAAGGATGGGCAGGTGTTCGTGCAGGGCATGCACATCAGCCCCTATGAGCAGGGAAACATCTTCAATACCGATCCGCTGCGGCCCAAGCGTCTGCTGCTGCACAAAAGCGAGATCCGCAAGCTGGGCGGCCAGGTGCAGCGGCAGGGCTATGCCTTGGTGCCGCTGGACGTGTATTTGAAGGATGGCCGCATGAAAATGACCCTGGGCGTGTGCGTGGGCAAGCATCTGCACGATAAGCGCGCCAGCATGGCGGAGCGGGATGTGAAGCGCGATCTGGCCCGCATGGTGCGCACCAACAACCGGGAAGGGTAATGCGCGCGTTCCTTTGGGCAGGCACGAAAGGAGCGCCGCGCTTTCATCCGTTGGGCGTCAGCCCGCATTCATGGGGGTGCACTGGTTTCGACGGGGATCGTCGGAGGTATGGTAAGCGAGCCGCGGACCCTGGCCGCGTAAAAACGGGGAAATTAAAATCAACTGACAACAATCAGTTCGCTTTCGCTGCCTAATGGCGGCGCGTCGGCACTGAGCGCCTACGGCTCAGCCAACCGGCGTCATTGATGTAGGGAACGGGGCGGCGATTGCCTCGCCGCCGCCCGGCTCAAGAGGCTACTGAACGCGCAAGCCCGACAGGGGGCGTGCGCCGGAGGGAATGTCAAAAACCCTGCCTGCGCTCGGAGAAAACCATGCAGCTGAATCTTCGGACAGGGGTTCGATTCCCCTCACCTCCACCACTTTTTCTCTGGACGAACTCAAAGCGCCGATCATTTACATGACCCACGGGCTGTTCGTCCTGGAGATCGCACTTGCTGACCGTGAGTAGTCAGCAAAAAAGGACTTATCCTTCAGCAATGAAGCATAGGTCCTTTTTCTATTCCCATGGGCCTCCTTTCCGCCGCAAAATGCCGGAAATCTGCATAAGGAACGGGATTTCCTGATGATTCCCGGCGGAATGCGGCGGAAAAGCGGCATGATGTCAGGATGATCCTCTCTGTTTTCTTTTGAATGCCATAGGAAAACCGTATCCATTCCGTCTTTTCCGCGGGATGATGAGATTTTATACAGATTTTGAACATAAGCTATGCCGATGGCCGCGCAGCGGCAAAAGCAAGGAAAACCGCGGGCGGGGCGGGCCTATCCGTCCGGCGCGGCGGCGGTCGGGAGGAGGCAGGCGGGGTTGAAAAACGCACAATCTTGTGATAAGATGAATAAACGTTCGCCGGATCGTTTGACCGCGAACGGAGAGAAACCCCGGATGCGCGGAAAGGGAAAGCGCTCCGGCCAGGGGCCAAGACGGGGGAAGGAAGGGATAAAACCGATGAAACCCTATGCGGAGATGACGGTGGAAGAATTGACCGCTGAAATGACGCAATTGAAGGCGCAGTATAAGAAAATCCAGGCGCTGGGCATGAACCTGAACATGAGCCGGGGCATTCCCTGTCAGGAGCAGCTGGACCTGTCCATGGCCATGATGGACGTGCTGGATTCCTCCTCCGACCTGACCTGCGAGGACGGCACGGACTGCCGCAATTACGGCCAGCTGACGGGCATCGAGGAGGCCCGGGAGCTGCTGGGCGACATGATGGAAAACAACCCCAAAGACATTATCATATACGGCAACTCTTCCCTGAACGTGATGTTTGACACCATCAGCCGGGCCTGGACCCACGGCATCATGGGCAACACCCCCTGGTGCCGCCTGGACACGGTCAAATTCCTGTGCCCCGTTCCGGGCTACGACCGGCATTTCGCCATCACGGAATATTTCGGCATCCAGATGATCCCCGTGCCCATGACTCCCACCGGCCCGGATATGGATATGGTGGAGCAGCTGGTGCGGGAGGACGCGACCATCAAGGGCATCTGGTGCGTGCCCAAGTATTCCAACCCCCAGGGGATCTCCTATTCCGATGAAACGGTGCGCCGCTTCGCCCGGCTGGAGCCCGCCGCCCCCGATTTCCGCATTTTCTGGGACAACGCCTACGGCATGCATCATCTGTACGATCACAAGCAGGATTACCTGATCGAGATCCTGGCGGAATGCAAGCGGGCAGGCAACCCGGATATGGTGTATAAATTTGCGTCCACGTCGAAAATCACCTTCCCCGGCAGCGGCATCGCCGCCCTGGCCACCAGCCCCAACAACATGGTAGATTTTATCGAGGACCTGCGGCGGCAGACCCTGGGCCACGACAAGGTGAACCAGCTGCGCCACGTGCGCTTTTTCGGCAATATTCACGGCATGGTGGAGCATATGCGCAAGCATGCCGATATCCTTCGGCCCAAGTTTGAATTGGTGGAAAGCATTTTTGAAAAGAACCTGGGCGGCCTGGAGATCGGCTCCTGGACCACGCCCCTGGGCGGTTATTTCATCATGTTCGATTCGCTGCCCGGCTGCGCTAAGGATATCGTGGCCCGGGCCAAGAAGGCGGGCGTGGTGATGACCCCCGCCGGCGCCACCTGGCCCTACGGCAAAGACCCCAACGATTCCAATATCCGCATCGCTCCCACCTATCCCAGCCTGCCGGACCTAACCACCGCCATGGAGCTGTTCACCCTGTGCGTGCGCATTTCCAGCGCTAAAAAGCTGCTGACGGAAAAGCAGGCGTAAGGGAGAAACGATGCATGCTGAAGACGATCACGGTGTTCTGCGGGTCCGCCCGGCACTGCGCCCCCGCTTATCGGCAGATGGCGCGGGAGGCCGGGGAAATCATCGCCCGGCAGGGACGCGACCTGGTGTACGGCAGCGGTGACTGGGGATTGATGGGCGATCTGGCCCAAGGCGCGCAGCAGGCGGGCGGCCGGGTGATCGGCATCAACGTGCGCCAGTTCGACGGTACGCCCAGCGCGGTGATTTGCGACGAATACGCCGTGGAGGAAGATTTCGCCGCACGCAAGGCCGCCCTGGTGCGCCGGGGGGACGCCTGCGTGGCGTTGCCGGGCGGCATGGGCACGCTGGATGAATTGACCGATCTGTACACCCAAGCGCAATTGGGCAACTGGGTGAAGCCCTTTGGATTGCTGAATTTCAACCATTACTATGACGGCCTGCTCATGCAGCTGCGCCGGGCCAACGCGGATGGCTTTCTCACCGATGCGGATTATGCCAGGCTTGCGGTGGCGGAGGATATGGAAACGCTGCTGGCAAAGCTGGACGCCTGCGCCGGTGCAGGCCAATAAACCGAGCATGCAAAGAACGTATCTGCTCAGTCAAACACTGATCCGATACGTGAGATACGCGCTTGCGGGCATTTCAGCCCCCGCAGGCGCGTTTTGCTTTGCTTGTCTATATTATTAACGCTATCACGGAGCGCTTACAAATAAAATGGTCCCTCACGGAAGGTCAGGGAGAAAGGAAGGGCTTTGATTGTCATCATGAGCGGCGTGGAGCGAGAGCGGAGGGGGAGTCGAAAGATCTGTTTGCCGGATGCACGCACAGATCCCTCGGCGACGCTTCGCCTTTCGGCTTCGCGTCGCTCGGGATGGCACCGAAGGTTTTTCGTGCCCCTGACAATCCATGAAGAATCAAAAACTCCATAACCCGGGCGCTCTTTCCGCCGGTTGGCTGAATTTTCCGGTGAAATCGCATATTCTATCCATCCGTCGTGCATACTATGGAAGAAAACAGGAACAGACGGAGGGTGAATCCATGGAGAAGACCATACAGCATACGCACGCCGGGTGGCGGCAGGAAGAGACCGATCTGCTCTGGCAGGAAATCCGCAGCGCCACGGAGAGCGGCCAGCCCCTCAGGGGGGTGTTTGAGCGCATGGGCCAGGCCCTGGGCCGCAAGCCCAACAGCGTGCGGAATTATTATTATCTGCATTTCCGGGATTGCCCGGATGAATCCCTGCGCCGGGCGGCCCCCTTTGAAACCTTCACGGAGGAGGAAATCCATCAATTGCTGCGCCGGGTGCTGATGGCGAGGGGCCAGGGCAAGTCCGTCCGGGCCTGTGTGATGGATATGTCCGGCGGGGACCGGGCGCTGATGCTGCGGTATCAGAATAAATACCGCTCCATCCTGCGGAAAAAGCCCGATCTGATCGAGCAAACCTGCCGCGAATTGCAGCAGGAGGGCCTGCCCTGCCCCGCGCTGACCGTCACGGTCCGGGAAACGCCCCTGGCGGCCCCCGCCACGCCGGACGATCCGGATGTGAAACGGATCCTGGACGCGCTTTCCTCCCTGTCCCGCCGCGCCAACGCCGTGCCGGAAAACGACCGCCTGCGGGTGCAAAGGGACCTGCTGCTCATGCAGGTGGAGGATCTGCAGATGGCTTCCCGGGCCCTGATCGCCTGCTGCAAGGACTTTCTGGGCGCCGCGCCGGAGGACCGTCCGCCCCTGCTGCCCGCTTTCTCCGCCGCGCTGGCCGGCCATGTGGCGCAGCTGGAAAGCATATCCGGATGAAGGCCGGGGCCGCCTGAACCGGCGCTTTCGCTTGACAAGCGGGGCGCCAGTTTTTTATTGACAGAATTGGCTTTTCCTTTTATAATGGATCAGCAAGGGCCATGACGGGACAGGATCCGCGCCCCGCGGGCAAAGAGAGCGCGTTCACCGGCTGAAAGACGCGCGCCGCAAACGCGGACAGGACACCCCCGAGCCTCCCGGGAAACCGGGCGCATCCCCGCGTTATCGGGCAAAAGCGGCAGAAACATCTGCAAGCTGGGTGGCACCGCGAAGGTCACTTCGTCCCATGCGCAGGCATGGGCGTATTTTTTTAAGGAGGACGGCTATGCTGACACAAGCGCCGAAAGGCACCCGGGATATGCTTCCCCAGGATGCTTACCTGTGGCACTGGATCGAGCAGGAAGAAAGATACGCCGCCGAAAAGGCCGGCTACCGGGAGATCCGCACCCCCGTGTTCGAGCACACGGAGCTGTTCCTGCGCGGCGTGGGCGACACCACGGACATCGTGCAGAAGGAAATGTACACCTTCCGGGACAAGGGCGACCGCTCCATTACCCTGAAGCCCGAGGGCACCGCCGGGGCCGTGCGCGCCTTCATTGAAAACCATCTGTTCCAGGACGCGCTGCCCTGCAAGATGTTTTATCTGAACGCGCCCATTTTCCGCTATGAGAATCCCCAGAGCGGCCGCCTGCGGGAGCATCACCAGTTCGGCATGGAGTGCTTCGGCGGCAAGGAGCCCACGGTGGAAGCGGAACTGATTTCCACCCTGTTCGGCCTCCTGACCAGGCTGGGCCTCAAAAACCTGACGGTGCACATCAATTCCATCGGCTGCCCCAGCTGCCGCCCGGTGTATCATCAGAAGCTGAAAGAGTATTTGGGCGACCGCATCCACGATATGTGCGAAACCTGCCAGGCCCGGTTTGAAAAGAACCCCCTGCGCATCCTGGACTGCAAGGAAGAAAAGTGCAAGGCGATCGTTTCGGGCGCGCCGGTGATCCTGGATTGCCTGTGCGACGAATGCAAAACGCATTTTGAGGGGCTGCAGACCCTGCTCAGGGCCCGGAACATTCCCTTCGCCGTGGATCCCCACATCGTGCGCGGCCTGGATTATTACACCAAGACGGTGTTTGAGATCATCATGCAGTCCGGCCGGGAAGGGCTGGCGCTGTGCGGCGGAGGCCGGTACGACAATCTGGTGGAACAGCTGGGCGGGCCGGCCACCCCGGCGGCCGGCTTCGGCATCGGCGCGGAGCGCATATTGATGGAGCTGAAAAACCAGGGGCTGACGCCGCCCGCGCCGCCGGCCACCGAAGTATACGTGGCCAACCTGGGCGCGGACATGAAAATTCCCGCCTTCACCTTCACCCAGGCCCTGCGGGACAAAAACATCAAGGCCGACTGCGATCTGAGCGGCCGGTCCCTGAAGGCCCAGTTCAAATACGCCGACAAGATCGGCGCCTGGTACGTGGCGCTGCTGGGCGGCGAAGAGTATGAGCGGGGCGTGGTGAAGATCCGGGATATGAAAACCAAGGAAGAAGAGGAAATCCCGATGGAGAGCGCCATGGAAAGGATCGGCGAAATCGTCCTGTCGCGCTCGCCGGAGCGCCGTTTATCCGAATCACCCGAAGAAAAATAAAAGGAGCGGAATACATATGGAACGCAATCTGATTGCCAACGTCGTCTGCGGCGAAACCAACAAAATCCAGGGCTTTGTGGAAAACCTGCGCAACAAGCGCACCATGGCCTTCCTGGTGATCCGGGATCATTCGGGCCGGCTGCAGGTGACCATCGAAAAGGAAAAGCACCCCGATCTGGCCGCCATCGTGGATCAGCTGACGGTGGAATCCGTCGTCACCTGCGTGGGTCCCGTGGTGGAAAACGAATACGTGAAGATGGGCGGCAAGGAAATGCTGCCCGAGGAAATGGAGATCCTCTCCATCGCCGAGCCCCTGCCGCTGACCAAGGACGCCGCCATCGACAGCCGCATGGACTACCGCTGGGTGGATCTGCGCAGCGATAAAAACACCCTGATCTTCAAGGCCCAGACCGAATTGGTGGGCTCCCTGCGGGATTTCTGCCGGCAGCGGGATTTCATGGAGATCCACACCCCCAAGCTCATCGGCGCGGCCAGCGAATCGGGCAGCGATGTGTTTGAGCTGAAATACTTCGACCGCAAGGCGTACCTGAGCCAGAGCCCCCAGTTCTACAAGCAGATGGCCATGGCCGCGGGCTTTGACCGGATCTTTGAGGTGGGCCCCGTGTTCCGCGCGGAAAAGAGCTTCACCAACAAGCACGCCACCGAATTCACCGGCTTCGACGTGGAAATCAGTTACATCAATTCCTTCCGGGACGTGATGGCCTTCGAGGCGGAGCTGCTGCAGTACGCCCTCAAAAACGTGAAGGAAAAGTACGGCGACCAGATCAAGGCGCTCTACGGCCTGGACACCGTCGTGCCCACCCTGCCCTTCCCCGAAATGAAGCTGGCGGACGTATACAGGGAGCTGGAAGAGCGCTACGGCTACACCGTGGAGGACAGCGAAAAGAACGACCTGACCACCGATGCCGAGCGCCTGTGCGCCAAACTGAGCATGGATAAATTCGGCCACGAATTCCTCTTCGTCACCGATTATGGCCCGGAAAAACGCGCATTCTATCATATGCGGGACGAGCATGGCATGCCCTTGGGCTACGACCTGATCTGGCGCGGCACCGAAATCACCACCGGCGCCCAACGCGAACACCGCTACGAGCAGCTCCGCCGTCAGGCCGATGAAAAGGGCCTGGGCGAGGACGTGAAATTCTACATGGATTTCTTCCGCTACGGCTGCCCGCCCCACGGCGGCTTCGGCCTGGGCGTGGACCGGCTGACCATGCTGCTGCTGGGTATCAGCATCAAGGAAGTCATGTTCCTGTTCCGCGGCCCCAACCGCATCACGCCGTAACCCTGAAAAAAGGGGGCAGGCCGCGTGGAGCCGGAAGAGAAACGGCCGTGCAGCACGGGGGACGCTATGCACCTGCCCCTCCTTTTCTCTACGCTCCGCGCCGGGCGCTTCCCCCTCGCCCCGTCTCCCCCGCTTTTCCCCAGTTGCCAAACAGGAAAAAATCTGTTATACTGGTAGATAGCTGTAAGGAGGTGCTTTTGCATGCCACAGAAAACCCAGAAGAAAGAAAATCTCCCCGTGAAGGTGGATGTGGATTTACAGAATGGCGGCACGATCTCCTACGCCAACGAGGTCATCGCCACCATTGCCGGCGTGGCGGCCAATGAAATTGATGGCGTTGCCGGCATGTGCGTCAGCGGCGGCATCAGTGAAATGCTCACCCGCAACAAGAACATCACCAAGGGCGTGAAGGTGGAAGTGGGCAGCCAGGAGGCCGCCGTGGATCTGTACGTGATCGTGGATTACGGCAAGCCCATCCAGAAGGTGTCCGCCGAAGTGCAGGAAAACGTGCGCCGCGCCCTGGAAAGCCTGACCGGGCTGCACGTGGTGCGGGTGGATGTGCATGTGCAGGGCGTCAGCTTTGAAAAGGAAAAGAAAGCCGTACAGACGGGTCTGGAAGCATCCAAGAATCCCGTGCTCAGCGCCCCGGAAACGGAAGCGCAGCCCGCTCCCAAGCAAAAGAAGATCCCCGCCGCAAAAAAGGAATCCGTCAAGGCCGATCCCGCTCCCGCCAAGGACGCGGCCGGGCCTTCCTCCGCTCCCGCTCCTGCGGATGAATTGAAGCAGGATGATCAGTTGGCGGATCAGGATGCCTTTGACGATACCGTGCTGCGGGAACAGGCCCAGCTGGAAGGCGGCGCCGCGGCGGAATCCAGGACGGAAGAAGCGGCGCCCGCTGAAACGGATGCGCCCCAGGAGCCCAAAACAAAAAAGCCAGTTCCCGACAAAAAGCCCAACGGCCGTCTGCGCGCATAACGCGCCCATGAAGGAGTAATTCCAAATGAAGCTCAAATTTTGGGATCGGTTGGTTCTGTTTTTCGGCGCGCTGCTCACCATTCTCTCCGGCGGCATGCTGTTGGTGCTGGGATTGCAGATCCAGGGCATCATCGGCGAATCCCTGCCCCTGTGGTGCCGGGTGCTGTGCGTCGCCTGCGGCGTGCTGGCCATCCTTTTCGGCGGCTATCTGATACTGCTGCCCTGGAAATACAGCAAAACCCATAAGCACGAATTTGTGGTGCAGCGCACGGAAAACGGCGAGCTGCGCATCGCCGTGAAGGCCATCGAAAACCTGGTGCAGAAATGCATCGACATGCACAGCGAAGTGCGCGTGCTGTCCATGAACATTCTCAACGACCGGGACGGCGTGCTGGTGGACCTGAATATTTCCCTGGCCAACAATATTTCTATTCCCCTGGCCGTGGCTGCGCTGCAAAAGCAGATCAAGCAGTATCTGGTGGCTTCCGCCGGCATTGAGGTGACGGAAGTCCGGGTGTCGGTGGAAACCGCTCAGGTGGAGGCCGATCCGTCTTCCTATCTGGAAGAAGAGGAGATCGAAACGGACGCGCCGGAAGACAAGGCGGAAAAGAAAGACAAGCCGGAAAAAGCCCCGGAAGCCGCGCCTGTCAAGAAGCTGCCCCTGCATCAGCGGCTCTTTGGCCGTCAGGATCAGCCCGCCACGCTGCCCGAGCCGCCGCAGCCGGAGCCTGATATTCCCGAGCCCGCAGAGGACGAGGAAGCCGGCCCGGAGGACACAGTGAACGCGGAAAACACCGCAGATGAAACGCCGGCGGACGGCGATCAGCCCGCCGCGGGCGAAGAGGCTCCCCCTTCCTCCGAAGGCGACGCGCAGGCGGACGACGTCCAGGCGCAGGAGCCGGAAACGGAGGATGAGCCTCATGCGTGACGAGGATCGTCAAAACACGGATCAGGGCCTGTTCAGGATCGGTACGCCGGAATGCGCGGTGCTGTTCGCCGTGATCGTGATGGTGCTGGCGCTGCTGTACCTGTCCGTGGGCTTTGGACGCATGGCGCTGATCGGGCTGCTGATGCTGGCCGCTGCTTTCATCGGCGGCGTGAAAGAAAAAAAGCAATGGTTCAAGAACACCCTCAACCGCCTGATCCCCGCGAAAAAGGTGGTGCCTTACCGCACCCAGAACGAGGAAATCTCCAAGGCCCTCCAGGCTATGCGCGCGAAGCAGCAGGCCGATGCGGCCGCCGACAGGGAAGAAGAGAAAGCCGACCGTCAGGACGGCTGAACCACATTACCGAAAGATAGGGGTAGAATCCCATGGCTCGAAAATCGGCGCGGACCGCCGCCGTGCAAATGGTGTATGAACAAATGCTGGGCGGCGACGGCGGGGAGGAAACGCTGCGGGAACTGATCGAATTTACGCCGGAAGAGGATGACCAGGCCTACATCAGCGGCATCCTGACCGGGGTGGAGGCGCATGCCGCCGAATTGGACGGCATGATCGAAAGCAGCCTGAAGGGCTGGACCCTGGACCGCATTGCCAAGGTGGATTGGGCGGTGCTGCGGGTGGCTGCATATGAAATGTGCTTCTCCCGGGAAACGCCGGACGCCGTCATCATCAACGAAGCGGTTGCCCTGGCCCAGCGGTATGATTCCCCCGCGGCGGGGAAATTTGTGAACGGTGTATTATCCACCCTGCTTGCGGGCCGGGATGCGGAGGGGAAGGCCTGATGCTTTCCCTGGGGCTGGATACCAGCTGCTATACCACCTCCGCGGCGCTGTGCGCCCCGGGGCAGGAGCCCATCCAGGCCCGGCGGCTTTTGCCGGTGCCGGCGGGTGAACGCGGCCTTCGCCAAAGCGAGGCCGTGTTTGCGCATGTAAGGCAGCTTTCCCAGGTGCTGCCGCTGCTGCTTTCCCAGGCACAGGAGCCCATCGCCTGCGTGTGCGCCTCCGCGTCCCCCCGGGACGGAGAAGACTCCTATATGCCCGTTTTTCAGGTAGGCGTATCCCAGGGCATGGCGCTGGCGGCAGCCCTCAGGGTGCCGTTTTTCACGACCACCCATCAGCGGGGCCACATCGCCGCGGCCAAATATGGCACGGGCTTAACCGGCCGGCGCTTTGTGGCGCTGCACCTGTCCGGCGGCACCACCGACATGCTTTTGTCCGACGGGGACAGTCTGACGCCCCTGGGCGCCTCTGTCGATCTGCATGCGGGCCAATTGGTGGATCGGGTGGGGGTGCGGCTGGGCCTGCCGTTTCCGGCGGGGCCGCACCTGGAAGCCCTGGCCCTTCTGGGCGAAAATCAAAACCGGGTGCCTGTCAGCTTTGAAAAGGACGGCCTGCGCTGTCATCTGTCCGGGGCGGAAGCCCAATTGATGCGCATGATCGAGGCGGGCGAACCGCGGGAAAACGTGGCCGCGGAGGTTTACGGCGTGCTGTGCCGCACGGTGCTGCGGCTTGCGCAATCCGCCGCCGATGTATCCAATGCAAAGGAAGTGCTGATCGCCGGCGGCGTGGCATCCTCCCGGCTGCTGCGCACGATGCTGCTGGAGCGGAATGACAGGCGCCGGGCAGGCCTGACGCTGTACTTTGGCCGGCCCGAGTTTTCCGGCGACAACGCTGTGGGTGTGGCGCTGATCGGGCTGGAGAGGCGCGCGAAAGGGGAATCCCATGGAACTCAGGAAGGTATTTGACACGATCCCGGAGCAGTTCGATCGTTTCCGGCCCCGCTATTGTCCGGCGCTGTTTGAGGATTTGATCGCATACGCCGGGATCGGGCCCGGGAAAACCGTGCTGGAGCTTGGCCCCGGCACCGGGCAGGCCACCGACCCCATCCTGAAAACCGGCTGTGATTATCACGCCATTGAGCTGGGCGCGCATCTTTGCAGGATGATGAAGGAAAAATACGGCTCGTATCCCAATTTTCATATCGTGAACGATGACTTTATCACGCACGATTTTGGAAACCAGCGGTTTGACCTGATCTATTCCGCAGCGACGATCCAATGGATTCCGGAACCCGTCGCTTTTTCAAAAACGTTCGCGCTGCTCAAGCCCGGCGGCACCCTGGCCATGATGCTGACCCGCGGCGATTACAGAACGCCCAACGAAGCGCTGTATCAGAAGATCCAGCAGGTATACGCCGCGCATTTCAAGCCGGAAACCGAATACAGCCACGGCTCGTTCCGCTATGCAGCCGCGCCGGATTATGGGTTCGTGGATTTTGAAAAGCGGGAATACCCCGGCGAGCGGGTCATGACCGCGGATGAATACGTGGCCTTCTGCGGCACCCACTGCGACCACATCGTGATCCCGGAGCCCGAGAAAAGCAAATTCTTTTCCGGCTTGAAGTCCGCAGTGCTGGAAGCCGGAAACCGAATCGTTTTTCAGGACACCTACATCCTGTATCTGACCAAGAAACCGATAAACGACTGAGGAGAATACGCATGGCGATTTTGATGGACGGTAAAATTCTTTCCGCGGAGCGCATGGCGCAGCTCAGGCAGCGTGTGGACGCCCTGAAAGCGGCCGGCAAGCCCGTGGGCTTGGCCGTGATCCTGGTGGGGGACGATCCCGCCAGCCAGGTGTATGTGCGCAACAAGGGCAAAGCCTGCGAGGAGCTGGGCATCGAATCGGAAACCCTGCGCCTGCCCGCCGACACAGCCCAGGCGGATTTGGAGGCCCTCATTGAGCGTCTGAACGGGGACAGCCGCATCAGCGGCATCCTGGTGCAGCTCCCGCTTCCCCGGCATTTGGATGAAGCGGCGGCCCTGCGGAAAATCATCCCCGAAAAGGACGTGGACGGCTTCCACATCGAAAACGCGGGCAAACTGTTTACCGGCCAGACGGGCGTGGTGGCCTGCACCCCCAAGGGCATCCTGCATATGCTGAAAGCCAGCGGCGTGCCGCTGTCCGGCAGGGAAGCGGTGGTGATCGGCCGCAGCAACATCGTGGGCAAGCCCGTGGCCATGCTGCTTTTGAATGAAAACTGCACCGTGACCCTCTGCCATTCCCGCACGCAGGATCTGGCCGCCCATACCCGCCGGGCGGACATCCTGGTGGCCGCGGTGGGCAAGCCGCGGTTCATCACCGGCGATATGGTGAAGCCCGGGGCCGCCGTGGTGGACGTGGGCATCAACCGGGTGGACGGCAAGGTGGTGGGCGACGTGGATTTCGCCTCGGTGGAGCCGGTGGCCGGGTGGATCTCCCCCGTGCCCGGCGGCGTTGGCAAAATGACCATCTGCATGCTGATGGAAAACACCATCGAGGCGGCGGAAAGAAGGTAACATGCCCTGGACGCTGACGGTATCCGAACTGAATGATTATGTGCGCCGCGCCCTGGCCAGCGATCCCACGCTGCGGTTTTTATCGCTGCGGGGGGAAATCAGCGATTTCAAAAGCTATTCCTCCGGCCACTGGTATTTTACCCTCAAGGACGACGGGGCCATGATCCAGTGCGTCTGCTTTCGCCAGCACAACATGCGCCTGGATTTCCGGCCGGAAAACGGGATGAAGGTGGTGCTCACCGGCGCGGTGGGCCTGTACGCCGAGCGGGGCAGCTATCAGTTTTACGCCGAATCCATCACCCGGGACGGGGTGGGCGATTTATTCTTGAAGCTGGAGCAGCTGAAAAACAAGCTGATGAAGGAAGGCCTGTTCGACGTCGCGAAAAAGCGGCCCCTGCCGCTTCTGCCCCGGGCCATCGGCGTGGTCACCAGTCGTTCCGGCGCGGTGATCCACGACATTGCCACGGTCACCCGCCGTCGCTTTCCCGCCATGCAGCTGATCCTGCGGCCCGCCCAGGTGCAGGGCGAAGGCGCGGCGGAGGACATCGCCGCCGGCATTGCGGAGGTATCCGCCCTGCCCCAGGTGGATGTGATCATCGTGGGCCGGGGCGGCGGCAGCCTGGAGGATCTGTGGGCTTTCAACGAAGAGATCGTGGTGCGGGCCATCGCCGCCTGTCCGGTGCCGGTGGTCAGCGCCGTGGGACATGAGGTGGACGTAACGCTGTCGGATTTGGCGGCGGACGTACGGGCCGCCACGCCGTCGGTCGCGGCGGAGGTGTGCGTGCCGGATCGGGCCAGCCTGGCCGCCACCATTCAAAAAATGCGGGACAGCCTGGGCCGGGCGGGAAAGAACCTGATCCTGGCCCGGCAGTCCCAATTGGCGCTGTGCGAAAAGCGGCTGGCGGCGCGGCATCCCGCGGCGCTGCTGCATGCCGCGCGGGCCCGGGCCGACCTGATGGAGCAGCGGCTGCGCGCCTGTATGGAGCGGCAATTGGCCCTGCGCCAGGCCCGCGTGGCCGCCCTGGGGGACAAATTGGCCGCCCTGGGGCCCCGCCAGGCGCTGAACCGGGGATACGCGATATTGCTGGACGGCAAAAACGCCATCACAAGCGTGGACCTGGCCCGGGATGAAATGACCGTGCTGCTGCGGGACGGACGCATCCGGGTCCGTACCCTGGACATTCGGAAGGAGGATCCCTTTGGCGAAGAAGCAAGCCACGTTTGAGGATCGGCTCATGGAATTGGAGGAGCTGGTCAGGAAAATGGAGGGGGGCACCCTGCCCCTGGGCGAATCCCTGGCGGCGTATGAGGCGGGCATGCAGCTGTCCCATCAGCTGACGGAAGAACTGGCCGCCGCTGAAAAGCGGATGCTGGAATTGTCCGGCGGTGAAGTACGGCCCATGGAGGACGCGCCATGACGGAACGGAAAACGCTGGCGGATTGGAAGCGGGCGCTGGAAACCTATCTGGAAGCGCTGCCCATGGAGGGAGCGCCGGACATCCTGCGTCAGGCCATGCGCTACAGCCTGCTGGCCGGAGGCAAGCGCCTGCGGGGCTGTCTCATGCTGGCCGCCTGCAAGATGGCCGGCGGCAACGCCGACGCCGCTCTCCCCTTTGCCGCCGCCGTGGAAATGATCCATGCCTATTCCCTGATCCATGACGATTTGCCCGCCATGGACAATGATACCCTGCGCCGCGGCAAGCCCACCAATCACGTGGTGTTCGGCGAGGCCGTGGCCATTTTGGCGGGAGACGCGCTGCTGACCCATGCCTTTGAGATCATGGCTGCCTCCCCGCATCCGAATGCCCTGCGGGCGCTGGGCGAAATCGCCCGGGCCGCGGGCGTGAGCGGCATGCTGGCGGGCCAGACCCTGGATGTGACCCTGGCGGGCACCGCGCCGGATACCGATCTGGTGCGCCGCATCCACGAAGGGAAAACCGCCGCCCTGCTCACCGCCCCGCTCACCGCCGGGCTGATCCTGGCCGGCGCGGAGGAAAATCAAATCGAGGCCGGGCGTGTGTACGGCTATCACCTGGGCATCGCTTTTCAAATTGAAGACGATTTGCTGGATCTGGCGGGCGATCCTGCCCTGATGGGAAAAACCCTGGGCAAGGATCAGGCCGAGGGGAAATTGACCTGGCCCGCCTGCGTGGGCGTCTCCCAGGCGGAAAAAGACGCGGAAGAGCACATTGCTCTGGCGGTCAAAGCCCTGGATCCCTTCGGAGAAAAGGCGGATTTCCTGCGGGATCTGGCCTTCTCCACACTGAAGCGAACGCAATAACGAACGCGGCAGATGCGCCGCGGCCGCCGGATCAACGAGCAAAAGAACAGGAGGAAGCATCATGATGGATCAGTTTATGGAAGAGGTCGTAACCAAGCGAAACAAGGGCATGCAGACCGCCACGTACATCTTCGCCAATTTGCTGTGGATCTTCCTGGCGTTTTACGCGCTGTTATGCTTTTCCGCCCTGTCCCGCGTGATTTCAGAGGCGGGCTTCGGCGCGGATTTCTTTATCGTGCTGGCGCAGCTGCTGGTGTTCGGCGGCGCGGCCCTGGGCATCTTCCTGTACAAGGATCGCATCAAAATGGAATATGAATACACCCTGACCAACCATCAATTGGATTTTGCGCAGGTGTACAACAACAAAAAGCGCAAAAGCCTGGGCACCATGAACCTGCGCAACGTGGAGGCCTGCGGCCTGGTGGCTTCCGGCTCTTTCAACCGCTATTTGAATATGGAGGGCGTCAAGCGCACCAATTGGTTTTTGAACCGGGACGCCAATCTGCTGTATTTCTATTATCAGAAGGACGGGCAGAAGCGCATGATCATCATCGAGCCCAGCGAGGAAATGATCGCCATGATCAAAAAGGGCCTGGCCCAAGGCGCCTGGCAGAACAATTGACGGAGGCGTTTCAGTCACTTATGCCCATTTACTTAGACAACAGCGCCACCACCCGCCCCTGCGAGGCGGCCATCCGGGCGATGGAAAGCTGCATGCGGGAGGAGTATTACAACCCCTCCGCCCTCTATGCGCCCGCCCTGCGGGCAGCCAAAATGCTGCGGGAGGGCCGGGAAGCCATCCTGCGGGAAGTTCACGCGCCGGCCGCATCCAAGGTGGTGTTTACGTCCGGCGGAACCGAAGCGGACAACCTGGCCATCCTGGGCCGGGCGGCCAAAGCGCGCGCCGGCCGTATCCTGTACAGCGCCGGGGAGCATCCTGCCGTCAAGGAAGCCTGCCAGCTATCTCCCCTGGAAGCCGTCGAGATCCCCTACGATCACCGGGGCATGGTGGATTTGGACGCACTGCGCGCGCTGCTTACCGCCGACACCCAGCTCATCTGCTGCATGCAGGTAAACAATGAAACGGGGGCCATCCAGCCCCTCGCAGAAATCGGCCGTCTGAAAAAGGAACTGGCTCCCCTGTCGCATTTCCATGTTGACGGCGTGCAGGGCTTTTTGCGCGTTCCTTTCGATATGGCCGCCGTGGGCGCGGACAGCTATGCCCTGTCCGGGCACAAGATCCACGCGCCCAAGGGTATTGGCGCGCTGGTGATTGGCCCCCGGGCGCAGATCGCCCCCCGCCAGGTAGGCGGCGGTCAGGAGGGCGCGCTGCGCTCCGGCACGGAAAACACGCCCGGCATCGCCGGGCTGACGGCCGCCATCCAGGCGTATCCCAGGGAAAACGGGATGCGGGAGACCAAGCTGTTTTTGTGGCAATTGATCCGGGATACGGTGCCCGGCGCCGCTGTCAACGGCCCCGCGCCGGACAGCGCGGACGCCGCGCCTCATATTCTGAACGTATCCCTGCCGCCGGTGCGGTCGGAAACCATGCTCCACGCCCTGGAGGGGGAAAATGTCTATGTGGGCATGGGATCGGCCTGTTCTTCCTTCAAGCAGCGGATCAGCCCGGTGCTCAGGGCCATGCACACGCCGCAGCCCCTGGCGGAATCCGCCCTGCGGTTTTCCCTCTGCCCCGACAACACGGCGGAGGAAATGCGTGGAACGGCGGCGGCCATCGGGCGGCAGTATGCTGTTCTGTCCAAATACCAAAGAAGATAAGAGGGATTCATCATGCGGAAACTGCTCATGGTTCGCTATGGCGAGATCTATTTGAAGGGCCTGAACCGGCCGTTTTTCCTGAAAGCGCTGGTCAAGCGCGTCCGGGACGCCGCCAAGCCCTTTGGAGGCCAGGTGTGGCTTCACGACGCCCGGGTGTTCATCAGCGATATGAACGACGCGGAGGGGTGCATGGAGCGGGTTTCCAAGGTGTTCGGGGTGCACTCCATCGCCCCGGCCATCGAAATGGAGAAGGATGATTTTGAGGGCATCTGCGAGCAGGCCAACGAACTGATGCGCGGTCTGTCCGGTACCTTCAAGGTGGAGGCCCGCCGCTCAGACAAGCATTACTTCCTGGATTCCCCCCAGATCAACGCCAAGGTGGGCGAATATGTGCTGATGCGCAACGAGGACCATTTGAAGGTCGATGTGCGCAAGCCCGAGCACGTTTTATCCATCGAAATCCGTGATCAGGCTTATCTGTACTGCCGGGTCTATCCTGCCGTGGGCGGCATGCCCGTGGGCACCGGCGGCAAGGCGGCGCTGCTGCTGTCCGGCGGCATCGACAGCCCCGTGGCGGGCTACATGATTGCCAAGCGCGGGGTGCAGCTGATTGCCGTCCACTACCATTCTTTCCCCTACACCAGCGAATTTGCCAAGCAGAAGGTGCTGGATCTGGCGAAAATCCTCAGCGAATACTGCTGCGGCATCCGGGTGTACGTGGTGCCCTTCACGGACATTCAGATGCAGATCCACGAAAAATGCCCGGAGGATTACACCACCCTCATCATGCGCCGCTACATGATGCGTATCGCGGAGCGCATCGCCCAAAAGGAAGAAGCGCTGGCGCTGATCACCGGCGAATCCGTGGGCCAGGTGGCCAGCCAGACCATCGAGGCCCTCACCGTCACCAACGAAGTGGTGCATATGCCCGTGTTCCGGCCCCTGATCGGCTTTGACAAAATCGACATCATGGAATACGCCCGGAAGATCGGCACCTATGAAACCTCCATCCTCCCCTATGAGGATTGCTGCACTGTCTTTACTCCCCGCCATCCCGCCACCAAGCCCAAGATGGCCCTGATCGAAAAAGGCGAAGCGGCCCTGGATCAGGAAGCGCTGATCCGGGCCGCTGTGGATAATGCGGAAATCGTGGAGCTATAATGACCGTTTGAGCAGAAAGACGGCGGAATGGCACGTCCGGAGCCTTTGAACCCCATGATCCCGTCAAATAAACAGATATGCAACAGCCTCAGTTCTCAGGCGGCTGGGTGAACAGCTGCTGATATACAGGCATTGGGGTGGGCGTCGCTGTAGGCGCAGGCGTCGGCGCCTGAGTCGGTATTGGTGTGGGGCTCGGCGCAGGCGTTTCCGTCGGTACAGGCGCCGGGACAAGCATGGCCGTCGCTGCAGCGGCAGGCAGGGCCGCATCGTTCCCGGAGCGGCGCATCGCTGCCGGCACGGGGCTCATGCGCGGGTCTGCGGTATCGCGGGTGGGAATCTCCCGGTCGTCCTGGGTGCTGTCGATCAGCAGGGTGCCGTGCGGCACAAATCCCCGCATCAGCATGCCGTTGCCGATGGTCTCCACGTAGTCCCACGCGCTCAGGCTGTAGAAGGTGGTCAGGTAAGTGACCAGCGAACCGGCCCGCAGCGACAGGATCACGCCGGCCCCGGTGACAGGGTCATCCACCAAATTGGCATCCGATGCCATGGCGGCGCTGCGCCAGGCAAAGGTTAACCGGGGCATATCGGGCACGCCGCGGACGCTGTCCTTCCGGATATATCCCACCTGCGTACCGCCGTAATAGTTATCCTGCATCACCAGCAGCCAGTCTTCCACCTCGCCGCAGATGTACAAGGGCCGGTCCGCGCTGACGGCGGCCAGGCTGCCATCCCCCCGATAGGAAGCCTCGGTGGGCGCGGAATACAGGGGCTGGGATGCGCCCAGGGATACGGCCGTGAAGCCCTGCAGGGCGGTGAAATGCGGCCTGAATTCCTCCAGATAGGATTTCCCGCCGCCGTTGACCTTTCCGTCCGCCCGCCGCTGCCGGCGCGCTTCCTTCACGGCGGCCACGCTCTCCCATTCAGTGTCGGACAGCTTCCCGTAGACATGCGCGTAATTATCGCCATCCGCGGCGGGCTCATACCAATCCTGGCAGCGGAAATAATTGTCGTACGGGCTTCCCGCCGGGAAACAGTATCCGTGCCGGGCCAATATCTCATTCAGGATATAGCCCAGGGATTCATAATCCCACTGCCCCAATTCTTCCGGGGTGGGCACACGGCTGGCGCTGTCCTTGATCAGGTATGCGGAATCCGCCCTGACCCCTGTGGGCAGTGCCAGCAGCAGCCCCAAGGCCATCCATGCGCACAGGATGCGCCGCATCAACCGCGTTTTTCCCGCTTTGCTCATTCGTGTTCTTCCTTTCTCCCCCTGATCCTTCTTTGTAATTATACCAAATATTCCTTCTGGAATAAATACCCTTTTGTTTTTTTATGCACCACGTGGGCGAATGGCATACAGCCGGTCAAAGGAAAGGAGAATCCATGATGATTCAGCAGCTGCGGGATAAGAAAGTGATTTTCTTTGATGTGGGATACACCCTGAACGCGCCGGCATCCGGAGACTGGATGCTGACCTGGAAGTTTCTGGAGCTGGCCGGCGAACGCCTGCGGCAGCGCGGCCCTGATGAGATCCGGAAGGCCATGGGAAACGGGCTGGACTACCTTGGCAAAAACCATCTGGTGACGACGGTAGAAAAAGAAATCGAGCAATTCACTGTGTTTTATACTATACTTTCCGATCAGCTGGCGCTCGGCCTGTCCAGAGAAGACATCCAGGAAATCACCCGGGACCGTACCTGCAATATGAAGAACTATATCCCATATCCGGGAATCACAGACGTGCTGTCCACATTGAGCCAGACACATCAGCTGGGCGTCATATCCGACACCTGGCCGAGCATTGAGCAGCAGCTAAAGTACCTGGGCGTTTCCCAGTATCTCTCCTTCCGCACATTCAGCTGCTATCTGGGCACGTTCAAGCCGGATCGGCGAATGTATCTCGACGCGCTGAGCCAGTGCGGCGTTCCGGCAGAGGAAACAGTTTTCATTGATGACAGCGTGCGCAACCTGGACGGAGCGGCCGCCCTGGGCATCACGCCGATCCTGATCGCGGCCAACCCGGATGCTGATGTGGACACCGCTTATCTGAAAATACGGGATCTGCGGGAATTGATCCGTCAGGAGGAATAAAAGATGGCCTCAAGCAAGGAATACCTGGATTTTATCCTGGAACAGCTTTCGGGACTGGACGATATATCCTGCCGGGCGATGATGGGAGAATACATCATCTATTACCGCGGGAAAGTGATCGGCGGCATTTATGACGACCGTTTTCTCGTCAAGCCCACAAAATCCTCGATGGCGATGATGCCGGACGCGGACAGGGAGCTCCCCTATGCGGGCGCAAAAGAAATGCTGCTTGTGGACAATGTGGACAGCCGGGAATTCCTGACGGAGCTGCTGACGGCAATGTTTGACGAATTGCCCGCGCCAAAGTCCAAAAAACGATAGCTTGCCGTCCAGCATGCCGGCAATGCCGATCCGGCGGCCCGGAGGATGGTCGATCCCGGATGCTCCTCACAGCGAAAGCGCGTGGGATACGCGAGGCGGGGAGGCGCGGCAAATGCTCAGGATCGGCGCATTTTCAGGCTGTCCCGCCTCACGGTGACAGCCCTTTGTGAATAGCAGGGCCCCTTCCGGACGGGATCCCGCCGGTCCCGTTATGGCGCGCTTCTTTGTGGCCCCCTCCGTACAGGTTAAGCCCGATGCCAGGTCCCCGGCGCAGGCGCCGTTCTGGTTTCCGCCCATCAGCGGCAGGCAGATCATTTCCGGTTCCGTCCCCTACGCCGGTTGTTTCGTTTGCGCTTCCCTCCGGCGGGAATTGCCCGCAAAAAAGGTGTAAAAAAGCGTGAAAAAAGGCTCAAAAAAAGTGAAAAAAACGCTTGACAAATGAGAGGAAATGGCTTAATATATATATCGCCGCTTGAGTTGCGGCAGCAAGAAGCCTTCGGGGTGTAGCGCAGTCTGGTAGCGCACGTGCTTTGGGAGCATGGGGCCGGGGGTTCAAATCCCTTCACCCCGACCAATCCTGGTTGGCGAAGGGTAACAACATGGCCCTGTGGTCAAGTGGCCTAAGACACCGCCCTTTCACGGCGGTAACTCGGGTTCGAATCCCGGCAGGGTCATCCTTTCCCCTCTTCCGGCGCAATTGCCGTTCAGGAAGCCCATGGGCCTTTAGCTCAGTTGGTCAGAGCAGTCGGCTCATAACCGATCGGTCCGGGGTTCAAGTCCCTGAAGGCCCATCATCACATGGCCCGGTAGTTCAGTCGGTTTAGAATGCCAGCCTGTCACGCTGGAGGTCGAGGGTTCGAGCCCCTTCCGGGTCGCCATTTTCTCTCCCACTTGGGTGATGCTGGTGTAGCTCAATTGGCAGAGCAGCTGATTTGTAATCAGC
>JAFXVJ010000011.1 GCA_017524615.1 Clostridia bacterium | reverse complement strand
GAAAGCAACGTGTCTTTTTAATTCTGCGGAATCCTGTGGGCAGACATACAGGTGGTGTTTCTGTAGATGCTCCTTGCCGCTATACTTGAATGCCTCCCGTGCAGTAATGCCAAGATCGCCCTCATGGTGATAGCCGATTTCACCCAGTGCACGCACCACCGCATCAAACAAAGAATAATCCTTGATGACGACATCAATATCAATGATCGGTTTTGCGGACAGCCCCCGTACAGAAGTGCTGCCAACGTGCTCAATGCTTAAGGCCAGTGAACCAAGGGTTTCTTGAATCTCGTCTTTTATTTGTACAAAAGCATGTTCCCAGTGCTCATCATAAGGCAGAACGACAACGCTTTTCGTAACCATTTTCATTCGCCCCTTCAAACCCCGATTTTCACCCTTATAACGGTCTCTTTGGTTCTTTCTCTGACTCAGAGAAAGAACACGTCCCCCCCCCTTAAGCGTCAATGGTGGAGATGGTGAGGGTGGTTTCCTCCAGCACGTCCAAAAGCACCCGCACGGTGTCCAGGGAGGTGAAGATGGTCACGTTGTTTTCGGTGGCCAGGCGGCGGATCTCCGCGCCGTCGCTGGCCTGATCCAGGGAGCCCACGTTGCGGGTGTTGATCACATAGGCCAGATGGCCCTGACGGATGGCGTCGGGAATTTCGCTGCTGCCCTCGCTGATCTTGCCCAGCACATGGGTGCGGATGCCGTTCTCCTTGAGGAAGCGGGCGGTGCCGGCGGTGGCCTGGATGTTGAAGCCCAGGCTGTAGAACCGGCGGATCAGGGGCAGGGCTTCTTCCTTGTCGTGGTCGGCGATGGTGGCGAACACCGTGCCGTAATTCTGCAAATGCATCCCGGAAGCCTGGAGCGCCTTGTACAGGGCGCGGTTCAGCTTTCTGTCGTATCCGATGGCTTCGCCGGTGGACTTCATTTCGGGGCTCAGGTACACATCCAGCCCTTTGATCTTGTTAAAGCTGAACACGGGCACCTTGACGTAGAAGCGTTTCTTTTCATCGGGATAGAGGCAGAAAATGCCTTGCTCCTTCAGCGTTTTGCCCAGGATCACCTCGGTGGCGATGTCGGCCAGGGAATAGCCGGTGGCCTTGGACAGGAAAGGCACCGTGCGGGAGGAACGAGGATTCACCTCGATGATGTACACGTTCTCCTGCCTGTCCACGATGAACTGGATGTTGTACAGCCCGCGGATGCCGATGCCCAAGCCCAGTTTTTTGGCGTATTGCAGGATAATGCCCTTGACCTTGTCGGAAATGGAGAAGGCGGGATACACGCTGATGGAATCGCCGGAATGGATGCCGGTGCGCTCCACCAATTCCATGATGCCGGGCACGAACACGTCCAGCCCGTCACAGATGGCGTCCACCTCCACTTCCTTGCCCTGGATGTACTTATCCACCAGCACGGGCTTGTCCGCGTCGATTTCCACGGCGGATTTGAGATACTTGCGAAGCTGGGTTTCATTGGCCACGATCTGCATGGCCCGGCCCCCCAGCACAAAGCTGGGCCGCACCAGCACGGGATAGCCGATTTCGCTGGCCGCGGCCACGCCGTCCTCGATGTTGGTGACGGCCTGGCCCTTCGGCTGCGGGATCCCCAGCTCCAGCAGGATCTTTTCAAAGCTGTCGCGGTTTTCAGCCCGCTCGATGGCGGCGCAGTCCGTGCCGATGATCCGAACGCCCCGGTCCATCAGCGGCTGGGCCAGGTTGATGGCCGTCTGCCCGCCCAGGGATGCGATCACACCCTGAGGCTGTTCGAAATCAATGATGGCCATCACGTCTTCCGGCGTGAGGGGCTCGAAGTACAGCTTGTCGGCGGTGGTGTAATCCGTGGAAACGGTTTCCGGATTGTTGTTGACGATGATGGCTTCATATCCCGCCCGCCGGATGGTCTGCACCGCGTGCACGGTGGAGTAATCGAATTCCACGCCCTGGCCGATGCGGATGGGCCCGGCGCCCAGCACCACGATCTTCTTTTTGTCCGTCAGGCGGCTGTCGTTTTGATTGGAGTAGGAAGAATACAGATAAGCGATATACTTGCCGGTGTGCAGGGTATCCACCATGCGGAATACGGGGGTGATGCCCTCCGCCTTGCGCCGGTTGTAGATTTCCACCTCGCTCAGATGCCACAGTTTGGCAATGTATGGGTCGGAGAACCCCATCTTCTTGGCTTCGCGCAGGACGCGGATGGAATTGATGTTTTCCCTGAGCGCTTTTTCCATATCCACGATGCGCCGGAAGCTTTCCAGGAACAATTCCGTTATCATTGTTTTTTCGTGCAGCGTTTCGATGCTCACGCCCCGGCGCAGCAACTCGAATATGGCGTACACGTTGTCATCCCGGAAGTCGCTGATGTATTCCAGCAATTCTTCATCGGTTTTTTCATCGAACTTGGGCAGGTAAAAATGGCACGCGCCGGTTTCCAGGCTGCGCACGGATTTGAGCAGGCATTCCTCCAGGGTGCTGCCGATGCCCATCACCTCGCCCGTGGCCTTCATCTGGGTGCCCAGCGTGTTGGGAGCGGATGAAAACTTATCAAAGGGGAAGCGGGGGAATTTGGCCACAACGTAATCCAGGCTGGGCTCTTTGGCGGCGGTGCCGCCCGCCACGGCGATATCCTCCAGGGCCATGCCCAGGGCAATTTTGGCCGTCACCCTGGCGATGGGATAGCCGCTGGCCTTGCTGGCCAGCGCGGAGGAACGGGAGACCCGCGGGTTCACTTCGATCAGGAAGTATTCGGAGGTGGTGGGATGCAGGGCGAACTGCACGTTGCAGCCGCCCTCGATCTTCAGTTCCCGGATGATCCTGATGGCGCTGTCGTTCAGCATGCGCAGGTCGCGGTCGTTCAGGCTCAGGATCGGGGCCACCACGATGCTGTCGCCGGTATGCACGCCCACCGGGTCAATGTTTTCCATGCCGCAGATGGTGATGGCGTGATCGTTGCTGTCGCGCATGACCTCAAATTCGATTTCCTTATACCCCTTTACGCTCTTTTCCACCAGCACCTGATGCACCGGGGAGAGAGCAAAGCCGTTTTGACCGATCTCCAGCAACTCTTCTTCGTTATTGGCGAAGCCGCCGCCGGTGCCGCCCAGGGTGAAGGCGGGGCGCAGCACCACGGGATATCCGATGCGCTGAGCCGCTGCCTTGGCTTCCTCGATACTGTAGGTGATTTCGGAGGGGATGACGGGCTCGCCGATTTTCAGGCACATTTCCTTGAACAGCTCCCGGTCCTCCGCCCGTTCGATGCTTTCGCTGCTGGTGCCCAGCAGCTGGGTGCCGCATTCCCGCAGCACGCCCTTCTTTTCCAGCTGCATGGCCAGGTTCAGCCCCGTCTGGCCGCCGATGCCGGGCACGATGGCGTCCGGGCGCTCATAACGCAGGATCTTGGCAACGTATTCCAGGGTCAGGGGCTCCATATACACCTTGTCAGCGATGGAGGTATCGGTCATGATGGTGGCGGGGTTGGAATTGCACAGGATCACTTCGTAGCCCTCTTCCTTGAGCGCCAGGCATGCCTGCGTGCCTGCGTAGTCAAATTCCGCCGCCTGGCCGATCACGATGGGGCCGGAACCGATGATGAGTACCTTTTTGATGTCGGTGCGCTTTGCCATAATCCTTTTCCTATCCTTTCCTCCCGCTGAAAGCGGGAACGCATGCGCCTGTCTGTGTCACTTTGCCATCCACACAATGTCGCCGCCCGCCATGGTCATGACGGTATCGCCGGTGGTTTCCCAGCCCGCGAAGGGCGTGGCCCGGCCCATCGAATAAAAGGAATCGGGGTCAATGACGCCCTTTCGCTGCGGATCGATGACGGTGATGTCCGCCCGCCGGCCCGCTTCCAGACCGCCTGGAATGCCGAAGCGCTTTCGCGGGTTCAGGCTCATCAACGCCACCAGCTTTTCTAAAGACACCACTTTTTGATCCCGGACCAAACGGTCGTACAAGACCCGGAAGGCGCATTCCAGCCCCACCACGCCCATCAGGCTGCCCTCCAGGCCTTTGTTCTTTTCCTCAAAGGAATGGGGCGCGTGGTCGGTGACGATCATGTCGACGGTGCCGTCCAGGATGCCTTCGATCAGCGCGTCCCGGTCGGCCGCTTCCCGGATGGGCGGATTCATTTTGAACCGCCCGTCCTCCTGCAGATCCGCGTCCGTCAAAAGCAGGTAATGGGGCGCGGTTTCGCAGGTCACGTCTATGCCCGCCCGCTTCGCTTCGCGGATGGCCTGCACCGTTTCTTTGGCCGATACGTGGCAAACGTGGTAGGGGCAGCCTGTTTTGGCCGCCAGCTTCAGATCCCGCTTCACCTGCGCCGTTTCGCTTTCGGAGCAGATGCCCGCATGGCCGTGGGCCCTGGCGTAGGGCCCGTCATGAATGTATCCGCCCCGGAGCAGCGATTCATCCTCGCAATGGGCGGCGATCAGCCTGCCCGTTTTTTTCACCGCCAGCATGGCCAGATGCATCAGTTCTTCATTCTGCACGCCCTTGCCGTCATCGGAAAAGGCGCACACATACGGGGCCAGGCCGGAAAAATCCGCCAGCATCCCGCTGCCTTTCTGTCCCATGGTGATGCTGCCATAGGGGAAAACCGGCACCCGGGCCCCTTTCCGGATGGCCTCCAGCTGCACCCGCAGGTTTGGCAAGGTGTCCGGCGCCGGGCGCACGTTGGGCATGGCGCATACAGCGGCATAGCCCCCGCGGGCGGCCGCCCGGGTCCCCGCTGCGATGGTTTCTTTATAAACAAATCCCGGTTCACGAAGATGCACATGCACATCCACGAAACCGGGAACCAGATAACAATGGGAAAAATCCAAAACACGATCGCCCATTCGGGGGGGAATGACGGGGGAAATTTCCTCCACCTGCCCTTTTCTGACGGCTACATCCGCCGCCTGAAAAGCGCCCTTCTGAAACACCTGACCGCCCTTGAGCAGGGTTCGCACCGCGCTTCACCCCTTCCGTACGTTTTCGGTGTATTATACTTGATTGTACGGGAATTGTCAATCCCCAGTTCCATCTTTGCCGCTGGCTGCGGGCGGGGAGGGCTCCGGCCTCAGGGAGGGCCGAAAACCGGCCGGGGAACGGGAAAACGCGGGGGAGGAAGGGCGTTTTCCCCTTTCGCGTCACCGCATGCGCACAGCCTTGCGCAGACGGGGCGCCAGAAAGGCGGCCAGCAGAATCTTGGCCGCGTCGCCGGGCAGGAACGGGGCCACGCATATGCCCATGCTGGCCCACCAGGTATTGCCGGTGACGTGCATGAACCAGGCCGTGCCCAGGGCATAGCATACCACCGTGCCGATTTCCATCAGCAGGCAGCGGCCGAGATAATCTTTTTGCAGAGCATGGATGGATAATCCGGAAATCATGGCGCAGGGGAGATAACCCACGATATAGCCGCCGGTGGCTCCGGCCAGCGTGGCCGCGCCGCTTCGGAAGCCCGCGAACACTGGCACGCCCACCAAGCCCAGCAGGATATATACCCCCACGGCCACGGCGCCGTATTTCCAGCCCAGCAGCAAACCGCAGAGCATGATGCCGAAGGTGGCCAGGCTGATGGGCACAGGGCCGATGGGAAGGGACAGCTGAGCAAGCACCGCGATCAGGGCGGCGAACAGGGCGCAGTAGACCAATTGGAGGGTGCTGTTTTTTTTCATGACGGGAATGGCTCCTTGTGTGATCCTTGCTGCCGGCATGGCCGACGCCGCCCGAAAACGGTTGACGATAGACAGCTGAAGTAGTATACTGCAACCGTCTCGTGAAGTCAATGGACGATCAGGCGGATCATCAACCGGCGCGCGTGCGCGTAAACGAGCGGTACAAAGGAGGAAATGAAGATGGATTTGAAGGAATGGATGGAACGGCTGAAGAAAAACTGGTTTGCCTCCGCCGGACTGTGCGTGGTGGGCGGCCTGGTGCTGCTGCTGTTCCCCCGGGTGGCGCTGGATGTGGCAATGTACGCCATCAGCGCGCTGATCATTCTGTCGGGCATCCTGCGGATTTATGAGTATTTTCAGGAGAACGTCGATGCGGTTTCCCTGTTTCAGAATGATTTGATCCTGGGGCTGCTGTGCCTGGGCCTGGGCATTTATATGATCACCAACGTGCACGGCGTGGAAAAGCTGGTGCCCACGCTGTTTGGCATTTTGCTGCTGGGCTTTGCCATTGTGAACCTGCAGCGTGCCCTGGACGCCAGGACGGGCGCCAATCCCCAATGGAAATTCATCTTGGCCCTTGCCGTTGTATCGGCCATTCTGGGCCTGCTGGTTCTGTCCAATCCTTTCGGCGCGCTGAAAACGGCCGTGAAAATCATCGGCGCCAGCCTGATTTTTGAGGGCGTGGCGGATCTGCTGTCGCTGAAACTGCTGGGCAAGGGGTTCAGACACGTCCGCTCGGGCCAATGACGTTTGTCCGGTAAAAACGCATGATAATCCCTCCCGCCGCATACTGTGGACGGGAGGGATTTTTATGCGCGGAAAAGCGGTGATCGCGCTGCTGGCCCTGGCCTTGACGGCGGCGGTGGCGATGGGCATTCCCCGGGCGCTGAAAAGCCCGGCACGGGAGAGGCAGCCGCTGCGGCCGGTGCGGGTGTGGAGCCTGGAACAGGACCCGGCGGTGAACGCCTGGCTGCGGGCGCGGGCGGCAGCCTATGAAAAACAGTCCGGGTGCCGGGTATACCTGCGACGCGCGGAGCAGGAGGACGCGCAGACGGACCGGCATAGCGGCGCCGTGCTGCCGGACGCATGGATCCGGCCCGGCGATGGGGACACGGTGGCGCTGCGGGGCTGGGCGCTGATCATTCGGGATGATCATGCGGCCATCACCACGCCCGCGCCCACAAGCGCCCTGTTCATCCGGCCCACCGCTTTGCCCGGCCCCAGCCCGGCCCCGGCGCCCCCTCCGGATTGGACGGGCGTCACCGCCGTACTGACCCCTGCCCTGTGGATGGATGCGGTGCCTGGCGCCGTATTCAGCAGGGATCCGGCGGCAGACCTGGCGCGCGGAAGGGCGCAGGCGGCCGTATTGTCCGCGGAACAGGCGGCTTCTCTGCCCTTCGGCTTTCAGGCGCATCCGCTCCCGGAGGAGGCGGGGATCCTGGCTGTGGGCGGCCAGGCGCTGTCAGAACCGGGGGAAGCGTTCCTGCGCTTTCTCCGGACGGATGACTCCCAAGCCGCGCTGAAAAACTATGGCCTGTATTCGCCCGTCCTGCCGCTGTACGGACCGGATGATCCGATCCGATCCCTGATTCAGGCGCGGATCAGCCTGACGCCGGCGGGAGGCTGAGCGGGCGGGAACGCCGCGGCAGCCCGGGATACATCCTGCGGCCCGTGCGGGTTTCGGACGGCTATCCGAGGATGGCCGCCCTCGGCCTCACTTTTATTATCGCACCCTACGTATTTTCCGTGGAGGCCAGATCACGGCCAGGGCCCGGCCCTGCAATGCCGTCTGATGAAGCGGCCCCACATCCCGGGCGCGGCTGTCGTGGGAAAAGAGGCGGTTGTCCCCCATCACGAAATACTCGTTTTGCTTCAATGCGCGTTTATCCATGTCCCGAGGCGGTGTTTTCATATGCGGCGGATCGGGGACGGGACTGTCGTTGATGAAGAGCGTCTGCTCCCGGATCTCCACCGTATCTCCAGGCAGGGCCACCAGGCGCTTGATGAACAGCGTGGGGCAGACGAGCTGAAAGCGTGCGCTCAATTCCACGGTTTCATCCACACGGTGGGGATAGCGGCAGATGACCACGTCGCCCCGCTTATACGCGCCCAGCCGCGAGACAAAAAGGATTTCCTGATCGCGCAGGGTGTTTTCCATGCTGGCGCCCTTTACCCGCACCAGTTGGAACAGGCACGCCTGCATCACCAGGGCCAGCAGTACGGCGGCCAACAGCAGCAGGATCCAGCTTGCGATTTCGTAGACCACGGCGGTCATCCCCTTTTGCGCTTCGTATGATTCAGCCTTTTTTCAGTCATGGATACCGTGCTGCTTCTGGCTTTTCTCATTTGCCGGTTAGAAGGCTTCCTCCGCCACTGGTTATCAGCCCGTCTTCTGCCATCCGTTTTTTTCGGCATTCCTTTCAGGGCTCCGATGCGAGGCCAATGCACAGATCGGCTACGTTTCTTCCGCGGCGATTTCCTCCAGGTGGGTCAGAAGGTATTCCTGGGCATGGGTGGTGAGCATGAGCCGCTGCTTGATCCCGCCGGTTTTGGGGTCGGTAACGTCTGTTTCGATGATGCCGATTTCCCGGGCGACTGGCGTGGGATGCCAGACGGTTCTGTTCATGACCACCTGGGTTTTGCCCTCGGCAATGTAAGCGTTCTTTTTCAGCCAGGCATTGACGGCTTTGCCGGACAGCTTTTTCATGACAGTGGGATTCACGGCGCTGTTCACGTTTTTCAGGAACTCGGCGGGCGTGATGGGGAGGCGGGAAATGAGTACATCCCGTTTCTGCTCCGGGGTGAGGCTGAAACCTGCTTTCCGGCGCACCAGCTCATAGCTGCTGCCGTGCACGGTGACGGGAACGGCAAGGGGAGCCTGCCCGACCGCGTCTTCCATATCCAGCAGGACCAGGCCGTTGTTTTGAAGCACCTCCTGCAAAATGTCGGACACGAACCGGAAGCACTTCTGCATCTGCGGCCTGGACACGACGGAATCCCCCTCGATTTTCTCATTGCTGATGGGATCGGTGCCCGCCGTCAGCAAGTCCAGATAGTTCTTCGCGTGCCGGATGATTTGTCGCTTGTTCATGGATGACCTCCCGAAACCGCCTCTCTCAGCTGCTGTCATCAGGCATAATGCGCAGCGCGGTAAGCGGCCCTTGTTCGCAGCCTTCTCCGGGGAACTGCTTTTTGAAGCGTTCATATTCCGAAAGCAAAAGGGAAACTGATGCTTCCAAATTTCATGTCCGCCCAAAAAAGACACGCCCTGGATTGCGGTTTTCCTTCGCATCACAGCGTTTTGCGCATCAGATAATCATCTGCGTAGCTGCCGTCCGCGTATTTTATGCCGTGAGGCCGGGTGCCGTAAACCTGAAAGCCATACTTGACATACAGGCCAATTGCCCGTTGATTGACACTGACCACTTCCAGCTCGATCTGCTCAAATCCGCTCTGGCGGGCATGATCAATCAGCCGTTCCATCATGGCGGAGCCGATGCCAAGCCGCCAATAATCCTGCCGGACAGACATACCCAAAACAGACCGGTGCAGCGTGCGGCTTTTTGTGCCCATCGGCGTCACGTCGCTGACGGCAATGATTTCGCCATCCATCTCCGCCAGAATCATCAAGGCCCGTGGATCGTCCCGCCGACGCCGGAGCACCTCGGCTTCCCCTTCCACGGAATAATCGAATTCTTCCGGCGAGCGCAGAAGATATGGCGTTTCGCCCAGCATCCTTTTCATGTAGGCGATCATGCGCCCGGCATCCTCCGGCTCAACAGAGCGTAAAATACATTTTTTTCCGTTTTTCAGCAGCAGAGATTCCGCAGACATTTTCATTTGCACATTCTCCCATGCAATCAGGTCTTTATCATAACAGGATTTGTTATCGGCTTTATTATACCAAAGAGAGGCCATCTCTGCAATGCGGAAGCAAGGAGAATTCTGCCTTTATGCTATTTCCAACCGGGAGGACTTGACTTTTTTTCTTTCTTTGGCTATACTGATTTCTGCGTCCTGGAGGTGTATCGAAGTGGTCATAACGGCCCTGACTCGAAATCAGGTAGGGTGAAAGCCCTCGTGGGTTCGAATCCCACCGCCTCCGCCATCGCCCAACCCGCATGAAACCCAGTGTTCATGCGGGTTTTCACGTTTTGGGGGCCGCTTTTCCTGTTCGAACTTACGGCCCCGTTGCTGCTTTCTTTTTGCCGTTTTAACCGTTTCAGGAGAGAACTCGGGAGAGAACTGAGGAGAGAACTCACAATCGGCTGAAACCGTTGTCTCGCCTGGGTTTGCGGGCCCTGTCCGCATTCGTCCGCTGCACAAAATCGCTTCAAAAACAGCTGTTTTTTTTGCATTTTTGGATTCTCACGCTTCCGGCTGCATTTTGAGCCCGGTCAGGATCGCCTCCGCCGACGTGATCTTGGAGTGGTAATCCAGGTGCGCGTACACATTGGCCGTGGTGGAGAAGTCACTGTGGCCCAGCCATTCCTGAATCTGCTTCATGGGCACGCCGTTGGCCAGCAGTAGGCTGGCACAGCTGTGACGAAGGTCGTGGAAGCGTATCCGCCGCATCCCGTGCTGCTCCAGAAAGTTGGGAAATCCAGACGTCAGGTAGCTGCATTTGATGCGCTCCCCCAGGGGGTTGACGCAGATGTAATCCAGGTAGTCCTTGCAATAGCTCCGGCCGCAGACCTTGCGGTATTCCTCCTGCTGGGACCGCTTTCGCAGCAGCAGCTCCTTGAACTGCGGCACCAGCGGCAGCGTGCGCAGGCTGGATTTGGTTTTGGTGGTGTCCGACGCCACCTCCACCTTTTTGCCGTCCATCTCCACGTTGGTCACGGTGTGATCGATGGTGATGGTATTCTTCTGAAAGTCCACCGCGCACCATCTCAGGCCGATCACCTCGCTGCGCCGCAGCCCGTAGAAGGCCGCCAGCTTGACGGGCAATTCCAGGTCGGTGCCTTCCACCAGAGAGAACAACCGGTTGATCTCGTCCCCGTCATAGTAATCGGAGAGGAACTTTTCCTTCTTGGGCAGCTCCACCCGATCCGCCGGGTTGGCATTCAGCAGCTCCACCTTCACGGCGTATTTCAGCGCCTTGTGGATCACGGCGTGGTAGTGGATGACGCTGTTGGGCGAAACCCGCTCCAGCTGATCCGTGTAGAACTTCTGGATGTGCACCGCCTTGAGATCGCCCAGGGCGATGTGCTTCTTCTCGAAGTACGGCTTGATGGGGAACTTGACCATGGAAGCGTAGCTTGCCAGCGTGGCCGGACGAACCGAGCCCTTGACTATCTTGAGCCATTCCTCCAGGTATTCGCAGAAGGGCATGTCGCTGTGCATCGCACCACGCTCCACCGGCGGCTTGAATTTCTCCCTGGCCTCCCAGAGCATTTGCTCCGCCCGCTTCTTGTTGCCCTTCACCGGCAAGTTGGTGGGAATCCATTTTGTTTTCCGATTGTTATCAACGTCCTGATAACTGAGTACGATATAGAAAAGACCTTTCTTTTCCTGCAGGTGTCCTGCTACCATATGTCCTCCTTTCGCAGCGGGACCGAACCTGCCGTTGACAAAACCAGTTTACACCAATCGTGTCAGCGGCGCAAGGTTCGAACCCAAAGATCTACGCTGCGTTTGCGTTCGTCAGCTTCAGATAAGAAAGCACGTGCATCTTGGGAATTCGGTAAGCCCGCCCAACCTTCATGGCGGTGATCTGGCCGTTTTTGATCAGCTTATACCCCGTCTTTTCGCTGATGCGCAGCGCCTGGCACATGGCGGAAATGTCCATGATGTCCGGGTATTCCTTCAATACCATGCCGTATAATTCTTTGTTGGTATAATTCATCCTGTATCCTCCTTTGAGGCGGTTTGGCCTTTTGTTACCGGTTAGAACGCCGTTTTTGACGAGGACGATCTATTTGTCGTCCGCCCTCTAAACGGCTGTTTTTCGCTTCCGGAAACCCTTGTAAAACAAGGCTTTTTTCAATCCTAAAGCGTAACACAGCGGTAACAATCGGCGTCTGTTTTCATGGGATTCCTTTTTTGCATAAGGCGCTGTTTTGCCTTTTTGATGCGTACATGCGTACGGACGCAGGGGGCTGCATGGGTTTGTATTCTCCCGGCGCGTACGCATGTACGCATCATCTGGGGCAAAAACTCCTTTATGCGTTTTTGAAGGGGTTGTCCTCCGGATCGACGATCTGCCATCCGCCTGTGTCAGTGCCGTGCAGCCTGATGGCCGGGCCGATTCCCTTGAAGCCTCGCACACGCCGTCCGGCAGCGTTGACGATATTGTTCGTGTACACAATGCCGAATTTCTCCTGGCTGGCGGTCAGGTACTCGATCAGCGTCTTACTCTTCATGGCGGGATAGGCATTTTCGTCGCACCAGGTATCATAGATCTGCGCCAGCTGCCTGGAGCTGACAGTCAGCCCTTCGTCCCGTGTGATATATCCCTGGGACTCCATGAACAGCTCGATGTTGTTGGCGTCCTTCTTCACCATCTCTCGGTTGAGCCTCGCCCGGTCGCTCTCCGTGAAGCGGAAGCTGTTTTTCACCAGGCGCTGCAATCCCTCGAAAGCCCACAAGAAGATCCCCTCCAATTCATCGCATAGTTTTTCCGAAAGATCGGGATCGTCGATCCGGTCCGGAGGCTTTCTTTTCGTCGTCAGGATCAGCTGCCGCCGAAAGAAGCCGTCGCTGCGGTCGTAGAGGGATACCAGATCACCGTTGGAGAAAGCCAGGATGCGGGCGTACATATATCCCTGATAGCTTTGCTTGTTCTTCCGTTCCAGATCCATCTTCCCCTTCGCGGTGACGATGGATTTGACATAGTTGGTCTGCTTCAGCGCTTCCAGCCGCATGTCG
>JAFXVJ010000010.1 GCA_017524615.1 Clostridia bacterium | reverse complement strand
GCGTAACACGCGACGATTCCTTGGTTCTATCGATCAAGCAGCTTCGCGAGGAGTGGGTCCAGGGGATCATCCCCTGGCGCGGGGTTCAGGGGCCGCGCAGGCCCCTGCCTCGTCCTCCTCTTCTTTTCTCCCTCTTTGCGATTTGTGTTTTAAAAGATGGAAAGATACGGAGCGTATTTTTCGTGCTGGCTAAGCGGAACGAAGGAAAGCGCAGCACCGCTGCGTTGACCGGAATGATGCAACGTCAGCGCGGTAAAGACGCCCGTAGATTCATGATTTTAGGTGAGGATTAGTATAAGGCACACCGGATTCGCAGACCATAAAATGCGAGCGCGGAAGCCGCAGCAGCCTGTTTTATGATTTTTCACGGATTGTTCGGGAAACAAAAGCCCTTCGGTGTCCTCCCGATCACCGTGAAGAGTCTTTTTTGCAGTGCCCCAATCGCCGGGGCGCTGTGCTCATCAAGGGCCCTGATCCCGCAGGAAATGCCGTGCCCCGCGCCCCCTGCCAGAATTTCCAAAACGACAAGCAACGGAAGCGGTCACGCCGGAATCAGCAGCCCCGCCGCCACGCTGCCGGCCAGCCAGGCCAGCAAGGCGCAGGGAACGGTATGTCCGGAGCGTCGGATGCCCGCCGCGCTCAAATACAGGCCGCAGGTGTAGAACACCGTCTCGCTGCTTCCCATCATCACGCTGGCCACCAGCCCCACCCGGCTGTCCGGCCCATATTCCGTCAGAATCGTTCGCAGCATGGCCAGTGAGGCAGAGCCTGACAGGGGCCGCATCAGCATCAGCGGCAGCGTTTCCCGCGGGATGCCCACTTTTTCCAGCGCCGGCGCGCACAATCCGCACAGCCTATCCATCAGCCCGCAGGCGGAAAAAGCCCGGATGGCACACAGCATGGCGATCAAAGACGGCGCGATATCGGCCGCCGTGCGCAGTCCCTCCCGGGCCCCCTCCACAAACCGGTCGTACACCGGCACCCGGCGCCATGCCCCCACCCCCAGGCACAGCAGCACAAACATCGGCAGCGCGTTCATCCTCTTTTCTCCGCCAGCTTGCAGGCCGCCACGCCCACCAGCGTAGACACCGCCGTGGCTCCCAGCGCAGGCAGGATCACCGCACCGGGATCCGCCGATCCCGCCGCCGCCCTGAGGGAGATCACCGTGGCCGGCAGCACCTGCACCGAGGAGGAATTGATGACCAGGAACATGCACAGCGCGTTGCTGATATCGCCTGCCTGTCCCCCCATTCGCCGGGCCGCTACCAGCCCCATGGGGGTGGCGGCGTTGCCCATCCCCAGCAGGTTGGCCGCCAGGTTCATCGTCACGGGCTCCAGGGCATCCTCAGGCAGGGATGGCCCCAGCAGCAGCTTCAGCGCCGGCGCCAGCCTTCCGCTCAGCCAGCCCACCGCTCCCGCGGCCCGCAGCACGCGGATCATGCCGCAGAAAAACGCGAATCCCCCGGCCATGGCCAGCGCCGCCGTCACGCCCTCCCCCGCCGCGTCCAGCACCGCCGCCATCACGCCGGGCCCCCGGCCAGAGAGCCAACCATAGCCTACGGCCCCGCCCAGCAGCCCCACGAATAATCCCTGAAGCACCCCGCATCCTCCTCCATTTCGTAACATTCCGAATTATTTCCGGTTGTTTCACATATTTTTTTGCGTAAAAATGTCACTTTTTGCTTGACATGGAAAAACGAAAACTGTACAATATGATGCAGCGTAAGCGAAATAAGCGAACGTGTACGGGAGGGGTAGCATATTATGAAATCGACTGGCGTAGTAAGAAAACTGGATGATCTTGGCAGAATCGTCATTCCCATTGAACTGCGCAGAACGATGGATATTGGCCTGCGTGACACTCTGGAAATCTTTGTGGAGGATGATAAGATTATTCTGAAAAAGTATCATCCTGCCTGCATTTTCTGCAATGACGCCCGCGACGTGGTGCGTTATAAGGATAAACTGATCTGCAAAAAGTGTCTGGAGCAGCTGAAAAAGGAAGTATAAACGGCATCCGCGCGGACAGTCAGCCTCAGCGGTCCTCCTGTCCCCTTGGATATATGCGTCAGCCCCGGCGGGCATGACACATCGCAGCCCCGGAATCGTGAAAAAACACGGTCCCGGGGCTGCCGTTTATTCGGATGACAAGTTCGTTCATTGCCCATTGCGGTCCTCCCGCGCACGACGGTCAATCATGCCTCTCCCCGCACACATCCCGTTTCTCATTTCCTCCCCGTTTCCTCTCAATCCATGCGCTGAAAGCATGGCAAGGTTGAAGGATCGGAAGGGCTGTGGTATAATTCTGGCAGAAAGCGGCGCTTTCTGTTTTGGTGTGCCTCGATTGGGCGCGTTGAGCGCAACGGCAATTCGGCTCTTCTGAGCAAGAAAGGATCCTGCCCATGCACGAAGTCACTTCCGGTGTACAGATCGTTCTGCCCCAGCACTGCAACGGCTATGCCAAGCCCCGCCTTTTCGGCGGCCAGATCATGGCCTGGATCGACGTCATCGGCGCCGTGGCCGCCCGGCGGTACACCCGCAGAGCGGTGACCACCGTGTGTGTGGACAATCTGAATTTCATCGCGCCTGCCTATCTGAACGACACCGTCGTGCAGCAAGCCCGGGTCACCTGGGCGGGCCGCACCTCCCTGGAAGTGCGGGTGGACAGCTTCGTGGAGCATCTGGACGGCAGCCTGGAACTGGTGAACCGGGCCTACGCGGTGTTCGTGGCGCTGGACGAAAACGATCAGCCCACGGCGGTTCCCCCCTTCTCCCCGGAAACGGAGGAGGAGCGGCAGGAATACGACGCCGCCCTGGTCCGGCGCAGCATCCGCCTGCGTCGGTAAGCCCATCCGAGTGCGTTATGTCATTCCACAAAAAGATTCATAAGGAGGAAACAATCATGAAAAAGCTGCTGGCCCTGATTTCAATTTGCGCGTTGGTGTGCGCCTGCATCCCCGCGCTGGGCGAGGAAAGCGCCACGGAATTGGCCGGGCTGTACACCCTCGCCGCGCCCTACGGCTTCAAAATGGGCGCGCCCCTGTCCTTTAATCAGATGCGGGATCAGAACTACCTGAACTTCGTGAAGCAGCACTTCAACAGCATCACCACCACCAACGAAATGAAAGCCTATTCCCTGCTGGATGAAAAGGCCACCAAGGCGGCGGCCGACGGCATGCCCCGGATGAACTACTGGGCGGCGGACCAGATGGTGGCTTGGGCTCAGGAAAACGGCATCGGCGTGCGGGGCCACGTGCTGGTGTGGGACGCGTATATGACCGATTGGTATTTCCATGAGGATTTCGACGTCAAAAAGCCCTATGCGGACGCCGAAACCATCAAGGCCCGCACCGAATACTACATCACCGAGGTGGTCACCCACTTTGAGGAAAAATTCCCCGGCGTGGTGTACTGCTGGGACGTGGTGAACGAAGCCGTGGCCGACGGAGAAAATGAATACGCCGCCGGCGACCCCCGTCATCTGCGCACCATGCGCGGCGGCGCCGTCAATGCGTTCCGGGAATACATGGGCGATGATTACGTGTGCTGGGCCTTCCTGTACGCGAAAAACGCGGTGGAGGCCCTGGGCGCGGATATCAAGCTGTACTATAACGACTACAACGCCTATTTCCCCGAGAAGGCCGAGGCCATCCGGACGCTGATTGACGAAGTAAATTACTTTGCCCAGTCCGATTACGGCGAATTCCGGCAGCTCTGCGACGGCATCGGCATGCAGGGCTACATCGGCGGCTACGGCGTGCAGGAGGGCTGTCTGGTGGACAGCCACATCGGCATGATTCATGACGAGATCCTCAATTACGCCGCCATGGGCCTGGAAGTGCAGATCACCGAAATGGCGGTGCGCAATTTCGAGCTGGATCAGGCGGACAAGCACGCGACCTTCTACGCTGATCTGTTCCGCATGTTCAAGGGCTTGTACGACGGCGAAAGCAATCCCCTGAAGGCCGTGTCCATCTGGGGCGTCCAGGATACCAACGCCCCCAAGGGTAATTATGTGTATAACCTGAACAGCCCCTACGGCGGCCTGGTGGATCTGCGCCTGAATTACAAGGATGCCTTCTATCGGGTGCACGAGGCCCTGCAGGAATAATCCCGCCCCGCGTCCTTCAACGGGTATCGGCCATGGCGCCGATACCCACAGGGTGTCGACAAAGTCGACACCCTGCCATCGAAAGCCAGCTAAAGCAGTCTTTCGATAACCGCCCCGCGCTACGCCCTTCGGGCAGCGCGGGTTTCGGGCGGCGATTCAAGAATCTCACGCCCTCAGCCCATCTTTGATGGGCGCTCAGGGGCATCAATTTTCTGTAAAATGGCATTTCTGGACAGGAAAGCCCAGAAACGCTCATTTTACGGCCGAAAATTGATAGAGGAAGCGGTATGACCGCTTGCCCGTGGCCTTCCAGCCCGCACTCCGCTGAAAACCGGCCCAAGGGCAGGTTTTCCGGGCGCTTCGTGCCCCGGACCGGCAAAGCCGGTCCTGCGGATTAAAAATCGAAGGGCTGCGGCCCTTCGATGCATCCCAGGAATACTTTGTCCACAAGCTGGGTATCGGCCATGGCGCCGATACCCGTTTTATTTTCTTCACGATTTGTCAGGAAAACGAAAACCCTTTCGGTGTCCTCCCGGGCAAAGCGAAGCCGAACGGCGAAGCGCAGCCAAAGGATCTGTGCGTGAATCCGGCATACAGATTTTTCGGCTCCCCTCCGTGCTCGCCCTACCCCGCTCAGGAGAACAGGAAAGGCCGTTTCTTTCTGCTTTTCCGTGAAGAATCATTTATTATGGGATCAATGCCCCGCCGTTCCATTCCCCTGGCAGGCGCGTTTCACCCTGCTTATTTTTCATGTCGAACGGTTACCGGTTTTCCCCGTCCTCCCGCATGATCTCAGAAAAATCGAAGTATCGCAGCATGCCGGGAATGATGTGCGAATAGAAATCCTCATAGGGCAGCAGCCAGGGCTTGATATAGGTTTCCTCGGCGCTGCGGATGAGAGAATCGCCGTACTGAATGCGCACGTCTTCCTTCAAAAAGCCCGCCATGGTGGCATACATGCCATGGATCCCTTCCGCGTAGAGCGTGATCAGGTCCTCCGTCAGGCCGATTTCGCTTTTCAGCATCCCGATGCACCGCAGCACGTCATAGACGCGCATGGCCGCCATGCTGTCGCCGCAGAACAGCAAATCGCAGTCCAGCTTATACAGCGTGCCGTAAAACTTGTAATACCGATCCGGCGTGTCGTCTATCCGCAGGGGACATTGCCGCACATCCCCCACGCCGGTCACATCCAGCACAAACACCTGGTATCCCTGCTCCCACATGTTCCGAATCCAGGCTTCATGCCGGCCGATGGCCCGGGAACCTTCATCCCACACCGCCAGAACAGTGGGGCGGACGCGGTCAAATTCATACTGCTCCGGCCGGATCAGTACGCCATAGTTGAACAGCCGCTTCTGGGAATACCAGCTGAAGGTGGTGCCCAGGTATCCGTCTTCGATCCGGCAGTGCATCCGCGGGAAAATACGGGCGTTGAACGCCGTGGGCAGCCGATGAAAATACACCCGCTCCTCCAGCCACTTCCTGGCTCTTTCCAGCCGTTCCGCCCGGGGCAGGGCCAGACGTGCCCGGCGCAGTTGCTCCGCGTACAGGACGCTGTCGTCGTGCACGTTGCGCGCTCCCGGGATGGAAAGGCGCACATTGCCCTTGGCGGTGGCGTACATTTTCTCTTTGGGCAGCACCCGCGCCTCCGCATACCGGGCGGTATTTTTTTTGCCCAGCAGCACCTCGGAAAAGAATTCCCCGGCGGCTTCCGCCAGGCGGGGTGTGTAATGATGGGTGAACGGATCCTCCACCAGCCGCAGCCGATCCCCCGCGCCCAGCATATCATAAAACCTGCGTCCCTCCTCCACCGACGCGCGGGTGCCCTCGATGGGGAAGAAATCATAGGAGGTGGCCAGCACGCACACAGGGCGGGGCGCCATGGCCATCAGGGCGCACACATGCTCGTAGCCCCGGTTGGTAAACGAGGGCCAGATCTGTTCGCTGTCCTGGGCCTGGCCGGCATACATGTATTCCTCCCGGCTGGTGAGGAACGTGGCCGGGGCCGCCGCCGCGATGCGCGTATCCAGCATCATCATGACGGCGGTCTGGGTGCCGCCGCCCGAATTGCCCGTCACGCCAATTCTGGCGGGGTCGACCAGGTCTCCCCGTGTCAGGAGGTAATCAAGGGCCCGGGACTCGTCACAGTAAAAGTAAGCCCCCATGGTCCGCCCCGTCAGCAGGGAGGGCACGCCCGCCCCGTCGTGATCGGCGCTGCAGCCGACGGTGGAGCGGACGCCCGTTTTCACGTCGCAGTAGCTGGCCCGCTCCCCCTGGCCCACCGGGTCGACAGCGAACACGATCAGCCCGCACCGGGCGATGGTGGCGCACACCCGCTGATAGTCCCCGTCCATCCGGCCCTCGTCCGCGTGGCCGCACAGAAACAGCACCGCGGGACCGGGCAGCGGGATGCCGTGGGGGATATACATCGTTCCCGTCACGTACGTATCCCGCCGGGACTGAAAAATGACCGCCTCCTGCCTGTAATCAGGATACTCCTCCACGCGGACAACGGCGCCGTTGAGCGGCGCGCCGTCAAAGCAGTCCCCGCCCAGCCCCTCCAGAAAATCCTTCCGGAACTGACGCACGTACTCGGCCAATTCTTCCGGGGTGCTGATTTGATCCCTCCGCGCGCGGCCCTGCTGAAAATATTCCTCCTGCCGCTTGTAAATGAAATCCTTCAGCTGGTCGTTGTGGGTGTGGGTGTACCCGTGGGTCATGGTATCAAAGCCCTGAAAAGACATCCGCCTCGCTCCTTTCCCGCCGTTTACGCCGCGAACTGGCTGTTGTACAATTGCGCGTAGAAGCCGTTGCGGGACAGCAGCTCCCGGTGATTGCCCTGTTCGACGATGTGGCCGTCGCGCATCACCAGGATCACATCCGCCTCCCGGATGGTGCTCAGGCGGTGGGCCACGATAAAGGTGGTGCGTCCCTGCATCATGGTATTGAAGGCCTTTTGAATGCGGATCTCGGTGCGGGTGTCGATGGAGGAGGTGGCTTCGTCCAGGATCAGCATGGGCGGCAGGCACAGCATGATCCGGGCGATGCACAGCAATTGCTTCTGCCCCTGAGACAGCTGGCCCCCGTCCTCGCCGATGACGGTGTCATATCCCTGCGGCAGACGCCGGATGAAGCTGTGGGCGTGGGCGGATTTACAGGCGGCCACGATTTCCTCCTCCGTGGCGTTCGGCTTGCCCAGGATCAGGTTTTCCCGCACAGTGCCGCTTTTCAGCCACGTTTCCTGCAGCACCATGCCATAGCTGCCCCGCAGGCTTTTCCGGGTGATGCGGCGGATGTCGGTGCCCTCCACGGAAATGGCGCCCCGGTCCACATCATAAAAGCGCATCAACAGGTTGATCAGCGTGGTTTTGCCACAGCCGGTGGGCCCTACGATGGCAATGCGCTGGCCCGGGGCCACACGCAGGTTCAGTTGCTCGATCAGCGGGCGGTCCGGCGTGTAGGCAAAGGCTACGTCCTGTAAATCCACCTGCCCCGCCGCGTCCCGCAGCACCCGGGCGTCTTCGGCGTCCGGGATCTGGGGCGGCTCGGCAATCAGGCGGAACACCCGCGCGGCGCAGGCCAGGGCGTTTTGCAGCTCGGTGACCACACCGCTGATTTCGTTAAAGGGCTTCGTATACTGGTTGGCGTAAGACAGGAACATGGACAGGCTGCCCACGGTGAAGGGCGCCGCCGTGCCCAGGGTGCTGACGCACACCAGCGCCCCGGCCAGCGCCACCCCGGCGTACACCACGTTGTTCACAAACCGGGTGCAGGGATTGGTGAGGGAGGAATAGAAAATGGCCTTCAGGGAGCATTTTTCCAGCCGCCCGTTGATTTCGTCGAAGGTCTCGATGCTCTTTTCCTCCCGGCCAAAGGCCTTCACCACCTTTTGATTGCCCAGCATTTCGTCAATGAAGGCGGTCTGCTCGCCTCGGGTTTCGCTTTGCTGCCGGAAAAAGCTGTAGGTGTGGGTGGCGATGAACCGCGCCACCACGAAGCTCAGCGGCGTCAAAAGCACCACGACCGCCGCGATGCCCGGCCGGATGGACACCATGAAGCCCAGGGTGCCCAGGATGGTGACCACGCCGGTAAACAGCTGGGTGAAGCCCAGCAGCAGGCCGTCGGCAAACTGATCCACATCGGCGATCACCTGGCTGACGATGCCGCCCACGGGATGCGTGTCCATATAGCTCAGCGGCAGGATCTGCAGCCGGCGGAAGGCCTGATCCCGCACATCCCGAATCACCTGATAGGTGATTTTGTTGTTGATGCTGTTCACCAGCCACTGCACCCCGCCGGTGACGGCCGCAATGATGCCGATGCGGAGGAGATACGCCCCCACCGCCTCAAAATCCACCCGGCCCGCGCCCACGATCCGGTCAATAGCCCGGCCGATCAGCACGGGGATATACAGCGTCAGCGCCACCGTCACGGCGGACAGCAGCACGGAGAGCACCACCAGCGGCCCATAGGGCTTCAAATAAGCCAGCACCTTTTTCAGGGTGCCCTTTTCCGCTTTCACGCTTTGCTTGCTCATGCCCCGGCCGCCTCCTTTTTGAACTGGGAATCGTAAATCTCCCGGTACACCGGGCAGGTTTCCAGGAGCTCCGCATGCTTGCCGATGCCCGCCACCCGGCCGTCATCCAGCACCACGATCCGGTCCGCGTGCTGAATGGAGGAGGTGCGCTGGGACACGATGAACACCGCGGGCGTGTCCGGCAAGTCCCGCAGGGCCCGGCGCAGCGCCGCGTCGGTGGCAAAATCCAGCGCGGAGGAGGAATCGTCCAGGATCAGGATTTCCGGCCTGCGTGCCAGCGCCCGGGCAATGGTCAGCCGCTGCCTTTGGCCGCCGGACAGGTTCCGTCCCCCCTGCTCGATCATGGCGTCCAGGCCGCCCTTGCTTTCCACCACGTCCGCCGCCTGCGCCGTGGCCGCCGCCCACATCAGATCATCGTCCGGGGCGTTCTCATTGCCCCAGCGCAGATTATCCCGAATGGTCCCCTTGAACAGCGCTGCCTTTTGCGGCACCACGCCGATTTTTTCCCGCAGCTCAGCGGGATCCCAGCCGCGTACGTCCTTTCCGTCCACCAGCACCTGACCCTCCGTGGCCTCATAGAACCGGGGGATCATGTTTACCAGGGTGGATTTGCCGCTGCCCGTTCCGCCGATAACGCCCACCGTTTCTCCCGGACGCACCGCGAATGTCACGCCGGACAGCGATGGGTCGGCCCCTTCACTGAAGCGGATGCCTGCCTGGCGAAATTCCACGCGGTACGTTTCGTCGCCCCCGGGCAAGCCCTCTGTCACCGCTTCCCCGGCGGGGATGTCCATGACGCTTTGAATGCGCTTGCCGCAGGCCACCGATTTGGTGATATTGATGATCAAATTGGCCAGCTTGATCAATTCCACCAGAATCTGGCTCATGTAATTGTACAGCGCCACCACCTGGCCCTGGGTCAGATCGCCGGTGTTCACCCGCAGAGCGCTGGTGTGAAGCAGCATCACGATGGCCAGATTGATCATCACATAGGTGATGGGATTCAGCAAGGCCGAGATGCGGCCCACATATTTCTGCATGGCGGTCAGGGCGTCGTTTTTCTGGTCAAATGATTCGATTTCGCTTTCTTCCTTGCCGAACGCCCGCAGCACCCGCACGCCCGTCAGGTTTTCCCGGGTGGCCCCCAGCACCCGGTCCAGCAGGCCCTGCACCTTTTTGTACAAGGGGATGCTGATCAGCATAATGCCAAACACCACCACCGACAGCGCCGGGATGGCCACCGCGAACCACAGCGCCGCCTGCGCGTCGATGGTAAAGGCCATCACCATCGCCCCGAACACCACAAAGGGAGACCTGAGCAGCAGCCGCAAGGCCAGGTTCAGGCCCGTCTGCACCTGATTCATGTCGCTGGTCATGCGGGTCATGAGGGTGGGAATGCCCACCTGATCCAGCGTACGATAGGAGAATCGCTGGATATGGCTGTAGAGGGCGTGGCGCAGCTTTTTCGCGAATCCCACCGACGCCTTGGCGGCAAAATACTGGGCGGTCACCGAGCAGACCAGCCCCACCAGCCCCAGCGCCACCAGCACCAGGCACATCCGCACGATATAAGCTTTGTCCGGCCCCTCCGGAGCGGAAATGCCCCGGTCGATGATGGCGGCCACCACCAGCGGCACGATCAGTTCAAACCCTGCCTCCAGCAGCTTGAACAGCGGCCCCAGCGCGCTTTCCCGGCGATAATCCTTCAGGTAGGCAAACAATCTTTTCATGCGTTTCCTCCGACCTATTGTTCTGCAAAACTGTTCTCAGGCTGAAAGATGATATAGGATTTGGCCTGAGAATCGCATAAGACAGCTGCGCGCTGCAGAGACGCTGTTTCCCCAAGCAATCCCTTTCCGGGAGAGCCGCCTCCCGTTTCATATTAATTCTCATCTAAGATCCAAATCGGCAAGGATGAAAAAAGAGCAAAAGGACGACGGGGTATTCTCTTTAACCCGAAAGAGAACCAGAAAGGGCAGTATGACGGTTGCGTTGTCCTACAGCTTCTGACCCGGCCGCTGAAAGCGGCCCTCCCGGATGCATTGCATCCGGGGAAAGCCGGGAGATCATCCTCAGGGAAAAGCTCGCTTTTCCCTGGGGATTTCCCCGGCTTTCATTGGGCCAGAAGTCCCAAACGTTCGCAACCCCAACGTAACACGCGACGATTCCTTGGTTCTACCGATCAAGCAGTTTCGCGAGGAGTGGGTCCAGGGGATCATCCCCTGGCGCGGGGTTCAGGGGCCGCGCAGGCCCCTGCCCCGTCCTCCTCTTCTTATCTCTCTTTGCGATTTGTGCTTTAAAATCTTAACAGATTTGGGATGGATTTTTTGTTCTGACAAAGCGGAACGAAGGAAAGCGCAGCACCGCTGCGTTGACCGGAATGATGCAACGCCAGCGCGGTAAAGACGCCCGTAGATTCATGATTTTAGGTGAGAATCAGCATCAGTTCCCGGCCGTTTCATTTTCGCCGCCTTCGGGCGCTTTCTCCATTCCGGCTGTGCGTCACGTCGGTCAGGCTGCGCAGACCCTTGCCGGGACCGCGCACCCAATAGGACGCCCCTGAGAGAAACGCTTGATCCTCATTCTCGTCCAAAGGATTGAAGGATACGGCGCGAGTTTTTTGCGCTGGCTAAGCTGAATCACCGCTGCGTTGACCGGAACAGCGCCGAACGAAGTGAGGCTGAGGGCGAGCAATCCTTGGATCGCCGCCCGAAACCCGCGCCTGGGCACATGCACAGGGCGCGGGGCGTTTGAAGCAAAGCCAGCGCGAAAAATACGCCCGTAGATTCAATGCTGTTGATGAGGATGCGTTCCCCCCAGGGGCATTTGTTTTACCCGCGGAAACCGCGGATTTTACTTGTTATGCGCGCAGCACCGCGCCGAACTGATCCTTGCTGATCTTCAGGGCTTTTTCAGTAAGGCGGCTGATTTCTTCTTCGGTCAGGGTATGATCCGCCGCGCGGAGGGTGAGGGAAAACGCCACGGATTTGTTGCCCGGGCCGATCTGAATGCCCCGGAACACGTCGAACATGCGGATATCCTCCAGCATGGGGCCGCATCCGAAACGGATGGCATCCATCAGGGGGCCTACCTGCTGGCTCTCCGGCATCACCAGGGCCAAATCGCGGTTGACGGCGGGGAACCGGGCGATGGGCTTCACCTCGCCCATGGGCTGGGTCATTTCAAAGAACAGGGGCAGACACACCTTCGCCACATAGACCCGGCCCGTCAAATCCAGCCGCTCCGCGGTGTCCGGGTGCATTTCGCCCAGCACAGCCAGCACCTGGCCGTCCTTTGCCGTCAGCGCGGCCCGGCGTCCGGGATGCAGGTAAGGTTCATCGCAGGCGGCGATATGATAGGCGATGCCCGCCTGCCGGCACAGGGCTTCCACCGCCCCGCGGATGGCGTAGAAATCCGCCTGGCCCCACATTGCCATCACCAGTTCATGGGTTTCCACCGGCAAGCCTTCCGCTGTCTTGGCCTGGCCGTCATAAATGGTGCCTAATTCATAGATGCGTCCGCTGTCGTTGCCGTTTTTGATGTTGGCGGCCACGGTTTTCAGCGCGCCGGGCAGCAGGGTGGTGCGCATGCAGGCGGTATCCTCGCCCAGGGGATTGCGGATGGTGATGGGGTGGTTCCGGGGATCGTCCGCCGGCAGGCCCAGCTGCTGAATGGACTTGGCGGAAATGAAGGAGAAGGTCATGGTTTCATAGAAGCCCATGCCCGTCAGCTGACCGCGGATGGCGGCCTCCCTGCGGCCGGTGTCATTCAGGCCGCCCATGGGCGTTTCGCCCCGCAGGTGGGTGACGGGGATGCGGTCGTAGCCCGCATAGCGCAGCACTTCTTCGCATATATCCGCTTCCTGCTCGATATCCTGCCGGAAGGCCGGAGCGGTGACAATCATTTCATCCCCGTTCCGCTTCACCTGGAACAGCAGCTTCCTGAGGATTTCTTCCATTTCCTCAGGCGCGATGTCCACCCCGGCGCGCCGCGCCATCCGGGCGCAGGACACCGTGAGCGTGACAGGCGCAAGGGGCTTGGGATACAGGTCGATCACGCCGGACACCACATCCCCGGCGTCCAGTTCATTCACCATCTGGCAAGCCCGGTTCAGGGCGTCCATCACGGTGGCGGGAGAAACGCCCCGCTCAAACCGTCCGCTGGATTCCGTCCGGATGCCCAGGGCCCGGGCCGTGATGCGGATGGAGGCCCGGTCGAAGCTGGCGCATTCAAACAGCACCTCCCGGGTGTTTTCGGTGATCTCGCTTTCCTCGCCGCCCATGATGCCGGCCAGGCCGGTGGGGCCCTCTTGGTCGCAGATCATCAGGTCGGTGCTGTTCAGGGCGTATTCCTTGCCGTCCAGGGTGGTCAGCTTTTCGCCCTGCTCCGCTTTGCGCACGATGATGTGCCTGCCCCGCACTTTATCCAGGTCAAAGGCGTGCATGGGGTGGCCGGTTTCCAGCATGACGAAGTTGGTGATGTCCACGATGTTGTTGATGGAGCGCATGCCGGCCGCGAACAGGTACTGCCGCAGCCAGGCGGGGCTGTCGCCGATGCGCACGTTTTTGACCACCCGGGCCGCGTACCGGGGGCAGAGTTCGCTTTCCCGGACCTCCACCTGGGCGTAATCGCGGATGTCGCCGCCCGCTTCTTTCACCGAAATCCGGGGCATCATCAGCTCAGTGCCCATGGCCACGGCGGTTTCCCGGGCCACGCCCCACACGCTGAGGCAGTCCGGCCGATTGGCCAGGATCTCAAAATCCACCACTGTGTCATCCAGGCCGAAAATGGGCTTCACATCGGCGCCCAGGGGATAGTCTTCCTTGAAAATCAGCAGGCCCGCCGTCCCCACGGAGGGGTACAGTTCCACCGGCACGCCGATTTCCGGGCCGGAGCACAGCATGCCCTGGCTTTCCACGCCCCGCAGCTTGCCCTTTTTGATGGTCACGCCGCCCGGCAGCCGGGCGCCGATTTTGGCCACGGGCACCAGAATGCCCTCCCTGACGTTGGGCGCGCCGCACACGATCTGCAGCGGCTCCCCTTCTCCCACGTCCACGGTGCACACGTGCAGGTGGTCGCTGTTTTCATGATCCCGGCAGGTGAGCACCCGGCCCACCACCACGCCCTCCAATTCGGGGGCCAGGGGGGCGGTGCCCTCCACGCCGGTGCCGGTCATGACCATGCGGCTCTCATATTCCGCTGGCGTGACGGGAATGTCCGCGTATTGCTTCAACCATTTCATGGATACTTTCATTTTCTATATCTCCTCTGCTCTCACTGGGAACCTTGTTTATATCATACCTGTCCGTCACACAGAACCGGTTTTTGGGGGCGTGCGGGAGGGCGTCTTTGTCGCAGCGCGCTCCTTCCGCGTCCCGTTTTCTCACCGCCGGAACTGCTTTAAGAACCGCATATCGCCCTCATACAGCAGCCGCATATCCCGGATGCCGTAGCGCAGCATGGTGATGCGCTCCACGCCGATGCCGAATGCAAAGCCGGAATAAACGGAGGAATCAATGCCGCACATTTCCAGCACCTTGGGGTTCACCATGCCGCAGCCCAGCACCTCGATCCACCCCGTGCCCTTGCAGACCCGGCAGCCCTTGCCATGGCAGTTGAAGCAGGTCAAATCCACCTCGGCGCTGGGTTCGGTGAAGGGGAAGAAGGAGGGACGGAAGCGCACCTCGATATCCTGGCCGTACAGCCGCTTGGCAAAAGCGTCCAGGGTGCCTTTCAGGTCGGCCATGGTCACATCCCGGTCGATCACCAGGCCCTCGATCTGATGGAACACGGGGCTGTGGGTGGCGTCCACCTCGTCCGCGCGGAACACCCGTCCAGGGCACACGATACGGATGGGCGGCTTATGACTGAGCATGGTGCGCGCCTGCACCGGACTGGTCTGGGAGCGCAGCACCACGTTGTCGTCGATATAGAAGGTGTCCTGGGCGTCCCGGGCGGGATGGTTCTTGGGGACGTTCAGCAATTCAAAATTGTACAGGTCCAGCTCGATTTCCGGTCCCTCCACCACGGAAAAGCCCATGGAGGTGAAGCAGTCCAGCACCTCGCTGAGCACCAGGTTCATGGGATGCTCCGCGCCGATGGCGGGCACGTCCCGGGGCTCGGTCACATCGATGGCTTCCGCCTGCAGGCGGGCTTCCTTGGCTTTCAGAGCCAGCTCCTTCTGCTTGTCATCCAGCAGCGCGGTCAGCTTTTCCCGGGCTTCGTTGATGATTTGTCCCGCCTTGGGCCGTTCCTCGGGGCTCAGTTGGCTCATGCCGCGCAGCAGGGCGGTCAGGCTGCCCTTCTTGCCCAGCACCTTCACCCGCAGCGCCTCCAGCGCCTGCAGGGCGTCGGTACACGCCAATTCCTTCCTCAGCTCCTCGCCGATCTGCGCCAGGTTTTCCCGGATATCCATGTTTTCTTTCCTCCCTACTTATGAAAAACGCCCCTGACAGCTTCCTGTCATGGGGCGTGATAGGCGCACGCGGTACCACCCAATTTCAGCGGCCTTTTCATGAAAGCGCCGCCCTCCTGCGCCCTTAACGCGGGCCAACGGCAGCGCCTACTGCATACGGTTCAGCGCCGCGGCTCCGGAGCGAATTTCCCCCGCGCCATCCGGGCGGCTTCCAGCCTGCGGCCGGCCCTTCTCTCGTGGATCGCGCGGCATGGGGGCTTTGTTCTCCCTCAACGCCGATGGGGGCATTATAGCACGCGGGAGGGGAATGGTCAAGCGTTTCGGGCGCCGTTTTTTTCATCGCTCCCATCCGTCCGGCCGTTTTCCGCCGGTACGGCACGGGGGCGTTCCTTCTCCTCCAAATATTTCCGAAAAACCCCTTGCATTTGCCGCATGAAACCGGTATCATCATACCAGGCAGAGAATGCCTGTGAATGATTCTTTTCAGAGGGAGGATCACTGTATGCACATTCCCGCTTATCATGAAGATATTGCTCATTTGCATGTGAACACCCTGCCCAATCACGCCTACTTTATCCCCTGCGACAGCCGGGAAGAGGCGCTGAGCGGCGACCGGAATCAATCGGGCCGGATGCAGTTTTTGTCCGGCATGTGGCGGTTCGGCTATTATCCCGGGCTGTGGGCCCTGCCGGAGGATATCCTTTGCCCCGACGCCGCGCCGGACTTGATTCCCGTTCCCGCCGTATGGCAGAATCACGGCTACGACAGCCATCAGTACACCAACGTGCGTTATCCCATCCCTTACGATCCGCCCTATGTGCCCCGGGACAATCCCTGCGGCGTGTATCAGCGGGATTTTGATTGGCTGGAGCAGCCGGGCCAGAAGGCCACCCTGGCCTTTGAGGGCGTGGATTCCTGCTTCCATGTGTGGCTGAACGACCAATACGTGGGCTACAGCCAGATTTCCCACAGCACATCCGAATTCGACGTAACGGATCTGCTGCGCGCGGGGAAAAACACCCTGACCGTACTGGTGCTCAAGTGGTGCGACGGCACGTATTTTGAGGATCAGGACAAATTCCGCACGAGCGGCATTTTCCGGGACGTGTATCTGCTGCGCCGGGACAGGCACCATATCCGCAATTATTTCGTGAAAACCGCCCTGACCCCTGACCTGCGGGACGCGGAGGTCCATGTGGATATGGAGAGGACGGGGAACGCGCCCGTGGATTACTGGCTGCTGGACGCGTCCGGCCGGGAGCTGGCGTCCGGCCGGGCCGAAGGCGAGGACATCCGTCTGTCTCTCTCCGATATCCGTTTGTGGAACGCGGAGGACCCGTACCTGTACACGCTGCTGCTGCGCTGCGGCGGGGAATGGATCGGGGAAAAAGTGGGCTTCCGGCAGATTGAGATCCGGGATCAGGTGGTTTACCTGAACGGCATGCCCATCAAATTCAAGGGCGTCAACCGCCACGACAGCGATCCCTTCACAGGCCCCGCCGTGAACCGGGATCACATGGTGCGGGACCTGCGCATCATGAAGCAGCACAACGTGAACGCCATCCGCACCAGCCACTATCCCAACAGTCCCATCTTTTTGCAGCTGTGCGATGAATACGGCTTTTACGTTATTGCCGAGGCCGATCTCGAAACCCACGGCGTGGTGTGCCTGCAGGCAAACTATGAGGAAGAAAACTATAACCTGATCGCCAACGATCCCCGCTACGCCGATGTGATCCTGGACCGGGTGCAGCACAGCGTGATCCGGGATCAAAACCGGCCCAGCGCCGTGATCTGGAGCATGGGCAACGAGTCCGGCTGCGGCTGCAATATCGACCGGGCCCTCCACTGGACCAAGACCTACGATCCATCCCGGCTCACGCACTACGAGCGCGCCTCCTTCCCGCCCAAGGGCGCCGACATCAACCGCACCGATCTGGATCTGTACAGCCGCATGTATCCCTCCATCGCCGATATCGACCGGTATTTTGATGAAGGAAAAATCGGCAAGCCCTACATTCTGTGCGAATACTGCCATGCCATGGGCAACGGCCCCGGGGATCTGGAGGATTATTTTCAGTGCTTCCATCGCCACGAGGGCCATTGCGGCGGTTTTATCTGGGAATGGTGCGATCATGCCGTGTACCAGGGAACAGCGCGCAACGGGAAAATCAAATACGGCTACGGCGGCGATTCCGGCGAATCCCTGCATGACGGGAATTTCTGCATGGACGGCCTGGTTTACCCCGACCGGCGGCCCCACACAGGCCTGATCGAATACAAAAATGTGCTGCGTCCCGCCCGGATCGTCAGCGCCGATGTGAAAAACGGAAAAATCACCCTGTGGAACACCCTGGATTTCACTTCCCTGGATGATGCCATTACCATGGCCTGGGAGATCCGCCAGGGGGGGCGCACCCTGTGCCACGCCGCCGTGGATCAGGCGCTGCTTGCCATCGCGCCGCACGAAAAGAAGGAAATTGCCCTGCCGCTGCCCGCGGGCCTGACCGGCGATTTCGCGCTGCATCTGATCCAGTATCAGAAGCGGCCTGCCGCCTTTGTGCAGCCCGGCGACGTGGTGGGCGAGGATGAAGCGGGCGAACAGCACTGCGCCGTGCCCGCCCTCGTGCCCGGCAAGGGCGAAATCACCGTGGAGGAAAATCCCGCGCAGATCATCGTCACCGGCGCTGATTTCCGCTATGTATACAGCAGGAATACCGCCTGCCTGGACGAAATGGAAAAACGGGGCCGCGCGCTGCTGCGTCAGCCCATGGAAATGAATATCTGGCGTGCCCCCACCGACAATGACCGCAACATCCGCTATGCGTGGGAGGGCCATGGATACCGCCACGCCGTGTCCCGGGCCTATGAAACCACCGTGGAACAGACCGGGGACGGCGTGGTCATCCGGGCGGATTTTGCCTTGGCAGCGCCTTCTCTGCCTCCCATCCTGAAGGGGCAAATCACCTGGCAGGTGGATCGGGCCGGCCGAATTGCCCTGTCCCTCCGGACCCGGCAAAGCGATGGCACGCCCGATCTGCCCCGGTTTGGCCTGCGCCTGTTCCTGGATGACAGCGCCAGCCAGGTCACATATTTCGGCTTCGGCCCCTATGAGAGCTACTCCGATAAGCATCGGGCCAGCTTCCGCCATCTGTACACCGCCCGGGTGGACGAGATGCACGAGGATTACATCCGTCCCCAGGAAAACGGCAGCCACTGCGGCTGCGAATACCTGCGGGTGGGCAGCTTGACCGTCACCGGCGATGCCTTCAGCTTCAATGCCTCCCCCTATACCCAGGAGGAGCTGACCGATCGGGCACACAATTACGAGCTGCGTCCTGCCGGATGCACCGTCCTGTGCATTGACGCGTCTCAGGCAGGCGTAGGCTCCAACAGCTGCGGGCCGGAACTGCTGCCCCCCTACCGGGTACCGAAGGAGACCGACTTCTCCTGCGTGTTCACCCTGGGCTGACAAATGGGGATTTATCGCGGCAGGAACGTTCCCAGACCTGTCCGGGCCTTTGGGACCCCCTTCCCGGTCAAACCAAACAAAAAGATACTTCGCGGATTGTTCGGGAAACGAAAATCCTTTTCTGTCATCCCGAGCGAAGCACAGCCGAGGAGTCTGTGCGTGAAACCGGCACATCGATCTTTCGACTCCCCGCCGCTCTCGCTCCACGCCGCTCAAGATGATAATCAAGGTCGTTTCTTTCTCCCTGACTTTCCGTGAAGAATCAACAAAAAAAGCACCCGGCAAGCGGCCGGACAGAAAAAGGGCCGGGATTCCCGAAAAATGAGCGCGCTCATGTATCGGAAATCCCGGTCCTTTTCCCTGTGCGCTCCGCGCAGGATGGGCGGGGGGAGGGACGTGTGAAAAATCCTGCCGCTCCCCTTCGCCGCGAGAATCCCAGTTGGACCGCCTCAGCCAAACGGCCGGATCGTCATACTATTCGCGTTCTAAAATCCAAATTGGCAAGGATGAAAAAAGAGCAAAGGGACGACGGGGCATTCTCTTAAGCCCGAAAGAGAACCAGAAAGGGCGCTATAACGGCGATGGTCGTTGTATAGCTTCTGGCCCGGCCGCTGAAAGCGGCCAACCCGGATGCATTGCATCCGGGGAAAGCCGGGGAACCATCCCCTGGCGCGGGGTTCAGGGGCCGCGAAGGCCCCTGCCTCGTCCTCCTCTTCTTATCTCTCTCTTTGCGATTTGTGTTTTAGAAGAAGAATCGTATCAGCCCATCACCACGGCAACCCGATGGGTCTTGCCGTCCCTGAACACGGGCAGCACATTGCCTTCAATGGCCTGACCGTCCACGGTGACCTGCTTCACGCCGCGGCACACATGGCTGGGATTCTGAATGTCGATCTGATAGACAGCGCCCCGGAACCGGCGGCTGACCTGATATCCATCCCAGGTATGCGGGATGCAGGGATCGATTCTGAGGCCGTCCCAATCGGGCTTAACGCCCAGGATATAATTGCTGATGACGTAGAAGTTCCAGGCGGCGGTGCCGGTAAGCCAGCTGTTTTTCGCCTGGCCGAAATTCTTGGCATCCTTGCCGGCGATCATCTGGCTGTACACATAAGGCTCCATCTTGTGCAGATCGCTGATTTCCTCGCGATACGCGGGGGCGATTTTTTTGTACAGGTCAAAGGCCCGGTCGCCGTGGCCCACCACGGTTTCGGCCGCGATGATCCAGGGATTGTTGTGGCAGAAGATGCCGGCGTTTTCCTTGTATCCCGGCGGATAGGAGGAAACCTCGCCCAGCTCCAGATGGTATTCCTTGTAGGCGGGCTGCAGCAGCACGATGCCGTGCTCCGTTTCCAGCCATTTTTCCACGGATTTCAGCGCCTGCTCGGCCTTGCCGTCTTCAACGCCCACGCCGCCCATGACGCAGTAGCCCTGGGATTCGATGAAGATCTTGCCGTCCTCGCATTCCTTGCTGCCCACCTTGTGGCCCAGGGCGTCATAAGCGCGGACGAACCATTCGCCGTCCCAGCCGTCCTTTTCGATGACGTCCACCATGCGGTCGATGGCGGCCTGGCTTTGCTCCGCGCCCTTTTCATCGCCCCGGCGCTTCTGCAGGGCCACCAGCTCCGGCCCGATGGCCACGAACATTCCGGCGATCAGCACCGATTCAGCCACCCGGTCATCCGGCGCGTTGGGGTTGGAGAAGGTCTGGAAGCTCTCATCCGGTGTATCGGAGAAGCAGTTCAGGTTCAGGCAGTCGTTCCAGTCGGCCCGGCCGATGAGGGGCAGGCCATGGGGGCCCAGGTTGTTGACCACGTGGCCGAAGGACACCTCCAGGTGTTCCATCAGGGTGCCGCAGTCATCGGGATTGCAGTCGTAGGGCACCTTTTCATCCAGGATGCTAAAATCGCCCGTTTCCTTGATGTAGGCCGCGGTGCCGGCGATGAGCCACAGGGGATCGTCATTGAAGCCGCCGCCGATGTCGTTGTTGCCCTTCTTGGTGAGGGGCTGGAATTGATGGTAGCATCCGCCGTCCCGGAACTGGGTGGCGGCGATATCCAGGATGCGCTCCCGGGCGCGCTCGGGGATCTGGTGCACGAAGCCCAGCAGGTCCTGAGAAGAATCGCGGAAGCCCATGCCCCGGCCCACGCCGCTTTCAAACATGGAGGTGGAACGGCTCATATTGAAGGTGACCATGCACTGGTAGGGATTCCAGATGTTCACCATGCGGCCCAGCTTTTCATCGGGCGTGGTCAGGGTGTAGGCGGACAGCAGGTTGTCCCAGTGGCGGCACAAAGCGGAGAACGCCTCGTCCACCTGATCGTCGGTGCTCAGGCCGGATAGCAGTTCTTTGGCGGGACGCTTGTTGATAACGCCGGGCGCTTCAAACTTTTCCGCTTCGGGCAGCTCCACATAGCCCAGCACGAAAATATAGTTTTTGCTCTCGCCGGGTTCCAGATGCGCCTTGATCTGATGCGCGGCCATGGGCTGCCAGCCGGAAGCCACGGAATTGCCCATTTTGCCGGTCATGACGGCCTGTGGCGCGTCAAACCCGTTGTACAGGCCCAGGAAGGTTTCCATATCCGTGTCAAAGCCATCCACAGGCACGTTCACGGCATAGAAGGAATAATGATTGCGGCGCTCCCGGTATTCGGTCTTGTGGTAGATCACGCTGCCCTCCACCTCGACCTCGCCGGTAGAGAAATTGCGCTGGAAGTTGAGCATATCATCCTGCGCGTTCCACAGGCAGAATTCCACGAAGGAGGTCAGGATCACGTCCTTGGCCGCGGCGCTTTCGTTGGTCAGGGTCACGCGATGCACCTCGGCGTTGACGCCCAGGGGCACGAAGGCCAGCTGCCGGGCAGACAAGCCGTTCTTTTTTCCCTCGATGACGGTGTAGCCCATGCCGTGACGGCAGGCATACCCGTCCAGCTCAGTTTTGGTCGGTTTCCAGCCGGGATTCCACACGGTGTCGCCATCCTTGATATAGAAGTAGCGGCCGCCGTTGTCCACCGGCAGGTTGTTATAGCGGTAGCGGGTCACGCGGCGAAGCCGGGCGTCCCGATAGAAGCAATAGCCGCCGGCCGTGTTGCTGATGATGCCGAAGAAGTTTTCACAGCCCAGGTAGTTGATCCAGGGGTACGGCGTGCGGGGCGTGCTGATGACGTATTCCCGGGCCGCGTCGTCAAAATATCCGTATTTCATGCAGGTGTTTCCTCCCGTGGCAGCCGGACGCATCCAGCCTGATTGTTGAGCGTTTTCCGCGGTGTGACCGCCGAAAGCGCATGTGTTCGCCCCGTCGGTCGGGTTTTACAAGAGGGGAGCCGATGTTTCCATCGGCTCCCGATTGATTTTTACCGATTGATGGAAAGCGTCAGATTACTGGGCCTTCCAGGCGTTGTACTGCTCAGCGAACGCAGCCAGCACTTCCTGATAGCCAGCGGCATCCAGCCTCTGCTGATATTCAGCGATCTTGGCTTCCACTTCAGAGGGAGCAAAGCCGCCGCACTCCAGCACGAAGCCATATTCGTTGAACACCTGACGGCAGGCTTCATAGGCAGCCTCAACGGGAGCCTTGTCGAAGCGGAAGCCAGCGCCCACAGCGGTAGCGGCACTGCCGTTGAAGTCCAGATACAGGTCTGCCTTGTTGTCGGGCTCGTTGTATTCGGGGGTCACAACGGTAGCGGAGGCGGATTCCCACATGCCATGGTTGTACTTCTTGTCAGCCAGGGTGTGCACGTGCTGATGCTCGTAGGGGCCATACACGTTGCCTTCAGCGTCGGTGTATTCGGTCACATATTCGAAGTCTTCGCCTTCAATACCGAAGGTGTACATGTCAGCCAGCTTGGAGTCGGTGAACAGCAGGCCCAGGAAGTCGATGCAGGCCTTGGCCTGTTCTTCGCTGGTGCCGTTCTTGGTGATGCAGTAGCAGGAGCCCAGGTTGGAGGTGGAGTGCACATAGCGCTGGGTCAGGGGATTCCAAGCCAGAGCCTGGCCATAGCGGGTTTCAGCTTCGGCGTTCACGGGGATATCGGTCCACCAGGTCACGGCCCAATCCTGAGACTGGGTGGTGGTGTCAGTGGTGGTCTTGGTGGCTTCGTCTTCGGAGATGTAGCCCTTATCGGCCCAGTCAGCCATCAGCTTGCAGTATTCCAGGTATTCAGGGGTCTGGATGGTGTTGACCACTTCGTTGGTAGCGGCGGAGATGGCAACCCAGTTGCTGTTGGCGTCGCCGGTGAAGAAGTAGAAGTTATCCATGCCGAAGCGATAGAACATAGCGGTCTTCTGCAGCAGGAAGGGATACTTCAGGCCATCATTGTAGGCTTTTTCCAGGATGGGCTCGACGTCAGCCAGCTTTTTAACAGCGGTGATATCGAAATCGGTGCCTTCCAGAACAGCCTTCCGATACAGCAGGTCATAGCCTTCCACGTTGTCCTTGTACACGGGCACGAAGTAGGACTTGCCATTGTACTTGGCAGCTTCCCACTGGCCTTCCGCCATGGAGCCATACAGCGCGGTGCCGGGCAGCAGATCAGTGATGTCATACACAGCATCCATGGGGACCAGATCGTTGGTGCCGATCACGGATTCCCAGGAAGCGGTCCACAGCAGGTTGATCATGCCGGGAACGGTCAGGTCGTTCTTCACCTTTTCGGTGTATTCGCCAGAGCCGTATTCGGTGATGTGCACCACAACGTTGATCTTGTCAGCGATGTAGGCGTTGATAGCGTCTTCAACCTTCTTGACCTGGGCATCGTCGGGAGTGGCGATGTTGAACAGGCAGCGGGTCAGGTTGATTTCGACCTTGTCTTCGGCATGCGCGATCGCCGCAATGCTCAGCAGCATGCACAGAGCCAGAACCAGAGATACGAGCTTTTTCATGGTTATCCTCCTATGAATTTTTTTTATTTCATAATGCCGCGTATCAGCGACATTTGAAACCGGAACAGGATCAGCCCTTGACGGAGCCCACCGTCAGGCCCTTGACAAAGTACTTCTGGAAGAAGGGATAAATCACCATGATGGGGCCGATAACCACGATCACCGTGGCCATGGTGGAAGAATACTGGGGGATCGCGCCGCCCATGGCCGCACGGGCCGCGGCGGGCACGTTGTTGTTGTTCAGAAGGAATTCGATGCTCTTCTGGATGTTGATCAGCAGCAGCTGCAGGGGTTTTTTGCTGTTGGAGCGGATATACAGCATGGCGTTCTGCCAGTCGTTCCAGTAGGCAGTGGCCATCATGAAGCCGACAGCTGCCAGGGAAGGCTTCAGCAGGGGCAGGGTGATCTGGAAGAAGGTGCGGTAATCGCCTGCGCCGTCAATGGTGGCCGCTTCCATCAGTTCGCCGGGAATGGAGTTGGCGATGTACGTCCTCAGGATGATCACATTCATGGTGGTGACGCACAGGGGCAGAATCAGCAGCAGCAGATTGTCCAGCAGGCCATACCAGGTGGTGAACACGACGAAGCCCGCCAGCTGGCCGCCGTTGAACAGCATGGGGATCAGCACGAAGATCGCCAGGAACTTGGCCAGTTTGAAGCCGGGGCGGCTGATGGAATAGGCATACATGCTCATGATCAGCAAGCCCAGGAAGGTGCCCACGACAGTAACGAAGATGGTCACCAGATAGGACTGCAGCAGCTGGCTGCCGTATTGCAGCACGGCGTTCATGCCGTTCATGCTCCACACCTCGGGGAAGAAGGTGAACCCATGCTTGTTGATGTACATTTCATCCGTGAACGCAGAAATGAACACCAGCACCACCGGGGCAAAGCAGAATATCGTGAACACAAGCACGAAGAACAGCAGGATAAACTGGCCGGGCCCGATCCTTTTATGCTCCCGGGGAGCGATCACTTTTTTCCCTGACTGATTCAGGGCGGCAGATTTCGTAGACATTTTTCATCTTCCTCCCTTCATCAGAACAATGCGCCTTCCGGCTCGATCTTGCGAACCGTGAAGTTGGCCACCAGCATCAGCAGCAGGCCTACTACCGACTGGAAGAAGGAAGCGGCCGCCGTGTAGCCGAAGTTGGAGGAGCCCATGATCTGATTCAGCACGTAGGAGTCGATCACCTGCGTGGTGGAATACAGCGCGCCATTGTTTCTTGTGACCTGATAGAACAAGCCCGTATCGGAGTGCATCACATTGCCCACCGACAGAAGCAGCATCACCGTCACCATGGGGATCAGGGAGGGGATGGTGATATGCTTGATCTGCTGCCACTTGTTGGCGCCGTCGATATCCGCCGCCTCATACAGGGCGGTATCAATACCGGCCAGCACGCTCATGTACAGCACGGAACCGTAGCCCGTATCCTTCCAAATCTTCACCACGGTCAAAATCCAGGGCCAGTAGCTCGCGGTGGAATAGAAGCGGGTGCGGGTGCCCAGCACACTGTTGATCAGGCCGGTGCGGGAGTCGATGAACGCAAAGACGATGAACTGCACCGCCGCGTAGGAGATAAACACGGGAATGATCATCAGCGTCTGCATGGTCTTGGCCATTTTTTTGAAGGCCAGCTGGTCGATGCAGATGGCGACGGTGATGTTGAGCACAGTGCCTATCGCCGTGAACGCCAGGTAATAGAGCACGGTGTTGCGGGTCATGCTCACGAACGTATCCTTGGATTTGAGCAGGAATTCAAAGTTGTCGAAGTTCACCCACTGGCTGCCGAAAATGCCGCCGGTGTAGTCGAACTTTTCAAAGGCCATCACCAAGCCCGTCATGGGCACATACATAATGAAGAAAAGGACCAAAAACGCCGGCAGCGCCATCACCACATGCGCTCTGTGCTTCCAGGTGTTGGACAAGAAATCTCTCACAGTTCCATCTCTCCTTCATTTGTGGCGTATGTTTACGCCTTCAAATCATTTGAACCGTTTCTCCCTGGATCAGTGCCGCCGGCACGCACAGCTCATACGGCACACGGTCGTTTTCGATCTGAGAAATCAGCAGTTTGGCCGCTTCCCGTCCCATCCGGGGCGCATCCTGGTACACCGTGGTCAGCCGGGGCGAGAAAGCCTGCATCTGGGCAATGCCGTCGTACCCCGCCACAGACAGATCCCGCGGCACGCTGAGCCCCGCCTCCTGCGCGGCCCGGAGGGCGCCGGTGGCGGAAAAATCATCGCACACCAGAATGCAGGTGGGCCGCAGGGGCAGCGCCAGCATCCGCTTGGCCACTTCATACACGCTCTGAGGATTGGTGTACTCCGCCTGCTCAACGTATCCCTTGATCTGCACCAGCCCCAGCCGCCTGGACGTTTCCTCAAAGGCGGCCAGCCGGGCGTCGGTGACTGCGCTGTGCGGGCCGTGGATGTACCCCACCTGGCGATGGCCCAGACTGTACACATACTCTACCAGCTGCCGCATCCCATCCTGATTGTCGGATTGGACGCATGTCCGCCCGGTAAAGCCGTGGTCGATGGTCACCAGGGGCAGGTCGCTTTCGATCAGCCGCTGTACTTCGTCTTCTTCAAAGTCGATGCACGCCACGCACACGCCGTCCACCTCGCGGTACCGGCAGTGGTCAAGGTAGGTCACCCTTCCGCTGCCCATCCGGTGGCTGATGAACGTGATGTCGTAGCCGGCGGCCTCCGCTTCCTTTTTGAAGCTCTCCAGCACCACCGAAAAGAAGGGGTGCAGCAGCCCGCTCTGGCTGTCATCGGAAAACAGCACACCCAGGTTGTAGCTGCGGCCCAATTTCAGGGCCCGGGCATGCGCGTTGGGGTGGTAATCCAGTTCATTGGCGGCCTTCAGCACAGCCTGTCGGGTCTCATCGCTGATATCGCTGTAGCCGTTCAACGCTTTGCTGACAGCAGAAACTGAGAGACCCAAATGCCGCGCCAGATCCCGAATCGTCGCAGGCAACTGTCTCTCAACTCCTTTCCGTCGTACTAAAACGTTTTCGCGAAAATTAATATATCATGTTTACAGAAGAATGTCAACATATTTTTGAAGCATATCACCAAAAATTCTATCAAAAAGATATCTTTCCTTTGCCCGTCCGTCCCGCCCGCCATACGTTGTGTTTTCCGGATCTTTCCACCACAAAATCCAGATAAAGAGCGCACCGTACGCAGGCCGTCCTTCCATGATTTGCCTAATCCGTCGCGGCACGCTGCCGGGTTTCTTTCATATTTAATACTATTCTCAAATAGAATCGGAAAGGAAGATAGACGAAGTTACAATGTCATCCCGACCGAAGCGGAGCGAGAGCGAAGCGGAGTGGAGGGATCTGGAAACTGGGTAATATGCTGCTGGAAGGAATCTGTTTCTCAAAGATCCCTCGGCTTCGTTCCGCTCTCGCTCCACTCCGCTCGGGATGACAGGAGCGTTTTACTTGCTATTTTAATTTGAGTATAGTATAAAAATATACAAAAAAGCGGCAGAAATAATCCTGCCGCGGGTATTTCAATTCTTTACGGTTTCAGTTCCAGATACAGCGCTCTGTACTGCTGGGCCGACTGATCCCAGGATACGTCTTTGCTCATATCCCGCTGCACCATCTCATCCCAGCACCAGCGGTTGGTGAAATACAGGGTCTTGGCGCGGTTGATGGCATCCAGCAGCAGGCCGGCTTCATACCGGTCGAAGGTGAAGCCATTGCCCAAATTGGTGAATTGGTTATAGGGCTCCACGGTGTCCTTCAGGCCGCCGGTCTCGCGCACGATGGGCACGGTGCCGTATCGCATGGCGATCAGCTGGGTCAGGCCGCAGGGCTCGAACAGGGAGGGTACCAGCAGCGCGTCGGCCCCGGCGTAAATCTGATGGGCGCGGCCCTCGTCATACATGATGTTGGAGCACACGCTGCCCTTATAGGCCGATTCATAATAGCGGAAGGAATCCTCATACTGCTGATCGCCGGTGCCCAGCACCACCACCTGGGTATGTCCATCCATCATCGCGGGCAGGATGGCGTTCACCAAATCCAGCCCCTTCTGATTGGTCAGGCGGGAGATGAGGCCGATGACGAACATGTGGTCATCCTGCTTCAGGCCCAATTGCTCCTGCAGGGCCTTTTTATTCTTCTTTTTGCCCTCCAGCGCGTCCGTGAAGCCGTAGGGCGCGGCCAGGCGGGTGTCCGTGGCGGTGTTCCACTGCTCCACATCGATGCCGTTGACGATGCCCCGCAGCTTGCCCGCGTGATAGCGCAGGTGCGCATCCAGGTTTTCCCCAAAGAAGGGCGTTTGGATTTCACCGGCGTAGGTGCCGCTGACGGTGGTGATCATATCAGCGTAGTCCAGGCCGCCCTTGAGCATGTTGGCGTCCTGATAGCCCTGCTTCAGGGCATCCTTGTTGAACACGTAATCCGGCAGGTTGCTCCAGTATTTCACGGTGGGGATATTGTATACGCCCTGGAACCGCAGGTTATGAATGGTCAGCACGGTTTTTGCGCTGCTGAGGGGCGTATTGGCGAACAGCGTGCGCAGATACACCGGCACCAGGCCCGCCTGCCAATCGTGGCAATGGATCACATCGGGGATCCAGTTCATGTAATTCAGGGCTGCCAGCGCCGCCTTGCCAAAGAAGCAGAACCGGGGAATATCGTCGATCAGGTTGGTGTAGGGATTGCCGTAGCCGAAGAAATCCTCGTTGTCGATAAAATCGTACACCACGCCGTCCCACACGTATTCCATGACGCCCACGTAGAAGGAACGCCCATCGGCGCACAGATCCATTTGGAACGCGCCGCGGTACACCATCTTTTCCTGATACTTCCACGGGATGCACTTGTACCGGGGCAAAATGACCTTCACATCGCAGTTCTGGCCGATCAGCGCCTTGGGCAGGGCGTACATCACGTCGCCCAGGCCGCCGGTTTTCACAAAGGGATAGCATTCGGAACCGATGAATGCCACGCTCCGGCGGGGCTGGGGCATCGGCGCGGCGGGCTGCGCCGGCGCTTCCTCCGCGAGCGTTTCAGCGGCTTCCGTTTCCTGGGCCGTTTCCTGTTCGGCCGGTTCCGCGACGGCCGGGATCGCCGGCGCTTCCTCTGTCGCCGCTTCCGCTTGCTGGGCCGCTGTTTCCGCGGCCTGGACGGGCGCTTCCTCTGTCTCCGCTTCCGTCTGCTGGACCGCTGTTTCCGCGGCCTGGACGGGCGCTTCCTCTGTCAGGATCGTCTTTTCCTCCTGCGCAGCGGCCTCGGCGGGCTTTTTTTCTTTTTCCTTCACCGTCTTTTTCCCGGCGGTTTTATTCTCGGTTTTTTTCACGGTTTCTTTCACGGTTTCTTTCACGGTTTTCTTCGCGGGCTTTTCCGCGGCGGCAGCGTCCGCCGTTTTCTTCGCCGGTTTCTTTTCCGCTTTCTTTTCCGGTTTCTTTTCCGTTTTCTGATCCGTCTCGGCGGCCTTGGCGGCTGTCTTTTTCACGGGTTTCACGGGCTTTTCCGCAGGCTTTTTCGGCGCTGCTGATTTCTTTTGCCGGGTCTCCTCAGGCCGGCTGGTTTTCTGCTGCTGTTCCGCCGCCTGCTCTATCGTGTTCTGTGCCTCGGGCACTGTTGTTTTTTTCGGCATAATCATTCTCCTCGTTTCATCGCGCGCTGATTCAGGGTGAAAAAAGACCGCGCGATGCCCTTTTCCACATGCATATTATAATCGGCGTGGAAAAATAAGTCAATAGACAGGCCCCCGTTCAGCACGGATGCGCTGCGGATGTGTGGGCGCAGCGCAAATCCTCCCCCCGGACGATCGCATCCGGAAGAAGGCTTGGCGCTGATGGGCTTCCTTTGTATCCCGGCCATCGAAAGCCGTCTTTCGGCGCATCCGGCCGCCTCATCCCTGATGGAGCGGCAATTCCACAATAAAGGTAGCGCCTTTTCCTTCTTCGCTCTCCACGCTGATGGCCCCGCCGTGGAGCAGCACCAATTGATGCACGATGCTCAGGCCCAGGCCCGTGCCGCCCTTTTCCCGGCTGCGGGCCTTGTCCACGCGATAAAAGCGGTCGAAGATATGGGGCAGGTTTTCCTTGGGGATGCCGGGGCCGTTATCGGTGACGGTGAAGCGGGCGTCCCGGCCCTGCCGCTGCAGGCCCACCTTGATCTGCCCGCCGTTCTGGGTATACTTTACGGCGTTTTCCATCAGATTATAAATCACCTGGTTCAGCTTGCTCTTGTCGGCATACATATCGCAGGGATCGGCCAGGGACAGTTGGATCGTCTGGCCTTTCTGGTCGGCAATGGGCTGCAGCCGGTGCGCGTTTTCCTTGATGAGCTGAGCGATGGACAGGTTTTCCCGGGTCAGCTTTACATTCTGGGAATCCATCTGCACCAAGGTCAGCAGGTCGGACACGATGGCGCTGAGCCGGTCGATTTCATTGTTGATGTCGGTCATGAATTCGGTTCGCAGATTCTTATCCATATCGGGCTGATAGATCAGCGATTCGATCATGATTTTCATGGTGGCCAGGGGCGTTTTCAATTCATGGCTGGCATTGGACACAAACTGGTTGCGGGATTGATCCAGCGTTTCCAGCTTTTCGGACATGGAATTGAAGGCCCGGGCCAGCTGCTTCATCTCCCCCGCGCCGCGCACCTTCACCCGGGAGGAAAAATCGCCCTTGGACATGTGCTGAATACCGCGGTTCAGGCCGGCGATGGGCCGGGTGATGATGCTGGAAAACACCCAGGCGGCCAGCAGCGCCGCTCCGGCAACCACCACGAAAATCAGGATCAGCTGATCCTGCAATTGATACAGGTTCTGCATGATCTCCTGTACCGGGGACACCAGAAGCAGCACCCCGATGATATCGGAGGCGTATACCACCCCCGCCGTGCAGTAACCCACCCAGGAAGCGCTGGTGCGCCGGGTGAAGAGCAGGTGGGAGGTATCCAGCTTCGTGCCCGAATCCAATTCGTGCACGCCGTAATCCACGCTCTGGCCCCGCACCAGGATATTGGCGATTTCCGGGTACTGCAGCCGCATCCCCTGCATTTCGCCGTAGGAATCCAGCTGCACTTTGCCGTTCTGATCCAACAGCAAAATGCGCCCCCCCAATTCCCCACCGGCGGTGAGCAATTGGCTGCGGAGCGCCTGCACGTCGCTTTGAGCCAGCAGCGGCGATGCGCGGGTGGCCAGGCTTTCCAGGCTGGACCTGTCCGTGCGGATCCGCTGCTCAAATAAAGAATCGCCCACCATGCCGCTGATCGAACTGGCCATCACATAGAAAGACAGCCCGACGATCAGCAGAAAGGCGAGCAAAATTTGCCAGCGGATGCTGGCGAAGGGGTTTTTAATCCTTGTCCGTGAAATAGTAGCCCACTCCCCACTTGGTGAAGATGAACTCCGGCTGGGCGGGATTCCGCTCGATCTTTTCCCGCAGGCGGCGGATATGCACGTCCACTGTCCGCGCGTCGCCCATATAATCGTACTTCCACACCGTTTCCAGCATGGTTTCCCTGCTGAACACCTTGCCCCGGTTGGTGATGAACAGCTGCAGCAGATCGAATTCCTTGGCCGTCAGGCGGACCTCCTTGCCCCCCAGGGTGACGGAACGGTTCACGATATTCACTTCCATATCGTGCACCCGGATGATCTTTTTTTCCTCATTGGCCGCGGGCTGGGCCGCACGGCGCAGCACCGTCTTGATCCTGGCCTTCACCTCCAGGATATTGAAGGGCTTGGTCATGTAATCGTCAGCGCCGTATTCCAGCCCCAGGATCTTATCCATATCCTCGCCTTTGGCGGTGAGCATCAAAATGGGCACGTTGCTGCTCTCCCGGATACGCTGGCACACCTGGATGCCGTCCAGCTTGGGCAGCATCACATCCAGCAGCACCAGATCCACCGGCTCGTCAAAGAACACCTGCAGCGCTTCTTCCCCATCCGCCGCGGTGAGAATTTCGTATCCTTCCTGTTCCAGGGTAAAACGCAGACCTTTGAGAATCAAAGGCTCGTCATCCACCAGCAGTATGCGCTTGGCCACTTTGTTTCATCCTTCCTCATGTACGCGCAGGCAAAAAAGCCGTGCATCGCCTGCCTTCTCCTATTTTACACGCAAAGGGCACCAAAAATCAAGCTTTTCGAAACATTTTCTACACATTTTCGATGAAATAATTCAATAACAACAGGAAAATCGTAATATTCCCGGGCCGTTCCGTCTTTTACCGTCTTTTTTCATCTTCGTACGCTGAAAACTGAAATAAATTTGATAAAACCCCTTGCGTCATTCGCTGAAATGTATTATAATCCTTAATTGGCACATCCTTGCGTCTCACAAAAGGATGAGACGCCATATGTCCATGAGGAGGTGAATGGAAAATGAACAAGTATGAAGTGGTGTACATCATCGACCCTGCTGTGGAGGAAGAGGCCCGCAAAGCGCTGATCGCCAAATTCAACGAACTGATCACCGGCAACGGCGGCAGCGTGGATAAGGTGGAAGAGTGGGGCAAGCGCCGCCTGGCATATGCCATCGATTACAAAACCGAAGGCTACTATGTGCTGGTGAACTTCCAGGCCGAGGCTGAACTGCCCAGGGAACTGGAGCGCAACCTTCAGATTTCCGACAGCGTCATTCGCTATCAGGTGATCCGGCAGATCGAACGGAAAGTGGGCATCAAGCCCCGCGCCGTGCGTCCCGCGCCCGTGGCCCCCGCTGTGGAAGCGCCCGTGGCCGAGCCGGCCGCTGAGGCTCCCGCCGAAGCGCCTGTGGAAACCCCTGCCGCTGAATAAACGGGAGGAGCGAGCATGAACAAGGTCTTTCTGATTGGCAACCTGACCCGTGATCCCGAATTGCGCACCACGCCCAACGGCTACACGGTGTGCCAGTTCACCATCGCGGTCAACCGTCGGCGGAGCAGCAATGCCGAGGCCGGCCAGCCCGAGGCGGATTTCTTCCGCGTCAGCGCATGGCGGCAGCTGGGCGAAATCTGCTCCAAATACCTGGCCAAGGGCCGGAAGGTGTCCGTGGTGGGCACTGTGTCGGCCTCTGCCTATGTGGGCAATGACGGACAGGCCCGCGCCAGCCTGGAAGTGACCGCGGACGACGTGGAATTCCTTACGCCCCGCGGCGAGGCGGGCGAAGCGCCTGCCTATAACGCGGTGCCCAGCGCACCCCGGGCTAATCCTGCCATGGGCAGCGCGCCTCAGGGCGGCGGCTATGTACAGGTGGATGAAGAAGAGTTGCCTTTCTGATCGGAAATCGAATGAAGGAGGAAATGAACGATGTCTGAGGATCGTGGCGAAAAGCGCCCTCGTCCGCGGGGAAAACGCCCTCGTCGGAAGGTGTGCGATTTCTGCGTGAACAAGATCGAATATATCGATTATAAGGATTATAAGCGTCTGTCCCGCTCCATCAATGAGCGCGGCAAGATCCTGCCCCGCCGCATGACCGGCAACTGCGCCAAGCATCAGCGTCAGCTGAGCGAGGCCATCAAGCGCGCCCGTGCCATCGCGCTGCTGCCCTACACGGTGGATTGATCCAGCAGAAAAGAAAGCGTCGGCTTTTGCCGGCGCTTTTTTTGATTCTCATCGCGTGGCCGCTGCAATCATAAGGCCTGTTGATTGGATGGCGCAGCGCGGACAAAAGCCCGGAAAAAGGCGTCTGTTCAATCGATGGCTGAACAGTCCACCGCGCAATCTGCCGTCAGGCCGGAACGGGTCCACACGTGCAGGCTGGCCGGGCCGGGCGTGCGGCCCGCCCGCAGGTATACGATCAGCCGCCCGTCCAAGGTCTGTCGGTATGGCTCGCTGTAGGGCGTCAGGTCATCCGGCTTGCCGTTCTCGATGCCCAGCAAGTCCAGATCGCCCACCGGCTGGCAATGCACGATTTCATCCAGCGCGGGCTTTCCCTCCTCATCCACCAGCGTGATTTCCACCTGGCATACATCCTGCCTGTCGGTCCGCAGCGTTTTCCGGTCCGGCCTGAGCGTCAGCGCCGACGCCTTCCGGGCAGTTGACAGCGTGTCCTCCGCCCCGTCGGCCACGGCCCGCAGCGTGCCTTCCTCATAAGCCACGGTCCAGCTGACCCGGCCTCCGTCCTGATCCTCCACCCGTTTTTCTCCCAGCGACCTTCCATTCAGGAACAGTTCTGCCCGGCGGGCATTGGTATAGCAGGACACCGTCCTGGGCTCTCCGGGCGCGCCCTGCCAGCGGAAGGAATCGGCCCAGGCGCCATGAGGCTCCTCCTTCCCGCCGCTCACCGCAATGCGGACAAACGGTTCTTCCGTCCACAGGGCTTTCCGCTGATAGTACAGGGGCTTTTCATACCCCGCCAGCGTCAGCATGCCCGCCTGGCTGATGCGTATGGGCCAGCCTGCGCACTCGCCCAGAAAATCCACACCCGTCCACAAAAACTGCGCCGAAATGTAATCGTGATCCCGCACCGCGCGCCAGGCCCGGGGGTCATGGCTGTTTTCGCTGCCCAGGATCACCCGGCCGGGATACAGCGCATGGTCGTCCTCATAAAACTTTTCCCGGTAGTTGTACCCCACCACGTCCAGGGCATCGGCATAGCCGGTTCGGTTGCTCAGTTCGGGGAAGGAAAGGGCGCTGGTGACGGGCCGGGTGTCATCCAGTCCGTGCACGATAGCGGTCAGTTCCCGGGCTACCCGGGCCAGCCGTCCCGCGTCCGGCTTGCGCGCGTCGTAGAGCCGTTCGGCCAGGGGCTTGTTGGCGTCATTGTTGCCCAGCACTTCCTTAAACAGGGGCGTCACGTAAGGATCGTTGGGATAGTCGATTTCATTGCCGATGGACCACATCATGACGCAGGGGTGGTTCCGGTCCCGCCTGATCATGCCCGCCAGGTCCTTTTCATGCCACTCCGGGAAATCCTCCCCATATCCGAAATGCTTGGGCGGATACACATTGTGGCCCTGCCACCATTTGTTTTTCACGCCCTCCCATTCGTCGAACGCTTCATCCATCACCAGCAGGCCCATTTCATCGCAAAGATCCAGCAGATCGGGGTCCGGCGGATTATGGGCGGTGCGCAGGGCGTTGCACCCCGCCGCCTTGAACTTTTGAATGCGGCGCGCCCACACCGCTTTGGGCACCGCCGCGCCCAGGCAGCCCGCGTCGTGATGCACGCACACGCCTTTGATTTTCATGCTTTCCCCGTTCAGGAAAAAGCCGCGGTCGGCATCAAAGCGGATCGTGCGGATCCCCACGGGCAGCGTCATCCGATCCGTGATTTTCCCGCCGAGGAGCGTTTCGCACGTCAGGGAATACAGGAAGGGATCATCCGGGCTCCACAGCGCGGGCCGGGGGACCAGCATCTCCCCCTCTCCCCGTTCGCCCTGAAAAGCCGCGTCCCCATGGCATTTCCCTTCGTTGTCATACAGGTGAAAGCAGGCTCCTTCCGCCCCCAGGGTTTCGTACCGGATGCGCAGTCTGGCCGTGCCCTGATCAGCAGAAACGGTGCTGACGAACACGCCGTCCTGAGCAAAGCACACCGGGTCGCTGATTTCCATTTCCACGTGCCGGTCAATGCCGCTGCCGGTGTACCACCGGGAATCGGCCACATCCTCATGCTCCACCCGCACGGCGATCACGTTATCGCCGGGGCGCACAAATTCGCTGATATCATAGGCAAAGGAAGTGTAGCCGTAGGCGTGGCGGCCCAGATAATTGCTGTTCACCCACACCTGGGCATGCTTGTACACGCCCTGGAAGGTCAGGCGCACGCGTTTGCCCTGCACGCCGTCATTCAATTCCACATGCTTCCGGTACCAGGCCGTGCCCCCGGGAAGATACCCGGTGCCGCTGGCATGGCATTTGTCAAAAGGATACTCCACCGCCCAATCGTGGGGCAGGGTCACCCGGCGCCAGCCGCTGTCGTCAAAGCCCATGAAGCCGGCGTCCCGCACATCGCCCCAGTGAAACCGCCAATCCGAATCGATCCTTTTTTTCACATTTTTTACGTTTTTCTCGTTTTTTCCGTTTTTCTCGTTTTTCTCGTTTATCTCGTTTTTCTCGCTCATATGCTCCTCCGGCAGAAAAAAACAGGGCCTCGCCCGTGCGCAGGGATGGGCCGTCAACAAGAGAGGGGGATGCCCTCCCGGCGCATGCGCGCCATTGGGCATCCCCCTCAAAAAGCCGCTGAGATTACTGCGCGTACACAGCGTCCAGCTGGCTCTGCACCTCAGACATCACCGTTTCGATACCGGCATCCTGCAGGGCCTGGCGGAACTCAGCCACCAGCGCTTCGGGATCGTCGCTCATGCCGAATACGATGCGGGGCATATAGGTGTTGTACACGTTGGACAGGTTGTCCATGTACACGCCTACGTTGCTGTTGTCATAGATGTACTGGCCATAGGGATAGTCGATCTTCACTTCGTCATACCGGGCATACATCGCGTCGATGGCATCCCAATCCAGCTGCGCGTTCTTGTATTCCAGGTTGTCGTTGCGGCCCCACCAGAAGTTGAAGCTGACGCCGTCCACGGAATCCTCGAAGCCATCGGGACGGGAGAAGCGGCCGTTCTCATCCACGGTGTACATTTCGCCTTCGAAGCCATACTGCATCAGGTGATAGATCTCGGGATCGTTGCGCATCAGGTCATACACCATCAGGGCGCGTTCGGGATGACGGCTCTGGGCGGCCACGGCCATGGCGCCGTGGGTGATGTTCAGGGAAATCAGGTTGGCCTGCTCTTCGCCGAAGTAGAAGAAGCCAAGGTCGCTGCCGGGCTGCTTGCGCTCCATGGTGGTGCGCTCGCCGGTCCAGGTCTGGGTGTGATGCTGATGGGCGCCGGTCTTGCCCTCTTCCATTTCAGCGGCCACATCGCCGGTGTAGTTCAGCACGTCCGCGCGCCAGTAGCCGGCGTCGGCCCATTTCTTCATTTCCTTGGCAAAGTTCACCAGTTCGTCGCCTTCCAGATAGTAGCGGCTCAGGGTGTAGGGATTGTCCTTGCTTTCGCCGTAGAAGATCGCGACCGGGAAGCCTTCAATGGCGATGTTGCCGGTGTGGGAGGTCTGCCAGCCGCCGGCCATCTGGGGGCTGTAGGAAGAGCCGTTGCCATTGGCGTCCCACGGAATCACGTCCGGCTTGTTGTCCTTGATGTACTGGAAGTACACGGCCAGGTCCGCCCAGGAATGCACGCCGTTCTCCAGGCCGGCTTCGCGGGCCCAGTCGCCGCGGTACATGAAGCCGTGGTTGGTCCACTGCGCATAGTTGTCTTCCGGCATCAGATAGATCTGACCGTTCATCCTGCACAGGTTCCAGTGAGCTTCAGACACACTCTCCCAGGTCTTGGGCGCGTAGGTCTGCAGCATTTCCTCCGTCAGGGGCAGGAAAGCGCCCTTCTGGCTGTTGGGCCACGCATCCAGCCAGTCGGTGGCGGTGCCGATCAGGTCGATATCGCCGTTCTGGGTGGCCAGCGCCAGATTATACTGGGTCTGCCAGTCGGTCCACTCGATCCAACGGAATTCCAGTTCGGCATTGATCTTTTCGGTCAGCAGTTCGTTGATCTTGGCCAGCACTTCATCGGTGCGGTTGGTGGGCTTATCGCCCGTCACCAGATAAACGATCTTCACGTGTTCGGATGTGTCGATTTCGGCCAGCGCAGGCACGATGCCCAGCAGCATGACCATTGCCAGCAGAACGGCAAACAGTTTCTTCATAGAGGGTTCCTCCTTTTTTTATTTCTGTGCGGCACGGAGCCGCAAAGAATCACAGTCAGTGCGCCCGTCAGCCCTTCACCGAGCCCACCGTCAGGCCGGCCACGAAGTATTTCTGCACGAAGGGATAGAGCAGGATGATCGGGCCCGTGGCCACCACGGCAGTGGCCATTTTCAGCGTTTCGCCCGGCAGATCGGTGATGACCACGTTGGAGCCCGCCACGGAATTCTTCAGGCTGGCCACCTTGTTGATCACGTTATACAGGTGATACTGCAGGGGACGGTATTCCACCTTGGAAGTCAGGAACAGCGAGGAATAGTACCATTCATTCCAGTAGCTCAGCGCCAGGAACAAGCCGATGGTGGCCAGGGCGGGCTTCAGGTTGGGCAGGATCAGCTGATAGAAGATGCGGAAATCCCCGGCGCCGTCGATCTTCCCCGATTCGGTGATCTCGTGGGGAATGGCCTTGATGAAGTTTTTCATCAGCACGATCAGCCACGGGCTCATCAGCAGCGGGAACAGAATAGCAAAATAGCTGTCGCGCAGATTCAGCGTCTGCACCATGAGCAGATAGAAGGGCACCAGGCCGGCAGAGAACAGAGAGGTGAAATAAATGTAGAACATGATGCCGTTCCGGAAGGGAAAATCCCTGCGCTGCAGGGCATAGCCCGTCATGGCCACCAGGAACAGGCCGGTCAGCGTGCCTGCCGCCGCCAGGCAGATGGTAACCACGTAGGCGCCGATCATCTGGTCCGGCGAGCGGAACAGCAGTTCATAGGAATAGGTGGTGAAGTTTTCGGCCCCGGGCCACAGGGTGAAGCCCGACCGGCGGATGGCGTCCTCCGTGGAGAAGGAGGAGGCGATGATCATCCAGAAGGGCAGGATGCACATCAGGCAGAACACCGTCACCAGCAGATAGGTGATGACCGTGATGGCAATCTGCGTTCTGTCTTTTTTGATATGCGTCGCATGCATTTTGCCGATATTCACATGGCTGCTCACGAATCACACTTCCTTTCTCCAGCCTGTATCAGAACAGCGCGTAGTCGGGATCCAGGTGCTTTACAAAGGCATTGGCCCCCAGCACGATGAAGAAGCCCACCACGCTCTGGAACAGGCCCACGGCGCTGGATTGGGAGAAATTGAAGCTGTTCATCATGGAGCGGTACACATAGGTTTCAATGATGTCCGTGGTTTTAAAGAGCATGGAATTGTTGCCCACCAAGTTATAGAACAGGCCGAAATTGCCCTTCAGGATGCCGCCGATGGCGAACAGGAACAGGATGATCACCGTGGGCTTCAGGGTGGGGAGGGTGATATATCGGATGCGTTGCCAGGCGTTGGCGCCGTCGATCTGCGCCGCCTCCATCATGGAAGAATCCATGCCCGTGATGGCGGCAAAATACACCACCGTGCCATATCCGGTGGACTTCCACAGATTCACCAGCACGATGATGAAGGGCCAGGCGCCGGCATTCTGATACACCTTGGCCATTTCTCCGCCGGTGGAACGCACCAGATGGGAAATGAAGCCGTAATCGAAATTCAGCAGGTTGTATACCAGCAGGGACACCAGCACGTCTGAAATGAAGTACGGCAGAAACATGATGGACTGGGCTGTTTTCTTGTAGCCTTTGTTCCGCACCTCATTGAGCAGGATGGCAAAGGTGAGCTGCACCACGTTGCCCAGGACGATGAAGGCCAGGTTATAGAGCACCGTGTTTTTCAGCAGCAGCCCTAACTGACCGGATGTAAACAGGAACTGGAAGTTTTTGATGCCCACCCACGGGCTGCGGTAAATGCCCATGTTGTACTGGAAATTGGTGAAGGCAATATAGGCCCCCGGCATGGGCATGTACGCGAAAATGAAGAAGAACAGGATGGCCGGCGTGCACATCAGCAGCAGCGTGCGGTGCTGGAGCACCGTACGCCCCAGCGATGGCTGACGCGGCGCGCGAATTCTCTTTGCAGCGGTTCTGTCCAAGTCCATCACTCCCCTTTTTTGATGTCCATTGGCGGAAATTGAATTTTGAAACCGGTTTCATTTTTGCAGTTGCAAAAAACTTTCTTTTTGCTGCATTTCATTTCCCATCCACGAAAACCATTTGCTATACTCAATATAGCACATGCGCACAGCACTGTCAAGCGGGAAAATGAAGGATCCGGCCAGAAATATGCCAATATAATAATGTCGCTTTGGCCCTGGGTGGAAAAGAGCGCGCAGGTCCCCGCCCCGTGTACCGCCGGGGCGGATCCGGGGCTCAGGGCCGCCCCGGCGATGGGGCCGGCGGCGCGCAGGAAGCGCGTTCCGTCATGAACACCGGCACCAGCTGGTTTTGCGGCAGCGCCTCCAAAGCGTCCGGCCGCAGGGCCGCGTCCAGCAGCATGGAAGCGAACAGCTGATAATCGTAGCTGACAGAGGTCAACTGCGGGGTGGTGATGCCGGTGACAAAGGTGTCGTCAAAGCCCAGCAGGGAAATATCCCAGGGCACGCGCAGGCCCTGGCCCAGCAGCCCCTGCAGGATGCCGGCGGACACCATGTCGTTCATGCCCAGCAGCGCTGTGGGCCTTTGCGGCAGCTGCATCAGCCGCTCCACACCCACCAGGCCGGAAGATATGCCGTAATCCGGCACATGGATCAGCCATTCTTCCCGGAAGGGCAAGCCCAATTGGGACAGCGCCTCCCGAAACCGCTTCAGCCGCAGCTGCGTGCCGTAATAGGGCGTGCCGGTGTAAACAAAGCCGATGTCGCGGTGGCCCAGGCCCGCCAGATACCGCACCGCCAGATCCACGGAGGATTGATGGTCCACCGCCACCCCCGGAATGCCCGGCATGGGGCTTTGCGACCCCACCACCACCCGGGTGGTTTCCCTTGCGGAGGACAGCAGCTGATTGAATTCTTCGTCCGGCTGCTCCAGGTCCACCCGCCCGCCGCAGATAATCATCGCGTCGGGCCGCAGTTCCCGCAGTTTGGTCAGCATGGCCGTTTCAAAGCCCGGCCGGGAATGGCTGTTCATCATCAGAATGGCGTATCCCCTGCGGAACGCCTCGTTTTCACAGGCGGCAAACACGCTGGTATAATAAGGATTGTCCGAATCCGCCACCAGCAGGCCGATCAAATGGCTTTGGGTCTCCGTCAGCGCCCGGGCCAGGGCATTGGGATGATAATTGTATTTTTCAATCAATGCCATCACCCGGTCCCGCTTTTCCGTGCGCACCGCCGTAGCGCCCGTCAGGATGCGGGAAACCGTGGCGGGCGATACGCCTGCCTCCCGGGCAATATCGTAAATGGTCACGTTTTTCTTCAGCATCGTCTTTCTCAGCCCCGCCGTGTGTGTTTTTCCTTTTTTCATTATAACAAACGCCGCCGCAAAACACAATCCGGATTTTTTCCTTCCGCCCCTGCGCCGCGAAAGCCGCGAAAGGGGGGGATTCCCCCGAATCTGCGCAAATCGGGGGCCGCTTCGTGTATTTTGTTTTTATTTCGCTTTTTTTGTGTATGTTTTTCCCTGTCGCTTGCTTGACGAGCCGCGTGAATAGCCGTATAATACTGAGTTGGAGAAGAGGCGGAAATGCGATAGATTTTTCCGCTCTTAATAGAAAAAGGAGGTCTTTCCCATGGCTACGAAATTGACCATTGACGGCAATGGGGCCGTTAGCCACGTCGCGTATGCATTCAGCGACGTAGCCGCCATTTACCCCATTACTCCGTCCTCCACCATGGCTGAGTACGTGGACGAGTGGGCCGCCCAGGGCCGCAAAAATCTGTTCGGCCAGACCGTACGCGTGGCAGAAATGCAGTCCGAGGCCGGCGCCGCCGGCGCCGTGCACGGCTCTCTGGCCGCCGGTGCCCTGACCACCACCTATACTGCCTCTCAGGGCCTGCTGCTGATGATCCCCAACATGTACAAGATCAGCGGCGAATTGCTGCCCGGTGTGTTTCATGTGTCCGCCCGTGCCCTGGCCGCCCATGCCCTGAGCATTTTCGGCGACCACAGCGACGTGATGGCCTGCCGTCAGACCGGCTTTGCCATGCTGGCGTCCGGCTCCGTTCAGGAAGCCCACGACATGGCGCTGGTGGCCCATCTGAGCGCCATCAAGGGCTCCGTTCCCTTCCTGCATTTCTTTGACGGCTTCCGCACCAGCCATGAGATCCAGAAGATCGACGCCGCCGAGTACGGCGAGATCGCCAAGCTGGTGGACTGGGACAAGATCGCCGAGTTCCGCGCCCGCGCCCTGAATCCCGAACATCCCCATCAGGCCGGCACCGCCCAGAACCCCGACATCTACTTCCAGAACCGTGAAGCGGCCAACAAGTACTACGAAGCCATCCCCGGCATCGTGGAAGCCTACATGAAGAAGGTCGCCAAGCTGACCGGCCGCAGCTACAAGCTGTTTGATTACTACGGCGCGGAAGACGCCGAAGAAGTGATCGTGGCCATGGGCTCCGGCTGCGAAGCCATCCACGAGACCATCGACGCCCTGCTGAAGAAGGGCAAGAAGGTGGGCGTGGTGAAGGTGCATCTGTACCGTCCCTTCTCCGCCAAGCACTTCATGGCCGCCGTACCGGCGAGCTGCAAGAAGATCGCCGTGCTGGACCGCACCAAGGAGCCCGGCTCCCTGGGCGAGCCCCTGTTCGAAGATGTGGTCAGCGTGCTGGCTGAAAACGGCCGCAAGGATATCGAGGTCGTGGGCGGCCGCTACGGCCTGGGCAGCAAGGAATTCAATCCCACCATGGTCAAGGCCGTCTATGACAACCTGGCCAAGGCCGCGCCCAAGAACCACTTCACCGTCGGCATCACCGACGACGTGACCAAGAGCAGCCTGAAGCTGGGCAAGCAGTTCAACGTAGCCCCCAAGGGCACCGTTTCCTGCAAGTTCTACGGCCTGGGCTCCGACGGCACCGTGGGCGCCAACAAGAACTCCATCAAGATCATCGGCGACCATACCGACAAATACGCTCAGGCGTATTTCGCCTACGACAGCAAGAAGTCCGGCGGTCTGACGGTCAGCCATCTGCGCTTTGGCGACGTGCCGATCCGCAGCACCTATCTGATCGACGCGGCCGACTTCATCGCCTGCCACAATCCCGCTTACGTCACCATGTACGACATGGTGTCCTCCCTCAAGGACGGCGGCACCTTCCTGCTCAACTCCCAGTGGGAGCCCCAGGAAATGGATAAGCACCTGCCCGCCAAAATGAAGCAGCTGCTGGCCCAGAAGAAAGCCAAGTTCTACACCATCGACGCCATTGACCTGGCCGCGAAGGTGGGCATGGGCGGCCGCATCAACACCATCATGCAGGCTGCGTTCTTCAAGCTGGCCAACATCATCCCCTACGAAGATGCTGACAAGTACATGAAGGCCTATGCCAAGAAGACCTACGGCAAGAAGGGCGACGCCGTCGTGCAGAAGAACTGGGATGCCATCGACATCGCCATCTCCGGCCTGAAGGAAGTGCCCGTGCCCGAAGCCTGGGCCACCGCCGAAAAGGGCGCCGAGCCTGTGAAGGTGGAAGCCAGCGAATACTTCGACACCCTCATCCGGCCCATCCTGGCCCAGGAAGGCGATCAGCTGCCCGTCAGCGCGTTCGATCCCCGCGGCTTCGTGGAGACCGGCACCACCAAGTACGAGAAGCGCGGCATCGCCGTGAAGGTGCCCCAGTGGATCCCCGAAAACTGCATCCAGTGCGGCCAGTGCTCCCTGGTCTGCCCCCACGCCTGCATCCGTCCGGTGCTGGTGAAGGAAGGCGCCAAGAAGCCCAAGGACTTCGTCGTGGCCCCCAAGACCATCGGCAAAGAGCTGGCCGGCTATGAATACCGCATGCAGGTGAGCCCCCTGGACTGCACCGGCTGCGGCAACTGCGTGGAAGTGTGCCCCGCCAAGCAGAAGGCCCTCGAAATGCAGCCCCTGGATTCCCAGCGCAAGGAAGAAAAGAACTGGGAGTTCGCCATGAAGCTGCCCAGGCCCGACGTGAAGATCAATCCCGCCACCGTGAAGGGCAGCCAGTTCCTGCAGCCGCTGTTTGAATTCTCCGGCGCCTGCGCGGGCTGCGGCGAGACCCCCTATGTGAAGCTGGTCACCCAGCTGTTCGGCGACCGCATGATGATCGCCAACGCCACGGGCTGCTCCTCCATCTATGGCGGTTCCGCTCCCACCTGCCCCTACACCACCAATGAAAAGGGCCAGGGCCCCGCTTGGGCCAACAGCCTGTTCGAAGACAACGCCGAATTCGGCTTCGGCATGAACCTGGCCACCACGCAGCGCCGCGCCAACCTGGCCCAGAACATCAAGGCCCTGATGGAAAAGGCGCCCGACTGGAAGGAAATCCAGGAAGCCGGTCAGGAATGGCTGGACGGCATGGACGACGCGGAAGCCAGCAAGGCCGCTGCCGCGAAAATCATCGCGTGCGTGGAAGGCTGCAAGGACTGCGGCTGCGAGTGCGACCCGCTGTGCAAAGCGATCTTTGATGACAAGGATATGCTGGTCAAGAAGTCCATCTGGATCTTCGGCGGTGACGGCTGGGCCTACGACATCGGCTACGGCGGTGTGGACCACGTGCTGGCCCAGAATCAGGACGTCAATATCCTGGTGCTGGATACCGAAGTGTACTCCAATACCGGCGGCCAGGCCTCCAAGTCCACGCCCACCGGCTCGGTTGCGAAATTCGCCGCCGCCGGCAAGCGGACCAAGAAGAAGGATCTGGGCATGATGGCCATGAGCTACGGCTATGTGTACGTGGCCACCGTCGCCATGAGCGCCAACCCCGCTCAGCTGATCAAAGCCATGATCGAAGCTGAAAAGTATCACGGCCCGTCCCTGATCATCGCCTACGCGCCCTGCATCAACCACGGCATCAACATGAGCAAGGCCCAGGCCGAGATCCGCAAGGCGGTCGCCGCCGGCTACTGGCCGCTGTACCGCTTCAATCCCGAGCTGGATCAGCCTCTCACCATCGACAGCAAGGATCCCACCGAAAGCTATCAGGACTTCATCCGCGGCGAAACCCGGTATCAGACGCTGCTGAAGATGTTCCCCGATGCCGCCGAGGCGCTCTTTGCCAAGAACGAAGAGGATGCCAAGGCCCGGTTGGCCAGCTACAAGAAACTGGCCGGTCAGGCGTAATCATCCGCAAAACCAAAAACAGTTCGGGCTGTCCGCGCAGGCGGACAGCCCGTTTTGTAGTTCTTCACGGCTCTGTGGTTCTCCACAGTTCTGTGGCTCTTCACGGTTCTGTGGTTTACCACAGTTTTGTGATTCTTCACGGTTTTGTGATTCTTCACGGTTTTGTGATTCTTCACGGTTCTGTGGTTCTCCGCGGTTTTTTGGTTCTCCACGGTTTTGTAGCTCTTCACGGATTGTCAGGGAAATGAAAACCCTTCGGTGTCATCCCGAGTGAAGCGAAGCCGGGAGGCGAAGCGCAATCGAGGGATCTGTGCGTGAATCGTTGAGCCGGCAAACAGATCTTTCGACTCCGTTCCGTTTTTCGCTCCACTCCGCTCAAGATGACAGGAATGGTTTTTCTTTTCCCCTGACTTTCCGGGAAGAAACGTTTTTGTGTACGTATCGCTGGGCCTGGGGAACCATCGCGGGGCTTCAGCCCTAAACCTTCGATGAACCGAGAGGGGACGAAGCAGGAAGCTGGTCTCTCCGATAGCGTGGTTAATGAATAGCAGATACGCGAGATATGCGCGGGCGGATATTCTATCCCCCGGCCGGCCTCACTCCACCGCCTTCGCTTCCGCCTTTGCGGGCAAGTGCAGCGCCGCTTTCATTTTCTGTATTCGTTTCTTCCGCTTGTCCCGGCGCTCCAGCCGCTCGCCCAGGTCGCGGGCGCCGATGCCATACACCAGATACAGGACCAGGCCGCTGACGATCATGATAAACACGGTGGAGGCGCACTGGCGTCCGGCGGCGTTGTAATCGTTCTGGATCTCAGGGCTGGACATGCTCTCGATCACGCGGGCATACGTGACGGCGCTGGGATTAAAGAAGGTGGCGCTCATATCGTATTCCGTGAACAGGGCGTTGAAGTTCAGCGCGAACACGGCCAGGACGCTTGGCAGGATGATGGGCAGCTTGACCCTCAGGAAGGTGACCAGGCCGGAAGCCCCCAGGTTCCGCGCCGCTTCCTCCAATTCCTCGTCAATGGCGTAAAACGCCGCCTTGATCATGCGCAGGGCGAAGGGCAGCTTCACCACGGTGTACGCGATGATCAGCAGCAAGCGCACATTATCGCCCATGCACAGGTTCTGATTGAATACATACCATATCTTTTCATTAAAGAATATTCGGTAGCTGTAACAGATCAGGATCGTGGGCAGCAGCCATGGGAACAGCAGGCACCCCTCGATCAGCGCTGCCCGTTTTCTATTTTTGTGCTTAAAGATATAGTTGACCGCGACCACCACGATCACGCACGCCAGCGCAGCGGCGGCGGCGGCCAGCACGAAGCTGAGCCGGATGCCGTTTACGGTTTTCGGGTTGGAGAACACGCCGGTCACCGCGTTGGTGACCACGCGGGGCTTTCTGCCTTCCCGGGGGATCTCAATATCCTCCGAGCCGTAATAGTTGACCGTGGTGATGGAATCCACGGAGGGCTTTTTGGCGTTGACCGCGCCGAAGCTCTGGAAGGAGAACAAAATGATCATGACCACCGGCAGCATGTAGATGATGAACAGCACGTAAGCGTAAATATGGGCCAGCACATTGCTGACGGGGTTCTGGATCTTCTGCTTGACCAGCTTGGCCTTGGTTTTGCTGACGGACAGGTAATGCCCCTTCCGCTCGTAATGGTTCAGGGTGGTGAGCAAAATGATGGTAAACAGCGCCAGGATGATGCTCATCAGGGCAGCCTGAGCCTGGGGGAAGGCAATATCGCCCTTGGTTTTCCCGGCCAGTTCCACAATCTGGGGGTTGATGGAATTGTATCCCAACAGCTTGGGCGCGCTCATGGCGCACAGGCCGGTAATGAAGGTCATGACCGTCAGGGAAAACAGGGTGGGCAGCAGCGTGGGCATAACCACCTTGAACAGCACCTTGAAGGGCTTTGCGCCCATGTTCCGGGCCGCCTCCACTGTATTGTAGTCGATGCCGCGGATGGCGTTGCGCAGGAACAGCGCATGGTTGGAGGTGCAGGCAAAGGTCATGGTGAACAGCACCGCGTAAAACCCGCCGAACCACTGCTTATTGATCTGCGGGAACATATTATACAGCCATTGGGTCATCATGCCGTCGCGGCCGTACAGGAACTGATAGCCCGTCACCAGCGCCATGCCGGAATAGATCAGGGTCGTCATGTAACCCAGGCGCAGGATCTTGGCGCCCTTGATGTCAAAATACTCCGTCAGCAGCACGATGCTGATGCCCACCACATTGACCGTGATCACCAGCACCACAGCCAGCTTCAGCGAATTGAACACAAAGGACGGCATGGTGCCGGAGAAAAAGTAATTGATCACCCGCAGAGGTTCCACCGCGCCTGTCTCCGGATTCTTTTCCCGGAACACGGACAAAAGCGTGTTCAGGCAGGGAACCACCATGAACCCCAAAAACAGATAAGCGAACAGCACGCCGCCAAAGATTTTATACAGCAGGGACACACTGACCCCGCCGATCTTTTTGGGCCCCAGCGAAGCGCGATTTTCCATCTCGGTCACCTCACTCCTGCTCGTCGTAGGACATGACGTCCCGGGGATGAATGCCCACCGTGACGGTATCGCCCACCTCGTAAATGCTGATGCCGTCGTTCTTTTCGATGACCTTGACCGTTTGGCCCGCCACCGTGATGTAATACTTGATGTACAGGCCGTAATACTCGCGGCTTTCGATCACGCCCTGGGTCTGATACTCTCCCGCTTCCCGGTCCCGATTCACCCGTACCCGTTCCAGGCGGATAAAATGGTTTTTCCCGGCGGGCAGCTGCAGGCTGGAGGTGATGCCGTCGCCCAGCCGGTTGATATCGCCGATGAAATTGGCCACGAATTCCGTCTGGGAATGATTGTATACTTCATTGGGCGTGCCGATCTGCTCGATATAGCCCTTGTTGAACACGGCAATCCGGTCCGACAGGGTCAGGGCTTCCTCCTGATCGTGGGTCACGTAAATGGTGGTGATGCCGAATTCCCGCTGCATCTTTTTCAGCTCGTTGCGCAATTGCACGCGCAGCTTGGCGTCCAGGTTGGAAAGAGGCTCATCCATGCAGATGATGGCAGGCTCCGTCACCAGGGCCCGGGCGATGGCCACGCGCTGCTGCTGGCCGCCGGACAGCTGGCTGACGGCCTTTTTCAGCTGCTCGTCGCTCAAATCCACTTTTCGGGCGATGGTGTTCACCTTGTCCCGGATCTCGTCCTTCTTCAGCTTTTTGATTTTCAGGCCGAAGGCGATGTTGTCATACACCGTCATGGTAGGGAACAGCGCGTAGCTTTGGAACACGATGCCGATGTTGCGCTTTTCGATGGGCACATGGGTGATATCCTGGCCCTGCATCAGCACTTCGCCGCTCACGGGCTCGATGAAGCCGGTGATGGTGCGCAGGGTGGTGGTCTTTCCGCAGCCGGAGGGGCCCAGGAACGTGAAAAATTCCCCTTCGTTGACCGTCACATTGATGTTATGGAGCGCCTCAAACGCGCCAAATTTCACCACGATGTCATGCAATTCAATCATAATCGGCATCCGCTCCTTTTTTCTGGGGTAAAGGCAGGGCCGCGCCCTCCTGCGGACAGGGCCCCGATAAAAACGGGCGAGCCCAGGAGATGGGCCCGCCCACCGGACACGCGCCGGTTTTCTATGTTATTTCGCCTGGGTCAGGGTCGCCCAATCCAGGTTGTCCCAATCCGGCTCCGCGGGAGCGGCGGAATTGTCGGGCCAATAGAAGCCCAGGTTGGTGAGGATGTTGGTCCATTCAGCGGAATGAGCGCCCACATACTCGGCATACGTCATGTCGGTGCCTTCCACGGTGGTCAGGGAGCAGTTCTTGATGGTGTAGATGGCAGGGGCTTCGTCATAAAGCTCAGCCACGGCATCCACGTTGCAGGGATAGCTGTCAAACATTTCGCTCCAGGCGATCTGGGTGTCCGCAGAGCCGAACCAGTCGGCAAACGCCTTCACGGCCTCGGTTTCCTGCTCGGTGCGGCCTTCACGCTCCATCACGCCGATGTATTCAGCGATATAGTAGGTGCCGTCGTCGATCTCCACCAGGTTCCAGTTCTGGGGGGTCAGGGTGCCGCGCAGCGGATTGTCGAAGCTGCCGGAAGCGGCGGCCATTTCGATGTTGCCATACAGGGAGGAGGAATAATAGGTGGACACCTGCACGTCGCCGCGGATCAGGGGATCCAGGCCGTACTTATCGCCGGTGTAGTCGCCGTTGGCGCAGTAAGCCCACAGGGTCTTCCAGCCGTCCACGGAAATGCCGCCGGCGGGAGAAGCGGGATCGGTGAAGGCATACAGCATGGCGTTGTTGATGTTCATGTTGGTGGTGCCGGTCACCTTGCCCTGACGATACCACTTGTAGCCGCTGTTCACCAGGTCGGCCCAATGGGCGAAATGCAGGCTTTCGCCGTTGGTGCCCAGTTCGTCGTTGCGGTAGAGCATCAGGATGTTCTGGATCACCAGGCCGTAGGCCTTGCCGTCATATTTGTAATCGCCCACTTTGTCGGCCCAGGAGGGGGTCCAATCCATCACGGTCAGGTTTTCATACACGCCGTTCAGCAGCTGGCCCCAGCGCACTTCGTTCAGGCCGAAGATGATATCGGCGTCTTTGTTTTCGTTGGCGGCCTGCACAGCCTGAGCGTCGCCGGAGATGACGCTGTTGTCGTCGATCCTGATGGTGAAGCCCGCTTCCTTGGCGGCTTCGATCAGCCAAGTGGTGCGTTCGGTGGAGTTGGAGTTGGAGTAGATGCGGATGGTGTAGCCGGAATAGTCCTCCGCGGACGCGGCGACCGCGCACAGGGACAGCGCCATGACCAGCGCGATCACAAGGGAAACAAACTTCTTCATGCTGAAAAGCCTCCTTCAAGAATATGGATTTTCTGGACGGATTGTATTATAACATGTTTGCGCCAATTCGTAAAGAGTTTCTTTGTGAAGATCGCCTGTTTTTTGCCGTTGTTTTGACCTCTCCGGCAAAAATGGCCAGTTTTTATCCGATTTGGTCCTCCTGCATTTTCCGGATGGAATAGCACCGGGGATTGTCGTAGAAAACGGGCACGGTGAGACGGACATCCCGGCTGGAGGCGCACACCATCAGGTCGTACCGGCCGCTTTCCACAATCCACTGATGCAGCATCACATTGTAGTAGGCGAAATCCTCCTCCGTCAGATCGAACACGACGCGCCTGGTCTCCCCTGCCTTCAGGAAAATCTTGTCGAACTTTTTCAGCTCCTTCACCGGTTTGGATGCGGTGGATACGGGATCGGCGATATACAGCTGCGCCACCTCTGCCCCGTCCATATCCCCGGTATTCGTCAAATCAAACGACAGCCGGAAGCCCTTTTCCGTTTTTTCCGCCCGGGCGTTCTCGTAGCCGAACGTGGTGTAGGACAGGCCGTGGCCGAAGGGGAACCAGATTTCCTCCGGATGCAGGTCGTAATACCGATAGCCCACCCGCCAGCGTTCGCTGTAATCCTGGGTCAGGCCGTCGCCGTTCAGGTCGATGTCCCGGCGCATGTCCACAGGGAAAGTTTCGCTGAGCTTGCCGGAAGGGTTCACCCGGCCGGTGAGCACATCGGCGATGGCCTGCCCGGCGCCCTCGCCGGCGGGCCAGGCCTGCACGATGGCGGGGAATTTATCCGATTCAACGCTGCGGAAGGTGCTGCTGCCGCTCATGAGGATCAGCACAGCTTTGGGGTTATGGAACACCACGTTATGCAGCACGTTTTCGATGTACCCCATCAGGTGATTGTCGTGCCGGTCCAGGTTTTCGGAATCCTGGGAGGGTTGCACGCCGGTGAACACCAGCACGGCATCGTAATCCTCAATGTTCGGCATCTGCTTGCGGAAGGTGTTCCACAGCATGTTGTCCGGTTCCTTGGCCGTCAGATAGTCGCAGTAATCCACCTGCACCCCCGGCAAGTTCCTGCGCAGGCATTCCAGCGGAGAATCAATGTATTCCGGCTCGGTGAACACCTCGGCGCTGCCCTGGCCGTTGATGTAGGGCTTCACGGCGTATTCGCCGGTGACGCAGATTTTCTTGTATTTCTTTTCGGTCAGGGGCAGCAGCTGGTTCCGGTTGCGCAGCAGCGTGATGGCCTCCCGGGCCACCTCCTGGGCCGCCCGGTGCTGGGCCGCCCGATCGTAGCTTTCTTCGATGGGAATGGGCCTGAGCAGGAATTCCAGCACGCGCGCGGCGCTCCGGTCCACGTCCGCCTCGGTGCACACGCCGTCGGCGATGCCCTGGCGGATCAGCCGGGCCATATCCTGATTGTCCGGCATGCGCAGATCCATGCCGGCCGCCACGGCCCTGGCCTCATCGTGCACCGCGCCCCAGTCGGAAATCATGATGCCCTTGTAGCCCCAGTCTCCCCGCAGGATATCCGTGATCAGCCCCTTGTTTTCGGAGCACCACAGGGAATTGATCTTGTTATAGGCGCACATGATGCTGGTGGGGCGGCCGATGCGCTGGGCGATTTCAAAGCCCCGCAGGTAGATTTCCCGCAGGGTGCGCTCGTCAATTTCGGCGCTGTTTTCGGTGCGGTTGGTTTCCTGGCTGTTGGCGGCGAAGTGCTTCATGGATGTGCCGATGCCCAGCCCCTCACAGCCCTGCACATAAGCCCCGGCAATTTCCCCCGTCAGCACCGGGTCTTCGGACGCATATTCAAAGTTCCGGCCGTTCAGGGCGTTGCGCTTGATGTTCAGCCCCGGGCCCAGAATCATCTGCACCCCGTGATGGATGCAGTCCCGGGCGATGGTTTCCCCCATTTTTCGGGCGGCTTCCCGGTTCCAGGTTGCGCCCAGGGCGCACATGGAGGGCATGGTGGTGCAGTTGGTGCCCGGCGTATAATTGCGCAAGCCGTTGGGCCCGTCCGCCACCCGCTTGGCGGGAACGTTCAGCCGGGCACAGCCGGCGGTGCGCAGGCTTTCGGAGCCGGTCAGCAGGGCGGCCTTTTCATCCAGCGTCATTTCACGCAGCAATTCGGGTATGGTCATATGCATCGTCCTTTCTGCAGTCATGATTTCATCAAAACGGATGCTGCTGTGCGGTTTTATTTGCTTCATTGATTGTATCATACACATTCCCGACGGGGAAAGTAAAGCAGGAATTGAAAAATCCTGAAAAAATGTGTGGATTCCTAAAAAAGTTCGGATGTATTCCTATTTTCTATTGAAAAAAAATGCGTTATCATAGTTTATATCGAATCGATCGAAAAAGAGACGCCGTCCATCGCACAGGACATTTGATTTCAGGACAATATCACGCGTCGTCGCTCCCCGTCCGTATCACGCGGAAGCGCACGAGGGAAGGATGGATACAGCCAATGAAAATGGGGGATGCGGGAAAAACCGTTCGTTTGGGCATCCTGGGCCTGGGCAACCGGGGATTTGAGCAGACGAAGCTGCTTTCTTCCATGCCGGATGTGCGCATCCAGGCGGTATATGATCCCTGCCCCGACCGGGTGGAGCGAATGGTCCGCGCGCTTTCGGACCGCGTGTCATATCCCACCGCGCCGGCGGGCGGCGAGGACGAATTGCTTTCCCGGGAGGATATCGACGCGGTGGTGATCATGACCGATTGGGAATCCCATATCCGCCTGGCCATCCGGGCCATGGAAATGGGCAAGCACGCGGGGCTGGAGGTCGGCGGCGCCTGCTCCGTGCAGGAATGCTGGGATCTGGTGCGCACCGCCCAGCGCACAGGCATGGGCTGCATGCTGCTGGAAAACTGCTGCTACAACCGGGAAGAAATGGCGCTGCTCAATATGGTACGGGACGGTCTGTTCGGCGAAATCGTCCATTGCCAGGGCGGCTATGAGCACGACCTGCGGGATGAAATCGGCTTCGGCGACAAAAACCGCCATTACCGCCAGCACCATTTCGCCGCCCGGAACGGGGAGCTGTACCCCACCCACGAATTGGGCCCCATCGGCCTGTATCTGGATCTGAACGGGAAAAACCGCATGCTGTCGCTGGTGTCCATGGCGTCCAAGGCCGTCGGGCTTTCCCAATGGCTGAAGGAACACCGGGGGGATCGCCCTGACCTGCAGGCCCACCGCTTCACCGAGGGCGACGTGGTGACCACCATGATCCGCTGCGCCCGGGGAGAAACCATTCTGCTCACTCACGACTGCACGCTGCCCCGGCCCTATTCCCGGGGCGGACGGATCCAGGGCACCAAGGCCATCTGGATGGAGGACAACCGTTCCATCTATGTGGACGGGGTGACCGCCCACCAAGCGCAAGACTTCAGCCACAGCTGGGAAAGTGACGCCCCGTATATGGATCGCTATGAAAGCGGCCTGTGGAAGCAGTACCGGGAATTCGGGCTGCGGGGCGGTCACGGCGGCATGGATTACCTGGTGCTGCGGGGCTTCATCGAAGCCATCCAGCAGGGCACGCCCATGCCCATCGACGTGTATTACACCGCCGCGCTCATGGCCATCACGCCGCTGAGCGAGCAATCCATCGCCTGCGGCAGCCTGCCGGTGGCCATTCCCGATTTCACCGAGGGAAAATGGCTCACGGGCCGGCCCCAGGCGGTGGGGCCTTATCGCCTGACCCAATAATCTGATCAAAGGGGGATGCATGCCATGGTCTGGAACGAAGATGCTCTCAACGCCCTGCACGCCGCGCCGTCGGAAGCGCTCATCGCCGATATGGCCCGGCTGGACGGCGATATTCTGATCCTGGGCGCCGGAGGCAAAATGGGCCCCACGCTGTCGGCCATGGCCAGCAAGGCCAGCGCCCTGGCGGGAAAAAAGCGCCGGGTATATGCCGTGTCCCGCTTTTCCGACCCCCACGCGGCGGCCTTCCTGCAAAAAGAGCAGGTGGACATGATTTCCGCCGATCTCAACGACGAAAAGCAGGTGGCCGCCCTGCCGGACGCCCCCAACATCGTATACATGCTGGGCAAAAAATTCGGCACCAGCGGCAATGCCGGGGAAACCTGGCATACCAACGTGGTGCTGCCCGGCCTGATCACCCGGATCCTGGGCGAAAGGCGCTATGTGGTCTTTTCCACCGGCAACGTGTACCCCTTCACGGATCCCGCCCTGGGCGGCTGCACCGAGAAAGACAGCCCCAACCCCGTGGGCGAATATGCCATGAGCACCTGGGGGCGGGAGCGGGTGTTTGAATACGCCGCCGCCCATGATGGGGCCAGCGTGCTTTTGTTCCGGCTCAACTACGCCATCGATCTGCGCTACGGCGTGCTGCTGGACCTGGCCCAGCAGATTCTGGCGGGCACGCCCATCCGCCTGGATGTGCCTCAGTTCAACTGCGTGTGGCAGCGGTACGCCAATGAGGCCGCTCTCCGCAGCCTGCTGCGCACAAGCCCGCGGGTGGAACGGCTGAACGTGACAGGCCCGGAGGTGGGCCACACCCGGCAGGTGGCGGAAAAGCTGGCCGCCGCGCTGGGCAAAAGCGTTTCCTTCGCCGGGGAAGAGGGCAGCCTGGCCATGCTGATGAACCCAGGCAAGTGCATGGCATGGTTCGGCCCGCCGGACAAATCCCTGGACGACATGATCCGGATGCAGGCGGACTGGCTCCTGTCCGGCGGCCGGCTGCTGGGCAAGCCCACCCATTTTGAGGAAACGGAGGGAAAATTCTGATGCGGGAATCGGCGCGGAATCTGCTTCACCGGGGGGCGTTCATCCCCGCCATGCCCTTGGTGCTGGATGAAAACCGGCAATTTGACGAAAAAGGCCAGCGCAGGCTGGTGCGTTATTATCTGGAAAGCGGCGTGGACGGCATCGCCGCGGGGGTGCACAGCACCCAGTTCGCCATTCGGGATCCCAAAATCGGGCTGTTTGAGCCGGTGCTGCGCGCCGCGCAGGAGGAAATCGCCGCGTACCGCGCCCGCACGGGCCGGGAGGTGCTGGCCATTGCCGGCGCCTGCGGAGAGATCGGCCAAGCCGTGCGGGAGGCGGAGCAGGCCGTGGCCTGGGGCTACGATGCCGCGCTGCTCAGCCCCGGCGGACTGGGAGACCGGGACGAAGCGTACCTGATCGAGCGTCACCGCCAGGTGGCGAAGGTGTGCGGCGTGATCGGATTCTATCTGCAGCCCGCCGTGGGCGGACGGATCTTCACCTATGATTACTGGCGTCAGGTGTGCGCTGTCGACGGGGTGGAGGCCGTCAAGTGCGCCGCTTTTAACCGCTACTGCACGGTGGATGTGGCCCGGGCCATCGCCTTTTCCGGCCGGGATATCGCCCTGTACACCGGCAATGACGACAACATTTTCTTCGATCTCATGACCACCTACCGCTTCCGGGCGGAGGGGAAGGATGTGTCCGTGCCCACCGTGGGCGGGCTGCTGGGCCATTGGGCCGCCTGGACCCATCGGGCGGTGGAATTGTTCCGTCAGCTCAAGGCCCTGCCGCCGGACGCCCCCCTCAGCCCCGAATGGCTGTCCCTGGCCGCCCGGGTGACGGACGCCAACGGCGCGTTCTTTGACGCCCGGAACAGTTTCCGCGGCTGCATCGCCGGCATGCATGAGGTGCTGCGCCGGCAGGGGCTGATGAAAGGCGTGTGGTGCCTGGACGAAAAGGAAGGGCTGTCCCCCGGCCAGAAGGAGGAGATCGACCGGGTGTACGCCCTGTATCCCGATTTGAACGACGATGATTTTGTGGCCGGCTTCTTGCGGCGGAATCCGTGAATGAAGGAAGGATCAGCATGGAGAATCAATGGCTCGCCACCGCCAGATCCCTGGAAAACGAAACGCTGCGCCTGTACCGGCATTTGCATCGGTATCCGGAGGTGGCCCATGAGGAGCAGGGCACCCATCGCTTCCTCAGGTCCACCCTGACGGAGTACGGCATCCCCTATGAAGCGCCCCGGGACAATGTCACCGTCGCCATTTTGCGCGGCGCCAGGCCCGGGGCTGTGGTGGGCCTGCGCTGCGACACCGACGCCCTGCCCGTCCAGGAGGAAACTGGCCTGCCCTTTTCCTCCCTGCATCCCGGCAGGATGCACGCCTGCGGCCATGATGCCCACATGGCCATCGGCCTCACCGCCGCCCGGATGCTCCGGGATCGGCTGCCCGATCTTCACGGCACTGTCAAGGTGATTTTTCAGCCCGCCGAGGAGGGCGAGGCCGGGGCCGACGACGTGATCGAAACGGGCCTTGCGGACGACGTGGACGTGTTTTTCGCCATCCACCTGTGGAGCCCCTATGCCAGCGGCACCCTGCACATCGGCCCGGTGACGGTCAGCGCCGCGGTGGATATGTTCACCATAACGCTGAAGGGCGCTGGCGGCCACGGAGCCACCCCGGAAAAATGCGCCGACGTGATTCCCGCCGGGGCGGCGCTCGTTCAGTCCCTGCAAACGGTGGTGGCTCGGCGGGTGTCGCCTCTTGCACCCGCCGTTTTGACGGTGGGCAGTTTCCACGCCGGCACCGTGGGCAACATCATCGCCGATCAGGCGGTGCTTCGGGGCACCCTGCGGGCGCTGGACGAGGAAACCCGCAGTCTGATCGAGCAAGAGATGGAAGCCATCACGCACAGCGTTGCCGCCGCCTACCGCTGCCGGGCGGAAATCCAAAACCGCCGGGTCAGCGATGTGGTGCGCAATGACGCCCGCGCCGCCGCCCTGGCCCGCCAGTGCGCCCTGGAGCTGACCGACGAAACCCTGGTGCAACCCCAGCGGGCCATGATGATTGGTGACGATTTTGCCAATTACGGCCGCATCGCCCCCACCTGCTACGCCCAGGTGGGCATTGCCGACGAAAGCAAAGGCACCCACTATCCCCACCACAGCGGAAAATTCCGGGTGGACGAAAAAGTGCTGCCCGTAAGCGCGGCCTGGATGGCGTCCTTCGCCTTCCGGGCGGGCGCCGAATGGCGATCCGAAGGGAAAAAGGAGGCAGCGCCATGAAAACCATCCTGCGGGGCGCCCGGGCAATCCTGCCCGAAGGCATCCGCCAGACCCAGGTGATCATAGCGGATCAGCGCATCCTGGATGTGACCGACCACGCCGATCCCGCCGAGGGAGACCGGGTGATCGACGCCGACGGGCTGTATCTGTCCCCCGGCTTTGTGGATATTCACGTGCACGGCGGCGGCGGCCGTTCCGCCATGTCGGGAAAAGCGGAGGATACGGTCATTCTGGCCAACGCCCACGCTCAGCACGGCACCACCTCCATCCTGCCCACCACCCTGGCCGCCCCCATCCCCACCCTGCTCCGGGCCGTGGAGGGGATCCGCCGGGCGGCGCGCATGCCCTGCGACGCCACCATCCTGGGCGCTCACCTGGAAGGGCCTTGCCTGAGCCCCGCCCAAAGCGGTGCCCAATCCCCCGACGATCTGATAATCCCCGCGGAAACGGATTTATCTCCTTTGCTGGACGCCTGGCCCCGGGGCATCCGCATGATGGGCGTGGCGCCGGAACTGCCGGGCGCCCTGGAATTGGGCGATCAGCTCACCCGCCGGGGCATCGTGGCCAGCATCGCCCATTCCAACGCCACCTACGATCAGGTGCTGGCCGCGCTTCCCCACGGCTACAGCGATGTGACGCACCTCTACTCCAGCTGCTCCGGCCTGATTAGGATACACAGCTACCGGGTCCCCGGGGTGATTGAGGCGGGGCTGAACCTGGACGAATTGACGGTTCAGGTCATTGCCGACGGCAAGCATCTGCCCCTTTCCCTGCTGCAGCTGATCTACCGCTGCAAGGGCGCGGACAAAATCGAATTGATCACCGACGGGCTGGAATTCGCCGCGGGCGAACTGAAGGAGGGCACCGTGTACCGTCAGCTCAACGGCATGGAAACGGTGTATGAGGACGGGGTGATGAAGCTGCTCAGCCGGGAATCCTTCGCCGGCAGCGTGGCCACCATGCACCGGTGCCTGCGCACCATGGTTTCCGCCGGTATTCCCCTCGTCCAGGCCGTGCGCATGGCCAGCGAAAACCCCGCCCGTCGGGTGGGCGCGGCGCGAAAAGGCCGCATTGCTCCCGGCATGGACGCCGATCTTGTGCTGATGGATGAGGGCCTGAACATCCGCATGGTTTTCGCCATGGGGCGGGCCATCCGGGATGCCCGCGATCCCGGCAAGCAAAGGACAGACCCGCAATGAAGATCTCACTGAACAAATCCATGGCCGTGTTCCGCACCCCCTTTTCTCCCACCCACGATCTGACCCAGGCTTTTTCCGGTCTGGGGGATATCGGCGTCGGGGATCAGAATCCGGTGGATTTTGCCTGGGCCGGCCTGGTTCGCCGCTCCTGCCGGGATATCTGGCACGCCGATCAGGTGCTGGCCCTGTCCACGGACGAGGCCCCGCCCATGCTGGTGAACGGCGCGGACATCGGGGGCCATCACGCCTGGGAGTGCGCCGTGATGGCAGAAGGCGCCCCGGGCGATTGGCGCTATGCCGATATCGGCACCGACTGGCGGGACGGCGCAGACGCGGTCTGGACCTGCCTGCGGGTGCTGGACGGCGGCGCACGGGCGCTGTTCGTGTCCGGCAATGTCGGCCCGTCCGAAACGGATTACGCATTTTTGCCTGCCATCACCGGCGCCCTGACGCGGGCAGACGGCCGCCGGACAGTGCCAAAGGGGCAGCGCGGACGTTTGCCCATGGCCCCGTCCATCCGCTCCGTTTCCCGCCGCATCCTGGCGCGGGCCGGCGGCGCGTGGCTGCCCGTCACCGGGGATGTGGACCATTGCGACATGGCGCGGATCGAGGAATGCTATGATATCATCAACCCCGCCACCGTGGCGCCGGGATTGCGCCGGGCCCGGCCGGCCGGCGGCTTTGCGGGCAATCCCGACCTGGCCGCCTGTGGCGCGCCCATGCTGCGGGTTTGCCACGTCTTTACCCTCCACCCCGACGGCGCCGTGGTGATTTCTTTCCATCACGAAGCTCTGCAGCCGGTGCGCTGGGAGGGGTTTCTGGCCCTGATGTATCAGGAAAAATGCTGCCCGCCGGGCGGCAGCGTGCGCCGATACATTCCCGGCGTCCGTCCCCTGCGCCAGGGGAATCGCCGGTGGGATTTTTCCCGCCCGGTGGATGTGGCCCGTCCCTTCCCCGAAGCCCTTCCCGTCATCCGGACCCATTGGACCCGTCCCGATCTGCCCCCCGACCGGCAGATCGAGCAGATCCGGGACCGGCGGGGACAGTGCGTTGCTTTTGCGGCGGGTATCCTGCCCCTGGCGGACGGCCGGCCCGACATCCGCCGGCAGGATTTGAAGGAAGCGCTGACCCTGGTGTCCTCCCGGAAATCTTACCTCACCTTCTGCGGTACGGGCCAGCCGGCGGCAGCGGGCGGCGGTCCCGCGTTCTCCGGCCGTCAGGGCGCTGTGTACCGGGTCTATTACCCCGCCGACCCCGCCGTTTCGCTCTACACCGTCCCCGGGGAGGATGGCGGCCGGTACCTGTATGTGGATTTCATGGGCGGGCCGGTATCGCGCCGGGAGTATCCCTGTCCCGCGGGCTGCGCGCCCGTGCTGTGCGACCGGGACGGCGACGTGGAGTGGACCTGCGAAAACGGCACGCTGTATCTGTCCGGCCGCCGCGGATTTGCCGTGTTCGCGCTGCCCGGCCCCGATCGGTTGCAAAAAGCGCCGGAGTGTATTATAATTGATCCGGATGAAACAACCGGATCGTTCTCCCACGGCGCACAGGGGGCTTCCCTGTTTGATTGATATACGGGCGCAACAAAGAAGGTGAACCATGAAAGCGCTGATTGCGGACGACGATGTGTTCGTCCGGAAATGTTTGCTGAAAATGCTGCCCTGGCAGGAATTGGGCTTCACCCAGGTATTGGAAGCCAAGGACGGCACCTCCGCCCTCAAATCGGCGCTGGAAAACGCGCCGGACCTGATCATTTCCGATGTGAAAATGCCCGGTGTGAGCGGGCTGAAGCTGGCGGAGGAGCTGCGCGCCTCCATGGTGGATGTGTATATCATCATCCTCAGCGAATACAGCGATTTTGAATTCGTGCAGCGGGCCCTGAAAATTGACGTGCAGGATTATCTGCTCAAGCCCATCACCAAGGAAAGGCTTTCTGAAATCACCGATAAGATCCGTGAAATGAAGGCCCGGCTGGAGATGAAAAAAAACTACGCCTCCCTGCGGGACGGATCGGACGGCATTCGCAAGCTGGTGCACGATCTGCTCATGAGCGGCGACCTGCGCGCCTGCACCGATTCCTTTGAGGATCTGGCCCTGCACCGGATCCACCCGGAGGACCTGAAGCAGTTCTGCGCCTCTTTTCTCAGGGAGCTTTTCGCCCAGACCTATGCCGTGACTTACAAAAAGCAGGAGTTGGACGCCCAGAGCCAGGCGGCCATGGCGGTTTACGCGGAGCTGAAAAACGTATCCGACGTGATCAGCTTTGTGAAAAAGCAGTGTGAGGAATGCGCCCAGATCTGCTTCAAGCAATCCATGCGGGCCACCGGCTATGTGCAAATGATCGATGATTATATTGAGGATCACTACGCCGATCCCGATCTGTCCGTATCCGCCGTGTCGGATTGGCTGCATTTGTCCGCGGTGTACACAGGCACGCTGTACAAGCAGCAGAAGGGCACCAGCATCATCAACCGGATCAATGAGGTGCGCCTGCAGCACGCCAAGGAGCTGCTGCTGGATGTGAATGAAAACGTGCGCACCATCAGCCAGCGGGTGGGCTATGTGACGCCGGATTATTTTTCCCGCTTGTTCAGCGCGTATTACGGCGTGTCCCCGTCCCAGTACCGGGCCGCCATGCTGCGCATGGAAAAGCCGGAGGAGCCATAGGCCTTCTCCGGGCCCGGCAAGGGAGGAAAGCGGAATGAACATAAGCATCCGGAAGCGCATGTCCCTGTTCTGGCTGATGGGCATGCTGGTGCTGATCCTGGCCTTTACCGTGATCTTTTTTTCCTATTTCAACCGCATATACAAGGAGCGCATGGCCCAGGATCAATGGAGCTGCACGGCCAGCGCGGCGGAAAACGCGGGCGTGCTGATGATGAACATTCGCCAAAACGCCTATTATTTGTGCTGCAACGAAGACCTGGCCGCGGTGCTGGTCAATGTGCAGGAGAATCTGCCCGTGCGGCAGATGGAATTGCTTCGCGCCGTGTTTTCCCTCAATACCGGCACGCCCACTGCGCCCCTCATGCAAAGCGCCTATCCCATGCTGCTGCTGGACGGCCAGTTTCCGGTGGCGGATGCCGCCAAGCCCTTCGTGCTGGGCCGGAACCTGACCCATCAGCATATTTATTCCTCGCAGGGCCTCTCTGACGAGCCCTGGTATCGCCAAACCCTGGCCCTGCGCGGGCAGACCTATGCCTTCTATGATGAGCGCTGCCCGGATTACGTGTTTTTCTCTCACCTGCTGCGCAGCACCCGCATCGCTGATCCCCGCTATAACGAAAACATCGGCGTCGTGCTCTATGCCATGCCAACCCTGCGGATGAACGCCCTCCTGACCGCCGCCCGGCTGAGCGAGGGGACCTGCGCCCTGCTTCTGTACGGCGATACGGTGATGGCCAGCACGGATCCCGCCCTGTTCCCCATCGGGCAGCCTGCCGATCTTGCGCTGCCCGCCGTGATGCAGCAGGGCAGCATCGTTCCCTACCAATGGCACAAAGGCCTGTTCACCGCCAGCCGGGTGAAATTCCAGGGGGATTGGCAATGCGTGCTGCTGGCGCCGGAGCGCAGCATCGTCGCCCAGGAAACCCCTGTTTATATGCTGGCCCTGATGCTGCTGATGCTGATTGCGGTGATGCTGATCATTTCCTTCCTCCTGTCCCGGCAGGTGATCCGGCCCATCACCCGGCTGTCCGGCGTGATGGAGCAGGCCCGGGACGCCGAACACATGCCCCAGGCCGCGGAGCCCGAAAATCAGGATGAAATCGCCGTGCTGTATCAAAGCTACAACGCCATGCGCGGGCGCATCCAGGCCCTTTCCCGGGAAGCCCAGGAGGAGCAGAAAAAGGTGATCGCGTCCGAGCTGAAAATGATGCAGGCTCAGATCAACCCCCATTTTATCTACAACACCCTGGATTCCATCAGCTGCAGCGCCCTGATGGAGGGCAACGACGACATCGTCACCATGGTGGCCTCCCTGATCAGCATTCTCAAATACAGCATCAATTTTTCCCGGGCCACCGTGCCCCTGCGGGAGGAAATCAATTATCTGCAGGATTATATCCGCATCCAGCAGATCCGCTATTCCGACGGGTTCGAATTCGTGTGCGATATTCCGGAGGAATACATGTCGGTGGCCGTATCCCCCATCACCCTCCAGCCCCTGGTGGAAAACGCCCTGTTTCACGCCGAAAACGGCGGGGATAAGCTGCGCATCCGGCTGTACTGCGAGGAGGAAGCCGGCCTGCTGCTGATCCATGTGACCGACAATGGCTCCAGGGCAGACGCAAGCCGCATCAACAGCATCCTCCGCAGCGCCGACCCAGCGGACGGCCACGGCATCGGCATCCGCAACGTCTACCGCCGGGTGACGCTCCAGTCCGGCGGACGGGGCAACCTGTATTATCAGAATATGCCGGGCGGCGGTCTGGACGCGGTGATCCTGATCCCTCTGGAATTTGCTGAGGAGGAGGCGCCCCGGGAGCCCGCTCCGCCCGGCCCATGATTTTTATGGGCGTTTTCATGATTTTTTTCGGTGGACTTTTTTCCCCGGTCCGTTTATCATGATGTCAGAATCCTTGGGAGGAACCGGATATGCGATCCATGCTTCATGAGCAAGCGTCCCTGCGTCCCAACGCCCGCACGCTATGGGAAATCCAGGAAAAAGCGCTGCATGTGCCGGTGGAAACGGCCACCAATCTGTATACGGAAATCTGTGCCCGGGCGGAAGCCGGCCTGCGCCGGGGCCGGGACAGACGATCCCGGGTGCTGGACGCCGCGTCCCTGGCCGCCTGTCAGCGGCAGACCCGGCAGATTTTTCTGGATTGCATCGGCGGGTTGCCGCCCCGGACGGATCCCGTGCCTGCCCAAATCACCGCCCGCACCGTTTACGATCGCTTCACCCTGGAAACGGTGCTGCTTTCCCCGGGTGAAGGAGCATTGCTGACGGCGGCGCTTTATCTGCCGCGGCAAGGCCGGGAGCCCCACCCGGCGGTGCTGCTGCTGATCGGCCACACGGATCAGGGCAAGGCCGACCGGGAATACCAGTATCTGGCGCAGCTGCTGGCGTACGCCGGATTCGCGGTGCTGGCGCTGGACCCCTTTGGGGAAGGCGAGCGATTCGAGCATTACGAAGCGGATCTATCCCTGCAGCCCATTCAGGGCTGCTCCGGCGAGCACGACCTGATGGACGCCAAATGCAAGCTGCTGGGCCTCAGCCTGGCCCGGTATTTCATCCGGGACGGTCTCGCCGGGCTGGATTACCTGTGCTCCCGGCCGGAGGTCGATCACGCCCGCATCGCCCTGACGGGCCATTCCGGGGGCGGCACCCAGGCGTGCATGCTCATGCTGACCGCCGGGGAACGCTTTGCCTGCGCCGCGCCCTGCGCCTATGTAACGGACACGCGGGCCATGCTGGAAAACGGCGTGGATCCGGACAACGAAATGGTGTGGCCGGGCAGCCTCTTGGCGGGGCTGGATTACATCGACTTTTTGGCAGGCATGGCGCCCCGGCCGCTGCTCATCTTGTCCCCCCGGCAGGATTTCTTCCCCCGGGAGGGGGCGCTGCGCGCCCTGCAATCGGCCCGGGAAATCTGGCAGGCAGCGGGCGCCGGAACGCTGCCGGATCTGGTCACCGCCTCTACGGAGCACGCCTATTCTCCCGCCCTGGCCCAGGCGGCGGCGCGGTTTTTCTGCCGCCATCTGCAGGGCCGGGAGGCGGATCTTTCGGGCTTTTCCTTTGCGCCCCTGCCGGACGGCGCCCTGTCCGTTTTCCCCGGGCGTATGCTGCTGGACGCCCGGCCTGATCTGCGCACCCTGCAGGCGGAATTGTCCGCCCTGCTGTCTTCCCGCGCCCTGGACCCTGATCCGGCAGAGCGGCAGACGGCCCTGCGCCGTTTGGTTCGCGCTGATCAGGTCCGCGCCGGGGAGCCCCGGGTGCATGGGGAAGGCATCTGCGGCCATTACATGTGGCGGACGGTGGTATGGCGGCCCGAGCCGACCCGCTGGAGCAGCGGCGTCTTCCTGAGGGATATGCGCCGGGGAGACGGGCCCCTGCCCACGGTGCTGGCCCTCTGGCCGGGCGGGCTGAGCCGCCTGGCCGATCATTCCCCCTGGATCCACCGGGCCACCGCCCAAGGCTGGCAGGTGCTGGTGATGGATACCGCCGCGGAAGGGGCGCTGCTGCCCCGGGAACTGGGCACCTCCGGGATGTACATCGGCTGGGGCACCCTGTATAAGCTCAACGCTTACCTGATGCAGCTGGGCGATTCCCTGTGCGCCCTGCGCACCCGGGATGTGCTGGCCGCCATTGAAATGCTGCGCGCCTGGCCGGAAGCGGATCCCGATCGCCTGCGGCTGTATGCCCAGGGGGATCACAGCCGCTATGCCCGCATATCTTCCCTGCTCAGCGGCGTGCCGGTCTATGCCGACGGTCTTTGCCAGCCGTGGGAAGCCATCGTTCAGGATCCCTATCACGATCAAACCCACACCTGGGCCTGGCTGCTGCCGGGCATTCTTTCCTGCACCGATACCCAAACGCTGCTTGGCGACCTGGCTGCCCGGGGGCTGTCCGCCCCCGATCCGGCGCAGGACGCCGCGCCATCCGGCGTTTTCCATTCGCAAACCATTCACTGAAGGAGGCATCCACCATGAAACTGAAAATCGCCATGATCGGCGGCGGCTCCTATTCCTGGACCTACGGCCTGTTCAGCACCTTTCTGGACAATCCCTTCTATGACCGGGAAACGGAGCTGTGCCTCTATGACATCAACGAAAAGGCGGTGAACGACACCTACGCCTTCTGCGATTACTACAACAAAATGTTCCCCGACAAGGCCATCACCCTCACAAAAACCCTGCGGGAGGAAGAGGCGCTGTCCGGCGCCGATTACGTAGTGATCGCCATTTCCCACGGCGGCCTGGCCGCGGAGCTGGAGGATCATTATATTGCCCGCCGTCACGGCTTTTACAATGTGAAGGGCAGCGAATCGGGCATCGCCGGGGCCAGCCGCACGGTGCGCCACGTGCCGGAATTCATCCGCATCGCCCATGAAATGAACCGCCTGTGCCCCGGCGCCGTGATGCTGAACGTCACCAACCCCCTCACCGCCCTTACCCGCTGCGTGCAGAAATACGAAAACATCCACGCCGTGGGCTTCTGCCACGGCATCCGCAACCACCTGGAGATCCTTTTGCCCTATTTCGGAGCGGACAGCTTTGACGGGGTCAGCTTCTCCGTTTCCGGCGTGGATCACTGCTCCTTCCTCACCGACATCAAATTCCACGGGGATGACGCCCTGGAGATCATGCGCAGCAAGCGGATGATCGAGGCCGCCTGGGCGGGCAAAAGCAACATCACCTTCGACGATCCCTTCGCCGGGCGGGAGAACGAGCGCATCCGCTTCATCCTGTGGGACATGCTGGGCTGCATGCCGGGGCTGAGCGACGAGCACTGCGCCGAATTCTATTACCAGACCACCGGCACTCGGGAAAACCGGGATTTCTACGGCATGCATTACGACCGGATCCAGGACCGGCAGCTGACGGTGGATCGGCTGCGGGATCAGATCGTCAAGCCCCTGGAATCCGGCGTCATGCCCCCCTTCCGGGTCAGCGAGGAACAGCCCGATCGGGTGGTGGAGGCCCTGGAGGGCGGACGGCAGTTCTACGACGTGATGAATTACCGCAATTATGGGCAGACCAGGGAATTGCCCCTGGACACCGTGGTGGAAACCTTCGTCACCTTCGACGCGACCGGCGTGCATCCCGCTATCGCCAATCCCCTGCCCAAGGCCGCCCAGCTGGTGGTGCAGGCCACGGCCGTGCGGGAAGAAATGTTCATGGAAGCCGCCGTGGAATGGGACGAGCACAAGCTGGCCGCCGCGCTGTGCCAGGATCCCCTGGTGCAGGATTTCCACCGGGTTCGGGATGTGGCCCGGGACATTCTGGCCTATAACGCGCAGTTCGTGGGCCGCGCGTAATATAACGGGAAAGAAGCGTAACAACCGCGCTTCTTTTTTCTTCGGAGGTGCATAGGATGAACACAATCCAGGCGGGCTTTGCCCGGGTCAATATCACCCCGCCCATGGGCATTCCCATCGCGGGATATTACAAGGTACGGCTGGCCGAAAAGGTATTGGATGAATTGGAGGCCACCGCGCTGGCCGTGACGGACGGCAAAGAAACGCTGCTGCTGGTGAGCGTGGATATCATCGAAATGCCCGCCCCCTACAGCGACCCCATCCGGGAAAGGATCGCCCGGGAAACGGGGGTGCCGGACGACCATATCCTGCTGTGCTGCACCCACACCCACACCGGCCCCAAGCTGGACGGCGAGGAGGAGCCGGAATTGCGGGCGGCGTATTTCCGTTTTCTCTCCTCCCGGCTGACCGACGTGTGCCGCTTCGCCCTGCGGGACATGACGCCCGCCCGCATGGGCTGGGCCGTCAGCCATGCCCCGGGTATCGCCTTCATCCGGCGCTACCGCATGAAGGACGGCACCATCCACACCAATCCGGGCATCCGGAATCCCGACACCGTGGCGCCGGTGGGCGTCCCCAACGACCAGGTGAGCGTGGCGCGCTTCGACCGGGAAGACGGCGGCAGCGTGGTGCTGGCGCATTTCGGCTGCCATCCGGACACCATCGGCGGCTGCGTCATTTCCGCAGACTGGCCGGGCTTTGTGCGCCGTACGCTGGAAAAAGCGCTGGATAACACCCGGTGCATCTTCCTGAACGGCGCCCAAGGGGATGTGAACCACGTGAACACCCAGCCCGGACCCGGCGACCTGAACGGCCTGACCATGGACTTTGACGACGTGATGCGGGGCTATGACCATACCCGCCATATGGGCCGCGCCGTAGCCGGGGCGGTGCTGCAGGTGATAGACAAGGTGCAATGGACAGACGATACGGCCGTCCATGGCGCGCAGCAGGTGATTTCCTGCCCCTCCAACCGCCCGCGGCCGGAGGAATTGCCCCTGGCCCGACAGATCGACGCCCTCCACCGGGCGGGCCGGGACAGCGAGATCCCCTACCAGGGCATGCAATTGACCACCGTGGTGGCGGAGGCCGACCGGATGCTGCAACTGGAGCATGGCCCGGAAGCCTTCCCGCTGCGCATCAGCGCCGCTTCCATCGGGCCTCTGGCCCTGGCGGGCATTCCCGGGGAACCCTTCGCCGATACGGGCCGGGCCATCCAGCGGGCCGAAGGCTGGGATCTGGTGCTGCCCCTGTGCTGCACCAACGGTTATGAGAATTACTTCCCCCTCCTGGAGGATTTCCGGGAAGGCGGCTACGAGGCCCGCAGCTGCCTGTTCCAGGCCGGGGTGGCGGAAAAGATCACCGATCAATGCCTGGCGCTGCTGCGCTCCTTCCGGGGATAGCATGCCTTCCGCAATTCATGCGGCGGCCTCCTTCTTCCGTCCCTCCCCGCAGGATCTCACACGCTTGACGTGCGCACCAATCACCGAAAAACAGCAAAGGAGAATTTGCTATGTCCACCGTTCCTTCTCCCGATTATTTTGACGTGCCCCTGCCCCGGCCGGTGGTGAAGCCCGGCGAGTTCATCTTTTCCGCCATGCATCTGGATCATGCCCACATCATCGGCATGACCGGCGCCCTGCGGGACGCGGGGGCCACCCTGAAAAGCGTATACGATCCCGATCCCGTCAAGGTGGCGGAATTCTGCCGCGCTTTCCCGGAGGCCCGGCCGGTCGCCGGGGAAGCGGACATTCTGAACGATCCGGAGGTCAGGCTGGTGGCCGCCGCCGCCGTCACCTGTGAACGGGCCGATCTGGGCATCCGGGTGATGCGCGCGGGCAAGGATTACTTCACCGACAAGGCGCCCATGACCGCCCTCCGGCAGCTGGCGGCCGTGAAGGACTGCGTCCGCCAGACCGGACGGAAATACCTGTGCTATTATGCCGAACGCCTGCACACCCACAGCGGCATTTTCGCCGAGCGCCTGATTCGGCGGGGGGCCATTGGCAAGGTGCTGTTCATGAATGGCTTCGGCCCCCACCGGCTGAATCCCGCCATCCGTCCGCCCTGGTTCTTTGAACGGAAAAAATACGGCGGCATCCTGTGCGACATCGGCAGCCATCAGATCGAACAGTTTTTGCAGTTCTCCGGCGAAGAAGACGCGCAGGTGCAGTTCAGCCGGGTGGCCAACTACGCCCATCCCCAGTATCCCGGGCTGGAGGATTTCGGCGAATGCGCCCTGGTGGGCAAAAACGGCACGGCGTTCCACTTCCGGGTGGATTGGTTCACCCCCGACGGCCTGCGGGAATGGGGCGACAGCCGCACCTTTGTGGTGGGCACGGAGGGCACCCTGGAGCTTCGCAAAACCATCGATCCGGCCGTGCCCGAAAAAACCCGGGATATCGTGATCCTGGTAAACGGCCGGGAGGAAAAAAGGTTCCTGACCGAGGGTAAGGTGGGCTATCCCTTCTTTGGCGAATTGATCCTGGATTGCCTGAACCGCACGGAAAACGCCATGACCCAGGCCCACTGCTTCAAGGCGGCCGAGCTGGGCATCCGGGCGTCGGATCAGGCCGTACATTTGGACAGAATTATAAAAAGCGAATCATAAAATTGTGCGGGTTTCCTAACAATTTACGGTTGCGAAAAACGGTCAAAAAGCGTACAATAAATACATTCAGAGCATATATACAATGTCGGGCGTATGGGAAAAGCCTGCGCCTGCCATTGGAAAGAACAGGAGGCGAAGCGGAATGGCGGAAGCGGCAAATAAAAAAACCGCGCCCCGGGGGCTCAGGCTGGTCGCCGGCTTCCAGAAGCACTGGCGGCTGCACATACTGGCTTTGCCGGTGCTGATTTACATGCTGCTGTTCAGCTACGCGCCCATGTTCGGCGTGGTGCTCGCCTTTGAAAAATATACCGTCACCCGCGGCTTTTTCGGCAGCGAATGGGTGGGCCTGAGAAATTTTGAATTCCTTTTCGCCACCACCGACGCCTGGCGCATCACCCGGAACACCGTACTCTACAACATTGCGTTCATCCTGCTCAATACGACGCTGTCGGTGCTGCTGGCGCTGGTCCTGAATGAAATGTATCTGCGCAGGCTGTCCAAATCCATCCAAACGCTGCTGATCATGCCCTATTTCCTGTCCATGTCCGTGGTGGCCATCATTGTGTACGCCTTCATCGGCCCCACCGGCGTGGTCAATTCCCTCATCAAGGCATCCGGCCAGCGCGCCATGACCAACTGGTATACCTATAAACCCCTGTGGCCCTTTCTGCTGGTGTTCGTCAACGCCTGGAAGGGCGTGGGGTATACCGCCATCGTATATGTGGCGTCCATTTCCGGCATCTCTCAGGAATACTATGAAGCGGCGGTGCTGGACGGCGCCAGCAAGCTGCAGCAGGCCCGGTATGTGACGCTGCCCCATCTGCGCCACATCATCGTCATCATGCTGATCCTGAGCATGGGCGGCATGTTCCGGGGCGATATGGGCCTGTCCTACAACGTGACGCAGAACAGCGGCGCGCTCTACGAGGTGACCGACGTGATCGACACCTATGTGTACCGCGCGCTGAAAACCCTGGGGAATACCGGCATGTCCACCGCGGCGGGCCTGTATCAGTCCCTGGTGGGCTTTGTGCTCATCCTGATCTCCAACAGGGTCGTGAAGCACGTGGATGAAGAATCCGCGCTGTTCTGAGGAAGGGAGGGGTCGAAAGTGAAACAAAAGCAGATATCGGACAACTCCTTTGCCAAGATCAATCGCATCCGGCCCTGGGTCAACGCCGTTTTCTCCTCCGTGATGAGCGTGATCGCCGTGGCGACGGTGATTCCCGTGGTGCTGGTATTCATCGTTTCCATCACCTCCTCCAAGAGCCTCACCCTGCGCGGCTTTTCCTTCTTCCCGCTCAGCACCAGCTTCACAGCTTACCAGAACCTGTTCAAATCCGGCTCCCAGCTGGTGGACAGCTATCTGATCACCATCGCCATTACCGCCGTGCACACGTCGGTCAGCGTGATGATCATGACCATGTATGCCTACGTGCTGGCGCAGCAGCGCTTCGCTGCCCGGAAATTCTACACCTTCGTCATTTTCTTCACCATGCTCTTCTCCGGCGGCCTGGTGCCCTCCTACATCATCAATGTGAACGTGCTGAACCTGTATGATTCCTTCTGGATCCTGGTGCTCACCAGCATGGTCAGCGCGTTCAACATCATCGTGCTGCGCACCTTCATATCCACCACCATCCCCATAGAACTGTTCGACGCGGCGCAGATCGACGGCGCCAACGATTTCACCATCTTCTGGCACATTGTGCTCCCGCTGTCCAAGGCCGGATTAGCCACCATCTCCCTGTTCGTGCTGGTGGGCAAATGGAATGAATGGTTCCCCGGCATGCTCTACATCGACAATCCCAAGCTCATCCCGCTGCAGACCATGCTGACCCGCATTCAGCAGAAGATCGACTTTATCAAAAACAACTCCAGCATCGCTTCCACGCCGGATGGCATCGCCATGCTGAAAAACATGCCTTCGGAGCAGACACGCATGGCCATCCTGGTGATCACCACGGTGCCCATCCTGTTCGCTTATCCCTTCTTCCAGCGCTACTTCATTCAGGGCATGACCATCGGCAGCGTGAAGGGATAATCCCATCGTCTTCTTTGCCGGACGCGACTGAACCCGGCATTGAAAAATAAAAAAGGAGGAATCCCCATGAAAAAACTGAGTCGTTTGCTGAGCCTGCTGTGCGCGGCCGTCATGCTGCTGGGCTGCATGAGCTTCGCGCAGGCCGAGGGCCTGGAGCCCGTCACCCTGGAATGGTACGTCGCCGAAGACTCCCAGCCGGATAACGCGGTTGTGTTCGAGGCGCTGAACCAGTATTTCCAGGAAAAGATCAACACCACCATCAATTTCCACTTCATCCCCTACTCTGAATATGCCGATAAGGTGGGCACCATCCTGATGAGCGGTCAGGAAGTGGACATCGTCAACGCCAACGGCGCTGTGGGCTACGTGGATTACGTGAACAAGGAATCCTTCCTGCCCCTGGAAGACATGCTGCAGGAATATGCCCCCAACACCTACGCCCTGATCCCCGAGGATCTGTGGGACGCCATGCGGATCAACGGCCATATCTACGGCATTCCTTCCTACAAGGATTCCGTGGAAATGCACAGCGTGATGATCAACAAGACCATGGCTGACGACATCGGCCTGGATCTGCCGGAGACCGTGAACAGCTATAAGGATATGATTCCCCTCCTGCGTGAAGCCTTTGCCAAGCGCAATGAGCTGCATCCCGAGTATGTGCTGAGCGACATCGAATCCGTGCCGATTTCCCGCTTCTTCCCCGATCTGGGGGTGTGGGCTCCCTTTGAAACCATCAGCGGCCTGGCCGTTGTGAACGTGCCCGGTGTGGAAGCCTTCGAAGGCATGGGTGCCGGCGAAAAGGTGTTCAACAAGTACGCCACCAAGGAATACCGCGAAGTGTGCAAGACCGTGGCTGACCTGGTCGCCGAAGGCGTGCTGCATGAGAATCCCTGGTACTGGGATCCCGACCGCATCTACAGCTCTGATCCTTACGCCTACCTGGTGCACGACGTCGGCTCCGGCTATGTGTTCGCTTCCGAGCATCAGTATTATCAGGAGTGGGTCACCAAGATGATCCCCTTCGCCCATAACATTGCCTCCACCAACTACCTGCAGGCTGCCGTGGAATGCATCAGCGTGACCAGCAAGAATCCCGAACGCGCCCTGATGGTGCTGGAGCTGATCAACACCGATCCCTATGTCGCCACCACCCTGCGCTTTGGCGTTGAAGGCATCCACTGGAACCAGAGCGAAGAAGAAAACGTGGTCTCCTTCGAGGGCACCAAGAACGCCGATCCCTCCAACCGCGGCCACTACTACTGGTACGGCGCGCAGTTCGGCTCCCTGGTATACTCGAAGGTGCCCGCCGGCTATCCCAACAACTTCACCGACCTGATCAAGGCCGCGAACGAATCCGCCATCGCGGACACCAACCTGGGCTTCATCTTCGATCCCACCAACGTGACCAACGAAATCGCCGCCTGCAGCGCCGTGATCGACGAATTCGAAACCCCGCTCAAGTGGGGCTGGATCCCCGCCGATGAAATCGACGCCAAGATCGACGAATTCATTGAGAAGCTGAACGCCTCCGGCGCCGAGAAGATCGTGGCCGAAGCGCAGGCTCAGCTGGACGCCTGGAGAGCCGAAAACAAGTAATCCGCTTTCCGCGTGCCATCAAGGGGCGGCCCCTCGCCACAGAGGGGCTGCCCCTCTCCATGCCCGAACGCACCGTCCGGGGATTCAAAAAACAGCTTGCAGACAAGCATGAAAAAAGGCAGCTGTCCGGTCGTTGACCGGACAGCCAAACAAGTATAGAACGTACAGTCGGGAGGAAAACCCCCATGCGTGACAATCAACTGGAATACGCGACGCCGGAAGCCCTGGGCATTCCCTCTGAAGCCATCACCGCCTTTCTGAACACCATGCGGGAATATCAATTCCCCATTCACAGCTACATCGTCATGCGCCACGGGATCATCGCGGCGGAAGGCTATACACCCCCGTTTTCCGCCACGAAAAAGCACCGCATGTATTCCGTCAGCAAAAGCTTCACCTCTGTGGCCATCGGCATGCTGGTGACGGAAGGCAGACTGACGCTGGATGACAAGGTGGCGGATTTCTTCCCCGAATACCTGCCGGAGCATCCCTCGCCTTATACCCTGCGGGCCACCGTCCGCGATCTGCTGCGCATGGCCACCCCCAACGAGGATAATTCCTACGATTGGGACGATCCTGATTTCGTGAAAACCTTCTTCGACAATAAAAAGCCCAAGCATGAGCCCGGCACCGTGTTCCACTACGACACCGCCGGCACCACCACCCTGTGCGCCATCGTAGAAAAAATCACCGGCATGCCGATCCTGGATTATATGCGGCCCCTGCTGGACACGCTGGGCGTTTCCAGGGATATCTGGTGCATTCAAACGCCGGAGGGCCGCTCCTGGACGGGCAGCGGCATCCTGTGCACCTCCCGGGATCTGCTGCGGTTCGGCCTGTTCTGCCTGAATCGGGGCGAATGGCAAGGCCGGCAGCTGGTGGACAGGCAATACATGATCGAGGCCACCACCCGCCAGATCGACATCACCGTGGCCCAGACGGATTATATCCGCAACGGCTATGGCTACCAGTTCTGGATGCTGAAGGACGACGGCTTTGCCTGCTGCGGCATGGGCAGCCAATTTGCCTTCATGATGCCCCATCAGGACACCGTCATGGTCATCACGGCGGACACCCAGGGCATCAATAACGCGGAGGACGCCATCAAATACGCGTTCTATCACCTGGTGGACAGCATGGCGGACGGCCCGCTGCCCGAAAACCCCGCCGCGCTGGCCGAATTGCGTGATATCTCCGGCCAGATGACGCTGCCCCTGCCCCGGGGCGAAAAATCCAGCCCCCTTGCCGCGAAAATATCCGGCGTCACCTATCAGTTTGAAGAAAACCTGTTCGGCTTCCGATGGATGCGGGTGGACGTGCATGACGATGACGTGACCCTCACCTACGAAAAGCCCAGCGGGGTGCATTCCTTCTCCCTGGGCCTGGGCCAATGGAAGGAGATCCTGTTTCCGGACGCCTATGCCGGGAAAAACATCGCCGTGATGGACACCCGTTATCAATGCGTGGCCGCCGCCGTATGGGACCGGGACAACACACTGCTGGGCAAGGTGTTTTCCGTGGATAACTACCTGGGCTGCATCAAAATGCAATTGACCTTCACAGGCGACGGTCTGACCATCTTCTGGACCAAATTTGCTGAGAACTTCTTCGGCGACTACCGCGGCTACATCTGCGGCGCCGCCGTCAAAGCATAACCAATCGTGTGGAGGATGCCGCAAGATGAAAACCTATGCGCTGGTTGGCACGGGCTACCGGGGCCTGTGGTCCTATTGCGAACCCCTTGTGCGGAATTACGCCGACGTGGCCCATCTGGTGGCTGTGTGCGATATCAACGGAAAGCGGGCCCGGCTGGTGGGCGAATACCTAAAAAAGGAGATTCCCGCTTATACGGATTTTGATTTGATGCTGCGGGAGCATCACCCCGATGTGGTCATCGTCACCACCAAGGATTGCTTCCACGAGCGCTACATCTGCAAAGCGCTGGAAGCGGGCTGCGACGTGATCAGCGAAAAGCCCCTGACCACCGACGATGTCATGTGCGCCCACATCCTGGAAACGGAAAGGCGCACCGGCCGCAAGGTGACCGTCACCTTCAACTGCCGCTTCATGGATTTCTATGTGAAAATCAAGGAAATGCTGGCCTCCGGCCTGGTGGGCGACGTGCTCAGCGTGCACTATCAGTGGCTGCTGGATACCAGCCACGGCGCGGATTATTTCCGCCGGTGGCATTCCATCCGCTCCAATTCCGGGTCGCTGCTGATCCACAAATCCACCCATCATTTCGACCTGGCCAACTGGTTCCTGGATGACGAGCCGGTGAAGGTGAACGCCTTCGGCACCCGCCGCTTCTACGGCCATACCCGGGAGCAGCGGGGCGAACGATGCCTCACCTGCCCCTATAAAGACACCTGTGAATTCTATTTCAACATCGACACGGAGGACAGCGGCCGCCTGAAAATGCTTTATAAGGACTGTGAGGACGAGGACGGCTACATCCGGGACCGCTGCCTGTTCTCCGACGTGATCGACATTGAGGACAGCGTGTCCCTGAACGTAAAATACGCCAAGGGCACGGTGATGAGCTACTCCCTCACCGCCCACTCCCCCTACGAATGCATGAAAATCGTGTTCAACGGCGTGAAGGGGCGCCTGGAATGCGATAACGCTTTCGGGGTGGAGACCATCAAATTCTATGACCGGGACGGCCAGTGCATTGTCATCGACCGTTCCCACGTGCGCCAGCGGCCCGGCGGCCACGGCGGAGCGGACCCCGCCCTGCGCGATCGCCTGTTCCGGGGCTACACGGAGGATCCGCTGCACCAGATGGCAGACACCCGCGCCGGAGCCATGTCCATCGGCATCGGCATCGCCGCCAACAAATCCATGAAGGAGGACCGGGCGGTTTATCTCAGCGAATTCCTGGGAGACTTCTATCCCGAAATGAAGGAACGGGACCACAAATAATCAGCAGGAGGAACACAGCCCTATGAAAATCATCATTTCCCAGACGGCGGAGGATCTGGGCCGTCGGGCCGCGGAGGAATCCGCCCGCATCATCAACGCAGCCATCGCCGATCATGGCTGCGCCCGCATCGTGCTGTCCACCGGTCAATCCCAGTTTGAAACGCTGAAATACCTGGTGGAAAAGGACGTGGATTGGTCCAAGGTGGAAATGTTCCACCTGGACGAATATGTGGATCTGCCCATCACCCACATCGCCAGCTTCCGCAAGTACCTGAAGGAGCGTTTCATCGACAAGACGGGCGTGACCAGATTCCACTTTGTGGACGGCACCCCGGAGGGCATCGAGGCGCTGACAAAAGAGATCCGCAGCGCCCCCATCGATCTGGGCCTCATCGGCATCGGCCGCAACGGCCATATCGCCTTCAATGATCCCCCGGCGGATTTCGACACCCGCGTGGCTTATCTGATCGTGAATCTGGATCCGGTGTGCCGCGGCCAGCAGGTGGCCGAGGGCTGGTTCGCCACGGTGGATGATGTGCCCCGCCAGGCCGTCAGCATGAGCCCGTGGCAGATCATGCAATGCAAAGAAATCATTTCCGCCGTGCCCCACGAAGAAAAGGCCTGGGCCGTGGCCCAGACCCTGGGCAATGAGCTGACCAATCGGGTGCCTGCCACGCTGCTCAAAACACACGACCGCTTCCAGCTGTTTGTGGACGCGGCCTCCTACGCCGACGTGGACAAGGTGGTCACCCTGAAGGGCGAAACACAGATCGAGGATTTCCGGGCCTGAGCCCCGACAAAAAAAGCGGTTCCGTGCGGGCATGTCTGTCCCGTGCGGAACCGCTGTTTGAAAGTGGGATCAAATCAATGGATGAAGAAATTCGGGTGGTGCTGTTCGGCACCGGCGGATATGCCGCCAATTATCTGGAAGCGCTGAAAAAGCCCAGGCGGGACAGCGTGCGCCTGGCCGGCGCGGTGGATCCCTATGCCCGGGATTTCACCGCCTGCCCCCTCTATGCGGACGCGGAAACCATGTTCCGGGAAGCGCGGCCCCACATCGCCGTCATCGGCACGCCCATCCAGTTTCACGCCGAACAGGCGGAACTGGCATTCGCCCATGGATGCCACGTGGTGCTGGAAAAGCCCATCGCAGCCACGGTGGAAAGCGCCCGTTCCCTGCTCCGGGCCCGGGACCAAGCGGGAAAACTGCTGAACGTGGATTATCAGCTGTGCTACGATCCCGCCATTCGCGCCATGAAGGCGGATGCGGACGCGGGCCTGTTCGGCGCGCCGGTTTCCCTGCGGGCATTGGTTCTGTGGCCCCGGGAACGGACATACTTCCAGCGGGGCAGCGGCTGGGCCGGAAAGAAATTCGACGCCCAGGGGCGGCCCGTTTTCGACAGCGTACTGAATAACGCCACCGCGCATTATCTGATGAATATGCTGTTCATGACCGGCGCGCCGGCGGAAAACATCCAGTGCGCCACCTTCCGGGCCAATCCGGTGGAAACCTATGACACCGCGGTGATGAAGGGGACCTCCGCCGGGGCGGACATTTTCATCGCCGTGTCCCATGCCCTGGCGCTGCCGGAAAAAACGGGGCCGATCCTGGAATACCGCTATGAGCGCGCCACCGTCCGCTGGACCCGGCTTGGGGACGACCACGCGCCCCTCACGGCCTCCTTTGCCGATGGCCGCGTCAAAACATACGGCACGGTAGACGAACCGTATATGGAAAACCTGTGGAACATGGTGGACGCCATCCGGGAGGGAACAGACATCCTGTGCACCGGGGAAACCGCCCTGCTGCAGACCATGGCCGTGGAACGCATGCGCGAAATACAGCCGGAATCCACGCCCTTCCCGGAAGTATGGATCCGGCGGGAGGAGAATCTCCATTGGGTGCCCGGTCTGGCCGACGCCCTGCGCCGGTGCTATGACCGGCAGGAGCTGCCTCACTGGGACCTGAGCGCATCATCTTTGACTGAAGAAAATTCTCATACTATACTCAAATTAAAATAGCAAGTAAAAGAGTAAAACGCTCCTGTCATCCCGAGCGGAGTGGAGCGAGAGCGGAACGAAGTCGAGGGATCTTTGAGAAACAGATTCCTTCCAGCAGCATATTGCCCAGTTTCCAGATCCCTCCACTCCGCTTCGCTTCGGTCGGGATGACATTGTAACTTCGTCTATCTTCCTTGACAATTTTATTTGAGAATAGTATCAGGGGCTTCCTTTGTCCTCTGTCTTCGGGTTCAATAAGTGACGCGGTTTGGGGGGAAAGCCATCGCCGCCCTCACTTGAACACCGCGTTTTCCATATGCAGCCCCTCCACGCAGCGAACCGCCAAGTGATGATCACTGTGGAGGCGCACATTGCGCAGCCGCACATTCTGGATGGGCTTTTCCGGCACGCCATCGATTTTCACACCGATCCCCGCATGATCGCAGGTCAGATCCTCCACCAGCACGTTGCGGACGGTGGGCAGATGGGGATGAGGCCCCTGCTTGTTGCCATCCACGTAATAACCCATGGTGATGCACACCGCCTCATCCCGCACATGATCCACCTGGATGCGGTGATATTCGATATTCTCGATCACGTTGCCCCGCTCATGGGACGTTTTGATCCAGATGCCGATCAGGTTCTCCATAAAACGGCAATCCTCCACCAGCACATTGCGGATGCCGCCGCTGGTTTCCGATCCGATGGTGATGCCGCCATGGCTGCGGTGAGCGGTAATATGCCGCACCACAATGTTTTCGCAGGGCCGGCCCACGGTGCGTCCGTCCCGGTCCCGGCCCGATTTCAGGCACACCGCGTCATCCCCGGTATCGGCGTCCACCCCGTCCACCAGCCCCCGGCAGCAGCCCTCCAGGTTGCAGCCGTCGGTGTTGGGCGCGTGATCCCAGGGATTGCGCACGGAGATATTGCGCACGATGATGTTCCGGCACCAGGTGGGGTGTACCGTCCAAAAGGGGCTGAACATGAAGGTGCTCCCCTCAATGGTGACGTTTTCGCAGTCCACAAAGTGCAGCAGCCCGGGCCGAACGCCCATTTCCTCGGTGTCATACACCCGCTGCTCCACCGGCCGCTGTTCCTCGCCCGCCCGGTACATGTCCTCCACACCCTGCCGGATCACGCCCATGTACCACCACACATAGCCCCGCCCGTTCCACGTTCCCGCGCCGGTGACGGCGATATCATGGCAATCCCGCGCGTAAATCTGAGCGGAATACGTGTAGCACCGCACCCCTTCGTACACCGTGAATACCGCCGGCAGGTAATCCTCCTTGTCGATGGAAAAAATCACCTCCGTATCCTTTTCGGTGTGCAGTTCGATGTTGCTTTTCAGGTGGATGGGCCCGGTGAGCCATTGGCCGGCGGGAAAATCCACCCGCCCGCCGCCCAGGCCTGCCAGATGATCGATGGCGTCGGCAATGGCCTGGGTGTTTTTTACTTTGCCGCCCGGCACCGCGCCAAAATCCGCAATGCTGACCTGTCGGTCGGGAATGGATGCCCCGGTGGGCATGTCAAAGGGGACAAAAAAACCCATGCTGATTCCTCCCGTCGTTTTTTCATTCCAGTCCGTTCGTCTGCCGATATGCCCGCCATACCCGTTCAAACCACAGATCCCGTTCCGGCAGGGGCCGGGCGTTCTGACGGCGGCTGGCCAGCCCCCGGGTCATCAGCACGCCGGGGCCGGGCTGCTCCAGATCATACAGCATAGCGCTGAGCACGCTTTGCTGGGTGATGAGCAGATCCCTGAGCAGCAGCCGTTCCTTCAGGTCCGGATCAGCCAGATCTGCCGGGCAGGTATTCTCCAGCGCCTTCCGCCCCTGATCCAACAGGCGGCGCATGCCGTCCGCGTCCCGATCCACCCCGGCGCAGCGGCTCATGGCCGCCTGAAAGAACGCTGTCAGGGCGGCGGCGTCCCCCGCAGGCACGGCGGGCAGCGTCCCTGCCGCACTCCCCTTCGGCTGCCGCCGGCTGACCCGTGCAATGTGCTGAGCCGCCCGCATGCTGCCCACCTGGGTGCTGTTCAGCGCCGATCCGCCGGGGCGATAGCGGCCAAAGGTGCCTGCCGCCTCGCCGCAGGCGTACATCCCGGGCACGCCGGTTTGCCAATCCGCGTCCACCGCCAGGCCGCCGTTGTGGTGCTGGGCGCACACGCGGATCTCCAGCATCTCCCGCTCCAAATCAATGCCGTGATCCCGGTATAAGGCGATGGCCGGGGCGTTGATGGCCCGCAGCCGCCGGATAGGCGTGCCTTGCTCCGCCCCGCATTGCGCCAGGTACCGGCGCGCCTCAGGCGACAGCAAATCCGCGTCCCATCCGGCTGAGTTTTGCCGGTAATCCAGATACACCCGCCGCCCCCGGTCGCATTCCGCCTTCACCAAAAGGTCCATCCGGGAGGAGGCGTTCTTTTTTCTCTCGTCGTAGGGCCACTGATAGCCCTTGAGAAAGGTCAGGTTCAGGGCGTCCCGGACAGACAGGCTGTCCAGCAAAAATTCCCGTTCCCTGCCCTCCCTGTCCACTGACACATAGCGGGGAATGGCCTGCTGGAAGCTGCCGGATACATTCCATCGGAAGCCCACCGACGCCATGCCGTATTGCCAGCAATGCAGGTTGGCGCCCTCCGCGCCCGCCTCCAGGGCCAGGCCGGTCATGCCGTGCTGGCTTTCAGGATAGACCCGGTCCCCGTACAGGTGGGCCGGGCCGCCGGTGCACAGCACAATGTGGGCGCAGCGAATGAACACCCATTCATTTTGCTTCGTGTCCAGGCACATCACCCCGGTCACGCCGGCTTCATCCGCCGCGATCCGGCAAGCCAGCAAATGATCCAGGATGCCGGCCCCATGCCTCCGGGCCGATTGTTCCAGCGCTTCGGTCATGAACCGGCTGGTGAGCGGCCCGGCGGAAGAAGCCCGCAGGCGGCTGTCGTGATCGGTGCGGTAGCCCACATATTCCCCGAACGCGTTGGTGGGAAAGGGCACGCCCAGCGCCGCCAGCCGCAGGAAGCAGGGGACGGAGGACGCCGCTTCGCACAGGGCGGTATCGCCGTTCACGTCGTCGCCCATCAGCGTCCGGGCCAGCGCCCCCACGCTGTCACCCTCGTCCCCGGACAGGGACAGCTTAAAATACGTCTGCTTATCGCTGCCGGTGTTGCGGGAGGTGCCCGCGTTCACGTCTTCCGTGATCAGGGCGCAGCTTTCCTCTCCCAGCATCATCAGCCAGTCCACGGCGTTGAATCCGGCACAGCCGGACCCCACCACCACCGTTCTGAATTCCATTTCCCTCATGGTTTTCCCCCGATCAGCCGATCTGTCTTATCCCTGTTCTCAGGCTGAATCACGATCAGATTTGGGATAGATTTTATCGTCCCGGTTCAGCCGAATGAAGCCCCGCCAGGGCGGAAAAAACGCCCAAAGATGATATGGGATTTAGCCTGAGAAAAGCGTTACAATCGCCGCAAATCAAACCCGCCGTCGGCGTTCAGCACCTGCCCCGCGGAATAATCCAGCAGGCCGGAAGCACAGGCCAGTACCACATTGGCCACATCCCGGGGCGTGCCGAACCGGGGCACGGGCAGCAGCCCCTCCGCGATAAGACGGTCGTATTTTTCGTGCACCACCCTGGTCATATCGGTGTCGATGATGCCAGGCCGCACCTCAAATACCGGGATCCCCTCTCCCGCCAGCCGGTCGGCGAACAGCTTGGCCGTCATGCTGAGCCCCGCCTTGCTGACGCAGTATTCCCCCCGGGATGTGGAGGAGGTATAGGCGCTCATGCTGCTGACGATCACCATCCGGGGCGTATCCCCGGCCTGTCTTGTTTCCAGCATCATCCGGGCCGCGGCCTGGCACATAAAAAACGCGCCCTTCAAATTGATGCTCATCACCCGGTCAAAGCTTTCCTCGTCGGTTTCCAGGATATCCCGGCGCTGAAGCGGCGCCACGCCGGCATTGCTGACAAAGAGATCCAGCCGGCGGTAGGTGTGAAGGATGTGCGCAAACGCCTTTTCCCTCGCTTTCGGATCCGCCACGTCGCAGGCGATATAGTCCCGCTCCGCCGCAAGATCCGACGGCCTGTCCGGCCGGGTGCCGGAATATACCACGGCGTACCCATTTTCCGTCAGCAGATCGGCCACGGCCCGGCCGATTCCCCGGCTGGAGCCCGTAACGAACGCCACCTTCACAGCGTATACACCTCCCTGTCCCGCACCGCGCAGCCGGCGGGCCGTCCCGCCCGGAGCAGCGCCGCGCACCCGCCGCACGTAACGCAGCACTTCCGGGGATCCATCTGTCCCTTTTCCCGCAAATCCCGAATGAAATCGGGGTACGCGAACGCCATGCGGCCAAAGCCCGCCGCGTCGCAGCGGCCTTCCCGCACCATGCCGGACGCAAGATTCGCGGAAAATTGACGCAGGTAGGAAAACGCGCTGCCCACCACCGGGATCTCCACTGCCTGCCGGATCTGGCTGATGCCCGCCATCATGCGGCCCACCCCGGTGAGGGGATGCTCGTCGGGCACATAGTTTCCGTGATCGTAGGGGCGGTTCACGTGAGGATTCCTGTACGGATTGCCCATGGTGATATTGATGAGCGGGATATCGAATTCCGCCCGCAGTTCCCGGATCAGCCGAATGGCTTCCGTCCAGTCCGGCGCCAGTCCCGTTTCCTCCCGGACGCCAAAGCCCCAGGGCCAGGAGAAGCCGTCGTAAGCGTTCAGGCGGCTGGTGAGGAAGAAGGGCGTTTGGCTCCCGATGCCCGCCCGGGCGGCGCGATAACAGTTTTTCAAAAACCGGGTGCGGTTTTCAAAGCTGCCGCCGTAGGGGCCGGGGCGCGTGTAAGCGCTGAGCAGTTCGCAGGCCAGGTACCGGTGGCAGCACTTCACATCCATGCCGTCAAAGCCCGCCTGCTGACACAGCCGGGCCGTTTGTTCGTAAGCCTCCTCAAAGCGGCGCAGATCATCGTCGCTGACCACGCACTCCTGAGGCAGGGGCTGATCCTCCAGCGGCGGGCAGCGGTAGGCGATCAGGGGAGCCGGCGTTCCTTGCGGCTTGGCATACCGGCCGCTGTTGGTGGCCTGCATGATGATCACCGGCGCATAGCCGTTTTCCCGCAGGCTGATTTCCCGTATCCCGTCCGTCAGTCTGCGGAACAGATCCACATTGTCCGCGTGCAGCCACAGTTGATGGGCACTGGCCCGCACCCGGGGCAGGGTGGCCACCGCCTCAAACCAGATGATGCCGGGCCCCGCCAGGGCAAAGCGGCGGTAACGCCTCACGGTATATTCCCCGGGCGCGCCGTCCGCCGTGCCGTCGCTGCCCTCCATGGGCTGAAAGACGATGCGGTTGGCGGCCGTGAAGGCCCCGGCTGTCAGCGGGGAAAAGAGGGCGCCCGTATCCTCCGAAAGGGGCAGAAAGGCCGATAATTCTTCCGCCCGGTTTTGCACCTCCTGCAGCGTACGGTAATGAAACACTTCATGCGGCATTGCGTATTCCCTCCCTCGCGTATGCCTCCAACTATTCGCCGTCCTCCGGCACCGCGATCACGGAAACCCCGTTGGGGATCACCGTGACGGTGGACGTTTCTCCCAGCAGCGCCGTAGCCTGCGCCAGCGCGGTGTCGGCATCGGGCGCCCAATGCAGGTGCATGCCCTCCACAATCGCCCGGCGCTCCCGGCCCGTAGCGATCCACACCGACGCTTTTTCCATCACCCGGGCCAGGATCTGGGCCTGCCACTGGTCCGGCAGGGTATCCTCCGGCGCGGTGCGCGCAATGGCCCGGGCCACCGCTCCGGCGTCCTTTTGATCGGCGAACCAGTGGTAGAACGCTTCTCCGCCGTGCCCGTCCTCCAGACCGGCGCAAACGATCACCGCCCCGCCCCGGCGCACACACATTTCCGCCGTGGCCATGCACTTCACATTCTGATACACGTTTTGATCCAGCGGATATCCGCCGTTGGTGGTCACCACGATATCGGCCTTGCGCGCCCGCACCTGGGCCATCCGGCGGCAGATCCCGCACCCTGCCGCATGGGCTGTTTCCGGATTTCCCGCCACGGCGGCCACGATGCGCTGCCTGTCATCCAGGATCACGTTCATGATAAAGGCCAGGCCCGCCCGTTCCGCCGCGCAGCACATATCCGCGTGGATGGGGTTGCCGTCCAGGCTGCCCTGGCAGGCGCGGGGCGATGCGATCATGTGGGCGTTGTGATTCAGCATGATCGTTTCTTTCCCCGCCACGCCGGGCAGGATGCTCTTTCGTCCCCCGGAAAAGCCCGCGAAAAAGTGCGGCTCAATAAACCCTTCGGCCGCCACCAAATCCGCCTGCCGGACCAGGCGGTTCAGCGTCAGCCGGTTGCCCGAGGGCAGCAGCCCAAAATCCGCCAGCTGCGCATCGTCCCTGGCATTGTGGATCACGATCCGTTCCCGGTCCACGATCGGATCGCCGAACTTTTGCCGCAGCTCCTGTTCCGTTGTGGGGCGGTGCAGGCCGGTGGCCACCAGAATGATGATTTCCGCCTCCGGGCTCCCCCGGCGGATTTCTCTGAGCAGGATGGGCAGGGTGATGGCGCTGGGGAGGGGGCGGGTGTGATCGCTGGTGATGAGCAGGATCCTTTTCTTCCCCCGGCACATATCTCCAAGCGGTTCTGAGCCGATAGGCTGCCGGAGGGCTTCCTCCACGATTTCTTCCTGACTTTTTCCCATCGTATCCAATGCCTGGGGCGTTAGCACGGACAGCAGCCGCGCCCCGGCCACGTGCAATGCCTGGCTGCCGCGTCCGTAAGGCAGGATGATTTCTTTCATATGCGCGTCTCTCCGTCAGGTGATGGTTCGTATATGGATCGTTTCCAAATTCCTACAAAATGATTATACTATGCCCCGGCGTTTTTTCAACTGAAAATATTCAAGAATGACCCGGCAGTTTTTGGGCTCCATGCAAAAGTTTGCGGGAAGGACCGCTCATGAAAGCGCTTTATCCGTTCGCTCCATGTGGGGAAAACAGGATTGATCCATTCCCCCTGAACCGTATTTTGCGAGTAAAAAATGCTTCCGCCGGAAGGGATGAAGAAAAAAGCGCAGAATTATTTCCCCATGAATATGTCCTTCGGATCGACCCGGGGACGGATGCAAAGGAGGAATCCCGATGAGCGGCATGGTCAAGCGGACGCTTTGCCTAATGCTGGCTTTGATCTGCGTGGGAGGGAGCACAGCCATGAGCGAACAAGCCTATTACAGCGGCAGCGCCGAGGAAAGCTGGTATGCCGATATGCTGGCGCAGGGGCAAATGTCCCTGGGGAACAACCTGCGCCTGAAGCGGGTGATCGAGCGCGCGCAGGCAGGGGAGGAAATCACCGTCGCCCTGATCGGCGGCTCCATCACCGAGGGGGCCGGCGCGGCCAAATATGAAGAATGCTACGCCTATCGCTTTGCCCAGGGCTTTGCCCAGCGCTACGGTGTCAACGGCGGCGCCAACGTGCGCTTTATCAACGCCGGCGTGGGCGGTACGCCCTCCACCTTCGGCCTGATGCGCTATGAACGGGATGTGGTGCGCCGGGTGCAGGATGCCGACAGCCTGCCCGATTTGGTGGTGGTGGAATTTGCCGTCAATGATTACGGCGAGCCTACTCAGCACCACTGCTATGAATCGCTGGTGAAAAAAATCCTGTCCCAGCCCAATGACCCGGCGGTGATCCTGCTGTTCTCCGTGTTCCAGGGCGGCTTCAATTTGCAGGATCAGCTGAAAATCGTCGGCAAAAGGTACGACCTGATGATGGTGTCCATCAAGGATGCCGCCTATCCCCATGTGGGGCAGGAATGGACCCAGGAGCAGTTTTTCTTCGATCAGTACCACCCCACCTCCCTGGGCCACGGCGTGATGGCCGATTGCCTGCTGGCCGCGGTAGCGTCCGCTGCCCGGATGGAACCCTGCGCGCAGGACATCGACATGACCGTTTCCCCCGCCTACGGCACCGATTTCACGGGGCTGAAGACCATTTTCGCCGACGGGGACAATAGCGGCATCCAGCTGGACCGCGGCGGCTTTGCCCACGACGATCTCCGCTCCTACGCCAATCGCCCGGTGGGCCGGGTATGCGGCCCGAACTTTTGCCACTATGAAACGGACGCCGCTCAGCCCCTGCGGTTTACCGCCGTCTTCCGCAATCTGCTGATTGCCTGGCGGGCCTGGAACAGCGTCAATGAAAGCAACTATGGCCCCGCCGTGATCCTGGTGGACGGCCAGGTCGTGTGCACACTGACCGGCGCGCCGGACAAGTGGGGCCAGTCCGAGGTGGTGCTGGCGTTCAATGCCCGGGAATCCCTGGAGCATACTGTGGAAATCCGCATGGCGGAGGGCGCTGAGAACAAGCGCTTCACCGTCACCTGCATCGGCTATACACCGTAACCAAAGGAGGGTTTATCCATGCGCGTCGCATTGACCTTTGACGACGGCCCCAACACCGTCATCACCCCGCAGGTGCTGGATATTCTGGCGGAGCACCAAATCGTCGCTTCCTTTTTCCTCATCGGTGAAAGGATCGATGAGCAGTCCGCCCAGGTGGCCCGGCGGGCATTTGACATGGGCTGCGAAATCAACAATCATTCCGTCACCCACAGCTTCATGAGCCAAATGAGCGCGGCGGACATCCGGCGGGAAATCGACACGTGCTCCGAACAGATCATCCGGATCACAGGCCAGGCGCCCCTGTTCTTCCGCCCGCCGTATATCGACGTCAGCGATACCCTGTTTGACACCGTGGACCTGACCTTCATCTGCGGCGTCGGCTGCGAGGATTGGGTGCCGGAGGTCACCGCGCAGCAGCGCATCGACCGCATCCTGAGCAGCGTCCGAGACGGCGACATCCTCCTGCTGCACGACATGGTGGGCAACGTGAACACCGTGGAAGCGATCCGTACCGTGATCCCCGCGCTCAAGGAACGCGGCTTCCGGTTCGTCACCTGCGGCCAGCTGTTTCAGGAGGCAGGCGTCACCCCGGTGCGTGGACGGCTGTATTCCAACGTGTATCAAACCGCGGACAGGCCATAGGCGCCGCCTGCCATTTTCCCGCACACGCAAAAAACGGTGCGGATTTCTTCCGGTATCGGCCTGAAATCCGCACCATTTTTTGATTCTTCACGGAAAGCCAAGAGGAAAGAAACAGCCTTGATTGTCATCCCGAGCGGCGTGGAGCGAAAAGCGGAACGGCGTAAAAAGACCTGTTTGCCGGTTGAACGGTGCGCGCACAGATCCCTCGGCTGGGCTTCCCTCGGGATGACGCCGAGGGATTTTCGTTCCCCGGACCATCCGTAAAGCACCCATTTTCCCATGCACACCCTGTGGCGCGTGGTTGTTTTCCCCCATCAGCTTTTGCACGGATCCCCTTTTTCCGGGCATCTTCGTTCTCGTCGCCCGTCGGGATCAAACGCAGTCAGCCGTTCCCTTCATTTTTCTGTAAAGCCTCACGGCAATGCCTGCGGTGACGATGGCCCATACAGCACACCATACCTCAACCGCCCACAGGGGAACGACCTCTCTCTGGTACAGCGCGGGGAATGTATCTGCCAGCATATGCAGGGCAATCGCCATCGGCAGGCAGGCTTTCTGGGCGTTTACGACCCCGTAATACACGATCACCGTACATCCGATATGCAGGAGCATCGCCGGCAGGCGCTCAATGACGTTCATCGCCATCATGGCATAATCGAACGCGGCAGCCGCCCGGACGGACGGAAGCGCGGCGGCGGCGGTATCCTCCGTGATCTTCAGCGCGGTCAATGCTTCTTCCACAGTTCCTTTGGAGAACGTGATGGCAATGACCAGATAGGTCATGATTGCAGGCAGTATAACGGCCAATATCTCTATCCCGCCGTGGCCGATACCGTAGAGAACCGCATTTTCACGGGTGCGGTCCTTTTTCATGATGTATTTCAGAATGATATGCCTTCCGCACTCCTCGAAAACGCCTGCTGTCACGACTCCGTAAAGCACATAGGCAACCGTGCTTCCGTTCATGAACCGGGAAACGGGATTATCCGCAAGGATGCAGAAATAATGCACGCCCAGCTCCAGCAGCCGGGCTGAAGCGATGAATCCGACGGCGCCGGCTATCAGCCAGCTGATCTTGGTCTGCTCCTTATGCTTTCTGCGCCAATAAATGAAGAAAACAACGGGAATTGCGATCATCAGAACAGCTGTGATGATCAGGGACGGAATGCTGCTTTTGCTGATGACGATGTTCTCAAATTCCGTCATTTCCCGTCCCCTCCCCAAATCTCCACACAATAGCCTTTGTGGCCGCACGCGAGGCAGGTCAGCTTGCGGGCGGTTGGCGTATGATTTGCCCATAAGGCTTCCTTCAGTGCGGGTTTGAACACCTCATGGCATTCGGGGCAGATGTATTTTACATGATGAAAGTAGTATCGGCTGACCACTGTGCCCCAGACAGCAGCCACCAGCACCCAGACGATGAACGGCCACCAGATGCCTCTGTCAATCCAGACAACGATGGCAAGCCATTGCAGCGCCGTAACCGGGATTCCGGACAGGAGCATCATCCAGCGCATTTTTTTGAGATTTTTCTTGCCTTCCATAAATACGGCTATGTCACCGATGGATTCGAGAGAGAATACCGCCTGGCTTTTCAATCCGTTTTTCAGCTCCCGAAGCTTTGTCAGTTTTTCCTGCTTCTCTGAGATGTCCTCTGAAAGGACGGCCTCCTGCTGTTCAATCAGCAGAGAAATCACCTTCTCGGGATGCTCTTCCTTCAGGATCTGGGCAATCGCGTCGATCGGCAGATCCATCTCCCGCAGGAAGCAGATGACCTTCATGCGCTTCACATCGTCTTCCGAATAGAGCCGCCTTCCGCCTTCGGAAAGCTCACTGGGAATCAGGATGCCGCGGGTATCATAATACTGAACCGTTCGGACAGTGACGCCGCAGAGCTTTGCGATCTCTCCCGTCGTGTATTTTGACATAGCTTTCACCTCCTTGCGCCATGGATTTTACAACATGACGCCGCGTAACAAGCAATACCTTACGCAAGGGGATTTTTCATAATTTGTTCATTCCGCCCCGCATGAGGCGATTTTGGCAAGCGTTTTCGTCGGGCGCGGGGCGTTTCCGCGGGCATGCCGGAGCGCATTTAGAACAGTGACAGGAATGGACACAGCGGGCGCGCCGCCGTGTCCATTCCTATGATGAGGCGCGAAGGGCCCTGACGGGCCGCCGCACCGTCCGTATCACTTCTCCGCTTCCCGGGGAGCTACTTCTATCAGCTCCAGCCCTTTGTTCTTTTCGCAGGCCAGGCGGATGCTCCAGTCGTTTTCAAAGAACAGAACGGGGTTGCTGTTCACGTCCATGCCCCGCGCGGAGGTAGAGGTCAATTGCAGCTGATCCACCGCCACGGGAGAGGCCGTGACCCAGCGCACAAAGCGATAGCCCAGCCGGTCCATCACCAGATCCACGCCATACTCGCTTTTCAGCCGGTAGGTGAGCACATCGAACTGCAATTCGCCCACCACGCCCACGATGAATTCCTCCAGGCCGGTTTCGTTGCGCTGGAAGGTTTGGATGGCGCCCTCCTCGCTGAGCTGGTTGATACCCTTGACAAACTGCTTGCGCTTCATGGAATCCAGGGGCCGCACCCGGGCGAAGCGCTCGGGCGCGAACACGGGGATCTTTTCAAACTTGATTTTCCTCCCCACGCACAGGGTGTCCCCCAGGCGGTACACGCCGGGGTCAAACAGGCCGATGATGTCGCCCGGATAGGCTTCCTCCACGCCCTCGCGCTCGTCCGCCATGAATTGCTGGGGCTGCTTCACCTGCATTTCCTTGCCCGTGCCGGAATGCCACACCGTCATGCCCTTGTGGAACACGCCGCTGACCACCCGCAGGAAAGCCAGCCGGTCCCGATGGGCGGGGTTCATGTTGGCCTGGATTTTGAAAATGAACCCGGAGAAATCGGGATCCTCCGGCTCGATCAGCCCCTGGTCGCTCTCCCGGGGCAGGGGACGCTCCGTGTACCGCAGGAAACGGTACAGGAAGGGCTCCACGCCGAAGTTGGTAATGGCGCTGCCAAAAAACATGGGGGTCAGCTCTCCCCTGCGCACCGCATCCAGGTCAAATGCGTCTCCCGCCTCGTCCAGCAGTTCGATTTCATCCGCCAGTCGGGCGCGGTAATGCTTGTCCAGGGCCGTTTCAAAGGCGGGATCGTCCACGGAGATCACCATTTTCCCCGCTTTCGTCTTGCCGTGGTCGCCGCCGAAATACAATTCCACCGCTTTTTCGTCCCGGTGGTACACGCCCTGGAAGTCCCCATCCACGCCAATAGGCCAATTGATGGGGCAGGCGCGGACGCCCAGCACCTGCTCGATTTCCTCCATCAGGGCGAAGGGATCCTTGGCGGCGCGGTCCATTTTGTTCACGAACGTGAAAATAGGGATCCCCCGCATGCGGCACACCTTGAACAGCTTCACCGTCTGCTCCTCCACGCCTTTGGCCGCGTCGATGAGCATCACGGCGCTGTCTGCCGCCACCAGCACGCGGTAGGTGTCCTCAGAGAAATCCTGGTGGCCGGGAGTGTCCAGAATGTTCATGTGATAGCCGTCAAAATCAAACTGCATGGCGCTGGACGTGACGGAAATGCCGCGCTGCTTTTCGATCTCCATCCAGTCGCTGGTGGCATGGCGCTCCGCCCGGCGGGCCTTCACGCTGCCCGCCTGCCGAATCGCGCCGCCGTATAGCAAAAGCTTTTCCGTCAGGGTGGTTTTGCCCGCATCGGGATGGCTGATAATGGCAAAGGTTCGCCGGCAGGCCACCTCTTTCGCTAAATCAGACATGGGATTGTTCCTCCTCATTTTCTTGATGATCACGCCCGGCGGACAGTATCAACGCGGAAGCATGGGATACCTCCTTGGCAGAAAAATCATAAACGGTTTATTATACACCTGTCAGACGGGGGCTTGTCAATCCTTTTCTGGTGACGGGAAAAGAAAAGGAAAAAAGAAATGCCCTGCTGGCGTTATGCAATAGCGAAACGCCCGGGGCAGCGTCCCGCTGTGTTTTCTGTTCCCCCCGCAGGAATCCCTGGCCCTTGCATTGCCTCTTGAAGCGCGGTCCATGCGTGCGGCGTGCGGAACCTCCCGATCCGCACAGCGTTATCGTTTTTGAAGCGTGATGCGAAATATGCTTTCCTTTCCCCCGTCGCGGTCACGCGGGCCGCGAGCGCGGCAGCGGGCAGAATTCGTCCCAATAGAATGCTGGACAAACTGCTTGGAATTGGATATAATAAGCAATGGTAAAACAGTTTACCAACAGTTGATTTTAAAGGAGGAGTTTCCCATGGTGAAGGTTGCGATTAACGGTTTCGGTCGTATTGGCCGTCTGGCTTTCCGGCAGATGTTCGGCGCTGAGGGCTACGATGTGGTGGCCATCAATGACCTGACCAGCCCCGCGATGCTGGCTCATCTGCTCAAGTATGACACCGCTCAGAAGGGCTACTGCGGCGTGATCGGCGAAAACAAGCACACCGTCGCTTCCAAGGAGCCCGTGTTTGAAGAAGACGGCAAGACCGTGAAGGTTCCCGGTTCCATCACGGTGGACGGCAAAGAGATCACCATTTATGCCGAGCCCAAGGCTGCCAACCTGCCCTGGAAAGAGCTGGACGTGGACGTGGTGCTGGAGTGCACCGGCTTCTACACCAGCAAGGCCAAGGCCCAGGCTCACATTGACGCCGGCGCCAAGAAGGTTGTTATCTCCGCTCCCGCGGGCAACGACCTGCCCACCATCGTGTACAACGTGAACCACAACATCCTGACCAAGGATGACACCATCATCTCCGCCGCCAGCTGCACCACCAACTGCCTGGCCCCCATGACCAAAGCCCTGAATGATGCCTTCCCCATCGTCAGCGGTATCATGACCACCGTGCATGCTTACACCGGCGACCAGATGATCCTGGACGGCCCCCATCGGAAGGGCGACCTGCAGCGTGCCCGTGCCGGCGCCGCCAACATCGTGCCCAACTCCACCGGCGCCGCCAAGGCCATCGGCCTGGTCATCCCCGAGCTGAACGGCAAGCTGATCGGCTCCGCCCAGCGCGTGCCCGTGCCCACTGGCTCCACCACCATCCTGGTTGCTGTTGTCAAGGGTAAGGACATCACCAAGGAAGCCATCAATGCCGCCATGAAGGCGCAGAGCAGCGAATCCTTCGGCTACACCACCGAAAAGCTGGTTTCCTCCGACATCATCGGCATGACCTACGGCTCCCTGTTCGATGCCAACCAGACCATGGTCACCAAGATCGACGACGACACCGCCCAGGTGCAGGTCGTGTCCTGGTACGACAACGAGAACAGCTACACCAGCCAGATGGTCCGCACCATCAAGTACTTCGCGGAGCTGAAGTAATTGATGCGTAAGGGTTTGCGGGATTTTGGAAGACCAAATGAACGAAGCCAGGTACGTAAAATGTTGAAGTAGTACCGTAAACCGTTCTGATGTTTCGGATTTAGGTACGATAAGCATTTTCCCCCTTTTCTTGATTGGAAACTGTCAAGAAAAGGGGGTTTTATTTGTCATGAAGGTGTCTGACGCAATTGTGGAATTCGGATTCGACTGCAAGGTGAGAAAACTGTCTGAAAAGACTGTGGCGAACTACCTGAAGCAGCTTCGGTACATACAGAAGTACCTGAACGATGAATTCCAAATCACAGAAATTGAAGAAATCAAGAAGGACACATCAAGGAACGCCCAACCGCAAACATCAAGAACATGAAGCAGCCGAAAGTGAAAATTCTGACTTTCAATAATTCAGAAGTGCGGAAACTGTTGAACTATTTTGATGGTAAGACATTCTTGGACATTCGGAACAAGACGATGATTGCACTCTTCTTTGACACTGGTATTAGTTTCCATGCACAGTCTCGTTTCGAGGCTGTGTTTTTTATGTTACAGAGAAATTCTGGATAAGGTACAATATATTAGAAGAATCATCAATTATTGGAGTGAATAAGTATTCTAAAAGAATTACATCTTTTTATCGTATGCTTCCCCGCCATACAGGGATGGTTTTGACCCTTGTCCAGGTGAACGGAAAGTCAGGATTTACGATACGGTTCAGAAGGATTCCGGCTGCGATGCGTCCGATTTCAACGCCGGGGATTGCCACTGTAGTCAGAGGCGGTTCCACCAGTGCCGACTGTGAGGTGCCGTCAAAGCCCGTTATCATGATGTCCTTTGGGATAGAGAGCCCCATTTTTTTCAGCGCGCTCATCAAGTGAATGGCCAGGTAATCGTTGGCGCAAACAAAGGCGTCCGGCAGAGTCGGCATCTTTTGGATGATTGAGATCAGCCAATCGGGATCGTTATAAGGGGAATTGTCCGGCTGGCAGATGCAAAGGTCCTCGTCCAGCTGGAGCCCGAAGGTCTTAAGGCCCAGCGTAAAGCCCACCCAGCGTTCTCCGAAGGAACCGCAGTGGTAATTGTCTCCCACAAAGCCGATTTTCTTCGCGCCGGACGAGGCAAGGCGCTGTACCAGCACCATGATCCCCGCGACGTTTTCCATTGTGACATAATCGCATTCCATCAAAGAAGAAATGGCTTCCATGGGGCTGTCCGTCATCACGGTTGGGATGCCTAGGCCGCAGATCATATGAAGATAATCCTGACTGAATAATTCAACGCCCACGATACCTGCTATCCGCTCCTGATCGAAGTGGGGCGGGAGCCTTTTTTCTTTCAATTCTTCCTGCGATATTTCATAAATCTTCAATGAATAGCCGGAGCGGCTGATCTGATCCGAAAAGGTGGAGATGAAAGTAATACCGAAGTGGGCGTCTTTTGGCATCTTGCTGGTCAGAAGCGCAATGCTTCCCCCCGTTTGCTTTGAATTGGGGGCACCGCTTTCAACGGGGGAGCCGTAGCCCAATTCCTCTGCCTTCTTTATAATCATTTCTTTTGTGGCCTGCGGCACCGACCCGCGTCCGTTGAAAGCCTTGGAAACCGTGTTTCTGGAAAGGCCGCAGGCGGTGGCTATGTCCTGCATGGTAACTCGTTTGTTCGGCATCAGCAATCGCCCTCTTTACAGCTTGTTGTTTCACATTATAGCATGTGTTTTACAACAAATCAAGTTTACATTATGTAAACTTTCATGCCCTCGGATTGTTGGCTATCGAGAAATTTTGGACTTTATATGGACAAACTAAACATTTTGCACAAAAATATTGATTTTGCCATTGACAATTTGTAAATCTTAATGTAAAATCTAAATGCAAATTCGATTCTGTGCAAAAAACCTTCGTTTCATCATTGACTCAACCCTGTAAACCATGGCAAACGGCTCTTGTAAACCCAACGGCACGTATGTGGAAAGGAGGCTGTTCTTGAACAAGCATACAAACGGGGTTCTTATCCGGTAGCATCTCCACAAACGCATCTTATCAAGGAGGGAAACAATGCAAGGTGCAAAACAGCTTCCTGCCGCAGGGCTGCGGCAAAAGAAGGAAAAGCCGGATTGGGGAAAGCGGCTGCGGAATTTCAAAGAGAATTCTCCGTATCTCGTCATGGTTTTCCCCGCAGTTCTGGTGGTTTTCCTGTTCAATTACCTGCCCATTTATGGCGTGCTGATCGCGTTCCAGGATTTCATGCCCGGCGACCCGATCCTCTCCAGTGAAACCATCTGGGTCAATTTCGAAAACTTCACCCGGTTTTTCAACGACGTGCAATTCTGGCCCCTGATGAAAAACACCTTCCTGCTGTGCATCATCGGCTTCATCATCGGCTTCCCGCTGCCCATCCTGGTATCCCTGGCGCTCAACGCGCTCAAGCACAAGCGGACGGGCAAGATCTTCCAGACCATTTACACCGCGCCGCACTTCATTTCTCTGGTGGTGCTGGTCGGCATGCTGCAGCTGTTCTTCGGGCGCTACGGCCTGGTGAACAACCTGGCGGCCAGCCTGGGCGGGGAAAGATTCTCCTATTTTCTGGAAAGCTCGGCTTTCCGGCCCATGTATATCCTGTCAAGCAACTGGCAGGATTTCGGCTGGAGCGCGGTGATCTACATTGCCGCCCTGTCCAACGTGGACCCGGTTCAGCATGAAGCGGCCATGATCGACGGCGCGACCCGGTTCCAGCGGGTGATCCACGTGGATATCCCGGCCATCATGCCCATGATCAGCGTGATGCTCATCATGTCCATCGGCGGTCTGATGGGTGTTGGTTATGAAAAAGCCCTGCTGATGCAGACGGACGGCAACCTGGCCGTCAGCGAGCTGATCGCCACCTATGTGTACAAGCGCGGCTTGACCGGCGTGCCGGATCAGGCATATGCCACGGCCATCGGCCTGTTCAACTCCGTGATCAACGTGGCGCTGCTGATCATTGCCAACACGACGTCCAAGCGGTTCTCCGAGAATTCGCTGTGGTAAGGGAGGACTGAAAAATGAGCGTAAAGACTCCCGCTGTGAAAATGAAAGGCATGGCGCTGAAGGACACCAAGGGCGACAAAGTATTCTTTGTCATCAACGCCCTGTTCCTGGGCCTGCTGGCGCTGATCATCCTGTATCCCCTGTACTTCATCGTCATCGCCTCCTTCTCTGATCCCGACGCCGTGCTGGGCGGCCAGGTGGTATTG
>JAFXVJ010000009.1 GCA_017524615.1 Clostridia bacterium | reverse complement strand
CGAAGGTTCAATTTCCTTGGATTCATTGGCTTTGGCTGGATAGCTGCTTTTTCAACCTCCCGCCTCTTTGAGGCTTGTTTGCTTTGCCTTCCTTTGGATTGGTGCGCCTATGCTTTCTGCAAAATTTGTTTTCACACTATCGTTCCTTTGCACAAATGCCGCAGCTGTTCCGTTCAGACAGATACGAAAAGCCGGAAAACAGATGAAATCTGTCTTCCGGCCGATAAGCATCCGGAATTATTCAGCCAGGATCACAGCGCCCCACAGGCTGGGATTGCTGTTGATATTGGCATTGCCCGTCCAGGCCAGCTGGGGAATGTAATCGGTGCCGGGGCAGGGATAGCTGATATCGGTGATGGCGAAGTCCACAGTCAGAGTGTCGCCGGCAGCGGGGGTGTACACCGGGATCTTATTGTTGGAGAAGTTGGCCCACGGAATCACGGCTTCCCAGATGAAACCGGTGGTGGTCATGACCACGGCGCACTCGTAGCCATCCAGCACGCTTTCGCCGCCGTCCATGCCCTTGCTGACGAAGCGCAGGCGCAGATCCTTTTCCACCATGGAGCGGTCAATGGCCGTGTCCCAATAGCCTTCATCCATGATAAAGTATACCAGGAAATCGTTGGTGCCGTACTTGGTGCGTTCGGGATCGGCGTTAGGATCGGTGGAGATATAGAGTTTCAGGTTGTCTTCACCGTCGACGGGCAGCATTTCGATGGCGCCCAGGGGGCTGTCCTCCGTCACGTCAGCGGCCATATACAGGTTTTCTTCGTCCCAGGACAGATAGAATTTCACAGAGCAGTCATCGGGGCCCTGCCACATATTGCCGTCGCGGATGATCTGTTCGGGAGCATCCACCACAGCGGGAGAATCCAGGTTCCAATCACTCAGGTCGCCATCGATCTTGATGTCGTTGGCCTTATGGGCGGTAATGGTGGGCCGCTCCGCCAGAGAAAGGGCAGGGATCAAAATCATCATCAGGGCCAGTACAGAGGCAACCAGCTTCACAAACCTCTTCATCTTTTTTCACTCCTCCGTCTTTTCAGTCAAATCACCGGGCTTTTCCCCGCTATTATTATGCCACAGATCCGCGCCAAAATCCTCAGGAAAATGATGTACTTGGCAAGGAAAATCCAGCACGGGAGGGAAGCGCCGCGGTATCGCGGCATACATAGGCGAAGCGGTATCCGGCTACAGCAGCAGCGTCAGCAGCGGGATGGTCAGGAAGCAGATCAGGGTGCTCACCAGCACGCAGTTGGCAGACAGCTCCATTTCGCTGTGATGGATTTCCGCCAGGCTCAGGATGATGGAGGCGCAGGGCGTGGCGGACAGAATGAGCACGCTGGCTTTGAACGCTGCTGGCAGCGGCAGCAGCGACACGATGCCGAACCCAAACAGCGGGAAGGCCACCAGCTTGCACAGGGATATGCCATACACAAACGGCCTTAGCAGCAGCGTTTTCCACGGCACCGTGGCCAATCGGATGCCCAGAATGAACATGCAAAGGGGCGTGGTCATGTTGCCCAGCAGCCGCATGCTGTTCAGCAGCATTTCGGGGATATGGTGGCGCGCGCCCAGGATAAACAGGGGCAGCGCCACATACAGGCTCAGGGAGGCGGGGTTCACTATCGCCGCTTTCACCGTCATATATTCCTTTTTCCGGGTCAGGCAGAAAATGCCCATGGTGAACACCAGCACATTCATGGACGCGCTGAAAATGGCGGAAAAGCAGACGGCTTCGGGATGATCGGGGAGCAGTGCCTCCACAATAGGCTTGCCGAAAAAGCCCACGTTGCCCATCACCGCCGCGATGGTCAGGATGCGGTAGCGGGCATCGTCATATTTCCCGTGAATCAGCCCGTACAGAATCGCCATGAAGGCGCTTTGCAGCATCAGCGTCACCAGGAAAAACAGGCCCATTTGGCCCAGGATGTCCCAGGAAAAATCCATGTTCAAAAAGGACGTGACGATCAGACAGGGAGAGCAGATATAAATCAGCACCGCCGACAGCGTGGGCAGATGGTCGGCCGACGCTTTCTTCAGCTTGCACGCGGCGTATCCCGGCGCGATGTACAGCAGCGTCAGCAGCACATTGCTCAGCGCGATTTGGAATGTGCTCATGTTTTCCGCCCACCCTTCCGTTTTTTGTGGTTTGCGCCTGACGGCGGACCGGGCGCCGCGGCCCTGCCGGCCGCATCCTTTCCCGTCAGCGGCTCAAGGGCGGTCGGCCGGCGGCGCGCCCGCTCATTTTACGAAAACAGCGTCAGATCCGGTCCTCCGACAGGATAGAAGCAATGTTCTTCCCCGTCTCCCACCGGATTTCATGCGGCCGCTGCTCCAGCCCCAGGGACAGATGCAGCAGCGCGATGCCCATATCCAGGTCGCATCCCCCGGTCTGGGTCAGCAGCAGGGTGCGGCCCGAAAAGGACAGCCGCCAGGGCTGACGGTTCAGGGCAGAAGGGGCCTGGCGCACGCATTCAGCCGCATTATACGCCCACAGCGGCCAGGGGGACGGGTCTTCCGCGCAAATCTCAGTCAGCTTCTTGCGTTTCCGGGCGCTCTCATCCCGATTTTCAAACCGGCCCAGCGCAATCACCGCCAGCACCTTCTCCCCCGCCTGCAGGGGGATATCCACGCTTTTGCGCTTGAACGCCATCACCCAGCAGGTGCCCACGCCCAGCGCCGTGGCTTCCAGCACCAGCGCTTCCCCGCTGATGCCCGCGTGAATGGCGGCATGGGGATCGGCCTGGCCGTTGGCGATCACGGCGGCATAGCGGCTGGTGCCGCTGATGGCCGTCACAAAGGGCAAATGCCGGTACAGCAAGGCGGCCGGAGCCTCCCCCAGCACGATCCGCACCCCCGGCAGGCACACCCGGGCAGCGGCATAATTCAGCGCGCTCATCTGGCCCACATCAGGATCCGCTGTATACGTCCGCACGCTGCGGCGCCGGGCCACGGCGTGAAAAAAGCGCTCCCGCTGAGCCGGCGCAAAAAAACGGTTCAGGCCACAAGCCTCCATGTTCATCACCTTCCGGATATCAGTGTATCACGGCCGCCATGCCCCGTCAAATCAAGAAATCAAGTCAATTGTTACAGAAATGATACTTTTATGGGGTGAATGACAAGCATCCGTTCCCAAGCCCCGGACGCATGAAGCTCCATGCAAACGGGCGCCGCTGAAAAAGAGATGCTGCACGGCAAACCCGGGAGAAAGACACAGCCCTGCCTGTCATCCTGAGCGGAGTGAAGCGAGATCAGAGGGGGGGCGAATAATCTGTTTGCCGGATTCACGCACGGCTCCCATGACGGCGCTTCGCTTCGCTCGGGATGACACCGAAGGGGTTTCGTTTCCATAACAATCCGTGAAAAACCGAAAAAAAGCCATCTGCGAGGGGACGTATGTTTTCCCCGACAGATGGCTTTCTTCATGAGGCTCCCGATTGATACTATTCTTCTTCAAAAACACAATTCGCAAAGAGAGAGATAAGATCGGTAGGACGAGGCAGGGGCCTTCGCGGCCCCTGAACCCCGCGCCAGGGGATGATCCCCTGGACCCACTCCTCGCGAAGCTGCTTGATCGATAGAACCAAGGAATCATCGCGTGTTACGCTGGGATTGCGAACGTTTGGGGCTTCTAGCCCAGAGAAAACCGGGGAAATCCCAGGGGAAAGCGAGCTTTTCCCTGAGGATGATCCCCCGGCTTTCCCCGGATGCTTTGCATCCGGGTTGGCCGCTTTCAGCGGCCGGGCCAGAAGCTATACGATGACCACCGCCGTTATAGCGCCCTTTCTGGTTCTCTTTCGGGCTAACGAGAATACCCCGCCGTCCCTTTGCTCTTTTTTCATCCTTGCCAATTTGGATCTTTGAAGAAGAATAGTATGAATCAGGCGCGGCGGCAAAGGCCGCCGTTCCTTACCCCAGATCCACGATGATGGGCAGGATCATGGGATTGCGCTTGATCTTCTCATAAATGTAGCGGTGCAGCTCATCCTTGATCCGGTTCTTGATGCTGGGCCAGTCGCTGCCCTCAATGCGGCCGTAGGAGGCAATGATGGAGCGCACCACTTCCCGGGTCGATTCGATGATATCCTCATTTTCCCGGACGTACACAAAGCCGCGGGAGATCACATCGGGACCGGACACCAGCACGCCGTTGGTGCGGTCAAAGGCCATGGCCACAATGATCAGGCCATCCTGAGAGAGGTGTTTGCGGTCCCGCAGCACCACATTGCCCACGTCGCCGATGCCCAGGCCGTCCACCAGCACTTCGCCGGTCTGAACGGTTCCGGCAATGGACAGACTGTCCTGGCTCATTTCGATCACCTGGCCTGCGGCGGGCAGCACGATGTTTTTCCGGTCCATGCCCATGGATTCCGCCAGCTCGGCATGCTGCCACAGCATGCGGTATTCCCCATGGACGGGGATGAAATACTTGGGCCGCACCAGCGCGTGCATCAGCTTGATTTCCTCCTGGCAGGCGTGACCGGACACGTGCACCTCCGCCATGGCCTCGTAAATGACCTCCGCCCCGCAGCGATACAGCTGATTGATCACCCGGGACACGAATTTCTCATTGCCGGGAATGGGTGTGGCGGAAATGATGACCTTATCGCTGGGCTTGATCTGCAATTTGCGGTGCTCGGAAAAGGCCATGCGGGTCAGGCCGCTCATGGGCTCGCCCTGGCTGCCGGTGGTGAGGATCAGCAGTTCATCGTCCCGGTAGCCGTCCAGGTCGTCCACCTCCAGCAAATAACCCTCCGGGATCACCAATTCGCCCAGCTGCATGGCCACCCGGGTGACGGAGATCATGCTGCGGCCCACAAAGCACACCCGCCGGCCAAAGCGGATGGCGCTGTCGATCACCTGCTGCAGGCGGTTGATGTTGCTGGCGAACATGGCCACGATCACCCGGCCCTGGGCGTTGCGGAACTGATTGATGAAGGTTTCGCCGATTTTCCTTTCGCTCATGGTGTAGCCGGGGCGTTCGATGTTGGTGCTTTCACACAGCAGGGCCAGCACGCCCTCGTCCCCGGCCGCGGCCAGGCTGCTCAGATCGGTGACTTCCCCATCCACCGGGGTGAAATCGATTTTGAAGTCGCCGGAATGAACGATGGTGCCCGCCGGACACTTGATGATCAGCGCGCAGGCGCCGGGGATGGAATGGCTCACCTTCACGAATTTTACCGTGAACTGACCGATTTTCACCTCGTCCCGGGGCGTGATGGTGTTCATCTGGATGCCGCCCACCCGGTGCTCCCGAAGCTTCAGGTCGATCAGCGCCAAGGTCAGCCGCGTGCCCCAGATGGGGGCGGGCACCTGGCGGAGAATGTAGGGCGTGGCGCCGATATGGTCCTCATGGCCGTGGGTGAATACATAGCCCCGCACCCGGTCCTTGTTTTCCTCCAGATATGCGGCGTCCGGAATCACCAGGTCAATGCCCAGCATATCTTCATTGGGGAAAATGGAGCCTACGTCCACCACCAGGATATCGTCTTCATATTCAATGGCAGTCATGTTCTTGCCGATTTCATCCACACCGCCCAGGGGAATGATGCGAACTTTGGGATACTGCGCCATAGAATCCTCCTTTCACGATTCATCATGACCGAAACAAAACCATGCTTGTTTCCCTATTGATCTGTGTATATCTTTGAATATCTGGAAAAGCAATTTCCATTCTTGAAATATTATAACAGATTTTGCTGAGAAATACCAGTCCGCTTTTCTGACGAAATATAGCCCGAATTCTATGCCAATATGAATAAATTGCACAAACCGCGGCCCAGATTTCACCATTTTGGCTATGGGCATGGCGAGATCGGATGGCCGGAAAGGTCATCCACTTCATCCATTTCCTGGAAGAAAAGTTTCGCGGCGAACCGTTGTTCGTTTCCCTGGCTTGTGCTATAATAGGAAAAGCGTTTTCCCCACAGGGGGATGGACGCGCCGGTTTTCCGGATCGATCCGCGCGATCATGCGTACGGGGAGGGAGCAGTATGCTCATCATTGACACCCACGCCGATACCCTGCACCGCCGGGCCCTTCATCCCGGCAGCGATCTCGATATCACCCCGGACGGCCTGCGCCGGGGCGGTGTGTCCGTACAGACCATGGCCCTGTTTGTGGGCGGCAGCCCGGCGCTGGAGGATATTGCCCGCTGCTTTGACGCCATGTGGCTGGCAGGAAAGCAAATGGAGGAGGAGGGGCTTCCCCGCCTCACCGATTACCGGGACGCCCACGAAGGCCAATCCGCCTTTATTTATTCCGTGGAGGGGTGCGATCTGCTCAACGGCGATCTGGCCCTGCTGACTGCCTGGCGGGAAAAGGGCGTGCGCATGGCGGCGCTGACCTGGAATTATGAAAACTGCGTAGGCACGCCCGCAAAAATCGACGGTCATGCGCCGCTCAAGCCCTTTGGCCGGGACGCCGCCCGGGAGATGGCGCGGCTGGGCATCGCCATCGATACCTCCCACCTGAATCAGCGGGGGTTTTTCGACCTGCTGGATATGGGGCTCATACCCCTGGCCTCTCATTCCTGCTGCGCCGCGCTGTGCGGCCACTGCCGCAACCTGACCGACGATCAGCTGAAGGCGCTGTTTGAGGCGGGCGGCTATGTGGGCGTCAATTTCTATCCCTGGTTCCTTTCCGACGACGGCCGGGCCGATCTGGACACCGTGTGCGACCATATCCTGCACATGCTGGCCTTGGGCGGCGAGGGACACGTGGGCTTCGGATCCGATTTTGACGGCATCGAGTGCAAGCCCCGGGGCCTGACCGGTCCCCAGGACGTGCCCGCCCTGTTGGCCGCGCTCAAACGCCGCGGCCTGACGGAAGCGGAGGTGCGCGGCATTGCGGGGGAGAACCTGCTGCGCTATTACGACCGCATCGACCCCAGAATGTAAGGAGGGCCCCCTATGCTGGGCATCATCGGCGCCATGGACCTGGAGGTCAACGCCCTGCGGGATGAAATGCGGGACGTGAAGGAACAAACCATCGGTTTCACCCGTTATTATACCGGCACGCTGCAAGGCGAGCCTCTCTGCCTGGCCCGGTGCGGGGTGGGCAAGGTGCACGCCGCCCTGTGCGCCCAGGGCATGATCCTGGCGCTGGGGGTCACCCGGGTGCTGAATATCGGCGTGGCGGGCGCCCTGCTGCCCAGCCTGGGCATCGGCGACATCGTGATCGCCCAAAGCGCCGTGCAGCACGATATAGATACCACGCCTATCGGCGATCCGCCGGGGATGATTTCAGGGCCTAACATCGTGCATATCCCCACGGATCCGGCCATGACAGCCCTGCTGGATCAGGCGGCCGGGGAGGCGGGGCTCACCGCCGTGCGCGCCGCCATCGCCACGGGAGATCAGTTCATCGTGGGCACGGAAAAGAAAAACTCCCTGGCCCGCGCCTTTGGGGCCGCCGCCTGCGACATGGAGGGCGCGGCCATCGCTCAATGCTGCTATGAAATGCGGGTGCCCTACGCCGCTGTCCGCGCCATTTCAGACACCCGGGACGGCGACGGCAGGGAATACGCGGAAAAGGCCGCGGAAGCCTGCCGGGCAGAAGAAGCGCTGCTGCGCCGGTTTCTGCCGCTGGAGAATAAAGCATGGGAGGAAAAGCATCATGGATAAGTGGGATCACCGATTTATGGAAATGGCCCGGGTGGTGGCCACCTGGACCAGCTGCTTCGCCCCGGGCCGGGCCGTCGGCGCGGTGATCGTGAAGGATAAACGCATCATGACCACCGGCTACAACGGCGCCCCCGCCGGCATGAAAACCTGCCGGGAAAAGGGCGAATGCCTGCGCCGCAAGCTGGGCATTCCAAGCGGCACCCGGGCGGAGGTGTGCTATGCTGCCCACGCCGAGCAAAACGCCATCCTCCAGGCGGCCAGGCTGGGGATCAGCATCGACGGCGGCACCCTGTACTGCACGCATCAGCCCTGCTCCATCTGCGCCAAGATGATCGTCAACGCCGGCATCCGGCGGGTGGTGTACGAGCAGGGGTATCCCGACCCCTTCACGCTGGAAATCTTCGGGGAAACGGGCGTTTCCCTGGAAAAATATCCCGAACCGGATACCACCCTGGAAACGGAGGAACAAAAGCCATGAAACGTTTTTGCGCGCTGCTGCTGATCCTGATGCTGACACTGCCGCTGCTGCCCGCCGCTCTGGCGGATACGCCCAACCCCATCCCGGTGCTGGCGGACGATGAAATCCCCGACACTCCCTCCGGCATCCACCACTATATGCTGATCTGCATCGACAGCTGGGACGCCCAGCTGAAGGATCAGTGGGTGTCCCAAACGGGCATCTGGGCCAATCACACCGACGGCCTGATCCTGCTGACAGTGGATGAGTTTTCCCACCGGGTGATGCTCACCAGCTTCATCCGGGATATGCTGATCATGCGGCCCGACGGAAAATACGGCCGGATCAATAATTTCCTGGATAAGGACGGCTGGGCCTACGCCAATAAAAAAAATGAGTATGAAGGGCTGCAGGCCCTGGTGGATACCATCAACAGTCACTTCGGCCTGCGGATCGAAAAATACATCGTGGTGGATTTCCGCCAGGTGGAAAACATCATCAACGCCGTGGGCGGGGTGGATATCAACATCACCGACCGGGAAGCCCATTACCTGAAGAATTATCCCATTTCCGCCGCCTCCACCACGCCCGCCATCGCCGCGGGCGGCACCTATCATTTCACCGGCCACGCGGCGGTGATCTATATGCGCATCCGCAAGGTGCACACCGCGGAATACCTGCACGCCGACGGCAAGGTGTACTATGACACCCAGGATTACGGCCGCACCTACCGGGACCGGCTGGTGCTGTCCTCCATTGCCGACAGCCTGAAGGATATTTCCGAAGAGGACGCCATGAAGCTGCTGGATGTGATCGTGGCCAATACGGTGTACACCAACATGAGCACCGATGATTTCCTCTCCGCCCTGGATCTGGCCATGGAAATGCGGGGCTCTCCGGTGGAACACATCCGCATGCCCATCGAAGGCACCTATGAGGAATTCCCCTATGCCGGCATGGCCACCAAGCAAATCGACTTCCTGGCCAATCGGGAAGCCCTGCAAGCCTTTATTATGGACAGTTTTGTGGTGGTGGACGACGAATGAGCCGCTTCAAAGCCGTCATCTTTGATATGGACGGGCTGCTGACCGACAGCGAGGCCATCGGCCTGATCATCATGCGCGGCTGCGCCGCCCGGCAGGGGGTGGACCTGCCCACCGACGCCGTACGGAAAACCGTGGGGATCCATGCCGCCGCGGCCAGCGACTTCTATCATCAGCATTATCCTGCCCTGAATACCGATCAATTATTCCGGGATTTTCGTTTGGCCATGCATGAAGCCGCCCGGGCAGGCCGGATCCCCCTGAAAAAGGGAGCGGCGGAATTGCTGGCCGCGCTGAACAAGCGGGGCATTCCCCGGGCCGTGGCCTCCTCCAGCGGCATGGAAACCATCCGTACGTACTTGGATTCCCTAGGCGTGCTCGACGATTTTGATGTGCTGCTCACCGCTAACGGCCTGCCCAGCAAGCCCGCGCCGGACGTATTCCTTCGGGCGGCGGAAGCGCTTCACGCCGCGCCGGAAAGCTGCCTGGTGCTGGAGGATTCGGTGAACGGAGTCCGCGCGGGCCGCGCCGCGGGCATGACCGTGTGCATGGTGCCCGATCTGTTCCCCTATACCGATGCCCTGGCCCCTTACTGCGATCATGTGCTGCCTGATCTGGCCGCCGTGATCCCCCTGCTGGATCCATGAACGCGGCCATCGTGTGTGTGGGGCGGCTGCGGGAAAAATACTTTGCCGCCGCGGCGGAAGAATATCTGAAGCGCATCTCCCGCTTTGGCAAATTCGAGATCATTGAGCTGCCCGATCTTTCCGAGCCCGCCAATGCCTCCGACGCGCAGCGGGCGCAGGTGATGGAAAAAGAAGGAGCCGCCATCCTCTCCCGTCTCCGGCCGGGGGATCGGATAGCAGCCCTGTGTATCGACGGCCCGCAATACGACAGCGAGGCCTTTGCCCGCCGCCTGGCCGCCCAGGATATGCAGGGCGGACGGCTGGTGTTTGTCATCGGCGGCTCCCTGGGGCTCTCCCCCGCTGTGATTCAGCGGGCGGATGAAAAAATATCCCTGTCCAAAATGACCTTTCCCCACCAGCTCGCCCGGGTGCTGCTGCTGGAGCAGGTGTACCGCGCCTGCAAAATCAACGCTGGCGAGAGATACCATAAATAATCCGCGACGGTTCATGCTGTTATTCATACTATGCTCAAATTAAAATAGCAAGTAAAAAAGTAAAACGCTCCTGTCATCCCGAGCGGAGTGGAGCGAGAGCGGAACGAAGTCGAGGGATCTTTGAGAAACAGATTACTTCCAGCAGCATATTGCCCAGTTTCCAGAT
>JAFXVJ010000008.1 GCA_017524615.1 Clostridia bacterium | reverse complement strand
CCTCGGACTTGCCTTCTTCGTCGGACTGGCCTTCGCCTTCCTCGCCGTCCTCGGACTTGCCTTCTTCGTCGGACTGGCCTTCGCCTTCCTCGCCGTCCTCGGACTTGCCTTCTTCGTCGGACTGGCCTTCGCCGTCCTCACCGCTCGCTTCGGAGAGCGCCGCTTTTTCGTCGACCGTATCCTCAGTCGTTTCGCCGGTCACGAAATACACGTCCTCTTCACCGTCGTCCGTCAGGACCGCATCGCCGTCAGCCGGCACCTGTTCGTCCGCGTCGCCAGCATCCGCAGCTTCTTCCTTTTCGCTTTCAAAGGCAATGTGGAAGCTTCCGGTCTTGCCGGGGGTGTTGGCGCTGAAAGTGAGCAGGTAGGTGCCCTTTTCGGCGTTCCAGGTCACCAGCAGTTCTTCGGCGCCGGTTTCCTCGTTGACGGCGGGGGTGAAGTTGGCCTGATTGCCGGTAATTTCCTCTTTAATGGAAACCCACACCGGCAGGCCAGTGCCGCGCAGCGTCACATTCTGCGCTTTATCCACCGTCAGACGGACCCGCTTGAGCTGGCCGGGCGTTTCGAGATCGAAATCCGCTTCCTCGTCCAGATGCATTTCCTTGTCCGGCTTGATCTCAGGAATCAGAGAAGCCAGATCAATCTCTTCGTCGATCTGTTCAGACTCCTCTTCGGACGAGGCATCTGCTTCCTCGTCTTCCTCGCCGGTCTGATCCGCAGGAGTATCATCGGGCTGACCCGCTGTCTGCTGCGTCTGCCCGTCGTCCTGTTCACCGGCATCGGACTGAGAATCATCCCCAGACGGTTCTTCAGACGATTCTTCCTCATCCTCCGCCTGGGAATCATCTTGCTGTGAATCAGCAGCTTCCTGGCCGATGTCTTCTGCTGCGTCGTTTCCGCCCGCTTCTTCCGCAGATGCATCGACAGTTTCGTCCACTTCTTCGGATCCCGCTTTTTCCGTGTCCTGCTGCGAGTTTTCCTCGCCGGACGCGTCATCAGCAGTTTCGTCTGCAAGCGACGCGCCATCCTCCTTACTGGATTCAGGCTGTTCCGCAACGTCGCCCGACGTTTCCTCGGACGCGGCTCCCGTTTCGTCGTACTGTTCCGTCTCAGTGGCGGGCAGTTTGGACGCTTCTTCGGCAATCACATTGGTCGGTAAGCTGCTGAAAAGCATCATTACCGTGCACAGCATTGCGATGTACCTTCTGAGCTGCTTCTTCATCGTTCTTTTCCCCCTAATACTTTCAGGATTTCAGTGTGAAATCCATGATTCCTTGGGTGATCCGCTCCTGGCGGGATTGATACCGGGTCTCGTGCACTTTTGCTTGGTTTTTGCGGTGCTCCGCGGGCTGTCATACCCGCAAATCAAACGCAAAAAGAGCATTCTATGCCCACTCGTCTCATTATATACCAAAAGTCTTGGAAAAGCAACGCTAAATGTACTAAATTTTCATAATATTTGTTAATTATTTTAGGCTTATATCATATATATATGTATTCAGCGATGAATAGAGGCTGTGCCGAATTTTCCAATTGCATTTTTAATCAATTTTTTGCATTTCGGAGCAATCCGTGAATCTGAATGAGGATTGATCCGCCGGGCGCTTCGCAGCGCCGTTTTTGTTGATTTTTCACCGTTTGGGGCGGTTTGATGCATTCAATTTCCCTGTGACGGGATGGTTTTTTGTTGCATAGACAGCATGACCGGCATGTTCGCGCCCGTCCGCATGATGCCGGAAACCCGGATTAACCGGTCCGGGCATGCGCTTTCTTGCTTCATTTCCCTGAAATTTTACTAAAATTTTAGTTTCAATTCTGTTACAATATCGTTGTGATTCTGCTTCTTTTTTCAATTCCAGCTGGCCAATATTTTTCCGTTTCATCAGGCGATTGGGCGATTCAGCGTCCGTTTCTTTCGGTCTTCGGCCTTTGTTTTGCCGATCTGCTCGTTTTCATGTCATTTCTACCCATTTATAAGCGTATTTTGAGACCATATTTCTGCGCTGACCGACCGTTTTATCCCGATTCGTTCAATTCAGCAGACCATGTTCTACAATATATAGATATTACGAAAATATTACGTACCACATTTTGTATAAAACATTCCGAATTTCAGATTTCAAACTCTTTACAGTGCCTCACTCCATCGGCTGTTCTTCAGCTTCGCCGTCGTTCAGCAGCTTTTGCGTGCCGATTTCCCCATAGAGCGCCTGCAGGTAATCGACCGCCAGGGACCGATCCAGGATCAGCTGGCCCGCCAGCTGATCCCGATCCACGCCCGGTTCGAAATATGGATAGGCATCAAAAATGCGTTTTTCCACGCCCAATGTCTTGTTCATGAACGCGCAGAACTCTTCCATGCCCACACCCACCATCAGGCAGCCCCGGGAATAGGGCTTGCGGGTATCATCTACCGTGTTTCTTCTTTCTTTTCGGACGTGGATCTGGATGCCGTCCGCGTCTTCCACATATCCCCGGTTTCCTTTGATGGTTTTGCTGTTGAAGCGCAGCACGCGGATCATGCCCCGTCTTTCCAATGCCAGCACACCGCAATCCAGCCGGTTATCCGTATATAAATCGTAGCATCCATCCATCACGGTGGCGCAGTCCATTGTTTCGTAGGTCTCCTTGGGATGATCCGGAATGGAAGTGCTTTCGTTGTTTTCGTATACGATGACCGGTTCACCCGCTTCATTCAGCCGCACCACCACGCACAGCGCGTTCAGGCGCTGGATCGGATCATCGGAAATGCCGGCCCCCTCGATCATAAACACCAAAGAAAGGCCGTTTTCCAGGTATTTCCCCTCTTCCATGTCCGCTTCCACGCGGGTGCGGATCAGTTCATTCACGTAATCAGCGCTTTCTGTGCGGGCCAGCTGCGAAATCAAGGGCCCACCATTGTCTGTTTCAATGGCAGTTTCTTCCTCCGCCCAAATCACATTCCCCCCGATGGATGCGCACATGAGCGTCGTCAGCAGCACGGCAAGCACCATTCGCCGACAGCACGCAAGGATCCCCGCCCATCGAACGGCGCGTTTCCCATGCGGATCTCCTTGATCGGGTATCGTTTTCAGCATAGCGGTCACATTTCTCCTGTGCATGATTGCGTATCTGTCCCTGCCCCAGTGTCGAAAGCGCGGCAAATTCCCCTTTTTTAGCGGAAAACCGTGGGAAATCAGACACAGTTTCTTCCTATTATATAACGCCTGTTCTGCGCCCTTTTCTGAAGTCTCCTTCGATCGCCTTCCGATCACACGGATTCCGGGGCAGCCGGCGCTTCCATGTACGGAAGCCTCCGAAGGGGCCTTTCCTTTTCTATTTTACATCCCATCAGCGTAAAATCAACCCCTGATTCTGTTTTTTATGCGTTCATTCTCCATTTTTTGTCAGTCGAAATCTGCTTGTCGAGTGCTGAAGGATATGCTGGATACGCGCGGATGCGTGCTCCATCCCTACGCAAGCGCGTTTTGCCCTGCTGCTCTGTTCCATAACTTGACAGGCGCATCAGTTTCCTGCTTGCCCGTTGATCCCATCCCAGCGAGTAACACCGCACGCGCAGGATCCGGGATTCTCTCTGTCCCGTCCCATCAGGTTTTCAGATCGGCCGACCGCCCCTTATGCTTTTTCCCGTCCATCTATGATTTCCATTTATTGTCATTTTATTGTATATCTATACATTTTTGAACTTTTCTATACATTTTCTTGACATGCTGAGAAAAGAGCGTATAATAAATGCATCATCATCTTTGAAACTATAAAATGGGAGGTAAAAAACATGAAACGCGCCCCTCTGATGCTCCTTCTGACGCTGGTTCTTTCCCTGTGTCTCACCGCTGCCGGATCCGCGGAAACCCAGCAGGATTTGATCGGCACCCAAATGCCGGATTTCACCGTGACCGCCATCGACGGCGAAACCTACACCTTCTCAGAAGTGCTCCTTGAAAAAGAGCTGGTGCTGATCAACATCTTCGCCACCTGGTGTCCGCCCTGCGCCATGGAGTTTCCCGCAATGGAGGAAGCATACCAACAGTATCAGGACAAGGTGGCCATTATCGCCCTTTCCCTGGAGCCCACTGACGACGCGGAAACCCTGGCCGCGTACGCGGAAGAACACGGCATGACCTTCATCGTTGGCAGTGACATAAAAACGAACCTGGCCTATTACTTCATGGTGCAGGCCATTCCCACATCCGTGCTGGTGGACCGCACGGGCACCATCGTCTATATCGGCGTGGGCGCCGTGCCCACCGCCGATGGATTTGTTCAGCTGTTCAGAAGCTTCATCGGTGAATAAATCATCCCAATAAGGAGGAACCTGCCATGAAATACGCACGTTTTCTGCTTTTTCTCACGCTCTCTCTGGCGCTGTGCCTGGCTGCTTCCACGGCGGTTGGCGAAGCGCAGTGGAGCGCCTCCGCCATCCGGTTGGGCTCTGAAATGCCCGATTTCACCGTCGACACCGTGGACGGTGGCTCCTTTACCCTGTCCGAAGCCCTGAAAGAAAAGGACATGGTGCTCATTAACCTGTGGGCCACCTGGTGCGGCCCCTGCGCGGCGGAATTCCCCTACATGGAGGAAGCCTGGCAGCAGTATCGGGATCAGGTGGCCATCATTGCCCTGACCATCGAGCCCAGCGATGACAACGCCACCCTGGCCGCCTATGTCGCCGAGCACGGAATGACCTTCCCGGTCGGCAGCGATATGAAGACCAATCTGAGCGATTATTTCTCCGTGGAAGCCATTCCCACCTCCATCGTGGTGGATCGCTTCGGCCGTATCTGCTACGTCGAATCGGGCTCCATGCCTTCCTATTCCTCCTTCGCGCGGCTTTTTGACGCGTTTATTGGCGACGATTACGCCGAAACCCGGGTGCTCTATGAGCTGCCCCCGGCCAAGCCCACCGTCAGCGCCGCGGATCCCGCCGAGCTGGCCGTCGTGCTGGCAGACGCCCAGGCCCCCATTGTCCTGTCCAACATGCAGGACGAATACATCTGGCCCATGGTGCCCGGCGAAAAGGATGGCCGCACCGTATTGGTTTCCACCAACGCAGGACAGGAAGATTCCACTTCCGCCTTCATCGCGCATGTGACGCTGCCGGAGGATGGGGTGGTTGCCTTTGCCTTCGCTACCTCCACCGAAGCCGCTGCCGACCTGCTCACCGTCTCCGTGGACGGCGAAACGGTGAAATCCTTCGGCGGCGAGCACCCCTGGACCCAGTGGGCCCTTGCCGTGCCCGCAGGCGAGCACGATATCACCTTTGCTTACGTCAAGGATCCCAACACCAATATGAGCGCAGACGCCGTTTTCCTGGATGATATTGCCCTGCTGTACGGCGATGAAGCCGCGCAGGCCCTGGCCGCCCTGCCCGTTTATCCCACGGGCGACGCGCTGGCCCTCCTTATCACCAACGAAGGCGCAAGGGAAGTGCTGTTCTCCGAGGACAATGGCATGCTGTACCGGTATTTCAATACCGGCGCTTATTGGATCGTGCAGGGCGACACGGCGGAATTCCAGGTGGTCCTGCCCGCGGGCATGGAACCGGAGGCTGCCTTCGTCTACAACGATTGCAACGGCCAGGCTGTGGCCCTGATCGACATGCTGGCAGCGGATGGCAGCGGCTATGCCGGGCGCTGCAGGATCGATTCCGTGGAGGAAACCGGCTACGCCTACAGTGATCTCTACGTGTATCCCTCCACCACCGTGCAGGATCCGTCGGATATCCTGGGCGTGATGGTGTTCGCCAATGAGGAAAACGTCAACGCGTTTGTGGAAATGATGGCTCAGGAAGCCGGGCTGAACATGACCTGGGCCTACGCCGACGGCTCCGCTTCCGATATCGCCGCTCAGGTTCAATCACCCGACAGGGAATATACCGTGTATTTTGTGGACCAGTACGGCGATCCCGTCCCCGGCTGCATCGTCAATTTCTGCACCGATGAAATGTGTCAGCCCTGCGTGGCCAATGGTCAGGGCGTGGTCGTCTTCACCGGGGCGCCCTATCCCTATCATCTGCAGGTGATCCGGGTGCCCGATGGGTATGCATTCGATACCGCGCAGGAATTCACCGCCGACGAAAACGGCGGGGAAATGACCTTCACCGTCACCAAGAAATAACGTTCCGCCCCTGATGCTCCCCGTCCGCGGCCCGTCTTGCATGGGCCGCGGTTTTTATCATGTCAGGACTGAACAAACAAAAAAGCAAGAATTGCGTCTTGCTTTTTATTCCCGCATCAGGCACAATATATGGTGACAAAAGCAAAATCTTCGCGGCATGCCGCGATGGGAAAGGGTGCATTCACATGAAAAAACAGGCCTTCAACCCCTATCTGCCCTCCTGGGAGTACATCCCCGACGGCGAGCCCTATGTGTTTGGCGATAGGGTGTATGTGTACGGCTCTCACGACTTTTTCAACGGTTACGTGTTCTGCATGGGGGATTATATGGGCTGGTCGGCCCCCGTCAGCGATCTGGGCGCCTGGCGCTGCGAAGGCGTCATCTTTCCCCGCAACGCTGATCCCGTCAACGCCCAGGGCAAAATGTGCCTCTATGCGCCGGACGTCACCCAGGGCCCCGATGGGCGGTATTATCTTTACTACGTGTACGACAAGGTGGGGTTCGTATCGGTGGCGGTGTGCGATTCCCCCGCGGGCCGGTATCAGTTCCTGGGCTATGTACATTATCAGGATGGCACCCGGCTGGGCGAAAAACCGGGGGACGAGCCCCAGTTTGACCCTGGCGTGCTGACAGAGGGCGACAAAACCTACCTGTACACCGGCTTCTGCGGCCACGGTGACAAATCCCGTCACGGTGCCACCTGCACGGTGCTGGGGCCTGACATGGTCACCATCGTGGAAGCGCCGGTCTATGTGGCGCCCGGAGCCATGTACGCCGCCGGAACGGGCTTTGAAGGCCATGCGTTCTTCGAGGCGTCCTCCATCCGCAAGCGCAACGGCCTCTATTATTTCGTTTATTCCTCCCAGGTGATGCACGAATTGTGCTATGCCACCGCCTCCGATCCCTGGGGGCCCTTCACCTACGGCGGCGTTATCGTCAGCAACAGCGACATCGGAATCGATTCCTACAAGCCCGCCGACATGCCCGCTGCCATCGGCGGCAACAACCACGGCAGCATCGTGGAAATCAACGGGCAATGGTACATTTTCTATCACCGGCAGACCAACGGCACCTGGTACAGCCGCCAGGGCTGCGCGGAGCCCATTTTCTTTGATGAACAGGGCCGCATCCGCCAGGTGGAAATCACCTCCTGCGGCCTGAATGGCGGCCCCCTGCGGGCGGAAGGCGATTATCCCGCCTATCTGGCGTGCCATCTGTTTGTCCAAGGCAAGCCCGTTCTGTATTCCGGCGATCCCACCATGCCCCGCATCACCCAGGATGGACGGGACGACGACAAGATTCCCGCGCATATCGCCAATATTCAGGATGGCACCGTGATCGGCTTCAAGTATTTCGACTGCAAAAACGTCCGTCGCATCTCCATTGAAACCCGGGCATACTTTCATGGCGTATTCCAGATCCGTACCGCCTGGGATGGCCCTGTATTGGCTGAAATCCACGCCGAAAACAGCAACGTGTGGGAGCGTGCCTCCGTGGATGTGGACTTCCCGGACGGAAAACAGGCCCTGTATCTCACCTACTCCGGCACAGGATCGCCCTCCCTGCGCTGCGTGGGGTTCGAAGCATAATGCGCTTTCTCATCACATGCCCCTGCCCCGCAGGGCTTACGATCCATGAAAAAAAGATTCTTCACGGAAAGAGGAGGAGAAAGAAACGCCCTCTCCTGTCATCTTGAGCGGAGTTGAAAGATTTGTTTGCCGGATTAACAATGCACGCACAGATCGCTCGGCTGCGCTTCGCCTCCCGGCTGCGCTGCGCTCGGGATGACACCGAAGGGGTTTCGTTTCCCTGACAGCCCGTGAAGAACCGAAGAGTTTCACAATAAAACCGCGCCTGGTTCTCAGACGCGGTTTTTTCATCGGTTGGTTTACTGCGCGGAGCCGTTGATGGGCGTGCGTTCCGGAGCGGGAGACTGGGTCGCCTCCGGCGCTGCGGGCACAGGCGTTTGCGACAATTCCCGGGTGGGCAACGGGCTTGGCGTAAGGGTCGGCGCCGGGGCCGGCGTGGCGGTGGCATTCGCCTGGCGCACTTCATTGTACAGTGTATTCAGGGTGTATTTGCCCGCTACGCCGTCAGCGCCCAGTCCGCGGGACCGCTGATAAGCCGCCACGGCCTTTTCGGTGCCTTCCCGATACTGGCCGGTGACGGTCCCCTTGTAAAATCCCATTTCCTTCAGCTTCATCTGCAGCCAGTATACGTCCTGGCCTTCCTTGCCCACATTCAATGAACGCTGCGCCTCCGCGGGAGCCTGCGTGCCATCATAGGTATATGCAGGCGGCGGGGGCGTTACCTCCGGCATCATGGTGCGGGTGTTCAGCGCGCCGGGCTGGCAGGCGTAGCGCAGTTCCGGATCGGCCGCGGCGTCATCGTGAATCCACACCTGCATACCGGCTTGCACATGCTCATAGATCCATTTGGCATCGGCCACCGTCATGCGGATACAGCCGTGGGAACCTCTTTTGCCCAGTCCCTTCAGGGAATTGACCTTCAAGGTGGAATCGTCGCTGCTGTCACCGTAAAGCACGCTGTGGAAAGCGATATCCTCTGTGATTTTGGTCCACCACCGCGCTTCGCCGCCTCCCCATTTGGGGAATTTGCAGTGGGCCGCTTTCCGGCCGGACAGGGTGAAGGTGCCCAGGGGGGAGGGATAGGTGGTGGTGCCGGTGGCACACAGGAAAGCCCGGTCCAGATCGGTGTAATCCTGGGTGTCTGCGTTGTATTTCCACACCTTCACCACCTGGTTTTTCACATCCACCTCAAAGAAATACGGCAGCGGACCCGGTTCCCAGGCAGGCTTCGGTTCATCCCCCACGCCGCGCACCGTCACATCGTTGAACAGGGCGTTCCAGGTGTCCTCGTCCACCTGGCCGGTTATCTGCAGGCCGTTGTGCTTCTGGAAGTCCTTCACGGCCTGTACGGTTTTGTCCATGAAATTGTTGGTGGTTTTGTGAAATGTGAAAAAGCCCAGATCCATCAGCCGCTGCTGCACCTTGGTGACATTCGCCCCGGTGGAGCCCCGTTTCAAGGTGCCGGGAAAAGCCTGATACGGCCCCGGCGTAGGCGAAGGAGTGGGGACCGCCGATGGGGTGGGGACCGGCGTGGGCGATGCCGTGGGCCGGATGGACAGGGAGAACAGCTTTTCCTGCGTTTTCACATCGGCGGAGCCAGTGATTTCCAGGCCCATTTCACCCTGCAGCACCTGAACAGCGGAGGTGGTGCCCTCCAGATAATTGCCCGTGATATTGCCCCAGTAATAGCCCAGCTCGGCCAGCTTTTCCTGCAATAATTTCACGTCGTCGCCGGTATCGCCCAGCCGAAGCGGGCGATAGCAATTGCCGTAAACAATGCCGAGCGTCACGGCGTCCGCCTCTCCCGTCACCGCCAGGCCATAGGCCTCCTGCACCGCGGATACGGCCTGCTGGGTAGAAGCCGTGTATTTGTCTGTCGCAGGCACCAGCATATAATTGAGCTGCCGCAGCCGGGTGTTCAATTCCAGCACATCATTTCCCTGATCCCCCAGCTTCAAGGTCCGCGCATCCTCCGCCAGCGCCATCCCTGTGCATGCCAGCATCACCGCCAGCAGCAGGATCATCAGCCGTTTCATCATCATAGCCACCTCTGTTCAGTACATTTCCTCTGTATGCGTCTATTGTACGGCCCGCAGCCGGCAAAAGCAATCGGAAACAGATGGATCAATTGTCTTCCTTTGCCAGCTGCTGGCCCATGATGACCCCCATCATGGATGCCATCATCAGGCCCCGGGTCCAGCCGCTGGAATCCCCCAGGCAGTGCAAGCCTGCAATATTGGTATGCAGAGTGGGGTCCATCTTGATGCGGTTGGAATAGAACTTCAATTCCGGAGAATACAGCAGCGTTTCTTCCCCCGCGAAGCCGGGCACCACCTCATCCATGGCCTGCATGAAATGGATGATGTTGGTCATGGCACGATAGGGCATGGCGGCGGTGATGTCCCCCGCCACGGCGTCAGGCAGGGTGTGGCGCACATTGGATCGGTTCAATTCCTTCTGCCAGGTGCGCTTGCCGTCCAGGATGTCCCCGAAGCGCTGCACCAGGATGTGGCCGCTGCCCAGCATATTGGTCAATTCGCCCACCTTCTGGGCGTAGGCGATGGGCTGGTTAAAGGGCTCCGTAAAATTATGGGAGCACAAAATGGCCAGGTTTGTATTTTCGGTTTTCAATTCCTTATAGCTGTGACCGTTCACCACCGCCAGGTTATTATCGTAATTCTCCTGGCTCACAAACCCGCCCGGGTTCTGGCAGAAGGTGCGCACCTTATCCTTGAAAGGCTTGGGATAGCCCACCAGTTTGCTTTCATACAGCACCCGGTTGACCGTTTCCATGACCTCGTTGCGCACCTCGACCCTGACGCCTATATCCACCGTGCCGGGCTGATGGGCGATGCCGTGCTCCTCGCACAGCTTTTCCAGCCAATCCGCGCCCCGGCGGCCTGTGGCTACCACGGTGTGCTCCGCCCGGATCTCCTCCTGAGCACCGCGCTTTTCCACCGCCACACCCACGCATTTTTTGCCGTCCAGCAAAAGATTCACGCAGTTGTAGCCAAACAGGATTTCCACGCCGTGGCTCAATAAATATTTCTGGATTTCGCCATACAGGATCTGGGCCTTTTCCGTGCCCAGATGCCGAATGGGACAGTCCACCAGCTTCAGGCCCGCCCGAATGGCACGAAGACGGATTTTCTTGATTTCTTCCGTCTGGCCGATGCCCTCCACGTGGGTATCCGCGCCGAATTCCAGATAAATCCTGTCCGTATAGTCGATCATTTCCTGGGCATAGCGCTCCCCGATCAGCTCAGGCAGCTGCCCGCCCACCTCGTAGGACAGGCTCAGCTTGCCATCGGAAAACGCGCCCGCCCCGGAAAAGCCGGTGGTGATGTGGCAATAGGGCTTGCAGTTCATACACGCCCCCGTTTTCACCTTGGGACAGTGTCGGTTTTCAATGGCCGCTCCTTTCTCCACGATCACAATCTTCTTTTTGCTTCCTTTGCGCAGCATCTCCAGCGCCGTAAAAATCCCCGCCGGCCCTGCGCCGATGATCAAAACGTCTGTCTGCATGTTTCTCTCCACTTTTCTGAAATGGGCATTTCCACCCAAGTATATTATAACGAAATAGTTACAAGCATGTCAACCATTTCAGTTAAAATGTTACAATTTTTTTCTGCCTGAACATATCTTCGAAACAACAATCCGGAGTCTCCTCCGACTCATCCGCAGTACAAATTTAGCAGACCGGGTTTTACCTACAAAAAAAGTAGAATTCTCTTCTTTCGCTCCCCGGAATGAGGCGGTCCCGATTCCGTCATACTATTCGCGTTATAAAACACAATTCGCAAAGAGTGACATAGGATCAGGAGGACGAGGCAGGGGCCTTCGCGGCCCCTGAACCCCGCGCCAGGGGATGATCCCCTGGACCCACTCCTCGCGAAGCTGCTTCTCTTTCGGGCTAAAGAGAATACCCCGTCGTCCCTTTGCTCTTTTTTCATCCTTGCCAATTTGGATCTAAAAATCTTAACAGATTTGGGATGGATTTTTTTCTGGCAAAGCGGAACGAAGGGAGACGCAGCAGCGCTGCGTTGACCGGAATGAAGCACTGCCAGAACGAAAAAGGCGCCCAAAGATGTAAGATTTTAGAAGAAGAATAGTATCAGGCGAGGCGTGTTTGTCCGATAAGCGGGCTTGCGGCGGTGGCAGCCGCAGAAAAAAAACCGCCAGGCCTTTCCCCTTTCCCGCGAGCTTTATTCCGTTACCGGTATAGATCCTGTCAGCTTAATCCTATCAGCTTACGGTATTCTCAACCGCCAGGAAACTGCCGTCCGCTTCTCATTTGGTGCATCTCCAGATGGTTTTGAACCGCTCACGGTAATACAGCATCGGATATGGAAGCGCTTCCCGCGGTGCGCTCAGCCGAAACGGTTCGCTTTCACGGATGATGGACTGACCGTTCAGACGGGTTTTCACCTGCGCCCGGTAAACGCCGGCGGGTGCTGTTTCGCCGTTTGTCATGCGGCCATCCCAGTAAAAGGTGCTGCCCGCCGGGGTCAGCTGCTGAGGCCGCGACGGCGTCTCATACGCCAATCGCCGCACCGTATGCCCTTCTTCGTCCAGAATGCTGACCGTCAGCCCGCATGGCACGTCATGCAGCGCCAGAACGCACAGTTCCTCGCCTTTTGCCGGGCAAAACGATTCCTCTGTTTTGACTGACAGCTGTATTTCCCCGACGGCAGGCTGCACACACAGCAGACGGGACCCCTGGAACACGGGCCGTCCCCCTTCCAGGGTGATCAATTGGATCATGGCATAGCCGTAGGCATTGTCCGGCCCGGTGTTCAATGACAGCGTGCGCATTTTTCGCCCCGGCAGAACAGAGCCGTCCAGCTGCTCGCCATCCAGGTAATGCTGCGCGTGAGCAAACTGCCAGGCGCCGTCCTGATGATACACGATCTGGTAATACAGGGCTACCTGCCGCTGCACGGTAAACGCAAAGGTCACTTCGCTCTGCCCGGCAATCAGCAGCGTATCCTCAAACGTGATATCCGTCACCGCCCGCAGGCGCGTTGGATGGCGTTCACCGCTATAGGTAAATAATGGAATTTCTTCGTCTGAAACGGGGTAAATCTGGGGGGTGGCGGCTGCATAGTTCGCGCATAAATATACATAAGCCTCTTTCACGGTCACCACGCCGTCCCGGTTGTCATCGGCCGCCGGTTCGCCCCCCATGCCCAGGCCATAGGCCAGCACCGTGGCAAAGTAGCTGGCGCCGCTGGCAGCGGCGTTCTCAGTGCCCTGCCAATACCAGCTGGCCTCGCTGCCCCCAGCGCTGCACAGCACCTTATAGTCCGGGCCGGACAGGTAGGTCCGCCGATCGTCGGGGCTCACGCCCTTGCCAATCATGGCCCCGGCATAGCAGCCGTCCAGGATCACGATTTTCGTGCCGGGTATTCTGTTCAGGATCCGTTCCAGCGTTTCGGCGTTCAGCAGCGCTTCCCTTTGCCCATCACTGAGCAGAAACGCGGCCTGGTTCTTTTCCATGACCCCATGGCTGGCAATATACAGCAGGGATATATCATGCGGCTGCGCGTTCTGGAAGGTATTCTCCACCGCCTCCGCAAAAGCATCCACCGAGGACAGGCTGCTGGAATAGGAGCGGATCAGCGCGTAATGGCGGCTGTCCGTCAGCAGGATATCGGACAGCATCTGCACATTATTGTCCGCCGCCGACCCGGTATCGGGCTGTGACAGGAAATGATCGCACCCCACCAGCATCGCCCGCATCCGCGGATGCGGCGGAGGCACATCCTCTGCCAGCGCAGGGCATACCAAGAAAAAGAGCAGCACAAGCCCGCACAGGAATGCCAAAAAGCCCGTGTACTTTCCTCTGCGTGCCATGCTGCTCCCCCCTTCTATTCCCGCTTCATGGCCCCATTATACTACACTTGCCTCCCAAAATCCATAGCGGGCGCCATAGGGGACCGCCTGTTCGAAAACAGATCGTCCGTCATACCACCGGGAGAAGCTGGATTTTTGCCTTTTTGATCTGATAACTTGCGTATCGCGGTCCGGATATGGGATCAGGATCGTCCTTTGACGCAGGGGCCGCATCCGCGGAAAAGCCGAACATCCCTGTTTCTCGCCGCAATTCTGTTGATCCTGCTGCAAAGGCCGATCCTTACCCCTGCTGCCATGCTCATTCTTCCTGCGCCGCATCCGCAAACACGATGGAATCGAAGAACGCGCGTCCCATGGGGGTGTCGGTCGTGTCCACAATATATACGCCGTCCAGGGTCAGATAAGCCCGCATGATCTCCTTCACCTGGCCTAGCCCTTCACTCAGCGCCATGCCCGGATTGCCATTGTATTCGGCCTCAAACATGTACGCGCCCTCGGCGGCTTTCCTTACCGTGTAAGTGTCAAAATACCCCGCTTCCCTGTACTGCTCCGCCACGCCCCTGGTCATCTCGTCCAGGAAGCTGTCCTCATCTTCATCCTCCATCATCCATCCCATGGGAATGGCCATGTACTCCGCCGTCAGATAGGCGTAATCGGGGCTGAATACATGGTAGAGGATGTGTCCCGCGCTTTCATGCTTGACCGGCGGCACAGGGAAAGCAGCCTGCATCCGGCCCAGAGTCACCGTTTCCGGCTGGCGGCTGTGAAAGGCCTCCGCTTCTTCCGCTGTCACCGGGTGAAAATCGTACAAAACAGCTTCGTTCATGTCGTCCAATTGGCACATCATCAGCACCACCCAGCTGCCGTCCATGATGGCCTTGGCGCTGTATTTCACGCCCTCCGCGTCGGGATATTGAAAAGCGAAGCTAATGGCGGGAAAGTCCCTGTCTCCCACGCACAGCACGGCCGGCTCCACTTCCTTGGTGATTTCACCCTTGAACAGAGACAGATAGAATTTCGCCATATTGACCATGGCATTGATCTGATACTGTTCTTCCTCCTCGTCCGGATGATCCGCCCGCATCCAATTCATCATGGGCGTCACATCGCCGATGTGTATCTGGTATTCCGCGCCGGAATCCGTTTGACCGGCCAATTGCAGTTTGTTCAGCCATCCCGCGTAGCCTATGTCCAGCGCCTGTGCATCCGCTTCCGTCAGATCGGCCTCGATCAGAATATTCGGCACACCCGGCAGCGTGAAGGACAGCTGCCCCACCATGGAGCGAAAAAACTCATCCACCTCGGGCAGTTCCGCCTGCTCCGTCTCCTCAGGAACAGCCGTTTCTTCCGCCGTTTCACCCAGGCCCTGCGTTGCGATGCAGCACAGCAGCAGGCACAGCGCCATCCATCCAATGATCCGTTTTTTCATGCGTATCTCCTCCTGGCAATCGTGTTCATATATTATGACGCGCGGACGCATCGAATTGTTGCGCCATATTGTTGATCAGATAAAAAAGATTTGGGACGGTTCTTTCGTTCTGACGCGGCTGAATGGAGGCGCAGCGCCCCTGCGTGGGGGCAAGCAGCTTCCATGGCCGACAGCCGGTCAAGTATGGGTCTGCCCCGGATGACCGCCAGAAATCCGCGTACGCCCAGCACGGGGCGTTTGAAGCAGCGCCATCGCGGAAAGGACGGCCGCAGATTCAAGGCATTAGACGAAAACGAGTATCAGCGGATCAAACAGCAAAAAGCCACCCGGCAATCACCGAGTGGCTGATGGAACACGGAATTATTTCTTTTCTCCCCGACGCAGGAAAGCGGGCACACCCAGATCATCCTTGGCGTTGGCAGCGGGCTGCTGCGGCGCCTGATATGCGGTCTGGCTGGGATACGCCTGCACCTGATAGGGCTGCTGAGCCTGCACCTGGGGCTGGGTGTAGGGCTGCACCTGATAGGGCTGACCCTGCGGCTGCGCGAAGGGCTGCGCCTGATAGGTGGGCTGCACCGTGCCGAAGGCCGGCGCGGGAGCGGGGGCCGCCATAGGCCGCGCACCGCCGGGGAAATACGTGCTGTCCCCTTCATACGTGGCGGGAGCGGGGGCGTCAAAGCTCTGCGCATCCCCGTTTACATCAGCCCTTGGCCGATTCTCATAGGGGTTATAGGAAGGCACCGCGGCGCCATAAGGCGTGGCCATGCGGTTCTTTTTCTTTTCCCGGGCGGGGAAGGGCGTCTTTTCAAAGCCGGTGGCGATGACAGTGATGCGCACCTCATCCTCCAGGGATTCGTCGATACCCGCGCCGAAGATGATGTTCGCTTCGCTGTCGGCGGATTCCATCACCAGATTGGCCGCCTCGTTGATTTCCATGATGCTCAGGTCCTTGCCGCCCGTCACATTGATCAGCACGGCACGGGCACCGTCGATCTTGGTTTCCAGCAGGGGGCTGGCGATGGCCTTGCTGGCGGCGTCCACCAGGCGGGTTTCGCCCTTGCCCACGCCGATGCCCATATGGGCCATGCCGCCGGATTCCATGATGGTCTTCACGTCGGCGAAGTCCAGGTTGATCATGGCGGGCACGGCGATCAGATCGGAAATGCCCTGGATGCCCTGGCGCAGCACGTCGTCGGCAATGCGGAAGGCCTCCAGCATGGTGGTCCCTTTGCTGACCACCTGCAGCAGCCGGTCATTGGGGATCACCACCAGGGTGTCCACGCTCTGCTTCAGCTCGTTGATGCCCATATCGGCGTTCTTCATCCGCTGTTTGCCTTCAAAGGCAAAGGGCTTGGTGACCACCGCGATGGTAAGGCAGTTCATTTCCCGCGCCACCTCGGCCACGATAGGCGCAGCGCCGGTGCCGGTGCCGCCGCCCATACCGGCGGTGACGAACACCAAATCGGCGCCCTTGATGGCCTGCGCGATTTCTTCCCTGCTTTCCTCTGCGGCCCGGCGGCCGATATCCGGCACCGCGCCTGCGCCCAGTCCTTTGGTGAGCTTTTCACCGATCTGGATTTTCACATCGGCCTGGCTCAGGGTCAGCGCCTGACGGTCGGTATTCACGGCGATAAACTGAACGCCCTTCAAGCCGGCCTCCACCATGCGGTTCACGGCATTGGTGCCTCCGCCGCCGCAGCCCACAACCTTGATCGAAGCGAAAGACGGTTGATCCACTTGTACTTCAAAAGGCATGATTTCATCCCCCTATTCAATATGAGCCAAGCGGCACATCAGCCGCCGAACAGATTACGGAAGAACCCGCCGATACCGCTGCCCGCCTGGGCATTGGTGGCGGTGTCAATCAGCAGATCCAGCAGCCCCAGAGCGCTGGAATAGGCGGGGCTGGACAGCTTCACCGCCTTGCGGGGCAATTCACGAACCGGCTTATTCAGCTTGGCGGACAGGAAATCCCGCCCGCCGCGGTTGATGGCCATGCCGCCGCCAGTCAGGTAAACCGGGCTCCAGTTGCTCAGCTTCACGCCGGTCTCCTTGATGGCGTCCCGAATCGCCTCGCAGATTTCTTCGGCCCGCGGCTCCAGCACCTGCTCCACCTGTTCCCGGGCAAAGGTCGTGGACGCGCCGGATTTATCGGTCGCATCAAAGGTGGATTGTCCGGCGGACAGGCCGTATACATAGGTCCGCTTGATCTGCTCCGCCACGGGCAGGGGGATATCCAGCCCATAGGCCAGATCCGCCGCGATGTGGCCGCCGCCCAGCGGGATGGTTTTCAAATTGGTGATGGCATCGCCCTCCACGATCATGACCTCCGTGGTCAGGTAGCCCATATCCACCAGCACGGCGGTACGGTCCCTCTCCTCGTCGGGCACGAACAGCATGGCCTGGCCCACCGGTGTGCTCAGGCAGCCCTTGACCTCCATGCCCAGGCTGCGGAAACGGCCGGTGATGTCATCCAGGAAAAACTGATCGGCAATCACGAAGGATACCATGCCGCGCAGCTCATAGCCATGCATGCCCATGGGCTCCAGCGTTTTTTTGCCGTCATCCACGATAAACCAGGCCGGGCTGCGATGGATGATGCTGCCCCGGATATCGGTCAGCTCGTTGGTGGCCTTGTCCAGCAGCATGGCGATATCCCGTTCCGTCACCCTGGGATCCGCCCCCTGCAGCTCCACCTTCGCTTCCACTGTGCGCACCTGGGAAAAATCCCCCGGAACGCCCACGAACACGTCGCGGATCCGAACATGGGATTGCTCCTCCGCCGCCTTCACCGCGTTGGAAATAGCATCGTTCAGCTGATCCGGCGCGTTCCAACGTCCGTCCATATACCCGTCATAGATCACCGTGCCCGCGCCGATGATGTCGCAGCGCTGCCGTCCGCTGGTTTCTGCTACCAGCGCCACGATTTTGCTGGTGCCGAAATCCAATGCGGCCACTGTGTTTTTCATCCATCCATCATCCCCTGTTCCTTGCCACTGTATTGCCCGCGCAATCCGTCGCTTAACAGCCGAAAGCGCATGAATACAATTCGGTTACTTTATTGTAACTGTTTTGTGATAATTTGGCAAGCCAAAAACGGAAAAAAGACCGGCTTTTTTTAAATTTTTTTCTTTTTTTCCGATTTTATTCCCTTTTTCAGGGCTCGGCGGGCGTGTAGACGGCTTCTCCCGGAATGGACGCGTCCACAATGCCGCCCTTCTGGGCCAGTTCACCGTTACTGACCATTTCATTCAGCTTGTCCACCACCGCCCGTACCGTGCCGATTTTGGCCCGAAGATCGGTGGCTTCCCCCAAATAAACGGTGTACCCGTCTACAGTCACCAGGGTTAGGTTGTCCGGATCGGACAGATTCAATTCAGATACCTGCCCGGAAAAGCCCTGAATTTCAATTTCGGCCATCAGGGCGGTATAGGCCTCCAACCGGCTGGACGTGATCATGGCGCCGGGGCTGACGCTGCCCTTGGGCTGCAGGCCGGTGATGTTGATCAGGGAATCCTGCGGGTGATTGTTTCCCACATATTCCAGCACCATGCCTGTCTCATCGATCTGATAATAGCGGCCGCTGATTTCGATGTTGGCCTTGGCCCGTCTTTCCCGGATGTAGAGGGTGACCCGGTCGGGGAACACCTTTTCCATATGATCGAAAATCAGATACCGGTGGCTGTTGATCCCCTCGGCGATTTTTGTCTCGTTCAGTTCGAAATAGCTGATGGGTTGATCCAGCCCCGCCGCCTTCACCACCTCTTCCCAGGTGATCTGCTGATTGCCCACCACAGCCACCTTGTGGATTTTCAGCACGCTTTCCCGTAGCAGCACGGCCACCGACAGGATCAGCGCCAGCGTCATCACCACGGTAATCACCCCCGCCCGCCGTTTGACAGGAGGCGGTGGGGGCGATTCCAGCGGTTCCCAGGGAACGAAATCAGGGGGTAAAGGCTGCTGAGACATGATGTTCCTCCGTTGTAAGCTGTATTCTTTGGATCCTTGCGCCCAGCCCGGAGAGCATTTCCTCCAGCCGGGCATAGCCCCGGTCGATCAGGCCGATGTTTTCCACCACCGTTTCGCCCTCGGCGGCCAGCCCGGCCAGCACCAGCGCGGCTCCGCCCCGCAGATCCCTGGCGGTGACCCGCTGGCCCCGCAAAGCCTCCACGCCCTGCACCACCGCGGTCCGGCCGCTGACCCGGATATCCGCCCCCATGCGGCACAAATCCGCCACGTGGGACAGGCGGTTTTCAAACACATTTTCCACGATCACCGATGTGCCCCGCGCCAGGCAGGCGGCAGCCAGCATTTGCGCCTGCATATCGGTGGGAAAGCCGGGATGGGGCTGTGTCTGCAATATCGAGAAGGCCCGCAGCCGCTCCGGCGCGTCCACCGTAAGCGCTTCCCCCTCCTCCGCAATGCGGCAGCCCATTTCCTTCAGCTTATCCATGACCGGGATCAGATCCCAGGGATGCACGTTGCAGATTTCCACGCGGCCTCCCGTCACCGCCGCGGCGCACATCAGGGTGCCCGCCACGATGCGGTCCGGAATGGGGGCGTAGTCGATACCGTGCAGCGCCTGTACGCCCTCGATTTCGATAAGCTGCGTGCCCGCGCCGTGAACGCGGCCGCCCATCCGGTTGATGAACTGCTGCAGATCCTCGATTTCCGGCTCCCGGGCGGCATTGTGGATGGTGGTCACGCCGGGCAGCAGCGCGGCGGCCATCATCACGTTCTCCGTGGCGCCCACGCTGGGATAATCGAAATAGACGTCCCCGGCGTGCATTTTCGAGCCGTCACAATAAATGGCCCCGCCCTCATCCACGATTTGGACGCCCAGGGCCCTGAGGCCCTTCAGGTGCAGGTCGATGGGCCTGAGGCCGATCTCGCATCCCCCGGGATAGGTCACCGTGGCCCTGCGCAGCCGCCCCAGAATCGGCCCCAGCAGGAAAATGGAGGAACGGATCTGTTTGGACAGCCCATCCGGCATTTCCCAGTGCTTCAGCCCGCTGTTCTGAATCCGCATCACCCCGCGGCGCCAAAAACAATCGCAGCCCAGGGTTTTCAAAATGCCCGCCATGGCATGCACGTCCCGAATGTCGGGACAGTCCCGGATCACGGTCTCCCCCTCCGGCAGAAGCGACGCCGCCAGAATGGGCAACACGGCGTTTTTCGCACCGTCCAAACGCACCTGACCTTCTAATATTTCGCCGCCCAGCACGCGGAATCCTTCCATGGTTCCACCTTCTTTCTTCTTCCAAGCTATGCCGGGATGAAGAAAGGGTGCAAGCAAGGACACCGCAGCGCCGCGCCGGATGGAATGATGCGGCGCCAGCGCGCGGCAGACGCCCGTGGATTCACGGATTCAGATGAGAATGAACCGTACATCACTTGAACCGATGTCTTTTCATTGTCTACCACAGGTTCCCCGTGTTGCTGCGGCTCACATTCAGCACGATCCCGACTGCCGCCATGGTGATGGACAGGGATGTGCCGCCCGCGCTGAAAAAGGGCAGGGGCAGGCCGGTGGTGGGCAGCACGCCCACTACCACGCCCATGTTGATGAACGCCTGCACCGAAATCATGCCGATGATGCCGGCGGCCAGCAGGCAGCCGAAACGGTCCTCGCACTTGAGCGCGACGCGCATGCCCGCCAGCAGAAACGCGACGAACAGCAGGATCACCGCCAGGCACCCCGCCAGGCCGAAATCCTCCCCCACCACAGCGAAAATGAAATCGCTCTCCGGGTAGGGCAGATAAGCGTATTTTTGCCGGCCCTGGCCCAGCCCCATGCCGAACAAACCGCCAGAGCCGAAAGCAATCAGCGATTGGGAAAGCTGGTATCCTTCGTCGCTCATTTTGGCGAAGGGATCCGTAAAGGACAGCAGCCTTGCCCGCCGGTAATCGGCGCTCCAGGCATAATACGCCCCCAAAGCCAGTCCGCTTACGCCCAGGAACGCCATATGTCGCCATTTGGCCCCCGCCAGCATCACCATCAGCACACTGACGATGATGATGGTGCCCGCGGTGGACAGATTGGGCTGTTCCAGGATCAGCAGGAACATCGCGCCCGGCACAGCCAGCACAGGCAGGATACCCTTCCACAGCCGCTGGATTTTCTTGCCCCGGGCGGTCAGGGTCATGGCCATGAACAGCACGGTCGCATACTTGGCCAATTCTCCCGGCTGAAAGGATAACGGCCCCAGGGTCAGCCACCGCCGGGAGCCGTTCACCGATGTGCCGATGCCCGGAACGGCCACCAGCGCAAGCAGCGCCAGGCTCAGCGCCACTCCCGCCAGCACCACCCGTTTTTGCCCCCAGAAGGCATAGGGCACCCGGGCGGTGACCGCCATGGCCGCAGCCCCCACCGCGACGCCGAACAGCTGCTTCTCCACCTCGGCAAAGGGATTGCCGCCATCCTGGGCTTTATAGTAGGTGGCGCTGAACAGTGTCAACAGCCCCAGCATCAGCAGCATCACCATGATGGTCAGCAGCGTTTTATCCACCGGCTTCCTGCGGGTACGGCGAACTGTGGTCAGCATAGGCGCCTCCTTGTCACAGACAATCAAAAGAAAAAGCGCATGCATCCATGCGCCGCTTCCTTTGTGTATTGATGTCCAGGCATCAGGAGGAGGACGGAGGCACACGCAGGCGTGCATCCCCTCGGTTTCGGTCCATGCGCCTTCCGCCTTGTTCCTTCCGTTGCTCCTCCCGCTTTGTGCCCTTCCAGTCACTGCATCTTCCCGACGATCTCCTTAAACACCCTGCCCCGCTGCTCGTAATCCTGAAACATGTCAAAGGATGCGCAGGCCGGAGACAGCAGCACATTGCTCCCCCGCTTTGCCAGAGAACGGCAGGTTTCCACCGCTTCCTGCATGGAGGCGGCATGGCGGATGGCGGTGTAGCCCGCCTTTCTCAGCGCCGCCTCGATCTGCGGAGCGGTAACGCCGATGAGCACGCAATGCTCAATCAGCGGCGTTTTCACGATTTCCTCCGCCAGCGGATCAAAGGACACATGCTTGTCATAGCCGCCCAGGATCATCACCGTGGGGGCTTTCATGCTCTGCACCGCCTTGATGGTGGAATCCACGTTGGTGCCCTTGCTGTCGTTGATGTAGCGTACCCCGTCCAGCTCCCGGGTGAATTCAATGCGATGCTCCACCCCCGGGAAGGTGCGCAGGGCCTGGCGGATCACCGGCGTGGGCACGCCGCGCGAAAAGGCCATCGCCGCAGCGGCCAGGGCGTTTTCCAGGTTGTGCGGCCCGGGAATGCGGATCTCGTCCACGCCGCACACCGCCTTTTCCTCGCTGCCGATCCGCAGGATGATCTGGCCGTCCCGCACGAAAGCGCCCTGATCCACCTCATGCAGCCGGGAGAAAAACAGCACCCGGCCTTTCAGCCCTTCCGCCATCTGCCGGCAGATCGGATCGTCCCCGTTCAGTACGGCAAAGTTGCTTTCATCCTGGGCATCAAAAATATGCCGTTTCAGGCCGGTGTACACTTCCATGGTGCCGTGGCGGTTCAAATGATCCTCCGTCACGTTCAGCACCGCGGCAGTGAGGGGATGGAAGGTTTCGGTGGTTTCCAGCTGGAAGGAGCTCACCTCCGCCACGATCACATGATCGTAACGGCTTTCCATCGCCGCTGCGGACAGCGGATAGCCAATGTTGCCGCACACGTGCGCCACCTTGCCCGCTGCCTCGAACATGGCCCCAAGCAAAGATACGGTGGTGGTTTTCCCGTTGGTGCCGGTCACGGCCACCAGGCTGCCTTTCGCAAGACGGGAAGCCATTTCCAATTCCCCGGTGACGGGAATTTTCCGCTCCATCGCCGCTTTCACAACAGGCGCGTCGATGGGCACTCCGGGGCTGATGACCAGCAGGTCCTGGCCTGCAAGCGCGTCGATGCCGTCCTCCCCCAGGCGGAAGGAAATGGGCAGATCATTGAGAACATCCAGTTTTTCCCCAAAGCTCTCCCGGGGTTTCATATCGTTGACAGTGACCGCCGCGCCTTCCCGGCACAGCAATTGCGCCGCGGCAATACCGCTGCGGGCCATGCCCACGATCAGCACTTTCTTTCCCGCCCAGGGATTGGCTGCCCCCTCCGCGGCGCAGTGCCGCTTATTCTGCGTTCCGAAATACAAATTGTTCTGCATGGCTCCGTTCACTCCTTCCGGAATAGCGCTTCTTCCTGGATAACCCGGCTCAATAGAACTGCCGCATGGACAACACCGCGATCACGCACAGCACCAGCGTCACCGCCGCGTACATCAGCACGATCTGGTTTTCCTTCATGCCGGAAAGCTCAAAATGATGGTGCAGCGGGGCCATTTTGAAAATGCGCTTGCCGGTGCCGGTTTTTTTCCGTGTGTACTTGAAATACGCCGTCTGCATCATCACGGACACGCTGCTCATGATGCAGGTGAAGCAGATGGGGATCAGAAGGAACTGGCACTTCATCAGCATGCTCACGCCCACCATGGCCCCGCCGATGAACATACTGCCCGTGTCCCCCATGAAGATTTTAGCGGGATGATGATTGAAGAACAGGAAGCCCACGGACGCCCCCACCAGGGCGAAACAGAGGATGGCGATGGGCGTAAACCAGGAATCGTGCGCCGTGTCCAGCGTGGGAAAGATCCGGTAAATGGGGTTTTCAAAGCCGGAATACTTGGTGATCATGGCATCTCCCAAAATCATGGCAATAAAGCCGAAGGCCGCCATGCCCACCACAGTGACGGAGGAAAGGATGCCGTCCACCCCGTCCTGCAGATTGGCGCTGTTGGTAATGAACATCACCAGCACCGTCATGATGGGGATATAGAAAACGCCCAGATCCCAGGTTTTGTCTGTGAACGGAATGATCACGTCGCTGCCCAGCCGCCAATAACAGAACCAGGAAAAAGCCAGGCCCACGATCATCTGGCCGATCAGCTTCTGCTTGGGCTTGAGGCCCTCGTGGTCCTTTTTCACGTCCTTGATGTAATCGTCCGGGAAGCCGAACAGCGCCATGCAGCCCACGGTGATGAAGAGCAGCGGCCACAGGGCGTTGTCCAGGCTGAAGCTCCAGCCCAGCTTGATTCCCACGATCACCACGATCACCGCCGTGGTCAGCACCGTCGCCAGCGCCGTCACGATGCCGCCCATATTGGGCGTGCCCTGCTTGGCCAGATGGGCTTTGGGGCCCAGATCGTAGATGGTCTGGCCGAACTTGAGCTTTTTCAGAAACGGCAGGAATCTGGGCATCACCAGCAGCACGATGATCAAAGCCAATAGCGCTGCGATCGCGCAATACGTAAGCATCGAATGTTCCTCCTGTGATTTCCGGATCGATACGGACATTGTGTCTTTCCTGATCGGCTTTTTCGGAAAGGAGCCTGGGGAAAACCGCTCTTTGGAAGCCAAAGAGCGGTACCGTCTTTTATCCTTCCATTTCCTTCAGCAGCTCGGCCACGACCACCTTTTCATCGAAGGGGCGCTTGACGCCCATGATCTCCTGATAGGTTTCGTGGCCCTTGCCGGCCAGCACGATGATATCCCCGTCCCGGCCCATTTCCAGGGCGTGGCGGATGGCCTCCCGGCGGTTTTCGATCACCACGTACTGCCCGCCGGTGGGCTTGATGCCCGCCTCGATGGCGCGCAGGATCTCATAGGGATCTTCGGTGCGGGGGTTATCGCTGGTGAGGATGGAAAAGTCCGCCAGCCGTCCGCTGATTTCACCCATGATGGGCCGCTTCAGATGGTCCCGGTCCCCGCCGCAGCCGAACAGGGAAATCACCCGTCCCCGAGCAAATTCGCGCACCGCGCGCAGAATGTTTTCCAGCGCATCCGGGGAGTGGGAATAATCCAGGATCACCTTGTAGGGCGTGTGGGTGTCCAGCACCTGGGCCCGGCCGGGCACGGACTGCACCTTGGCCAGCGCCCGGGTAATGGTTTCCGGCGAAACACCCATGATCAAGCCCATGGCCGCGGCGGCCAGGGCGTTGTATACGTTGAACATGCCCGTCAATTGCAGCTTGACCGGTATTTCATTCACATCGAACAGCTTCATGATGAAGCTGACCCCGTCTTCCGTGATTTCAATGTCCCGGGCGAAAATGTCAGCGTTGTTGCAGATGCCGTAGGTGGAATGCGGCACGGCAATGTCTTTCAGAATATCCTTGCTGGTGTCGTCATCCACGTTGATGGCGGCGTTGGACAGCCATTCCGGCCGGAAAAAGGATTTTTTGCATTCAAAGTATTTTTCCATGGTGCCGAACAGATCCAAATGATCCTGGCTCAGGTTGGTATAGCATCCTGCCTCGAAATGCACGCCCTCCAGCCGGCCCATGGCAATGGCGTGGGCCGACACTTCCATGCTCACCACCGTCACCCCGGCATCCGCCATTTGCCGCAGGGTGCGGAAAAAATCAATGGGTTCCGGCGTGGTGAATTCACTTTTCAGGTATTCCTGGCCGATCATGTTGCCCGTGGTGCCGATCAGGCCCACTTTGTTTCCGGCTTCCTCCATGATGGCCTTGATCAGATAGCTGGTGGTGGTTTTCCCCTTGGTGCCGGTCACGCCCATCAGCTTCATTTCCTTGTCCGGATGGCCGAAGAAGGCCGCCGCCATGCGGCTCATGGCAGGCCGCATGTTTTTCACCAGCACCTGCGGCACGTCAAGCTCCAGGAAATGGGTCACCACCAAGGCCACGGCGCCGTTTTGGATGGCCTGGGGCGCAAAATCATGGGCGTCGAACCGGGCGCCGGGAATGCAGAAAAACAGGCCCCGATCCATTTTCGTCCGGCTGTCCATGCTCATGGACGCAATATCGCAATCCCCCCGGATCTCCAGCAGTTCCTGATCCGCCTCGTGGGCCAGCGTTGACAACAGCATGCTCTTTCACTCCGTTTCCTGCGGTAATGCAAAGGTGACCTTCACCGTGTCCCCCAAGGCGGCGAATGTGCCCGCCCCAGGCTCCTGGCGCACTGCCAGGCCGCTGCCCGAAACCTCCATTTCGAAGCCCCGGGCCCGCAGCATGCGCCCTGCCTCCACCATGCTCATCCCCCGCACGTCAGGCACCGACACCACGTCGACAGCCTGCAGCGGCTGGTTTTCATACGTATACAGCATCACTTTCCCGCCGGCGGGCATTGGCGCGCCCGCCGCAGGGGCCTGGGCGGTGACCGTCTGCCCCACTCCGTCGGTCTCCCAGGACAGCATCTGCGCGGTCAGGGCTTTTCGCGCTTCCGCAAGGGTCATGCCCGTCACATCCGGCACCGTCATCTGAGGCGCCGCCGTGGCGGACGGATCGCTCTTCATTACGCCCAGATAAGGCAGCGCATCCTCCAAAATCTGCCGGGCGAAAGGCGCCGCCGTGGTGCTGCCGTAATCCACCGGCACCTGGGCCTCATGCACCGTCACCAATACGGCGATTTGGGGCTCGTTGATGGGCGCAAAGCCCAGGAATGAGCCGATGTGCACGTTGGATACCACCTTGCCGTTCTTGTAAACCTGCGCCGTTCCGGTTTTCCCGCCGATGCGGTAGCCGCTGATGTAAGCGTTTTTGCCGCCGCCGTTTTCCACCACGTTTTCCAGCAGCTGCCGCATCGCAGCGCTGGTTTCAGCGCGGATGGGGTTGGCCGTCACCGTGGGCAGCGTGCGGTCGATCACCTGGCCGCTTGCATCCAGCACTTCCTTGACGATGTAGGGCTTCATCAGCCGTCCGCCGTTCACCACCGCGCACGCGGCGGTGATCAGCTGCAGCGGCGTTACCGCCACGCTCTGGCCGAAGCCGATGCGGGCCAGATCCACATTTTTCACCTGGCTGCTGTTGATCAGCAGTCCCGGGCTCTCCCCCGGCAGGTCGATCCCCGTTTTCACCCCCAGGCCGAAGGAACGCAGATACGAATAAAAAGTATCCGTGCCCATGCGCAGCGCCAGGGTGACAAAGGCTGGGTTGCAGGAATTGGCCAGGGCCTGGGCCAGATCCTGATGGCCGTGGCTGTTTTTCCAGCAGCGGATCCGGTCCCCATCCACGGTAATGGAGCCGGAGCAGTTGAAGGTGTCCGTCAAATGCGCCGTACCGCTGTCCAGCGCCGCGGAGCAGGTGAGCATCTTGAAAGTGGAGCCGGGCTCGTACACATCGGTAATGGCCGTGATGCGCATCAGATCCGTCAGGGTATCCACATCGTTCCGGGGCGGATCATTCGGATCGTAATCCGGCTTCAGACACATGGCCAGGATGGCGCCGGTGTTCACATCCATCACGATGCACTGCACCGACGCGGCGCTGTTCACCGCCAGGCATTCCCGCATGGCCTTCTCCACAATGCCCTGCAGGGTACTGTCGATGGTCAGGCGCAGGGTGCAGCCCTCCTGGGGCGGCGTGTAGGCCGTTTTTCCGTCCGGCAGCAGCCTGGAGCGGGCGTCCACCTCCGTGCGCAGGGATCCTTCCCTGCCGCGCAGCAGCGATTCATAGGCGCTTTCCAGGCCGCTTTGGCCCACTGAATCCACGTTGGTCAGCCCCAGCACCTGGGCCAAAAACCGTCCCTTGGGGTACCATCGGCGGCTGTCCTCCTCAAAGGAAACGCCCCGCAGCAGGGATTGCATGTCCCCCGCTTTCCATTCCCGGATCTGATCCACCGTTTCCCGGGACACCTGCCGCTTGAGGATCACGGACGCCATCTTTTTGTTTTGCAGACGCCTGATCATGCTCTCTTCATCGGCGTTCAGCAGCGGGGCCAGAGCGCGGGCGAAGGCCGCTTCATCCGTGACCAGCTGGGGATTGGCCGTCACGATGTAAGCGGCGGCGGACAGGGCCAGGGCGTTGCCGCGGGCATCCTGAATGGCGCCCCGGCGGGCGGTCACCACCCCTTCCCGGGTCCACTGGCGCACGCCGCGGGCCGTCAGGGGTTCTCCCTGAAACAGGGTTAAGCTGCCGATGCGCACGCCAATCAAACCGAACAGCAGCGTGAGCACCGCCAGCATCGCAAGTAACCGTTTTCGGATAGAAATATCTGCGCGCATGTTTTCTCCCCCGCGGGCAGACGATAAAGCAGTTTACCGGCTGCCGCTCATGATGCCGTCCAGCGCGGAGAAGGGGGAGGTTTCCTGCGCGGCGGTGACCGTAACAAAGGGCTGAGCGGGACGGGTCAGCGGGGCGTCCACGGGAATGTACTGAACGCCGACGGAAGCGATCATGCCCAGCCGCTGTACGGCCTCATAGCAAATGTTGACAGAATCCTTGGCTGCGGCCACCTGAATGGCCAGATCGGCGTTTTTCTTGTTGGCCGCGGCGATGTTTTCCTCGATTTCGCTGATCTGCTTCACGATCTGAGCCCGCTGGCTGGCCTTGGAAACGATCCGGATGCCGAACAGAAGGAACACGGCACAGAGGAACAGGGCCCCGAACCGGGCGGAGACCATGATATGCCTTCTGGCCCTGCGCGGGGCGGCAGGCACGGCACTGTAGGGCTCCTGCGTCATGACGTAGCCGCTGCCCGCCTCTGAATCCGGCAGGCGCACGTAGCTGCGCACATTCATGCGGATGCCCGGCATGGCCTGTACGCCCGCACCGGCGTACTGGGCATTGCGTGCCTTTTGCATATCATTTTAATCCCCATGCCGGTGCGGCACCGGCACAAATAGGAATGAAAACGGGAGCCGCAGAATTTTCCGTTTTCATGTGGTACAATGTGCTTAAGAGAGGCAAACTACAAAGCACGGCAGGAGGAGTTGCATGCAACT